>NZ_BAFU01000013.1 GCF_000308495.1 Nocardia brevicatena NBRC 12119 | reverse complement strand
GCCGGTTCTTCCGAGAGGCGTCCGTTCGTGCCTGTGTCGGGGGCCCCGAGCCGGCGCTGCGGCAGACCATTGCTCCCCCGCGAGATCTGCGGCGCACCCGGGGCATCGACGGCACCGCCCTCGCGTGGCGGTATGCCGTTGGCGCCGGGCCGGCGCTGGGGAAGACCCAAGGACCCCTCGGGGGGCGGTCCGCCCGCGCCGGGGCGGCGTTGCGTCAGGATGTCGCGCGCGTTGTCCCGTGGTGGCGGGCCGCCCGCGGCGGCTTCGCTCGGGGTGTCACCGGAGCGTGGGGGCAGCGTGCCACCGGGGCCGAGGTTGCGCTTGGGTAGACTCGCGGCGGCGAGTTTCCCGCGCTGCGGCGTAGAACCGGCACTGGCGGACCGCAGGCTGGTCGCGGCCTGCTCTTCTTGGCCGCGCAGACCGCCGGCCATGGCCGAACCGGGCTGTCGCTGCGGCAACCCGTTCGGTCCGATCGCCGCGGCCGGTCGAGCCGATGCGGACCCGGGACGGTCCTCGGCGGCGCCGGGCCGCTCGGTGACCGGAATCGGCCCGCTCATACCGGGATCGACCGTGACCATGACATTTCCGCCCGGGGTCCGGCTGATCCCTCGGGTCTGCATGGTGGACGGCGACGCCTGCGGCTTCGGACCGGACTCGGTCGTCTTCTCGTCTTCGGACTTCGGCACCGCGGGCTGTGGTCCGGACGCGGAGGCCAGCGGCAGGATCTGCGTCTGGCCCGCGACGATCAGACCGAGCGGAATATGCACGGTAACCGTGACACCGGGGTCGCGCGCGGTATCGAAGGTGGGACGCAACCGCACCGTGAGCCCGTGACGTTCGGCCAGCCGGCCGACCACGAACAGACCCATGTGCCGGGCGGTGTCCGGACCGGGCTCGGCGGTGCTCTCCAGCTTGCGGTTGATCTCGGCCATCTCCGCGGGCGGCATACCGATACCGCGGTCGGCGACCTCGATGAGCAACCCCTGGTCGTGTGCTTGGGCGAAGGTGAACTTGACGTCCGTCTCCGGCGGCGAAGCGCGCAGCGCGTTGTCCAGCAGCTCGGCGAACAGGTGGGCGATATCGGAGGCCGCGGGCTCGACCAGCGCACCCCGCGGGGTCGCGCCCAGTTTGACCCGTTCGTAATCCTCGACCTCGGAGATCGCGGCCCGCAGCACGTCGGCGATCTCGACCGGAGCGGACTTGGCGCGGCGCTGTTTGGTGCCGGCCAGAATCAGCAGGTTGTCGCCGTTTCGACGCATACGGGCGGCGAGATGGTCCAGCCGGAACAGGTTCTCCAGCAGCCGTGGGTCCTTCTCGTCGTACTCCATCGCCTCGATGAGCGTGAGCTGATGGTCGACGAGCGATTTACTGCGTCGGGCCAGGGTCTCGAACATATCGTTGACCTGGGAGCGCATCTGCGCCTGATCACTCGCCAGACGCAGCGCCTGGCCGTGGATATCGTCGATGGCGCGGGCCAGCTGGCCGATCTCCTCGTCACTGCGGATCGGCATGGGCTCGAGCGGCACCTGCTCGGGCGATGCGCCGTTGCGCAGTTCGGCGACCTCGTCCGGCAGATCGCTTTCGGCGACGCGCAGTGCGGCCAGCCGCAACCGGTGCAGCGGCACGATCATCGACCGCGCGACGAAGACGGCCAGCAGCAGCGCGGCCAGAATGGTCAGCAGCACCACGATGCTGTAGACGATCGCGTCCCGCAGCGCCTTGTCGGCCATCTTCTGTACGCCGCTGTCGATCGCGGCGGTGGCCTCGGCGACCAGTTTCTCCGTGGTGTCGAGGCTGCCCAGCAGCGATTGGCGCGATTCACCGATCGGCAGCCTGCCCGCCTGCGCCTCGGGACCGGTGACCAGCGCGACACGCGCATCGATACCTTGACGGAGGATGGCGATATCGGGGTCTTCGGCGCTGTAGCGGTGGGCCAGGATGTTCACCAGCGTGCGCTCGGTATTCGCTGCGATCATATAGCTCTGCAGGCCGGCGACCGGATCACGCATGATCTCGGCCGCGGCGACCACCTCGCCGAGCATGGCGGATCGAGTATTGAGCGAGTCGACGAGGCGAAGTTTGGCCGGGTCGATCGAGGAGGAGCTGATCTCGGCTACGATGGCTTCCACGGTCCGAACGCCCGCGCTGCGGTAGGAGTCGATCTGGGCCGCGGCCTCGGCGGGTGGCAGCGACGAGGGCGCCTTACCGTTGGCGCGCACCGCCTTGGCTCCGTCGATCATCTCCGTGAACGCCTGCTGAGCGGCGGGTACGTCGCTCAGTTCGCCGACCGCCGCCTCGGCTGCGGCCAGCGCCTTGTCCAAAGTGGTGATGTTCTCGTCGGTCACCATGGACCGCCCCGGCGCGAGGGTGATGACCGCCGAGCCCGCGACCGTCGAGGTGGCCGCGCTCAAACCGGTCACCGTGGGAATCACGCCGACATTCTCGGCGGCCGCCGCGAGCCGGTTCGCCTCGCCCCACTGTGACGAGATCCTGGACACGCCGAGTCCGACCGCGACCGCCAGGGGCACGGCCAGCACGGCCGTAACCTTCCAACGCAGGTCCCAGTTACTGAGCGCCCAACGCTTCCTGCCGGACCTAGCGGCGTCGCGCATCTCCAACTCACTTTCCAACCTGGCCCCAGCCATGCATCATCAGCGACTCCACATTCACGCGCTGGCACGACGGTGGAGCTGACCGAGGATCGCGGCTGGCCGAGAAGTTGCGTCTACGACGGACCGAATTGATGTCATCGGATTCTAACGGATAGATAACTTCTTGGTGTACCCCGCCCGGTTCGACGGACAGTGACCAGCTTGTTCCAAACGAAAACAAAGGTCGCGGCTCTCATCTGGGGGCCGCGTGAAGTCTGCCACAATCATGCTGATCTATCGAGGGCGGTGCGAGGCGAGGCTAGGGAGTCACGGGTGAACGCGAGGAACGAGTATCGACCGGTCTATCAGACCAGCCTGGTCGATCCGGCCGAGTTCTGGGCCCGTGCCGCCGATGCCATCGACTGGGACGTTCCGCCGACGCAGGTCCTCGATTCCTCCGCGCGCCAGACGCCCCGTTGGTTTCCGGACGCCCGACTCAATACTTCCTATAATGCCCTCGACCGACATGTGCGCGAATCGGCGGGCCGCGCCGACCAGCCGGCGCTCATATACGAATCCGCTATGACCGGAACGGGTCGTGTCTATACCTATGCCGACCTCCTCGAGGAGGTCTCGGTTTTCGCAGGCGCGCTGCGGCGGCTCGAAGTGGCGACCGGGGACCGGGTCGTCATCTATATGCCGATGATCCCCGAAGCGGTGATCGCGATGTTGGCCTGTGCGCGGATCGGAGCCGTGCACTCGGTGGTGTTCGGCGGATTCGCCGCACCGGAACTGGCCGCGCGCATAGACGACGCGGAACCGGTCCTGGTCATCACCGCCTCCGGTGGTCTGGAACCGGGCAAGCAGATCGACTATCCGCCGATCGTGCTCCGCGCGCTCGAACTGGCCACGACCACCGCCCCGCGGACGGTGCTGGTGAAACACCGGCCCGGTTTCCCGCCGAACCGGTTTCCCGCCCCACAGCCCGCCACCGATACCCTGCCGAGCTCGGCCGACAGTGTGGCCGCGCAATGGCTGGACTGGGATGATGCGCTGGTCGGTGCCGAAGCGGTCGAACCGGTCTCGGTGGCCGCCACCGATCCGCTGTACATCCTCTATACCTCCGGCACCACCGGGAAACCGAAGGGCGTGGTCCGCGACAACGGAGGACACGCCGTCGCGCTGGCCTGGTCGATGCGCAATATCTACGATGTCGGCCCCGGACAGGTGATGTGGGCCGCCTCGGATGTCGGCTGGGTGGTCGGCCACTCCTATATCGTCTACGCGCCGCTGCTGGTCGGCGCGACCACACTGCTGTACGAGGGCAAACCCATCGGAACCCCGGATGCGGGCACGTATTGGCGTGTGGTGGCCGAGCACCGGGTACACGCCCTGTTCACCGCGCCGACCGCGCTGCGGGCCATCCGCCGCGCCGACCCGGACGCCGCGCTGGCCCACACCTACGATCTGTCCTCGCTGCGCGCCCTGTTCTGCGCCGGCGAACGGCTGGACCCGGCCACCTATACCTGGGCCGCCGAAACCCTGCTGGCCGGCCGCACCGACTGCCCGGTGGTCGACCACTGGTGGCAGACCGAGACCGGCTGGCCGGTGTGCGCGAATCCGCTCGGCCTGCAGCGGCTGCCGATCAAACCCGGATCGGCCTCGGTGCCGGTACCCGGTTTCCGGCTGCGCGTCCTGGACTCCTCCGGCAATCCGGTGGCGGCCAATACCGAGGGCAGTATCGTGATCGGACTCCCGCTGCCCCCCGGAACGCTCACCGGGCTGTGGCACGACGAGGAGGGTTACAGCCGCTCCTACCTCGCGGACTTCCCCGGCCACTATCTGACCGGCGACTCCGGTTACTTCGACGACGACGGCTACCTGTTCGTCCTCGGCCGCACCGACGATGTGATCAATATGGCCGGCCATCGCCTCTCCGCGGGAAGTATCGAGGCCGCCATCGCGGGCCACGAGGCCGTCGCCGAATGCGCGGTGATCGGCCTGCCCGACGAGCTCAAGGGCCAGCGTCCCATCGCCTATGTGGTATTGAAAACCGGGGCCACCGTCGATCCCGACACACTGCGCGATGAACTGGCCCAGCGGGTCCGCCAACAGATCGGGCCCATCGCCGGCCTGTACGACGCCGTCGTGGTTCCCTCCCTCCCCAAGACCCGATCCGGCAAGATCCTGCGCAAAACCATCCGACAGATCACCGCGGGCGAACCATACGAGCCCCCATCCACCATCGAGGACCCCACCGTCCTGGCCATCCTGGAACAAGTCATCAGGACACCGCACCCCCAGCCGTGACGAGATCCGTCACACCGCAGAGAAGGAGGCACCAGATGACCTGCCCGTACGGGAAGTTCGGCATCGCGGCGGCAATCGCGGCGATCGGCCTGCTCACACCCGCCATCGCCTCGGCGGGTCCACTGGAGATGGCCGAACCACTGCTCGCCTCGGACTGCTCCTTCTCGCAGGTCGACGCCGCGCTGCACGATCACGCGCCCCAGCTGGCGGTGATCCTGGATTCCAATCCGGAACTGAAGGCCGATCTGCGCGCGAAATTCGATCAGCCGGTGGAGAAGCGGCGCACCGAGCTGCAGCGCTACCTCGAACAGAATCCCGGCACCACCCACCAGGCCGGCGACGACCCGCGCACCCAGGAGCTGATCGCCACCCTGCGCACCGTCGCGGACACCTGCCACAGCTACGTCTAAGGCTGTGTTTTTATTGCGCCGCCTTCGGCGGCGCGGGTCGGGGCCCTCGTGACCCCGGGTCTTCCCTCCCTCCGCGCCGCCGCCGACGCGACGGCGCTCCGGTCGGTCCAGACCCGGGCGGGCCCCGACCACCGGTGTGAGGCGTTCACGAAGGTGTCGGCCAGGACCGGTGACCAGGACTCTCTCGGCGCGTCGCCGCTACGCGATATCGCCCCGGGCGGTCCGCCCCCGCGGCGGACCCCCACGACGGGGGCGAGGCGGCCGACAAGACAAGGGCCGGGACCTGTCGACGCGGACTCTCCCAGCATGCCGCCGCTACGCGATATCGCCCTGGTGGTCCGGGCCCGCGGCAGGTCCCGACCACGGGGGTAAGGCATCCGAGAAGGCTCGACCGGGCGTGGCGACTCGGGATCTCTCCAGCGCGGCACCGTTGGCGCGACGGCGCTCCGGTCGGGACGAACACGGCCATCGTGGTGGGGCGTTGGTGAAAGTGTCGGTGGAGCACAGGCAGAATTGGAGGGTGACCAGCGAGCAGACCGCGGCCCCGACCGTACTCGTTGTCGACGACGACGAAGATGTGCTCGCTTCCGTGGAGCGCGGGCTTCGGCTCTCCGGGTTCCGGGTGCTGGCCGCCCGGGACGGCGCCGCGGCGCTGCGGGCGGTTTCCGGGCATGCGCCGGATGCGATCGTGCTGGATATGAACCTGCCCGTCCTGGACGGTGCGGGGGTGGTTACGGCGTTGCGCGCTATGGGCAACGAGGTGCCGATCTGCGTGCTCAGCGCCCGCAGTTCGGTCGACGACCGGATCGCGGGTCTGGAGTCCGGGGCCGACGACTACCTGGTCAAACCATTCGTTCTGGCGGAGCTGGTGGCTCGGATCAGGGCGCTGCTGCGCAGGCGTACCGACGCCCCCGCCGCCTCGCCGGACAGTATCGTGGTCGGTCCGCTCGAGGTGGATGTGGCGGGTTATCGGGCGTCGGTACGTGGGCGGGAGATCGAGCTGACCACCCGGGAGTTCGAACTGCTGTCCACACTCACGCGCAACGCGGGGGTGGTATTGAGTCGGGAGCGACTGTTGGAACTGGTGTGGGGCTACGATTTCGCCGCCGATACCAATGTGGTGGACGTTTTCGTCGGTTATCTGCGGCGCAAGCTGGAGGCGGACGGCACGCCCCGGCTGCTGCACACCATTCGTGGGGTGGGATTCGTCCTGCGGGCGCCGAAGTGAACGCGCCCCTTCCACCGACACCTGCCGGCCGCCGGCCCGGGGATACGCCGGGCCGGCGGCGGTCGTATTCGCTGCGCACCCGAGTTGCGGGCGCGGCGGCGGCCGGTGCGGTACTGATCGTCGCCCTGTTGAGCGCGTTCGTGGTGGAGGCCATCGAGCGCAACAACCTGCGGCAGACGGATCAGCAGCTGCTCATCGCGTCGCGGCTGGTATTGATCGACCCGGTGATCGCGGTCGGCGTGGTGAACCTGGTCGGCCCGGACAGGAATATGGCGCTGACGGTCCGGGACAACGGCGAGATGGTGGCAAGCACCACGATCCGGCTGCCCGCGTTGCCCACCGGCTCGAAGACGGTCACCGTCGACGGTATCCCGTACCGGGTGCTGACCACCTCGGAGAATCAACCGCCGGGACGGGCGGTATCACTGGGGATACCGGCCGCCGAGGCCGCCGAGGCGACCAACCGGCAGCAGCGGTGGGTTCTCGGCGGAGCCGGTCTGGCCATCGCCGCCTCGGCGGGACTGGGTTGGCTGTTCGGCGGCCGGGCGGTGCGGCCGATCGTCGATCTGACCCGCCGAGTGGGCTCCCGTGACAGCTACGGCGCCCCGAACAGCTCTCTCGGACCGGTGGACGGCTCGGGGGTGCTGGAAGCCGAACAGTTGGCCGAGGCGGTGAACGGCATGCTGCAGCGGGTGGATCAGGCCCAGGCCGAGACCGCGGCCGCCCTGGAGACCGCGCGCGATTTCGCCGCCGCCTCGGCGCATGAGCTGCGCACTCCGCTCACCGCCATGCGCACCGATCTGGAGGTGCTGCGCACCCTGGACCTGAACGAGCAACAGCGAGCGGAGATTCTCGACGACCTGCAGCGCAGCCAGGAACGGCTGGAGACCACCCTGGCCGCGCTGGAACGGCTGGCCGCGGGTGATCTCACCCGGGAACGCGACCATGTGGACACCGATGTGGTGGAGCTGTGCGATCTGGCCGCCCAGGACGCCATGCGACATTTCCCGGACCTGACCGTCCACGTCGATGCCGATATCGAGCTGGTGACCCGCGGCCTGCCCGCGGGCCTGCGGTTGGCGGTGGACAACGCCCTGGCCAACTCCGTGAAACACGGCGGGGCCACCGAGGCGTTGGTCTCCGCGCACCGCATGTCCGACGGCACGATCGTCATCTCCGTAGACGACAACGGACACGGTATTCCGGCCGAAGAACGCCAAGCGGTCTTCGAGCGCTTCTTCCGGGGCAGCCGCGCCGGCAAGGGGGGATCCGGGCTGGGCCTGGCGCTGGTCGCGCAGCAGGCCCAATTACACGGAGGCCACGCCTACTTCGACGACGGCACCCTCGGCGGGGTCCGTTTGGTCCTGCTTCTCCCGGATCGTCCCTAGCCGACGTTGAGCAGATCGATCACGAAGACCAGGGTCTTACCGGAGAGCGGTTGTCCCCCGCCGGCCGGACCGTAGGCCAGTTCCGGCGGGATGGTCAGCTGCCGCCGGCCGCCGACCTTCATGCCCGGAATCCCTTCCTGCCAGCCCTGGATCAACCCACGCAGCGGAAAGGTGATGGACTCCCCGCGATTCCAGGAGGAGTCGAACTCCTCGCCGGTATCGAATTCCACACCCACGTAGTGCACCTCGACCGTGCCGCCGGGCACGGCTTCCGGGCCGTCGCCGACGACGAGGTCCTTGACGACCAACTCGGTAGGCGGCGGGCCCGCCTGGAATTCGATTTCCGGTTTGCTCATGGGCAGATTCCCTTTCGAGGTATCGATCAGCGTTCGCTGAGTTCGGTGTAGTCGCGTGCACCATAGCCGGTGTAGACCTGCCGCGGGCGACCGATCCTGATGGGTTCGCTGTGCATTTCCCGCCAGTGGGCAATCCAGCCGGGCAGCCGGCCCATGGCGAACAGCACGGTGAACATGCGGGTCGGGAAGCCCATGGCCTTGTAGATGACACCGGTATAGAAGTCGACGTTCGGATAGAGCTTGCGCTCGATGAAGTAGTCGTCGGTGCGTGCGGCCTCTTCCAAGGCCTGGGCGATATCGAACAGCGGGTCGTTGCCGAGCTTGCTCAGGATCGCGTCGGCGTGCTTCTTGGCGATGGACGCCCGCGGGTCGTAGTTGCGGTAGACGCGGTGTCCGAAGCCCATCAGCTTCACACCGTCTTCCTTGTTCTTGACCCTGCGGATGAACTCCTTGACATCTCCGCCGGCGGCCTTGATGCCGTCGAGCATTTCCAGCACGGCCTGGTTGGCGCCGCCGTGCAGCGGGCCCCACAGCGCGTTGATACCACCGGAGACCGAGGTGAACAGGTTGGCGTCGGAGGACCCGACCAGCCGCACGGTGGAGGTGGAGCAGTTCTGCTCGTGATCGGCGTGCAGGATCAGCAGCATGTCCAGCGCGGCCGCGATCTCCGGATCGACCTGGTACGGCTCGGCCGGGAAGCCGAACGTCATCCGCAGGAAGTTCTCCACCAGGGACAGCGAGTTGTCCGGGTAGAGGAACGGCTGGCCCACGGACTTCTTGTACGAGTACGCGGCGATGGTGGGCAGCTTGGCCAACAGCCGGATTGTGGACAGCTCGACCTGTTCGCGGTCGCGCGGGTCCAGCGAATCCGGGTAGTACGCGGATAGCGCGTTGACCGCGGACGAGAGCACCGGCATGGGGTGCGCGTTGCGCGGGAAGCCGTCGAAGAACCGCTTCAAATCCTCGTGCAGCAGGGTGTGCCGACGGATCTTGTCGGTGAACTCCTCGAGCTGGCTCTGGGTGGGTAGCTCGCCGTAGATGAGCAGATAGCTCACCTCGATGAAGGTGGAGTGCTCCGCCAGCTGTTCGATGGGGTATCCACGGTAGCGGAGAACACCGGCCTCACCGTCGATGTAGGTGATGGCCGACTTGGTCGACGCGGTGTTGACGAATCCCGGATCGAACATGGTGTAGCCCGTGCTCGCCAGCAGCTTGCCGAGATCGATACCGTCGTTGCCTTCGGCGGCCTGGGCGATCGTCATTGGGTATTCGCCACCCGGGTAGGTGAGAACCGGTTTGGCGTCGTTGATGTGATTCTCGGGCACGGAAGGATCCCTCTCAGGCGTATGACCATCGGCATCGCGTGCGGTCGGCACACGGTGCGTTACCGGAGACGCTAGTCGCTGCTTCACCGGCCCCGGCGAGGAGGGGTACCCACGAGTAGTTCTCACGGAGCCGCGGAAAACGCCGTGAGGACACCCCTGTCCGGCACTCGGGATCATCGCCGTGACCGGCCGACTCACCGACGCGTCCGGGCCGCGGCGGCCGTCCCGCGGCCCCGCACACCGGCCGTCGCGCCATCTCGTTGCTCGCCACCGCCGGCGTGTACCCGGATACCGCCGCGAATAACCGTGCGAAATATCACCGATACCCGACTTACAAGCTCTGACCAGGCCAAATACCCACCGCCGCAGGGCATGACATCCAATTGGGCCCGGGTCCCTATGGCTGCAGCCGGCGCACTGTCATTCCCGTGTCGTCGACGAGCACTTGGATGCGGTTGTGCAACCGCCCCTGTCGTCCCTGCCAGAACTCCACCTCGTCGGGCCGGAGCAGATAACCGCCCCAATGGGGTGGCACCGGAATCTCGTCCACATCGCCGAACCGGACGATGGCCTCTGCCAACGCTCGATCGAGATCGGCCCGGGAGTCGATCGGCCGCGACTGCTGGGAGGCCCAGGCACCCAGCTGGGACTCGCGCGGTCGGGACCGCCAGTAGACGGCGGTGGTCTCGGCGGAGACCCGTTCGACCCGACCGCGCACATGCGCCTGCCGGGCCAATTGCGGCCACAGGAAGGTCGCCGAGGCATACGGCACCGCCGCCAGCTGGGTTCCCTTGGCCGAGTCGTAGTTGGTGTAGAAGATGACACCCTCCGGGGAGAGCCCCTTGCACAGCACGGTGCGCGTCACCGGACGCGGGGCCGCATCCGGTGACCCGGTGGCGGCGACGGTGCCGAGCACCATGGCGTTGGGCTCGGCGATACCGACCGCGGTGGCCTGTTCGATCCAGTGCCGCAGCAGCGGTTCCCACCCGCCTGCCAGCCAGCTTTCGTCGAGCTCGGCGTCGTGTATGCCGCGGCCGGTGGACGGATCACCCATCCCCAGATGGGTGACACCGTATTCGGCCCGCATCGCGGCGAGATCCGGGCGGGAATTGTCCAGCTCACGCATGGGCCAGACGTTACTACCCGGTAGCCAAGCGATAGAGTCGTGGGGAAAGGAGAGTCCTGCCATGACCACAAGCTCCGCGGTTTCCGGCTCCACCGCCCTTCCCCCGGACTTCGTCAGCGGCCTCGAGGGCGTGGTGGCGTTCACCACCGATATCGCCGAACCAGACAAGGACGGCGGCGCGCTGCGCTACCGCGGCGTCGACATCGAGGATCTGGTCATCAATCGGGTCACCTTCGGCGACGCCTGGGCTCTGCTGGTCGACGGCGAGTTCGGGCACGGGCTGCCGCCGGCGGAGCCCTTCCCCCTGCCGGTGCACACCGGCGACGTCCGGGTCGACGTCCAAGCGGGTCTGGCCATGCTCGCACCCATCTGGGGCTATCGGCCGCTGCTGGATATCGACGACGAGACCGCGCGGGAGAATCTGGCCCGCGCCTCGGTGATGGCGCTGTCCTATGTCGCGCAGTCCGCACGCGGTATCTATCAACCGGCGGTCCCGCAGAAGAAGATCGACGAGTGCACCACGGTCACCGAACGCTTCATGACCCGGTGGAAAGGCGATCCCGACCCCTGGCACACCGAGGCCATCGACGCCTACTGGGTCTCGGCCGCCGAACACGGGATGAATGCCTCCACCTTCACCGCCCGGGTGATCGCGTCCACCGGTGCCGATGTGGCGGCCTCGCTCTCCGGCGCCATCGGCGCCATGTCCGGTCCGCTGCACGGCGGCGCACCCGCGCGGGTACTGCCGATGATCGAAGAGGTCGAGCGAGCCGGTGATGCCCGCGCGCTGGTCAAGGGCATTCTGGACCGCAAGGAGAAGTTGATGGGCTTCGGCCACCGGGTGTACCGGGCCGAGGATCCGCGGGCCCGAGTGCTGCGCGATACCGCGCGCCGGCTGCGCGCGCCGCGCTACGAGGTGGCCGCCGCGCTGGAACAGGCCGCGCTGGCCGAACTGCGGGAACGCCGCCCCGACCGGGCGATCGAGACCAATGTCGAGTTCTGGGCAGCCGTCATCCTGGACTTCGCCGAGGTCCCCGCCCATATGATGCCCGCCATGTTCACCTGCGGCCGGACCGCCGGCTGGTGCGCGCACATCCTGGAGCAGAAACGGCTGGGCAAACTGGTGCGCCCGGCCGCCATCTACACCGGCCCGGGGCCGCGCCGCCCGGAGGACGTGGCGGGCTGGGAGTCGGTGGTCCGCGTCCGATAGGCGCGGCCTCCTTCGACGGCCTGGACACGGCCGAGGCGGAGGCGTCCCGGACCGTAGGGTGTCGTTCGTTCAGCGCTCCTTCAGCGTGGCCTCCCAGTCGACGGCGACCGATTCGCCGCAATCGACCGTGAAGAACGCGACCTTCAGGCGCCGGCCCAGGTCGACCAGGTCGATCGCGGCCAGCGGCACCGACTGCACCAACCGTATCCGCCAGGGCGTCGGCTCGTCCCAGGTCTGTAGCTCCAGGTCCAGTCGCAACACCGGATCGCCGATTCCGGAGTAGTCGGCCGCGACGGGTGTCGCCGCCAGCACTGTGGCCTCGGCGCGGCGGCCGTCCGCCAAGATCTTCGTGGTACCCGAGTGGTCGGCGGCCGTGACGCCGAGCGGATACAACACCACCCGCTCGGGGTCGCTGGGGTCGACCCGACAGCGGATCACGTCCCCGGGCCGCATTCGGTCCAGATCGGCTTGGCGGACCTTCTGCCGTATCCGGGTCTCGTACGGCTGCCGCCCCGGTATCCGGATCCGGACCCGGAACACACAGCCGGGTCCCCGGTGGCACGGCCGTACGCCGAGAACGGTTGCCGAGCCGGTAAGACCACATATCGACAACTCCTGTCGCGCGGCGCCGGAAACGACTCCCATCTGCGGGTGCATTCGTCGCGCCGGCAGGCCGCGAAGCCATCGGCGCAGGTTTGCCGAGAGCATGCTCATACCGCTGGACGTTAGCTGGAGTGTGGTACGACGCACAGCGACACCGCGACTACGCTGTTCGCCATGACCAGTGCGTTCCCGACAATCCCCGACGACATCAAACCCGCGGACGGTCGTTTCGGCTGCGGCCCGTCCAAGGTGCGCCCGGAGCAGTTGCGGTCCCTGGTAGACGTGGGGGCCTCGGTGTTCGGCACCAGCCACCGGCAGAAGCCGGTCAAGGATGTGGTCGCGCGCGTGCGTTCCGGCCTGCGCGATCTGTTCTCCCTGCCCAACGGCTACGAGGTGGTCCTCGGCAACGGCGGCACCACCGCGTTCTGGGATGCGGCCGCCTTCGGCCTGATCCGTGAGCGGTCACTGCACCTGACCTATGGCGAGTTCAGTTCGAAGTTCGCCTCCGTGACCGAGAAGAACCCTTTCATCGGCGAACCGATCGTGGTGTCCGCCGACCCGGGTTCGGCCCCCGAGCCGGTCGCCGATCCGTCCGCCGATCTGGTCGGCTGGGCGCACAACGAGACCTCCACCGGTGTCTCGGTTCCGGTGCGGCGGCCCGCGGGGTCGGAAAACGCACTCATCGCCATCGACGCCACCTCGGGCGGGGGCGGGCTGCCGGTGGATATCACCGACGCCGACGTGTACTACTTCGCGCCCCAGAAATGCTTCGCCGCCGACGGTGGCCTGTGGATCGCGCTGATGAGCCCGGCCGCGCTCGACCGGGTCGAGGAAATCAAGGACTCCGGGCGTTGGACACCGGATTTCCTGTCGCTGCCGATCGCCATCGACAACAGCGTCAAGGATCAGACCTACAACACACCCGCGCTGGCCACGCTGCTGTTGTTGGCCGATCAGATCGAATGGCTGAACAACCACGGCGGATTGGACTGGGCGGTCAAGCGGACGCTGGATTCCTCGTCGCGGCTGTACACCTGGGCGGAGGCGAGTGAATACGCCACTCCGTTCGTCGTCGATCCGGCGCATCGCTCGCAAGTGGTCGGCACCATTGATTTCGCCGATTCGGTGGACGCCGCCGCGGTGGCGAAGATTCTGCGCGCCAACGGCATCGTGGATACCGAGCCGTATCGCAAGCTGGGCCGCAACCAATTGCGCATCGGTATGTTCCCCGCCGTCGAACCCGACGATGTAACCCGGCTCACGCGCTGCGTGGACTGGGTGGTGGAAAAGCTCTCCTGATCGTCACCGCCTGCCACCGGCCCGTCGACGGATCCGCTCCTGCCCAGATCGTCCGAACAGCGGTTTCGATGACAGGCAATGGGCTGTTGCGCTTTTCGAGTGTGGTGGCCCATTGCCTGTTCGGAAACGACTTGATACGCAAAGAGATAGAGCAGATTAGCTGTGCGGCGCTGCCGCGGGGTAGATTTCGATGCCGCGTGTCTTGCCACACGAATCTCAGAAGTGCACTACTGTTCCAGAACGTGGGCGGTGTCGCGAGCAGCGCGATAAGGAGGTAACGGTGCGTGAACTTCGAGTGATCGGGGTGACGCCCGACTCCGCCCATATCGTGTGCGTCGACACCGAAAACGGCCAGAAATTCCGGCTTCCCGCCGACGACAAACTACGGGCCGCGGCCCGTGGGGACCTTGCCCGATTCGGCCAGATCGAGATCGAAACGGAAGCCACCATGCGTCCTCGCGATATCCAGGCCCGAATCCGTGCCGGCGCCTCCGTGGAGCAGGTCACCGCGGAATCCGGCCTGCCGGCCAATCGGGTCGAGCGTTTCGCCTACCCCGTTCTGCTGGAACGGGCCCGCGCCGCCGAACTGGCCCAGAAGGCACATCCGGTCCGTTCCGACGGACCCGCCGTCGAAATCCTCATCGACGTGGTGACCGCCGCGTTCACCGCCCGCGGCCACACCCTGGAAAACGCCGAGTGGGATGCCTGGAAGGACGAGAAGGGGTTCTGGGTCGCCCAACTGCAGTGGCAGAACGGCCATTCCGAGATCGCCGCGCACTGGCGTTATCAGCCGGACGCGCACGGCGGTACGGTCTCCCCGCTCGACGATCCGGCCGCGGATCTGATCGATCCCGATTTCGGCCGTGCTCTGCGCGGACTCGCGACGATACTGCCGACCGAACCCGAAACACCGCCCGAGCCCGAACCGGCCGTCGAGGTCCGGCGCGAGGCCGCACCGGCGCCCCGTAGCGCTCCGGCGGGCCGATCCGCCGCCGAGCAGTACTCCACGGTCGAGGAGTACTACGAGCAGCGTGCCGTGGCCGCGGGCGGGAGCGCCGTCCCCGCGGCCGGTGGCGCGACCACCGGGGGTACCGCTGTGGGGTCGAACACCACCGCTTCGGCCGACACCCGCGCGGAATCGAACGGCCGCGCGGCGGAGAGCGTCTCTGCCGCGGGCGGTAGGCCGGCCAAGGTCGCCGCGGGCACCCGGGCGGGCACCGAACCCGCCGAACCGCAGGTCACCGAACCCGAGGAGGAGCCGCCGTCGGCTCCTGAACAGCCCGCGAAGCCGACGGCGAACAAGGCCAAACCGGCCGCCCGCGGTAAACGCGGCAAGGCGCCGATGCCCTCGTGGGAGGATGTGCTGCTGGGCGTACGCGGCCCCGGTCGCTGACCCGGTCCGGTCGCGCCGGTCCGTCGACCGAATCGGTACTGTCGTCCGAGTTTTCGGCGTGTTGGCGGAGGAACGACCCCTTCCCCCACGTCCTGCGGGTAAATTTCTTCATGCGCTGTCAGCGCAGTTCAATCCACGCACAGCGCGGGCCCGGGCATGACCGCCTCGGATTGCCCATTGTTTGCGACACATATTTCGCGTGCGGTCGGGAGGTGCCGGAAATGCTGTGCAAAGTTTCGTCGATCTGGTATGTCGATACACCCGATCCGGCCGCCGTACTGCGCGCCCATCTCGATCCCGACCCGACGGCGGGGCCGGCACTGGCCCGGCAGCTGCATCCCGACCTGGATATCGTGCCGACCACGAAGGACACCCTCGAACACCACGCGGGCCCGGAACCCGACGAGGTCTACCTCGGCTGCTATCCCGGCCTCACCCTGCTGTGCTCCGCACAGGCCACCCGGCCCCGGCCCACCGGGATACCGGAACTGCTGGTGCGACCACTCGCCTCCGAGCACACGTACCTGGTGGCCTTCGATACCACGCGCGGCTGGGGAGCGTTCGCGCACTGGGAACGCGGAGAACTGCGCCGCGCGTTCAGTTCGACCCGGCTGAACATCCTGGAGAACAGGGGGCTGCCCATGGTCTGGGAACGCCCGTATTGGGCGGGTGAACATCCGGTCCGCCGCCGGCCCGGCGAGGTATCCGACCCGCTGGCCCTGCCGTACGATCCCACCCTTTTCGCCGATGCCGCCCAGTGCGAATGGCTGGGTTTCGGCTACCGGGCCGCCGCCCGAGACGGGCTGTCCCCGGCCGATATCCCGGTCTGTGGTTTCGCACTGCGTCCCAAGGGCGCGGCATCCGACCGCAACGGTCACGACAACCACCCCACCCCGGACGGCACCCGCCGGGGATTGTTTTCCTGGCTGCGCGGATACGACGCGACGCCGGCCACCGGCGGCGACGAATAACCGGCGGTTCAGCCGAACAGCAGCGCCACCCAGCCGAGCAGCACACCCGCGGCCCCGCCGGCCACTATCCAGCGGACCACCGGGACAGCGCGCCAGCGCCAGGCCGTCGGTGCGACACCGCCGACCGCGACCAGGTTCACGGCCAGCGACAGCAGTGGATGTACCTGCGCCAAGGCGACCCCGAACGCGTACACCGCCACGGCGGTCAAGGCCGCCACCAGTACCGTCACGGTTATCCCGGCGGCCCATGGTGTCGGGTCCGGCGAGGGCGGATATCCGGGGTGGCCCGCGGGTGGCAACACGTTCACCGGGAAAACGTAGCGCGGATACCCGCCGCGCACCGGGGTGTGTATTCATGCCGTCCGGACCCGCTCGTAAAAGGCCAGGGCGGCGGCGGTGGCCACATTGAGCGAATCGGTGCCCGCCGCCATGGGAATACGCGCGCGCACATCGGCCGCCGCCATGGTCTGTTCGGTCAGACCGGGCCCCTCGGCGCCGAACAGCAATGCCACCCGGCCTCCGGTCACGGCAGTGGCCAGGGTGTGCGCGCCCGGGTCGGGGGTGAGCGCGACGAGTTGGAAACCGCGCCGGCGCAGCAGCTCCAGCCCGTTCGGCCAGTCCGGTATTCGGGTGAACGGAACCCGCAGCACATGCCCCATCGAGACCCGCACCGCGCGCCGGTACAGCGGGTCGGCGCACCGCTCGCCGAAGAGCACGGCGTCGACCCCCAGTCCGGCCGCGTTACGGAAGATGGATCCCAGATTCTCGTGGTCGTTGACGCCTTCCAGCACGGCCACCGTCCGTGCCTCGTCGAGCAGCGGGCCGAATTCGGGTTCCGGGGGACGCCGCGCCACCGCCAGCACGCCCCGATTGAGATGGAACCCGACGACCTCGGCCATCACCTCGGCCGAGACCCGGTAATAGGGCACATCGAGCCCGGCGAGATCATCGGCCAGTTCCCGCCGCCGCTTCTCCACTCCGAGCAGGGCATGCGGGGTGAACGGCGAATTCACCATCCGCTGCACCACCACGACCCCCTCGGCGATAACCAGCCCCTTACCACCGGGTCGATCCGGTCGCCGATCCGCCGCCTTCAGATCACGAAAGTCGTCGACACGCGGATCGGCGATATCGTCCACATCAACAACCACCGCCACAGCCGATATCCTGCCAACCCCGCCCCCCAGGTCGGGGCCCGCCCCGGGTCTGGACCGACCGGAGCGCCGTCGCGTCGGCGGCGGCGCGGAGGGAGGGAAGACCCGGGGTCACGAGGGCCCCGACCCGCGCCACCTCCAGGTGGCGCAATCAGACACAGCCCGGCATGCTGGAAACGTGAAGCCGATCCAATTCGTCCTCAATATCCTGTGGCTGGTCTTCGCGGGATTCTGGATGTCACTGGGCTATCTGGTGGCAGCGCTGATCTGCTTCGTTCTGATCGTCACCATCCCGTTCGGCGTGGCCGCGTTGCGCAATGCGGCCTATGTGCTGTGGCCGTTCGGCCGCACCACGGTGGAGAAACCGGGCGCGGGCGCGGGTTCCCTGATCGGCAACATCATCTGGTTCGTGGTGGCGGGCTGGTGGCTGGCGCTCGGGCACCTGGGCACCAGTATCGCACTGGCCTGCACGATCATCGGGCTCCCGTTCGCCTGGGCCAATCTCAAGTTGATTCCGCTGGCCCTGTTCCCCCTCGGCCGCGAAATCGTGGACAGCGACCAGGCTTTCGGATACCGGCACGCACGGTAGCCGCGCCGGGAATGCCTATTCGGACTCGGTGACGATCCGGTTCATGATCTTCACCGCGCGGGCGAGCACATCGAGCTGCTCCGGCTCCAAATGGGACAGCCGATCGGTCATCCAGGCCTCCCTCGCGCTGGCCTCGTCGGCGAGCAGTCCCGCACCGGCCGGCGACAACGAGACGATGATCTGCCGCCCGTCGGTCGGGTGCGGTGTACGAGCCACCAACCCCATATCGGTGAGTGAGGCGATCACCCGGGTCATCGAGGGCGGCTGCACGCGCTCCTTCGCGGCCAGCGCACCGGGGGTCATGGCGCCCTCGCGGTGCAGAGTGGCCAGTACCGACAGCTGGGTCAGCGAGATCAGCGAATCCGTACGCCGCCCCCGTAGATGTCGTGTCAAGCGTACGACCGCCAGCGATACTTCGCTCGCGAGTGCTCGAACATCCGATGGGGTCGTCACAGTTGTGAACGATACGGGACACCGTTCGTCGGAGGGAGAATACGGCAACCGGGCCTGTTACCGGGCGTCGGGACCACGCCGGCCGCTCGTGGAACAGAGGTCTAGGCTGGGTTGATGGCCCCCGAGGTTCCGCAGATTCCACCGTGGCTGACCGATCCCCGCCCGGTTCTCGCGATCGGCAGTGCGCTGTGGGCCGTGGCCACCGTTGTGGTGTGGCTCGGCGGCGATCGTTGGGAATCCACGCGTCCGGTCTGCCTGATGGGCCTGGCCGTGGGTCTGCTCGGCTACACGATATTCCTCGTCCAGCGGCGCGGTGCGCGGCGCGGCGACAAGGGTGCGCAGACCGGACTGTAGTGCCGGCGGATGTCGGGGTGGTCCGCGGAAACGACGCCTCGGACCGATGCCCGAGCCTCGCACGCCGGGCGAGACCTCGCCTGTTTCAGGGGATGTCGAACTCCGCGCTGGTACCCGTGAACGGCACCGGCCGTCCGTCCGGCGTCAAGCGGTCGGCGAAGTGCCGGAAATGGTAGCGGCCCGGTTCGGCGTCGTGGGGGGAGACGCCCGGCACGAGGGCCGGCCCGGTCACAGGCGCCGTCGACACCGCCGACACGGCGGAACCCGCGACCGTCCGGGTGAGCATTGTCCTGCGCGTCACGGTTACGGCGGCCCCTCTCGGTTCGCAGGGCAGCAAACCCATACATCTGGACAATCGTCCAGTTCGGTGGGTCCATTCCGGGAATTGACTGTTCGCGCCGTGGGCGCTTAACTCGCTCAGGTGTCCTCCCGATTGAGCGTCGAAGAACGACGGGCCCACCTTATCGAGGCCGCGATCGGCCTTGCCGAGAAAAAGGGAGTTGCGGGCGTGACCACACGAGACGTCGCCCAGGCGGCAGGCGTCTCGCTCGGAGTGGTGCACTACTGCTTCGAGAACAAGGACGCCCTGATGACCGAATTGGTCAAGGCGCTATCGATGGAACTACGCGATTCCGTCGACGCCGACGACACCGTATGGCAGAGCACCGGCACCGGCATCGCCGCACTGCGGGAGCTGGTGCGCGCGGGGCTGGAACTGATGTGGCTCAATGTGGAGGCCACCCCGGAGCGACAGCTGCTCACCTACGAGACCACCACCTACGCCCTGCGCGAAGGTGAACAGACGCCCGCGAAACTCGCCATCGCGCGAGAACAGTACGCATTCAACGATTCCACGGTCGCCGATATCCTCGAGCACGCCCGCGTCGCCACCGACAGCCGATGGACGGTACCGGTGCGCACCCTGTCGCGGTTCACGCTCAATGTGATCGACGGAATCGTGCTGCGCTGGCTGGTGGACAACGACAGCGAAAGCGTGCGGACCCAGTTGGACCTGCTCTGTGAGACGCTGGTGAACCACGCGGAGGCCGGCGCGTAACACTCGCGCCGATCAGCCCTCCGGACGCGGACGCCGCAGATGCGTGGTCGTGCCGTCCTGCCACCACGGCACCGATACCGTACGCCGCACCGCCCCGTGGAGCCGCACCCGCAGATCATCGTGTAACACCAGCGGCCCGACCTGCGCCGGCAAGGCGAACATCCTGCGCACCACGACCCCGAGCGGCTCGTCCGACCAGGTGGTTCCGTAACCTGCGCCGAGAATCTCGACGGTTACGCTCTCCGAGGCCAGTGGCAGATCCAGCAAGGTGGCCAGATCGGCGGCGAAATCCGGATCGCCCACCACCAACCGGTCCGGAGGCACCACGAGACCGAAACACGGCCGGTCCAACACCAGCGCGTCCGCCGCGTCGATCACCGCCCCCGACAGCGCCCGTACCCGATCGGGCGGGTCGACGGCGGTGAGGTCCAACCGCGGCACTACCGCGGACAACCGGGCGTGCACCAGCGAAACGGTTTCGGGCGCCGGTGTTCTCGCCGGATCGGCAAGGGCCTCGAGCAGGACGAGGGCCAGATCGGAGTCGATGGCCTCCGGATCGGCCAGACTCGACCGCAACACGTCGAGATCCGTGCGCGACAGTCCGGTGATCGGGAGTTCCGGCAGCAGCCCGGCGAATTCGATATCCCCGGGATGCCGGTACCGTCCCAGCGGGATGCCGTCGACACGGGCATACCGGCGCAGCCACCAGGCGGTATAACCGGCCCGGTCCGCGAGCGACGCCCGGGTGCGGTCCCCGGACAGCAGTCGCCACAACGCCTCCGGCCAGGAGGCGTCGTCCACCAGATCCAGATCGCGGACCGCGGTCAGTTCCGGCGGGTCCTCGGACAGGCCGGCCCACCACGCGTCCTCGTCGTCGAGCTGATGGTCGGGTCCCGTCGGATCGGTTTCGGAGACGATCCCGAAATCCCAGCCGACACCCACCGCGCGCAGCGCGGCCGCACCGTACCTGTCGACGATACCGGCGGCCACCGTGCCGAGCGGCGAATCCGGTATGAGCAGTTCGGCCAGGGGAGCGTCCGGCAGCAACAGCTCATCGGCCGGCCGCAGTTCACCGGCGCTGTCGGGTATTTCGAGCAGACCCAGCCAGTCCGGCAGCGTATCGGTCTCGGTGGAAGCGGCCAGACGCAGCACCGCGTCGACGGTCTCGGGGTCGCCCGGCCGGTCGGCCAGTTCGGCCCGCAGGCCGGGATCGGTCAGCAGTTCCCGCGCCGTGGCCTGCCGGGAGCCCAGCCGCGCCAGGAGCGGATGCACCGCCTCCGGGTGCGCCAACCGCGCCCAGTGCACCGGGACCGGCTCGCGCAGCCGATCGTCGAGCACCACCGTGCGCGGACCCGTGACCAGCCGGCCGTCGGCCAGCGGAACCGCGAGCGCGCCCAGTTCCTCGACCGCGAGCCGATCACCGACGAACGGTTCCAGCGCGGTGTACAGCGCGTACCACCAGCGCGGCGGCCGGTCGAGCCCACCGGACAGTTCGGCGATCCGGGCAAGGCCGAGCCGATGCACGTCGAGCACGGACAGCGCCTCGGCGTACCGGCGCCCGGACAGACTCGGCGGCACCAGCGGTCCGACCATACCGGCGAGCAGTTCGGCCAGCTCAGGAGTGATATCGGGAAATACGCTCGCCCGAGTCGGCACCGCCGTCCGGTACTCCGTCGGGCCGGTCCCGTCCGCTTGCGCGCCCGCCGAGGAGTCGGAGCCGTCGATACCGCCTGCCTCCACCTCGGATTCGTCCACCACGACCGGTAGCCATGAGTGTTCCCGCAGCTCCCGAACGATCGCTTCCCGCAGCAACCCGTCGGCCTCGCTCCGCGCGAAGCCGGGTGCCGGGACCAGAACGAGCCGATCCTCCGGGGGTAGTGCCCGAGCGAAATCGGCATAGCCCGCGACGATCCCGTCGAGCCGGGCGCCGGGCAGCAGGCGGCGCCGATCCGGCTGCATCGGAATATCGACGACCAGCAGTGCGGGCAGGGACAGTTCCTCATCGGAACGGGTCGGCGCCCGCAGCACATCCGGGGCGGCCGGCACCGGCGTACCGTCGCGCACGGGAAGCAGCCAGCGCGCGTGCTCTGTCCGGAACTGCCACCATATGCGCTCGGCCCCGAAGCCGCTGATCCGCAGTTCACTCGCGCCGCGGGCGTCCAGGTCCCGGGTCCGGGCGACCAATTCCTCCGAACCGATCCGAACACTGTGCAGCGCGGGCAGTTCCATCAGCAGGTCGACCGCCTCTCGGCGCATGGCCGCCGACAGATGTTCGACATCCACCTCGTCCCGCAGCCGCAACACCACCTCGGTATCCGCGCCGGGCACCGGCCCCACCGACACCGGCCAGGCCAGCCGCAGTACGGGCGGCGCGAAATCCGCGGCGGCCGGACCCTCCGGAACCGATATCCCCGACCGGCGCAGGGCATCCCGAGTACGGGCCCGAGAGAAGTGCAGCGACCCACTGGTGGAACGCAATTCGATATCGTCGCTCACGGTGAGCACCGCGGTGAACCCGACCCCGAAGCGGCCGACGGTGCCGGATGTATCGGTTTTCCCGGAAGCGCGCAGCGCGGTCATCGCATGCACTCCGGAGATGTCGACGGGCGCGCCGGTATTCGACACCGACAGCGTCCGCCCGTCGAACCGGATCACCAGCCGCCCGGGAACCCCGGCCGCGGCGGCCGCGTCCGCGGCGTTCTGTGCCAACTCGGTGAGCAGCCGATCCCGGTACCCGGCCCGCACCAGGTCCGCCTCGGCGGCCGCGTCCTCCCGCAACCGGGTCGGTGAGTCCCGCCATGCCGTGAGCACCGCGGATCGCAGCCGCGCCGTATCGAAGGGATCGGGTATATCCGCTCCGCCGGAAGTGTCCGAGGCGCCCGGCCCGACCGGCTCGCCCGAGGCGGCCCGCTCGCTCAGATCGTCTCCGATGATCCGCGTTCGGATGAACTCTCGTCCGAATCCTGTCCGACGGGTACGGTATCGCCTTGCGCCTTCTCGGTGTCCCGCATCTCGGTCGAGGCCGATTCTGTGGAGCCGACCATCGCACCGGTCTCGGCCACAACCGCGGTCTGTTCGGCGGCCGACCCGTTCATACCGGAGTCCTCCGGCCGAGTCCCGGACCGCAGCGAATCGGTGGGGATGACCTCGATCGCCGCATCGTCGTAGGCCTCGTACAGCGGCGACCCCGAGCCGGTGGGAGCGGGCGTGTCCGAATGCGCACCACAACCGTATCCGGCATGGACCACATGCCCGTCGGCACCCATGGCATTGGCACAGACCCCGAACGCCGCGCGCAGCGAACCGGCCAACGGTAGGTAGAAGCCGCAGGTTCCGCAGGTGCCCGGCGCCGCCTTGGCCATCTCGGTATCCGGACCGTACTCGGCGTACCAGCGTTCGGCGGCCTCCGCGCGGCCCTCCGGGCTCAGGGCCTGGCTACGGCCCAGGCCGACCTGATAGGCGACCTCGTCCACCTCCGGATCACCGGTCGCGGTGTAGCCGGGTACCAGACGCGGATCATCCGGCAACGGGGCCAGCAGATCACCGGGAGCGAGGTCCCCGGGTCGGATCCGTTGCTCCCACGGTACGAACTCCGGCGCGATCAGCGCATCGGGTCCGGGAAGCAGAGCGGATTCACTGACCGTGGCATGGTCGGCATCCGCCGGCGCCGCGACCACCACCGCCCACTGCCAGCCGCGGTAGCCGGGCAGCGTGGCCTCGAACCGGTGGGTGGCCGCGTAGTCGTCCTCGGCACTGACCCCGAGATACTCCCCGACCCCGGATGGCTCCAGTTCCAGAAGCGCACGCCGGGCCAGGTCCACGGCATCGCCCAGGATCGGCCGTACACCAGAGTCCGAAACAGGTACTGCGCTCACGGACTATATTTTGCCGTATGAGGCGCAATCGCCGTGCGTGGGCCGTCGCGGGATTGATTTGTCTGCTCGGAACGGCCGCGTGCGGCGATGTCGAAGGCACGTCACCACGGCTGACCGTGCAGGTATTGCGCACTTATCCGCACGACCGGACGGCGTTCACGCAGGGCCTGGAAATCGACGGCGAGGTGCTGTACGAGAGCACCGGTATGAAGGGCCGCTCCGGTGTGCGCACCACTGATCGAACCTCCGGTGCCGAACTGGCCCGCACCGACCTGGCCGACCCGTATTTCGGCGAGGGCATCACCCGCGCAGGCGATACGCTCTGGCAACTCACCTGGACCGAGGGCGTGGCCTACGCCCGCGATCCGGGCACCCTGGCCGAACGCGCCCGCATCCGATACGAGGGCGAGGGCTGGGGGCTGTGCACCCGGGCAGGCCGGCTGGTCATGAGCGACGGTTCGGCGACCCTCACCTTCCGCGATCCGGACAGCTTCGCCGTAACCGGCTCGGTCACCCTGGTCGACCACGGCTCGGCGCGGTTGAACGAACTCGACTGCGCGGACGACGGCTCGGTCTACGCCAACGTCTGGCCGACCGACCGGATACTGCGCATCGATCCCGACACCGGCCGCGTACTGGCCGATATCGATGCGAGCGGCCTGCTCACCACCCTGGAACGGGCCCAGGCCGATGTCCTCAACGGGATTGCCCAGGTCCCCGGCACCGACCGTTTCCTGCTCACCGGAAAGTACTGGCCAACGGTTTTCGAGGTCCGCTTCGTACCGGCCTGAGCCCTCGGTCGCCGGTGCGGGAAGCGAGATACGTCACTGCCGCCATCGGCTCGGGCAGGGCGGAATCCCGCACTGTGACGCATGCGCCAGAATTGAGGGTGTGACCACTCCCCGCGAGCCCTCCGGTTCCGATCGCGGTCGGTGGGACGCCGCCGAGTATCCGCCATCGCAGCGGCATCCGGGATACGACCGCTACCCGCCGCCGAACGTGCCACACCGCAACCGGGACGCCGATTCCGGCCCCGACTACACAGAATCGCCGCGCACCCGTCGCCTCCACATCGCCGAGCACGACGAGATCGGGCACGACCACGATCGGGGCCCGCACCCCGGGTCCGCGGCCGAGCAGCGCGATATCGCCCGGCCACCCAGCAGATTCGCCCGAATCTTCGGCATCTCCGGTGTGGAGGGCCCACCGGTACCGGACGGCGGGCGATCACCCCACCGGTCCGCCGCATCCGAACACCGCGATGCCCCGGAGCCGGCGGACTCGACGAACCGCTTCGGCGGGCCCGCCACCCGCCGGGCCGCCGACCTTCCCCAAGGGAGCTCTCGCGCCTTCCGCGCCGACTCCGCCGGCCGTACGGGTCGCGCTGTCGGCACCGCGGGCCGCGCGCGCTACGACCCCCCACCCGGCGGTGATCCGGCGAGCAATCCGCCGACCCGGCCGTACGAGACGGTCGAATCCTCCACCCCGCTCGACTCCCCCGGCGCGCGCCGCATCCCGCGCAAGCTCACCGTCACCCGCGTCGCCGCCATGCGCGGCCGGGAGCTCACCGAGAAGGGCATCGCCACCTTCCAGCGCGCGGCCAAGGCCGACGGCGCCGACAAATCCGGGCTCACCGCGCTGACCTACGCCACCATGGCGAATTTCGCCCTCGACGCGGCGATCGCCGTGGCCTTGGCGAATACCCTGTTCTTCGCCAGCGCCACCGCCGAGAGCAAAACCAAGGTCGCTCTGTATCTGCTGATCACCATCGCCCCGTTCGCGGTGATCGCCCCGCTCATCGGTCCGCTGTTGGACCGGCTGCAGCGGGGCCGCCGACTCGCCCTGGCAGTTTCCTTCGCGATCCGCGCGGTGGTGGCGGTGGTGTTGCTCATCGATTTCGACAGCTGGGCGCTGTATCCGCTGGCCCTGTGCATGATGGTGTTCAGCAAATCGTTCGCCGTGCTCAAGAGCGCGGTGACGCCTCGGGTCCTGCCCCCGGGGATCGATCTGGTCCGCACCAACTCCCGCCTGACGGTATTCGGCCTGGTCGGCGGCACTCTTGGTGCCGGTGGGGTGGCCGGGGCGGCGGCCGCGCTGTTCGGTTCGGGGGGCGCGCTGTGTCTCGCGGTGGTGATCGCCGTCGGCGGTACCTATCTGAGCCTGCACATCCCCCGCTGGGTAGAGGTCACCGAGGGCGAGGTTCCCGCCACATTCGGCTACCACGGGCACGATCCGCATACCGAGGTGCTGAGCCGGGGTAGCGAATCCACCGTCCCACCGCGCAAACGCCGCCAGCCGTTGGGCCGGGCGGTGGTCACCGGCCTGTGGGGTAACAGTGCCATCCGGGTGCTGACCGGATTCCTGACCTTCTATGTGGCGTTCGTCGCCAAGGCCACCGAACATCGACCGGTCCAGCAGGCCGCCATGCTCGGGGTGGTCGGCGCGGCGGCCGCCGTCGGCAACTTCGCGGGAAACGCGACCGGTGCCCGCCTGAAACTGGGCAGGCCCTCGCTGATCGTGCTCAACTGCACGGTCGGATGCACGGTCGTGGCGCTGGTCGCGGTGTTCACCGACAACCTGTTCGGCGCGGCGCTGGCCGCCCTGGTCGCCGCGGCGGCGAGCGCGCTGGCGAAGGTATCCCTGGACGCCGCCATCCAGGACGATCTGCCGCCGGAGTCGATCGCGTCCGGTTTCGGCCGGTCGGAAACGGTGCTCCAGCTCAGCTGGGTGGTCGGCGGGGCGGCCGGGGTGCTGCTGCCCACCGACTACTGGAAGGGTTTCGCGGTGGTCAGCGCGGTACTCGTACTCGGTCTGGTCCAGAGTGTGCTGAGCTATCGCGGCCATTCCCTGCTGCCCGGACTGGGCGGTAACCGTCCCCATCACGCGGAGCAGGAAATTCCCGTGCCGCTGTCCGATATTCCCCGAGGAGACCCCATCCGGTGAGCACATACAACATCCGCACGAGCATCGCGCTGCTCACGGCCGGGCTGCTGGTGCTCGTTGCCGCCACCGTAGGCGTGGTGTGGGCGCTGGTACGCGACGCCGAACCACACGATCCCGAGATCACCGCGTACGCGCACGGCACCACGGTGACGGTGCCACCGTTCATGTACTGCACGGTGCGGATGCAGGACTGCCGCTACGGCGAGACGGTACCGCTCGAAGTCCCCGCCGGATATCCGCTGCAACTGTCGCTGCCGGACCGGGTGGTGGACGCGCCGTGGCGGATGCAGCAGGTCTACGCACTGCCGTCCGGCGACGAAATCGCCCGCCCGATCGACCACACCGGCTTCCCGGAAGGCACCCGCGCCATCACCGTGCCGTCTCGGCCCGAACCGGACCTACGGCTGATCGGAGTGGAGTTGCAGCTGCCCATCCTCGCGATCGACGAGACCGGTCGGGAGTTCTCCGTCCCGCACGCGGTGTGGTCGATCAAGACGGCCTGACGGGCCGAAGTCACAAGGCCCCGTTACGTCCCACGGCGAGCCACGAAACCCCGTAACCGCCCGGTATCCTCCGACCACCTCACCCCGATGGCCGGGGCCCGCCTCTGACCCGAATCGACGTCACGCAGCGGCGACACGCAGGTACAGAGCCTCGCTCCAGGCCCCGGTCGGCACCCTTCTCGGACACCTCGCCCCGATGGTCGGGGCCCACCCCGGCGCAGATCCGATGCTACGAAACCACCAAGGGTTGCGGCCCGTCTCGCGTTTCAGCGCCCGAAGCGCATGTGCCGAAGGCACGAGTCTCGGGCGCTGAAACGCGAGACCCGCCAGGGCCGCAACCCCGCGCCGCCGAAGGCGGCGCCAAAAAACACAGCGCAATCGAACACAACTCAGCGATCGAGTTCGCGCGCCACCGCGCGGACCACCTCGGAAATACGCTGGGCGGTCTTGCGGTCGGGGTAGCGGCCCTTGCGCAGGTCGGGCTGCACCTTCGCCTCCAGCAGGGTGATCATGTCCTCGACCATGCCGTGCAGCTCGTCCGGAGTGTGTTTGCGGACGGGCTCCTTGCGCGAATGACGCTCCTGGCTCTGCCGCAGCGATGGCGGCGCCTCCAGGAGTTTCAGGCTCAGCGCCTGTGGCCCGCGACGCCCCGCGGCCATCCCGAACTCCACGCGCTGGCCGGGTTTCAGGGACTCGATACCCTGCGGCAACGCGGACGAGCGGACATACACGTCCTCACCCTCGTCCTGGGAAAGGAAGCCGAAGCCCTTTTCCACGTCGTACCACTTCACCCTGCCGGTCGGCACTGTGCTCACCCGTTCGTTTATCCGGAACCCGAAGCCTGGCGCCGCGGGCACACCCGTCCGCGGGGCACCGCCCGGCCGGAGCCGGCGACAGAGCCCGCAACTACTCGTAAAGAACGCGCCCCACAGGTATGCAGGACGCGTGTTGCACAAGAGTCTACCCCGGTGCGATCCACACCAGCACATCAGTTTTACCGTCGAGCGGTGACGAACCCCGCCGAACCACCGCATGCCGAATCGTCGCCGCCTCCTCGGTCCCCCCGGTCCTCGGGCAATTGGCTGCTGTATACCGCCCTCGGACTGTTCACGCTGGGGGTGTTGGCGATTATCGGAATCTTCCTCACCCCGGCCCTTGCCGACAGGGAGCCCGGTCTGTGGCTGTACCTGGGCGCGATGCTGGCGCCTCTGGGCTTCGTCGTGGCGTTGATCTTCACGCTGCGTTCCGGCCGCCGGAGCCGGTGAGCGATACGAATTCGGCCGACCGAGCATCGGGTACCCGTGCATCGACACCCGAAATCCAACTGTGATCCTCATCACATAACAGGCCGATAACGAAGCGGTCCACGAACCGTCTCGCACCTCACACACAGCCACTAGCTGCATAGAAGCAATTACGGTGCCCCGAGACCGTCCCGCAACCCGCCCGCACACACCGGTTACCAAATAGTGATTTTTCGCGGCGTTCGTCGTACCGTCTTAGCCAGCCGGGAGACCCGGCCCACCGGCCCGCCGCACCGAGCCTCGCCCCGCGGGTACCGGACCCCAAACGGAACGAGGGGCGAGGGCGGGACGGACACCCTCTCAGTCCGAACCCGAACGAACTACCTCGCAGGTGCGTACGAGAGGAAGACGAACCCGAATGAGTGGACGCCATCGCAAGCCAACCACTACCGGTCGCACCGTAGCCAAGGTTGCCGTCACCGGCGCCATGATCGGCACCGCCGGTGTGGCCCTCGCCGGTAACGCCAGCGCGGCACCCGACTCCGACTGGGATCAACTCGCGCAGTGCGAAGCCGGGGGCAACTGGGCCATCAACACCGGCAACGGCTACCAGGGCGGCCTGCAGTTCTCGCCGAGCACCTGGCGGGCCCACGGCGGCGGCGACTATGCCCCGACCGCCAACCAGGCCTCCCGCGAACAGCAGATCACGGTTGCCGAACGAGTTCTCGCTTCGCAGGGCTGGGGCGCTTGGCCGTCCTGCTCCTCCAAGCTGGGCCTGAGCAGCGGCTCCACCCCCCGTGAGGCCCCCGAGACCAAGCTCGTGGAGCAGAACACCCCGCGGCAGCAGACCGCCCCCCAGCAGACCCCTGCCGCCCCGCAGCAGCAGACGCAGAACACCGAGAGCCAGGACGTCTACGCCGCCGTCGACCGCGCCGTCGCCGCGGTCCAGGCCCAAGGCATCCAGATCCCGCAGCCTGCCCTCGACCTCTTCAACGCCGTGAAGGCGAACAACACCCAGCTCGACCCGGCGGTCGTCGACTTCTTCCAGGCCAACAAAGGCCTACTGCCTTCCTGAGCCACTCGCTCCCCGCAGACACGAAAACAGCTCCCCGCATCCACCCCGATGCGGGGAGCTGTTTTCGTGTCTGCGGCTATCCGGTCACGACTTCCCACCGTGCGAGCTCGGCCGAGCGCGACGGATTCCCATTCCACAGGTGAAGCTGAAAATCGCCGTCTTTCAGTTTGGCCTCGGTGTCATATTCCGGTCCCATATCGGCGACGTACAGCGCGAACGTCCTCTGGCCGAGCGGCGTCGATTTCAGCACCGTCGCGATATCGGTAGCGATCGGCCGCAACGCATCCGCACTCGACGAGTCCGGAACGCAGAGGTCGAGCGCGACGCCGACCTCGCCCGGGTGATCGCTGTCGGTGGACACTCGGCCGGTGACCACCTGGGCGTCGGGTGGCAACTGCAGGACCGCGGCGAACGCGGAGAGCTCGGGATCCTTGATAGGTGACGCCGGGTAGCACATCGTCGGTGCCGTCGCCGCGTCGTTCGTCGTGGCGGGCGGTGCGGTGGCTTCGGTGGCGGGGGCGGCGGTATCGGTTTCGACCGAGCAGCCGGACAGCAGCGCCGCGGCGGCGAGCACAGCGAGAGTGGAACGAACAGGAATCGACATAAGGTGTCCCCTCGGTGATGGTGCGGGGGCACGAAAAAGGCGCCCCGCCGGTCCGTTACGGGATCGGCGAGGCGCCTCGAGTCGTTTCAGCGGGTCGGCGGGTTCAGTCTGCACTCGAGCACGCCGGTCGCGGTCACGAGGTCGACAACCGCAGCGACCGCACGCCACGGCCGAGGCTGCTGGACAGCGTGTTTGCTCAGGTGCGGCACGACGACCACCTCGGCGTCATGCTCGAGCATGTGTTGCACTGCGACAGCCGCTGCGAGCTCCAGCTTTATCTCCGCGAATACGGTGTGCACCACTGTGAGGCCGTGCCGCTGCACGATCCGTTTGAGCGTGTGGGTATCGCAGTCCTGCCGGCACAGCACGATTGCCCGCCTCGGGGCGGCGATCGTGGGAGCATGCCCGGTCATGGCCGACCCCGCAGTCCTTCGGAGACGCGTTCCAAAAGCTCTACGCTGTTGCATGCGTCGGCATCCACGCGAGTGCCGAGGACGTTCCAAATGTTCAGCGCGGTCACGATCGCCTGCGAGCACATCGGCACTCTAGCGGGCGGCGGAGCTATCTCGACATGACTCATTATGTGTCCCCTGTTGGTGTCCGGTGTGTTCACCCGGCGCCAAGGCTGGAATATCCCCGCCGGCTCGTCTGTCGGCCGGTGGTTGAGCCGCGCGCTGTGTCAGCCTTCGGCACATCCCGGCGCCGGGTGTACAGGCGACGCTATGGGTGTCCTTGGGGACATTGGGGGGACATTCGGGGGCATGGTGGTGCCATGCGCGCATACAGTGGATTCACACCGACTTCGCAGGGGCGCAGATGGTTATCGTTGCCACGTGGACAGACCGAGACGTGCGCGCGTTGCGCGACGCTATGTCTCTGTCGCAACAGGGATTCGCCGACCGGTGCGGCGTGAACGTGCGCACCGTCAAAAGGTGGGAAGCCGGCCACACGATCGGCCGTGCCGGGCAAGCCGACCTCGGCCGCCTACTGGCACGGCTGACGCCCTCGGAGACCGAGGCGTTCCGCCTCACGCGAGAGGAGTCCGACGTGGATCGGCGGGCGTTGTTCAAGGCTGCCGGCGCGTTCAGTGCCGCCGCAACCCTCACCGGGCCCGGCGGTAATCCGGCCGGCCCGGATTGGCTCGCCCACGGATCCGGCCGACCCGACACGGCGACAGTCGAGCTGGTCCGCTCCACCTTGCACGCAGCCATGCAGCTCGACGACAAATTGGGATCTCCCGCCGCGTCCGGCCTGGTCACCGTCCAACAGCAACTCACCGAGGCCATGTTGCAAGACTGCCCGGCCGAATTGCGGCCCGCGTTGCTGTCGCCGCGCGCCGAATGGGTCGGATTCTCCGGGTGCCTGGCGTGGGACAGCGGCGACCACGCGACCGCGGGACAGCGATACGCGGACGCCCGTGAACTGGCGCACGACGCCGAAGACGACGACCTGGCCGCGTACATGCTGTGCCACATGAGCCAACTCGCCATATGGCAGCAGCGGCGCCGTACCGCCCTCGACTACGCTGTCGCTGCACGTTCGTGGGTCGCCCAAAGCGAGGACCGCCGGCTACGTGCCTATGTCGGCATCCGGTACGCCGACGCCGCCGGTTTGGCCGGGCAGAATCGCGCCGCATTGTCCGCGCTCGCCGACGCAGAGCGCGACCTCGCCGGACTTTCACCGTGCCATCCGTCCGAGTCCCGGGCCTATTTCGCAGGCCCCGGCCTGCTCGAGTCCTACCGGGGCCTTGTCCTGTCCAACCTCGGCGAGGCCGGCCCCGCCGCCGCGGCATCGAGGCGGGCCGCGTCCATGATCGACCCCGAATTCGCGCGTGACCGGGCAGTGACGTTGCTCGAGCTGGCCCGGCCATTGGAGCAAATGAACGACATCGACGAGGCCGCGGCCGTGATCGGCGAGGCCGCCGAGCTGTGCGAGCGGAACCGATCCCCGCGTTTGGCCGCTGCCGTCGTGTCGAGTAGGCATCGACTCGCACCCTGGGCGACGAGCAAGTCGGTGCGGGAGCTCGACGAGCAGCTCGTCGGCCGCGATATCGTGCAGGTATGAACGTGCCGCCTGTCGATGTCCGCGAACGGTGGATCCTCGCCCGTCTCGCTCGGGCGCGGGCAGCTTTCTATGGATCGAAACCGACCTATATCGGTGGTGGGCGACGGTCCGAGCCCACCGTCCGGCACGGCCGCGCGGCCGAGGATCTACATGCCGCGAAACAGGCACGTAACCGCCTGCTCGTCGAACTGGTGGGCGATGCGACGACAGTGCCACTCGAGCTGGCGAAACGCCTGGACCTGACGGGACGAGAGGCGGCGAGCATCGTGCACGTTGCCCGGTCGGGCTCGCGCCTGCTGCGTAACGATCTGTTGGGGTAGATACAGCAAAAGGCACCCGGGGTTCTCGTGTTTCAGCGCCCGAAGCGCATGCGCCGAAGGCACGAGTCTCGGGCGCTGAAACGCGAGACCCGCCAGGGCCGCAACCCCGCGCCGCCGAAGGCGGCGCAATCGAACACAGCTCAGCGGTTGACGACCGTGCGCGGGTGCAGGTACGGCAACTGCTCGGCAGCGACCGGGAATTCGGTGTCCTCGCCGAAGGGCGAGAGATTACCGGAGCGGGCCGACGACAACTCGGTGACCGCGTGCTCACCATCGCCTACTTCAGGCCAGCCGTTGTCGACATAACGTTTCTTCGATTTGTTCACCACGGGCTCATTCTGGCATGTCAACGACCGCCATCGATGCGGTGGCAGCCACGTAGGCTGGATCGGATGACCGGGACCGACTCTCTGGCCGCCTGGCTCGGCGGCCGAACCGACGCACAGCTGGTGACTTTGCTCGAGCGCCGGCCCGATCTGGCAGTGCCACTACCCTCGTCGATGACGGTACTCGCCGCCCGGGCCGAACAGCGGGCCTCCGTTCTACGCGCCGCCGATGATCTCAACACCCTCGAGTTCGCCATCGCCGAGATCCTGGCCGTGCGGACCTCCTCCGGCGCCCCGGCACCGACCTGCCAGGAGTTGAAGAAAGCGCTGTGTGATCGGGCACGGGCCGCAGCCGTGGACGCCGCCCTGACCCGGTTGACCGACCGGGCCCTGCTCTGGTCCGACAGTGACGACAGACTGCATCCGGTGCCCACGGTCGCCGAGGCGCTGCCGTGGCCGATGGGCAGCGCCACCGACCTCCCCGACGCGCTCACCGAACCCGAGGTGACGGCCGCCCTCTCCGAGCTGGCCCCGGCCGAACGCGCCCTGCTGGACAAGCTGGCGGACAACGGTCCGCGTGGACGCACCCGTGACGCCGCACCGGGCACCTCGCCCGATCGTCCGGTCCAACGCCTTCTGGCCCGGGGGCTGCTGCACCGGATCGACGATGAAACCGTGGAGCTGCCGCTCACCGTCGGCCAGGTCCTGCGGCACGAACCGGTCACCGACCCCCATGGCCTCACCCCACCCGAACTCGAACCGGTCGCCCACACCGGGGCCGAGGTGAACGGTGTCGCGGCCGGTGAGGTCGGGGAACTGCTGCGGCACTGTGCCGCGATCATCGACGTGCTGGGGCAGGCTCCCGCGCCGGCGCTGCGCGCCGGCGGGCTCGGCGTCCGCGAACTGCGGCGGGTGGCCAAGGCCGCCGGTATCGACGAATCACGCGCCGGTCTGCTGGTGGAACTGCTCGCCGCGGCGAAACTGATCGGGAAGGGCCTACCGGATCCGGCGCCCGCCCTCGACACCACCGACGATTTCTGGGCGCCCACGCCCGCTGCGGACGCCTGGCAGGCGGCGTCGACCGCACACCGATGGGTACCGCTCGCGACGGCCTGGCTCGAACTGGACCGCTGCCCGTGGATGATCGGTATGCGCGACGCCAATGGCAAACCGCTGGCGGCGCTGGCCCACGAACTGCGGGTACCGCACGCCGTCCGCGACCGACGCGCGATCCTCGGTGTCCTGGCCGAACAACCCGCCGGCACCGAACTCGGCCCCGCCGATATCGCCCGGCTGCTGGCCTGGCGCGCCCCACGGCGACGCAGACACTACCGACGCGAGGTGGTGGAGCACATCCTGGGCGAAGCGGCCGCCTTGGGCCTCATCGGTCGGGGTGCCCTCACCGCACCGGCGCGGGCACTGCTGCGCGACACACCGGACAGCACCGCTGCGGCCGAGGCCGCCATGGAAACCGCTTTGCCCGACCCCGTGGATCATGTGCTGGTGCAGGCGGACCTGACGGTTATCGCCCCCGGACCGCTCACCGCCGACCTCCAGCAGCGGATCGAACTGGTGGCCGATGTGGAATCGGCCGGCGCCGCGACGGTGTACCGGATCAGCGAGACCTCGGTGCGCCGGGCCCTCGACGCCGGTCTGACCGCGGCCGAACTACACGCCCTGTTCGACCGGCATTCCCGCACGCCCATACCGCAGACCCTGTCCTATCTGATCGACGATGTGGCCCGCCGCCACGGCCGGCTGCGGGCCGGGATGGCGCAGTCGTTCGTGCGTAGCGATGACGCGACCCTGCTGGCCCAGGTCCTGGCCTCGCCCGTGGCCGAAGATCTCGCCCTGCGCGGTATCGCGCCGACGGTCGCCATATCGCAGGCGCCGCTGGGTGAACTGCTGGAGCGGCTCCGTACGGCCGGTTTCGCGCCGGCCGGTGAGGATGCGGCCGGTCTGATCGTGGACCTGCGCCGCCGCGGTGCCCGAATCACTGTGCGCCCACCGACGCGGCAGCCCTACCGTCCGGTTCCGCCGAGCACCGAACAGCTACGACTGCTGGTCGCCGAGCTGCGGGCCGGGGAACGCGCCGCGAGCGCGACGGGTGGTCGGACGGTGCGTACCGACGGCACCCGAACCGGTACCGCCGCGACCCTGGCGCTGCTCCAATTGGCGGCCCGGGGCCACCGATCCGTGAATATCGGTTATGTGGACGCGCAGGGGGTGGCCATTCAGCGGGTGGTCGAACCGGTCCGGGTGGGTCACGGACAACTCGACGCGCTGGACCCGGTGACCGGCACGGTGCGACAGTTCACCTTGCACCGCATCGCTTCGGTCGCCCTGCTCGACTGATCGCCCGACCCGCGTGCGCCGGTAGGCTCCGGAACGGTCGCCACCGTTCATTCCGAACCGATGGCCGGCCCCAGGAGATCGTCGGCGTCGGTGATGCGATAGGCGTAACCCTGCTCGGCGAGAAACCGCTGCCGGTGGGCGGCGTATTCGGTGTCGAGGGTGTCGCGGGCGACAACGGAATAGAAATGCGCCTGACCACCGTCGTGTTTGGGCCGCAGCAGCCGGCCGAGCCGCTGGGCCTCTTCCTGTCGGGAACCGAAGGTGCCCGATACCTGCACCGCCACCGATGCCTCCGGTAGGTCGATGGAGAAATTGGCCACCTTGCTCACCACCAGCACCGGAATCTCACCCCGTCGGAAGGCGTCGAAAAGCGCTTCACGTTCCTTGTTTCTGGTGGAGCCCTGGATCACCGGGGCGTCGAGGGCCGCGCCCAACTCCTCCAGCTGTTCCAGATACGCGCCGATCACCAGGCTCGGAGCGTCCCGGTGCCGGGCCAGGATGGATTCCACCACGGCGATCTTGGTGTGCGCGGTGGAGCACAACTTGTACCGTTCCTCCGGTTCCGCCGTCGCATAGGCCATCCGCTCGGCGTCGGTGAGCGTGACCCGCACCTCGATACATTCCGCAGGCGCGATCCACCCCTGCGCCTCGATATCCTTCCACGGCGCGTCGTAGCGTTTGGGACCGATCAGCGAGAACACATCGCCCTCGCGGCCGTCTTCGCGCACCAGGGTCGCGGTGAGCCCGAGCCGGCGCCGGGACTGCAGATCGGCCGTCATCCGGAACACCGGCGCGGGCAGCAGGTGCACCTCGTCGTAGATCACCAGGCCCCAGTCCCGGCTGTCGAACAGCTCCAAATGTCGGTACTCGCCCTTGGTGCGCCGGGTGATCACCTGGTAGGTGGCGATGGTGACCGGCCGGATCTCCTTGCGCTCCCCGGAGTATTCGCCGATCTCGTCCTCGGTCAGCGAGGTGCGGGCCAGCAGCTCCCGCCGCCACTGCCGTCCGGCGACGGTATTGGTGACCAGGATCAGCGTGGTGGCCTTCGCCTTGGCCATGGCCGCCGCCCCGACCATCGTCTTGCCCGCGCCGCACGGCAGGACGACCACCCCGGAGCCGCCCGCCCAGAACGAATCGGCGGCCATCTCCTGGTAATCACGCAGCCGCCAGTGGCCGCCCGCGTAATCGAGTTCGATGGGATGCGCCTCACCGTCCACGTAACCGGCCAGGTCCTCGGCCGGCCAGCCGATCTTGAGCAGTAGCTGTTTGATATGACCGCGCTCGGACGGGTGTACCACGACGGTGTCGTCGTCGATACGGGCACCGAGCATGGGCGCGACCTTCTTGTGCCGCAGCACCTCCTCCAACACCGCCCGGTCCAGACTGACCAGGGTGAGTCCGTGCGCGGGGTGTTTCACCAACTGCAACCGCCCGTACCGGGCCATGGTGTCGACGATGTCCACCAACAGCGGCTGCGGGACCGCATACCGCGAATAGCTGACCAGCGCGTCCACCACCTGCTCGGCGTCGTGCCCCGCCGCCCGGGCGTTCCACAGCGCCAGCGGCGTGACCCGGTAGGTGTGCACATGCTCGGGCGCCCGTTCCAGTTCCGCGAACGGGGCGATGGCCTGCCGGGCGGTATCGGCCAGTTCGTGGTCGACCTCGAGCAACAGCGTCTTATCACTCTGTACGATCAGCGGGCCATCTGCCACAAGAACTCCTCCTCTGCCGTTTCCCATTGTTGCCGAACCCTCCGACACGGTGGCGAATTCCTCGCACCCGCGCGGACCGGGCCGGCGATCGTGAAGTGGACCGAGACGGATACGAGCGACCGGGGCGAATATAGGAACCGTGATCGAGATGGCAGCGGTGGTAGGAGTCGCGGCGGCGGCGCTGGGGATTGTGCTGAGTCCGGGACCGAACATGATGTACCTGGTATCGCGGACGGTGGCGCAGGGGCGCCGTGCCGGACTGATCTCGCTGAGCGGTGTCGCTGCCGGGTTCGCGGTGTATCTGACCGCGGTCGCGACCGGCATCACCGCGGTCTTCGCGCTGGTCCCCCAACTGTATCTGGCGTTGAAACTGGCCGGCGCGTGCTATCTCGGCTACCTGGCGTGGCAGGCGATCCGGCCCGGCGGTGCCTCGGTGTTCGCCCCGACCGCGCTACCCGCCGCCCCCGCCCGGCGGCTGTTCGCCATGGGTCTGCTGACGAATCTGCTCAACCCGAAGATCGCCGTCATGTACCTGGCGTTGATCCCACAGTTCGTCGCCCCCTGCGGCGGGCCGGTCTGGGCGCAGAGCCTGTGCCTGGGTGCGGTGCAGATATCGGTCGCGCTGCTGGTGAACGGGCTGATCGTGCTAGGGGCGGGACGAGTGGCCGCCCTCCTGACCGGCCGTCCGCTGTGGGTGCGGGTCCAGCGATACCTCATGGGCACCGTACTGGGCGTCATCGCCGGCCTGCTCATCACCGACCGTGCCCGTCCGGTTCCGGCCTGATCACCTTACCCTCGACGCAGCCGGCGGACGGCCTCGTCGAGGGTTTCCGGCCGTTTGCAGAACGTGAACCGGATCAGGTGCCGCCAGGGTGCCGGATCGTCGGCGAAGACACCGACCGGAACGGCCGCCACACCGAGCCGGCCCGGCAGTTCCCGGCAGAACTCCACTCCGTCGCCGGCGCCGAGCGGCCGGATATCGGCACAGACGAAATAGCTGCCCGCACTGCGGTACGTCCGGAAACCCGCGTCGGTCAGGGCGGCCGACAGCCGTAGCCGCTCCTCGGACAGGGTGGCACGCAACCGCTGCACCCAGGCCGATTCGTAGGTCAGGGCATGAGCGACGGCCGGCTGGAACGGGCCGCCGCCGACGAAGGTCAGAAACTGTTTCGCGGCCAGTACCGCGTCGACCAGCGCGGGCGGGCCACATACCCAGCCGATCTTCCAACCTGTGACATTGAACGTCTTGGCCGCGCTGGACACCACCAGGGTGCGCTCGGCCATCCCGGGCAGGGTGGCGATACAGACATGCTCGACGCCGTCGTAGACCAGATGCTCGTAGACCTCGTCGGTGAGGACCAGCAGGTCGTGTTCGCACGCGAGTTCGGCGATCGCGGTGAGATCGGCGCGATCGAGCACGGTGCCGGTGGGATTGTGCGGCGAATTCAGCACGATCATCCGGGTCTCCGGGGTGATCGCCGCGCGCAGGCTGTCGTGGTCGAGCACGAACCGGTCGCCGTCGGCCACCAGCCGCGCCGTACGCCGACGCGCGCCGGCCAGCGCGACCGCGGCCGGATAGGAGTCGTAGTAGGGCTCGACGAGCACCACCTCCCGGCCCGGTTCCACCAGCCCGAGCACCGCGGCGCTCACCGCCTCGGTGGCGCCCACGGTCACCAGGACCTCGGTGTCCGGGTCGTAGTCGGTGCCATAGCGGCGGGCACGGTCCGCGGCGATCGCCCGACGCAGTACCGGCATACCCCGCCCGGGCGGGTACTGGTTGATTCCATCGGCGATCGCACGGCGGGCGATCTCGAGCATCTCCGCCGGCCCGTCGCTGTCCGGGAAACCCTGGCCGAGGTTGACCGCGTCGTACCGGAGGGCGAGCTCGGTCATTTCGGCGAAGATGGTGGACGTGAAGGGGCGCAGCCGGGTGACGGTCGGCGTATCGACGGGCATGAGCCCACCTTATGGTGCTCCCGTGGGACGGCCCAGCCGGATACCGGTGAATTTCGCCGGGTTGGCGATATCGTAGGTGCCCCGGACCAGCCCGTCGACAACGGTGAACCCGACAACCCGCCTCGGGTGTCCCGGATGGACCCCGTCGGGGCGCCGCTCATGCACCAGCGCGCCGAGTCGACCGTTCACCAGCACGAACTCGAACCCGGAGGCCTCGCCGAGCTCGGTCAGCCCGTACCGGCGCATCAGGCCGAGGAAGAACCTCGCGACCTTGACCGGGCCGGTGATCACATTGGGCGCGGTCGGGGTGGTGCCGTTCGCGTCGCCGACCATCACCGTCTCCGGGTGCAGCGCCGCGGCCACGGCATGTACATCGCCGGAGTTCAGCGCGGTCAGCAGCCGCTGCACGGCGGCATCGTGTTCGGCGTCGGTCACCGGTTCGGGTGCCGCCTGCACCGATCTGCGCGCCCGCGCCGCCAGCTGTCGCGCCGCGTCCACGGTGACCCCGAGGATCTCCGCGATCTCGTCGTAGGGCACCGAAAGCCCCTCGTGGAGCACGAACGCCACCCGCTGCGGTGGCGTGAGCGAATCGAGCACGACCATTGCCGCGAACCGGAATTCCTGCCCGCGCACCACGGCCGTCAACGGGTCGGTCGGACGCGCACCGCTCAGGGGCGCGACCACCGGCTCCGGCAGCCACTGCCCCACATAGCTTTCGCGGCGCACCGCCGCGCTGCGCAACCGGTCCAGGCACAATCGGCTCACCACGGTCGTCAGCCAGGCCCGCAGGTCCTCGATCTCCGACTGGCGGGCCCCCGCCAACCGCAGCCAACTCTCCTGCACCGCGTCCTCGGCGTCGGCGGCACTGCCGGTCAGCCGATAGGCCACCGCCAACAGGTGCGAACGATGGGATTCGAACAGATCGGCGAGGATCGCGGCCACCACCGGACCGATTCTACGGTCCGGGGCGCCGAACACCTCCACCTGGCACAGCCTGCACGAACAGCGAAAACGTCTGGGCGGAACCGGTACCTCCGTGCCACCATGGCGAGATGGAGGAGCGCACCCTGACCGACGGCACCGTCTGGTTGTCCCGACCGAAGGACACCGATATCGACGTGATCACCGAACACTGTCAGGACCCGGTGATCGGCGAATGGGTCACCATCCCGGTACCGTATCGCCGCTGTGACGCCGAGGGGTTCGTGCACGACATGGTCGCGAACGGCTGGGTCGAACGCAGCCCGGTCTGGGGGGTGCGCCTGGCCGAGCACGGCCGGCTGATCGGCACGGTCGGCCTCGGTGCCCGTGACGAGTCCGCTGCCGAGATCGGCTACTGGCTCGCCCCCGAATACCGCCGCCGCGGCCTGATCGGCCGGGCAGTAGGCATGGTGTGCGATTTCGGTTTCCGAACGGACGGCCTGGCACTGGCCCGGATATCGTGGCGCGCCTTCGTCGGCAACCACGCCTCCGCAGCCGTGGTCCGCAACAACGGCTTCCGCTACGAGGGACTGTGCCGGCTCGGCAGCCTCCAACGCGGTGTGCGCCGTGACCACTGGATGGCCGCCCGCCTGTCCACCGATCCGCCCGGCCGGGCCGAAGGCTGGCCGGCGGATATCTGAACCCGGCGGCCCACCGCCGGCGGCTTCGCCGTGCGCAGTGTCACAACCGGCGACCTGCTCGGCCTCATCGCCGAGCCGGCCCGAACTCCTACCGGCCTCGACGGTGGGCCACCGCGTCGGCGAGTGTCACCAGCTGTGCGGCCGTGGTATCCCAGTCCATGCAGGCATCGGTGATGGACTGTCCGTAGGTGAGATCCTCGGCCCGGCCAAGTGTCAGATCCTGACGACCGGCAACCAGGAAGCTCTCCAACATCACCCCGACCACTCCCGGCTCCCCGGCGGCGAGCCGGGAGGCGATATCGGTGACCACGTCGACCTGCCTGGTGTGGTCCTTGTTGCTGTTGCCGTGGCTGGCGTCGACGACGAGCCGCTGCGGCAGCGACGCCTTCTCCAGCCGGGCACACGCCTCGGCCACCGAGGCGACGTCGTAGTTCGGACCGAAGCTGCCACCGCGCAGAATCACGTGACAGTCCGGGTTGCCGGTGGTACGGATCAGGGCGGACCGGCCGGACAGATCGGTGCCGGGGAACACATGGCTCGCGGCGGCGGCACGCACCCCATCCACCGCCACCTGCACATCGCCGTCGGTGCCGTTCTTGATCCCGACCGGCATGGACAGCGCACTGCTGAGTTGGCGGTGCACCTGGCTGGCGGCGGTCCGCGCGCCGATCGCACCGTAGCAGACCAGATCGGAAATGTACTGCGGGGTGATCGGGTCCAGGAACTCGCAGGCCACCGGCAGTCCCAGCGCGGTGATATCGGTGAGTAGTTTGCGACCGATTCCCAACCCGGTGTTCACATCGAAACTGCCGTCCAGATGCGGATCGTTGATCAGCCCCTTCCAGCCCAGCGTGGTACGCGGCTTCTCGAAGTACACCCGCATCACCACATGCAGCCGATCGGCCAGCGCGGCGGACTCGGCGGCCAGCCGGCGCGCGTAGTCGAGCGCGGCGGCCGGGTCGTGCACCGAACACGGCCCGACGATCACCATGAGACGGTCGTCGGTGCCGTCGAGCACGTCCACCGTCGCCTTGCGCCCGGCGCGCACGGTCGCGGCCAGCTCATCGGTGATCGGGTGCACCATACGCACCTCCGCCGGGGAACGTAGCGGGCTTACGCTCAGCGTGCGCTGATCGTCGAGGTCGGCATGGCGGGCGTCGATATCGACTGCGATTGTCATCGTGGGTGGTTCCTAACTGCTCCGGCCGACCCACGGACATCAACCCGTCGAGCCGGTCCTTGCTCCGGCTCGGGGTGAAACTGGTCAGCGCACGCGGTTGCCGCAGACCGACCCACCCAGGGCCGGCTTGCTAAACCAGGAATACACGCACTGCACGTTCTGTACGGTACCAGTCGATGAACGCCGGGTATGCGTCCGGGCTGTGTTCGATTGCGCCGCCTTCGGCGGCGCGGGGTTGCGGCCCCGACGGGTCTCGTGTTCCAGCGCCCGAAACTCGTGCATTCGGCACGTGCGCTTCGGGCGCTGGAACACGAGACGGGCCGCAACCCTTGGTGGTCCCGTGACCTTGGATCTCGCCTTTCTGCGTGTCGCCGCTGTGTGATGTCGCGGCGGGCGAGGCAGAGCCGAGGTGGACTGTGTTCGATTGCACACCTCGGGTGGCGCTGTCGGGCGCTCGTGCCGCCGGGTCTTCCCCTCTTGCATTCCGCGGCTGCGCCATGTCGCTGCGGGCGGGCCAGACCCTGAGCGAGGCCGGCCACTTACGTGAGGCGTCCGGAAAGGTGTGGCGCCCTCTTTTCGGAGAGAGCGGAATGCCCGAAGAGCCTGGTCATTCCCCACGATGCCGCTGACGCGACGTCGCTCCGGGCGGGGCGGCCCGGGTGGGCCCGGCCATCACCGCGAGACGTCCGAAGAGGTGCCGGCCGGGTCTATCTCTCGGGCCTGGTCCTCGCGGGGCCGCTACCGTGAATTCGCTGCGGTCGGGTTCGCCGGGTCGGGCCCGCCCCGGCGAACCGTCGGGCGAAGGTTCTGGTGGTTCGCTGTTCGGGCTCGCGGCTCAGCCGAGCGAACCGGGGACATAGTCGCCGGCGGGGGTGTGGGCGATGGCGTTCATACGGTTCCAGGCGTTGATGGCGGCGATCGTGGCGATGAGCCCGCCGATCTGGTCGTCGTCGTAGTGCTTGCGCACCTGCTGCCAGACCTCCTCGCTCACACCACCGCCGTCGGCGAGCCGGGTGGCCTCCTCGGTCAGTGCCAGCGCGGCGCGTTCGGGCTCGGTGAACACGGTCGCCTCCCGCCAGGCGGCGACCAGGTTGATCCGGGTGGTGGACTCGCCGGCGTGCGCGGCGTCCTTGGTGTGCATATCGACACAGAAACTGCAGCCGTTGATCTGGCTGGCCCGGATCTTGACCAGTTCGTGGGTGGCCGCCGACAGACCGGAGGTGTCGACCACCTTGCTCGCGGTGATCAGCCGTTTGGCGAAGCTTGCGGTGACGGAGCTGCCGAAGAGGTTGAAGCGGGGTTCCATGTCCTGTTTCCTTCCGTTGTCATCGGTGTTCATCAGGACGACGATGTGGCCGCGTCGGGTGTGACAGAGCTGTGTCAGTTTCCGAAGCGATAGGTCACCCCGGTCAGTTTCTCCGACAGATCCCACAGTGCCCGGGCCGTCGACTCGTCCTTCGCCCGGGCCGAGGACCCCGACCGGCCGGGCCGGCCGCGCATCCCGCCCAATCCGACGGGACCGTAGTAGCCGCCCGGTTCCACGTCGGCGGCGGTGGCGGCGTAGAGCTCCGGCAGCGCTCCCATATCGGCGCTCTGCGCCAACAGCCGATTGCCCAGCGCCATCACCGTGTCCAGGAGGGTCTCGGTATGCGACTGCAGTTCGGTGGCGGCATAGCCCGGGTGCGCGGCGACCGAAATCGTGGTGGAGCCGGCGGCAGCGAGCTTGCGCTGCAGTTCATAGGCGAACATCAGGTTCGCCAGTTTGGCCTGACCGTAGGCGGGCCACCGACGGTACGGGCGCCGCTCCCAGTTCAGATCGTCCAGTTCGATGGTGCCTACGGCGTGTGTGCTGCTGGACACCGTCACGATCCGATCCGCGATCTTGTCCAGGAGCAGTCCGGTGAGGGCGAAGTGGCCGAGATGGTTGGTCCCGATCTGCATTTCGAAACCGTCGGCGGTCCGGCGCAGCGGTATCGCCATCACTCCGGCGTTGTTGATCAGCACATCCGCCCGGTCCACCCCGGCGGCGAACTCCCGCACCGAGGCCAGGTCGGCAAGGTCGAGTCGGCGCACTTCGGCCCGCGGTCCGATCTTGTCCGCGACCGCACGCCCCTTGTCCATATTCCGGCAGGCCAGCACCACCTGCGCTCCGGCCCCGGCCAGCGCCCGCGCGGCGACCGCGCCGAGCCCGCTGTTGGCCCCGGTGACGATGAACGCTCGGCCCTGCTGATCGGGAATATCCCCGATTCCCCAACCACTCATGCGGCGAGTCTAATTCCGCGATCGGTGCCATGTGGGGTGGAAAACCCACCCGATTTCTCCTTCGACTTCCGGAATTGGATAGGGTTGCCTAACCTACTTTGCAGACCAGAGACCCACACCCCGCCCACCGACCCCGTTCCTGCGAGGCCACCGTGAGTTCGACTTCCATCACCGCCGGTACCCACCGTGACGGTTACATCCCGTTCCCCGCCGACAGCGCCGATGCCTACCGCGCGGCCGGTTACTGGACCGGCAGCACCCTGAGCGACCTACTCCGCGCGACCGCCGGCCGGCAACCCGATCATCCCGCCCTCCTGGGGGAACGGCCCCTGTCCTACGCGGAACTGGACGCCGAGGCAGACCGTATGGCCTACGGTCTGCTCGCTCTGGGTATCGCCCCCGGCGACCGCGTGGTGGTCCAACTGCCGAATGTGCCCGAATTCGTGACCGTCCTGTTCGGACTGCTCCGCGCCGGCATCATCCCGGTGCTCACCCTGCCCGCGCACCGCCGCGCCGAGATCGAACACCTGGCGACACTGTCGGGCGCGGTCGGCTACCTGATCGCCGACCGGGTCGCCGATTTCGACTACCGGGAACTCGCCGCCGCGCTCCGCGATACGGTGCCGACCCTGCGCCATGTCCTGGTCCTCGGCGACACCGGCCCGTTCACCGACCTGAACACCGTGGCGCGCGACACCGGTTCGCTGCCCGATATCGATCCCGGCGATATCGCGCTGATGCTGGTCTCCGGCGGCACGACCGGTCTGCCCAAGCTGATCGCCCGCACCCACGACGACTACGTCTACAACGCGACCGCCGGCGCCAAGATCTGCGAACTGTCCGAAACGGACGTCTACCTGGCCACCCTCCCCGCCGCGCACAACTTCCCTCTGGCCTGCCCCGGCATCCTCGGCACCGTCGCGACCGGCGGCGCGCTCGCGTTCGTCACCAACCCCAGCCCGGAAAACGCCTTCGCCGCCATCGAAAAGCATCGGGTGACCGTCACCGCGGTGGTTCCCCCCCTGGCCCAATTGTGGTGTGCGGCCGTGGAATGGGAGGACGCCGATATCTCGTCGCTGCGCCTGCTACAGGTGGGCGGGGCGAAACTGGCCGAGGTGAACGCCCGCGAGGTGGCGCCCGCGCTGAATGTGACCCTGCAGCAGGTCTTCGGCATGGCCGAGGGACTGATCAACTACACCCGCCTCGACGATTCCGCCGATATGGTGTGCACCACCCAGGGTCGGCCGCTTTCCCCCGCCGACGAGGTGCGGGTGGTCGACGAGGACGGTAACGACCTCGCCCCCGGCGAGGAGGGCGAGCTGCTCACCCGGGGGCCCTACACCATCCGCGGCTACTACCGCGCCCCGGAACACAATGCCCGCGCTTTCACCCCGGACGGGTTCTACCGCAGCGGCGATCTGGTACGCCGACTGCCCAGCGGTCATCTGGTGGTATCCGGACGGATCAAGGATGTGATCAACCGCGGCGGGGAGAACGTCTCCTGCGACGAACTGGAGGAGCACCTGCTCGCCCACCCGTCCGTACGGCATGCGGCGGCGGTCGGTCTACCCGACCCCGCGCTCGGAGAGAAGGTCTGCGCGGTACTGGTGGTCACCGGGCAGATGCCGACGCTCGCCGAGATCAAGAAGTTCCTCACCGAGCGCGGCCTGGCCACCTACAAACTGCCCGACGTCCTGCGTCGGGCGGACGGCCTGCCGATCACCGCGGTCGGCAAGATCGACAAGAAGGCGTTGCGCGCGCAGGAGTGAGCGATGTGGTGCCGCCCGATTCCGCGGCGTCGCTTCGGAATACGGCACCGTTGCCTCGAATGTCCTGGTAACCACACGGCGTCCGGTGGTCGAACCACCTATCGGGCGCCGTGTTCGATCACCGCGTCCTCGGGATCAGGCCTTCACGACGTACGGCGCGACACTGCCCAATTTCTCGCAGGTCTCCTCGAATTCCCGCTCCGGCCGGGACTGTCCGACCACTCCCGCGCCGGCACGCAGCCACGCGCCGTCGGCGTCCTGGTACACCGCGCGCAGCACCAGGGTGGCCTCCATGGCTCCGGTCGGTGAAACCGTCAGCACCGCACCGGAGTACAGGCCTCGGGGATCGTGGTCGAGCCGGAACACCGAGTCCACGCCCGCCCGCTTCGGAATACCCGACGCGGTCACCGAGGGGAAGAGCACCTCCAGCGCATCCCAGCAGGACCGGTCGGCGGCCAGTCGGCCGCGCACGGTGGAGGCCAGATGCTGCACGCTGCCGCGTTCCCGTACCGCCATGAAATCCGAGACCGCCGGGGTGCCGGGATCGGCGACGGCGGCGATCTCGGCGAACGAGGTCTGCACCGAAATGGCGTGTTCGACGATCTCCTTCGGGTCGGTGACCAGGTCCGCGCGGGCCGCCATATCGATATCGGGACCCAACCCGAACGCCCGGGTACCGGCCAGCGGTTCGGTGGTGACCATCTGGTCGTCGTCCACCGATGCCACCAGTTCCGGGCTGAACCCGGCCGCTTCCAGCCCGCCGAGCCGCAGCAGGAACGACCGCGCCGGCGTGTTGTTGGCCCGACCGAGCCGGTAGGTGGCCGGAATATCCACCGCGAACGGCAGGTCGACCTTCCGGGACAGGATGACCTTCTGATACTGCCCGGCCCGGATCTCGTCGATCGCCTCGGCCACCCGTTCCTGGTATCCGGTGGGGTCGAGGCGGATATCCACCGGGTACGGCCGCGGTAGCGGTAACTCCTGCGAATGCGCGATCAGATCGTGGATCTCTGTGGTCTCCCCCGGTGTGGCGCCGCTGATCCGGATACCGCCGGCCCCTATGTGCACCTCCACCCGGGGAACCATCACATGCGCCAGCGATGTCCGAGGCCGTAGGTATTCGGTGGCACCCAGCGCCCAGGCGCAGAACTCGAATCCGATCCACCCGTAGGCGTTGCGGCCGTTCAGTGGCAGCGAGGTCAGGGTCCGGTCCATCACCTGGGCGGGCCTGCCGTCCCATGGAACGCTGGTGGTCTGCCCTTCCCAGGTCACCCGCAGTTCGTCGACGTCGAGTTCGATACCGCCGATGGGGTCCGCGGCGAAAACCCATTCGCCCGGCCGTTCGTATACGACGTATTCGCCGAATCGTTCGTCCCCCGCGAGTCGGGACATCGCTGCCGCCGGGTCAGTCACATACTCAACACGCAAGTACTCGTCCGTGCTCGACAACGATCCTCCAAGGTTACCCTGACCTAACTCCGAGAGGTAAGGTTAGCATTACCTCCCAAAATGGGCCGGTTCTCGCGTCCGCAGTACGAATTCGACTCACATCCCCCAGTCCCATGCGCCCATCCCCTCGGCGAGCTTGAATAGAGGAATCGTCTACACGCGGGAGGACCGAACGCCATGATCGATCACCGCGGCGGGACACCCGCCCGTGCTCTGAAAAAAACACCGCCTGATTCGGTTGTGGCTCTGGTCGACGCGGCATCGAGCGTGGAACGCGAACTGATCGGCCGGTGGCTCACCAACGGCGGACTCGCGGCGGACCTCGGCGTCACCGTGCCGGTCACCCAACTCGACCTGGACGCGGACGCGATCGGTACCCGGCTCACCGGGCGTACCGACGATCCGCTCGTGATACCGGTTCGGGTCCTGTGGCTGCCTCCGGAGCGCGACGGTGTCCGGCGGGTCACCTTCACCGATCTCGCCCTGCTCACCAACCCCCGCAAACCGAACCGGCTGGCCCAGCGCAAACTGATCGGCCGGGCGCCGGACCGGCACCTGGTGCTCACCGGCAGCCCCGCGCGCCTGAGCGAATTGCGTGCCAACAACCCGGAAGCGGCCGCCCTGCACACCGCAGGCACCACGGAACCGTTCGCCCGGGCCATCGTGCGTGCCGCGGTGGTCGCGCTGGAACGCGCGGAACGCACCGTGATCGGCGACCGGTACAAGGTTCCGCGCCTGGTCGCCGAGGAAATACTCGACTCCCCCGAATTCCTGCGCCGCCTCGATCTGATCGCCGACGAAACCGGGATGGAACCGCAGGAGGTGTACCGGCGGACCGAGCGGGCGCTACGGGAACTCGTCGCCGCGCAGAGCCGGCTGGTCTCCGATCTGTTCACCCAGGCCATGCGCCCGATACACGCGTCGACCTGGAAAGTGGACAGCGACGATTCCGGCCTGGCCGCCCTGCGTGAGCTCAACCGGCGCCATTCGCTGGTCTTCCTGCCCTCCCACCGGTCCTATGTGGACCCGTTCGTCCTCGGGGATGTGCTGGCCCGTAACGATTTCCCGCCCAACCATGTGGTCGGCGGGGCGAATCTGCGGTTCTGGCCGATAGGTCAGATTGCCCGGCGCACCGGCACCATCTTCATTCGCCGCAGCTTCGGCGACGACGAGGTGTACAAGGCCGTGGTCGAGGAGTACTTCTGCTACCTGCTGGCCAAACGGTTCAACCTGGAATGGTATTTCGAGGGCGGACGTACCCGTACCGGGAAACTGCGGCCCCCGCGCTACGGGCTGCTGAACTATCTGGCCGCGGCGGTACGCCGGAACCGGATCGACGATGTCCTGCTGGTGCCGGTCTCGATCACCTACGAGCGGCTCAACGAATTGGGTGCCATCGCCACCGAACAGGTCGGCGGCCGGAAGAAACCGGAAGGCCTGGCCTGGCTGGCCCGGTACATACGCAGCCAACAGCATTCGGCCGGCAACGTCTATGTCCGGTTCGGGACCCCGCTGTCGGCCCGGGAGCGGCTCGCCGCCTACGGCGACCCGCTCACCCCGCCCCCGATCGCCATCCCGCTGCACCGCACCGACTCCCCCGAGCGCCGGGACACGGTATCGCGCGAACCGGATACCAGCGGCGAGGAACTGGAACGCCGGGCGGTGCAGCGGCTCGCCTTCAAGATCGCCGTGGGCATCAACGCGGTCACCCCGATCACGGTCAACGCCCTGGTCACCTTGGCCCTGCTCGGCGTGAACGACCGGGCGCTCACCCTGCACGAGGTACGGGGTCTGCTCGGCCCGGTGCTGTCCTATATCGAGCGGCGCGATCTGCCGCGCGGCGCGGTGGAGGCCCTGCGCGACGAACAGAGTCTGGCCGTGGTGTTGGAACAGTTGGCGTTGGCCAGGGTGGTGACCGTCTATCGCGGCGGTCTCGAACCGGTGTACTCGATCGAACCGGGCGCACATCTCGAGGCCGCCTTCTACCGCAACAGCGCGGTGCACTGGTTCATCGACCGGGCGATTCTGGAACTGTCCATTCTCGCCGTGGTCGAGGCGACAGAGGGCACCCCGATCGACCCTGCGGCGTCCGGACCGGACACCGATGCCCTGAATCGAGGCTGGGAGGAAGCGTTCCGCCTGCGTGACCTGCTGAAATTCGAGTTCTTCTTTCCCGACCGCAAGGAATTCGCCCGACAGCTCACCGCCGAGATGCTGCTGGTGGACCCCACCTGGCATACCCGCAGCCGCGACACCCTGAGCACGGAGATCCTGGACGCCCTGACCGGTAGCGGTTTCCTGATGGCGCACCGGGTGCTGCGCTCCTTCTTCGACGCGCAACTGGTGGTGGCCGAACGCCTGGCGGCGCGCGATCCGAGCGAGGAGATCGACCGCAAGGAACTGGTGGACGAATGCGTCTCCGTCGGCAAACAGATGCTGTTGCAGCAGCGGCTGCACAGCCCCGAATCGGTGTCGACCGAACTGTTCACCAGCGCCCTCAAACTCGCCGACAACTACGACCTGCTCGAACCCGCCGACCCCGAATCCGCTGCGGCGCGAGCCGCACTCGCCGCACGTCGGATCGAATTCGCCGAACGTCTGCGCGTTATCGGCAAGCGCATATCCCGGGTCGCGACGCTCGACCCGTCCAACCGCACCCCGACGGAGGTACCGTGACCGTGCCCGACCGGGAACCCGACACCCCGGCCACCGAGGTCGCCTCGCCGGGTACCGCCGCCTCCCGCCCGGGCACCCCGGCGGCCGGCACAACCGATATCGAAACGCTGGTCGCCGCGATCCGATCGGCGCCTCGCGGGCCCCGGATCGCGGCCGTATTCGATTTCTCGGCGGTAGCCGATGACCGAGCCGTTCCTCGGCTGCGGCGTTCACGCGACGGAGCGGTGGCCGCGCTGCTGCTCGACGGTATCCGCCGGGACGGCGACTATGGACGCTTTCTGCACGGTGCCGAAACCCTGTTGGCCGGTCGGCCCGAGGAAGAACTGGACGCGGTGGGCCGACGGCTGTTCCGCCGCACCTACGAACTGCTGTACCCGGAGACATGGCGGCTGATCCGGGAGCACGAGGCCGCCGGGCACACGGTGTTGCTGGTCGGCTCGCCGACGAAATTCCAGCTGGCGCCCGTGGCCGCCGCGCTCGGTATCTCCCGGACACTGCACACGCGGATGGAAGTCGCCGACGGCCGGCTCACCGGCCGCCCCGCCGGCCGGGTGCTCATACGCCAGGGGAAGGCCGAGGCCGTCGCCGAGTTCGGCGCCGAGCACGGTATCGATTTGGACCGCAGCTTCGTCTATACCGGCAGCGCCACCGATCTTCCGATGCTGTCTCTGGCCGGGCAGCCCGTCGTGGTGGCGCCCGACCCCGAACTCGCCGCCGCCGCGACCGAGCACGGCTGGCCGCGGCCCGTGGTGCGCCCGCGCACCGCGCCCCGCCCGGCCGCCTATGTCCGGACCCTGCTGGGATTCGCCGGGCTGCTCGCCGGCGCGCTGTTCGGGGTTCTGGTGAAGTCCTATACCCGCAGGCGCAGGCCGATGGCCGATGCCCTGATGAAATACGGCACCGCGGCGACACTGCGGTTGTGCGGGGTCCGGCTGCGGGTTGTCGGGGAGCAATACGCCCGCTCGCCCCGCCCGGCGGTATTCGTCTTCAACCATCAGAGCCAGTTCGATGTGATCATCGTGCCCGCGGTGCTCGGCGGCGGCGTGACCGCCGTCGCCAAGAAGGAGCTCACCAAGAACCCGCTCTTCGGTCCGCTCATGCGGTTCGTCGAAGTCACGTTCATCGACCGAGCCGATACCGCCGGCGCCAGGAAATCGTTGATACCCGTGGTGGACACCCTGCGCGAGGGCCTGTCGATCGCGATCGCCCCCGAAGGTACCCGCTCCTATACCCCTCAGGTGGGCCCGTTCAAGAAGGGGGCCTTCCATATCGCCCGACAGGCCGGTGTACCCGTCATCCCGGTGGTGATCCGGAACGCGGGCGATATCGTCCGGCGCAATTCCGTGATCGCTCGCCCCGGCACGGTCGAGGTGGCGATTCTGCCGCCGATCGATGTACGCGACTGGGACCCGGCCGATATGGGCGACGAGGTCGCCGCGGTGCGGCAGCGGTTCCTGGACACGCTGCGCGATTGGCCGTGCCGACCGGTATAGCCGAAGCCGTATCCGGCTCAGACGGTGCGGCCGAGGAGCAGCTTCCACGGCATGAGCGCCGACTCCAACTGCACCTTCAGGCTCATCTTGGACGCGCCGAGGGTGCGTTCCTCGAAGCGGATGGGCACCTCGGCGATGGCGATGCCCTGTTGCTTCGTCCGGTAGTTCATCTCCACCTGGAACGAGTACCCATTGCTGCGGATGGAGGCGACGTCGATGGCGCGCAGCGTCTCGGCCTTCCACGCCTTGAAACCCGCCGTGGCGTCCTTGACGCCGAGCCGCAGGATCAGATTGACGTAGAAGTTGGCCCACGCCGACAGCGCCTTGCGGTACCACTTCCACTCCTCGGCCGTGGAGCCGCCCGCCACGTAGCGGGAACCGAGTACGACGCCCGCGTCGGTACGGTCCAGTTCCTCCAGCATGGCCGGGATGACCTCCGCGGGATGCGACAGATCGGCGTCCATCTGGACCACCACGTCGGCGCCTTGGTCCAGGGCGCGGGTGATTCCGGCGACGTAGGCGCGCCCGAGCCCGTCCTTCTCGGTGCGGTGCAGCACCCCGACGTTTTCCGGCATATCGACGGCCAGTTTGTCGGCGACCTCGCCGGTGCCGTCCGGCGAGTTGTCGTCCACAACGAGTACGTGCAGGTCGGGTACGGGTAGCGCCATCAGCCGCTCCACCGCAACCGGCAGATTGTCCCGCTCGTTATAGGTCGGCACAACAACGGTAACCCTCAAGGGTCGCCCTCCCTGCTCACCTGGTCGCGCCCGCCGGCCGGTACGCGGGCCACGAGCATTCGTTCTGATTCTCGTGAACGGTAGCCGAACCGCCTCCCCGCGAATTCAGCGCACCGGGCCGTACTGCGCCGACCCGTTCGGTGCCCACCCTACCCCGGCCACCGGATCAGTCCCCCTCCCGCCAGGTCCGATCTTCGGCGTCCTGACGCGCGGTGCGTTCATGGGCGATCTCCAGGGCCCGTTCCGCGGTCGCCCGGTCGGGATACGGCCCCATCCGATCCCGAAACCAGCACTGCCGCCCCTGTTCGGCCCGATTGTGCTTCAAGCAGTAGTACCAGCGTTCAGCCATACCCCAGCATCCCATTCCATCCCGGAAGTGAGAAACACCACGCTCTCGAGTCGACCGGGACCGGGGGACGCGACCGCAGGGACCGCGGAGGGGGGAACGAACCCCCGGGAGAGTGTGAGAGCCGCCCACATAGAACACGGACAAAGCAATAGAGGCGAGCGCTCTTCGCGAGCACTCGCCTCTCGATCACGAGTGGCCAGGGCCGGGATCGAACCGGCGACCTTCCGCTTTTCAGGCGGACGCTCGTACCAACTGAGCTACCTGGCCGCAGACACCCGGTGTGGAATGCCATACGGGAAACGCCGGATTTCTCCGGCGTTTGCTGGCGACCCTGACGGGACTCGAACCCGCGACCTCCGCCGTGACAGGGCGGCGCGCTAACCAACTGCGCCACAGGGCCATGCTCTGTGTACCTACTCTGTAGGCAGTACCCCCTACGGGATTCGAACCCGCGCTACCGCCTTGAAAGGGCGGCGTCCTAGGCCGCTAGACGAAGGGGGCTCGTCCCGGATTTCTCCGGACCGGCTTTTCAACGGCTGTCCGTTGGGAGCTCGCATAGCTTATGCCAGACCGGGCCGGTTTCCCAAACCAGCTGGTCAGGTGGCTAAGCCTAACTCTTCTAGGCGGGCAGCGGCGCGCCAGCCGCGCTGCCGGAACTTCTCGGTCCACTCGGACGTCGCCATGGCCTGGACAACCACCTCCAGCGCCTCGGTGAACCGGGTTCGCAGATCCGCCTTGCTGCCCGTCAGGTCGAGGATGTAGCGCTGACCCACCAGCGCACCGGCGAGGATATGGGTGAAACGATCGGGATCGGCATCGGCGCGCAGCTGCCCCTGTTCGACGGCACGGACCGCGAGCATCCGGATGACACCGGCGAGTATCCGACCGCCGTGCTGCGCTTCCTGATGGAATCCGGGCTCGATGATCAGCCGGAATTCGGCCTGCACGACGATATCGTGCTCCAGCCGTAGCGCTATCTCGTCGAGCAACCCGTGCAGGATGTCCAGCGGACCGAGATCGGCGCGGGCCAACCATCGTTCCGCGGAGTGGCGATAGCGTTCTACCGCCGAATCGAGTACGGCCCGCGCCAGATCTTCCTTGGAATCGAAATGGAAGTACATTGCGCCTTTGGTAGCTCGCGACCCTTCCAAGATTCGGTTGAGCGAAGCCGCGGCATAACCGCTCTTCCCGAACTCAACGGCGGCGGACTTGATAATCGCCGCCCGGGTCCGGCGGGCCCGCTCCTGTTGCCGTGCCATGCTCGAAACGCCTCCGAAGCTTGTGCGGCCCGATGAATTCCTCTCATCGGGCGCCCGCCACCGACCCAACCACACAAGGGAACGGACCGATGGCGCGAATTTATGCGGTTTATCTGTACGTCCAGTCTGGTTTTTCAGACGTTCCATACCTTCGGGTATGAAAACTTTCTGAATTTCAATAACACACCAGCTGGTATAATTTGCTTGCCCGGATGCGCCGCAGGGGGTGTGCATCCGGGCAAACACCTATCGCGCTTTCGTCGTCCCCGATGTGCCTCCCGCGGCGTAGACCCGTGCGAAACCCCGAATTCACCGACTAGTCACCGTACCTGGGATTCCCGGCCGACACGCGGCAAACCGGCGGAGCGGATTAGCCGGACCCGCCCGAACCCCGTGTAGCAAACCTGGCGCAATCGCGCGAATTGCGCGCCGATCCCGTGAAACTCCCTGGTACAGGGATTGGTTCACCCGCGATACAGCGCCATTCGCCGAACATGCCGTACCGTGCGCCTCGTGGAACCGATGGCGCAGACCACGGCAACGAACGACACCGATCCCACCGCGTCCCGGAACCGACAGGCTCCGAGTCCCACCCCTTCTGGGCCAAAGGCATTGGTATACAACATATTTGGATAGTATCCTGTTCACGGGACGTTACTCAAAGGCACCCGGCGCGGACATCCACCCGCAGCAAACCCCGCCGTGGCGATGTCACCGGCGAACCCGTAACCCCGCAGGGCCGCAACCTGATGTGAGCGCCCGGGCTCACACCGTCCCCCGATTACGCGAAACCGAGATCGCCCACTACACTGTCCTCCCGCGCCCCTATAGCTCAGTTGGTAGAGCTACGGACTTTTAATCCGCAGGTCCCAGGTTCGAGCCCTGGTGGGGGCACCGACGGGCGTCCGGTACCCACCGGACGCCCGTTGTCGCTTCGCCCGGCCTCTGCCAGAATTCCGTTCACTGTGATCCGGTTCGACTTCCTGCGACCCCCGGAGCCGATGACACTCCC
>NZ_BAFU01000014.1 GCF_000308495.1 Nocardia brevicatena NBRC 12119 | reverse complement strand
TCAGTTGGATCTTGGTCGATCAGCCAGTTACCGGATACCTCGCCATATCACCACCTTCCCACCCGAACAACAGACTCCATCCCTCACCTCAAGAGCTTATGAAACATGGCCTAGTGTCCTGCACCGGGAATTCGTTGTTGAATTGCTGGTTTGTGGCGTGTCGGGGTGCGTGCGGCGGTCGGGGCGGGGATGCTGAGGGTTGTGGCCGAGCGTGGACGGCGGAAGCAGCCGTTGGTGTTGACCGATGAGGAGCGTGAAGTGCTCACGGGGTGGGCGCGTCGGCGGAAGTCGGCGCAGGCGTTGGCGCAGCGGTCGCGGATCGTGCTTGCCTGTGCGGAGGGTCTGTCCAACACCGATGTCGCTGCGCGGGAGAGGGTTTCGCTGCCGACTGTCGGCAAGTGGCGTAAGCGTTTCCTCGAGCGGT
>NZ_BAFU01000015.1 GCF_000308495.1 Nocardia brevicatena NBRC 12119 | reverse complement strand
CCTCCACCTCCGGCGTGCGGGCGTACCGGCCGAGCAGGGCGCCGACCACGTCGACCGCTCCGGCCCACCGGCCTGGTGCCGCTGAATGTCCTTGGCCGTCGTGTAGCCGGCCTCTGCAACTCGTCGATCACCTGGCGGACCGTGTTACGGGGCTCGTCTACCCGACCGACCCACCGACACCGATCGCGCCGCGGTCGACCTCCTCGACCCTGTGCGCGCAACTGCCGGTCAGGTGTTCCGTTGCGGGACCAAGGCCCGAGTTGCAAGTTGTAGGACAAGCCGGTCATCGGCGCTACCCAGGTCGACATCCAACAGGGCTCGTATGCGTTCGAGGCGCAGAAGAACGGTATTGCGGTGCACGCCCAATTGCTCGGCAGTGTTCGTGGCCGATGATTCGTGATCCAAATAGCAACGCAATGTACGCAGCAGCTCACGGTTCGGGTCCGCCGCCAGAAGCCGACCCAGAATCTCGGTGGCCGCCTCGCGAAGCGACTGTTTGCCGAACCAGCCTGCCAGTAGGCCGGCAGCGCTGACCGCCATAGTGTGCTCGACCGGGTGCGGATCCTCCCGGCCCTGTGCGACCAAAGCCGCCTTGCGGGCGGTGGCGAGCGAGCGTTTGATCCCGGCTGCACCGAACTCACTGCCACCTATGCCCGCGCAAAGACCCCATTTATCCTGTGGGTCGATCGAGACCATCAGCTGACGCACAGCATCGATGAAGCCGGGTTTCTCGAGGCCGTCGGACCGAGAATCGGCGTCCGACACTTCACTCGTGGTCCAGAACACATACCCGTCGGATTGTTCGATCACGGTGGCTGTGAATTTCGGCTCGACAACGTCTTCCAGAGCTGCGAAAACCGCGTGACCGTCCGGCTCGGGCCGATTATCCCGCCACGTGATGTACACAACCGTGTGCCATCCTCCGAGCCTCCACCGCAGTGCGCTGGCCTTCTCGAGTGTGCTCGCTGCGACTTCTTCGGATTCGATCAACTCCGCCAATAACATCGAACGATGTCTGCTTTCACGTTCGATTCGAGCGGTCCGCGACGCAACGTGGCCGGCATAAGACAATGCCGCCACGCCCATGGCGTGCAAGAGAGGCCGGCACAGTCGCTCGGGAAGTGCTCTGGTCACGGCTATGAGCCACAAGTTCGCCGGGGCCCGTCGGTCGGTCCGGATCGGCTGAAGCAGAACGATGTCACCCTCCGCATTGTTGAACATTCCTGGGAGGGGGCGCATAACTGACATCGCCTCCCGGCCTTCGGCCGTGTTTGCCTGACTTCGGCTCCCGGAATCTCCGGCGACAAGGTGGCCTTCGCTGTCGACGAGAGCGACCGGGACATTGAGAACCTTGCGCAGCTTATCGATGAGTGCACGGGAGTCGGAGGGTGGCACGAGGAAACGATCGATGGTCTCACCGAGTATTCGGAGGGCATGGATTTCTGGTGCCCTGACATAGGGATCGCATGTTGCAACGATTTGGTCGAGATACATGGGGGCGACTGCGATCAACGGAATCGACAAGGTGTCGGCCAAGCGTTCCGTCGCCAGCGCTGTAGGTCGTGTCGACGCCTGAGTTACTATCCCGGCAGCATTGACACTGCGCGCGAGTCTGATCGCCAGGTCGGTCGACAGATTATTCAGTCCGATCGTTCCCCGGGAGAACACGACGAGAGAATCGGGTTGGACACGACCGAGATCGTGCACGTCGGTGCATGGGATAACTCGGGCGACATGCCTGCCCAAACCGGACCGACCTCCGACAAGGTGATGCTCAGGGATCGCTCCCAGCTCGAGCAGCTGTCCAACGGTGATCGGTGATTTGTTCACAGCAAGGGCCCCCTCGCCATGGCGCTGAGACGAATACTGTTGCTGGCGACATACGTCAGCGGCGTGTCGGTCAACCGAGCGACCTCGACACGCAACGGGTCCGCCCCGGCGCGTACAGCGGCATCGATGGCCTCTGACTTTGCGATCCGAACGGCCTCGCCATAGGTAGAGTCCGCGAAGTTGAAAACTCGGTCGGTGAACCCTCCAACCTGAGCCGCCGCGGCCCCGGTGGCCGCCGTCCAGCCCCCCAGCGCCGAGTCCGTAACACACGGTAGGTCGAATCGCCCATTGCCGGTGGTATCGCCCGGGAAGATGCGCACAACCGGAACGTCACCCATCCACAGTTGGATTCGTTCGATGCACTCGGCAATCCGTTCGGGGTTCCTGTTGTCCAGCACCACACCTCGCAGGGCGGCAACAGTGGTCGGGATGCCGAAAACTGTTGTACCTGAATGAGTCTGGTGTGGAATACCATCAGATATGGTGAACACTCGAACGTTGTCGGCATTGACGTAGAGCACGACCGAGCGGTCCAGCCCGAACTCGTGTGCAACGCCGATCAGTGCACTCGCCACATAGGACTGATAGACCCTGGAAGGATGAGCGATCAGTTCGGCCACCGACATCAGGGTCCCTGTTCCCGCCACCACATGGAGTTCGGTGTCGATCCCGTGCCGCTTCAAATTGGATGAGATCGCGTCCACCCTGCGAAGGACAACCGACACCAATGAGGCCTCGATGGCAGCCGTATTCTCGCGCTCGATCACCCCGATCCCCGGCATCGTACTTCCCAGCACCAGATGCGTATGCGGCCCTACGATCTCCATTACGATATGAGCGGCCTGCTGCTCGTGGCCGGGCGCCGACTGCGAGTTGGTGCCGACTATCGCGACAGCACGGATTCCTTTGTCGCGGCAATCGAGGGCGAAACGAGCGACGGCATCGGAATCCAGCGGACTCCGCGGGCTCCCATCGAAATTATGTCCGCCCGACACCGTCGCTACGCACCCGGCCACACTGTGCGCGAACCGTCGCGGCCACCCGGACATCGGGGAAATGCACGTACTCGAGGGTTCCGCGATTCGCAGTACTCCTATCTTCTCGGCAGGCCGCGGGAACCCGTTGGAGTCGAAAATCCCTGCCACCATTACCTTTTCAACACGATCAATATGGATACGGTCGATCACATCCGAGATGGCTTTCGCGCCCGACAGCTCGGACTCCGACCTCGAAACGACCGTTCCTGTCTCATCGGTCGCCACCGCGCTCACCTTGTCTCCCAGCGCGATTCCTACGGTGAACGGAGGTATCACCGATCCTCTCCCGCCGGCACGATATCGGGTAGTCCGAACTCTGCCGGACCGATGATCCGACTCGCGCCGGGGGCATGCCACCTCTCGTCGCTGGGGATCGAGAGAACCCGAATACGCTGTCCCGGGAGCATGTCCGAACTTTGGACGACGTCGCCGCTGTCGATGTCGACAACGGTGATGATGTCCGGGACCATGGCGACGATAGTGCCGTCGACAGTGGCTGCCACGTTCCCGCTACCGTGATCGAGCCGCAGAATGCTTCGGCCGGCCGACTCGCTGACGGCGGTGACGACTCCACGTGGAACACCGGAGCCGATATCGTGATGCCGCTCTATGACCACGCCTTCGAACACCACAGTTCCGCCACAGAACCGAAGGCACTCATCGAATGCAGCAGACTCGCCGCCCCTCAGCGTGTCGACCAGTTTGCCCAATGCTATGCACCGCGAGACGGAGCCGACGTCGCCATAACGGGTACAGATCTCTGCGGTCACCCTGTACGCGCTGATCAACGCGACCATCCCCATCTCGGCCAGGGTCGCTCGGAGCAGCCTCCCTCCCGCCTGGTCTGTGCCGGCCTGGATGATGCTGAAGGCGCCCATCGCGTCCACCATCACGATCGGCGCCATCGGAAGACCACTCAGAGCCGGCAAGGTCATTTCAAGCGACGGGAAGCAGTGCTGCATGAGGTCGGCGTCTACACAGGGCAGCCCGAGCTCAGCGGCGGCGACCATTGGGAACACGGTGTTGACCGATCCGATCTGGATCGGCAATACAGCCTCACACGGCGCTCCGAGTACCTCTTGCACTACCTCTCGCAGGCGATGAATCTGCTCCAAACTCGGAAGCGACTCGACTACCGCACTGGGCGAACCGCCGACGATAACCGGTAACAGAAAAGCGTTCGCCGGAAGTTCGTCCGGACCGACGAGCTGGACCGATCCGCGTCGGGACAGCGCTTCTTGTGCCATCAGAACCGGGTGATAGGGAGCACCGCCCCCGCCCGAAGCAAGGAACGACGCACCGAGCGCCAGCCACTCGATCTCATTCGTCCCTATGCTCTTGCCCATCGCCGACCGCACTCCCTCACATACGTGTCAACGAGGCCATTCTTGTGTCTTGCGCTCGGTCCGTCAACGGACCGGCACCGAACTGGATGAAGGATTACGAAATCACGACCTGGTCGCCTTTCGGGGTTCCCGTAGTACTCGCGCAAAAACAACGGATATAGCGTAACCGCAGGTGAGGCTGCTCCCGGGCTTGGCCGGGGCCGAGGAGGCCGGTGACGCCGCGCATGGCCGGGAGTAAGGGTTGGAATAGCGGCGCAGGCTGTCGGCCTTGCGGTGGGGGGATTTGGCCATCGGCCCGAGCAGACCGACCCGACCTCGCCGAGGTGAGTCGGACCCGAGTGGCGGATTTCGTGTAGATCCCAGCCGGCGTCGGGTCCACTGGTGGTGGTGCCGGGCAGGTCGCGGGTCTGGCCATAGGACAGCCGGGCCAAGTCGGTGTCGGGCAGGCATCGCGGTCGGCGACGGCCTCGCCGGGTCCGGGTCGGCGGTGACGAGCGCCGGGTCGCGGGGGCGGCTCTCATCGGCCGGGGCAGCAGCCGGGCGGTGGTGGATACCGCCGAAACAGATAACGGGGCCGCTTCGCGCACCGGTTCGAACCCGTAGCGGGCCTCATGCTGTCACAGACAACAGCCGTTATCTGTGACAGTGCCGGGTTGGTCCTGCGGTCGAGGACCATGCATATCGAGGCATTCGCCACCGACCGGCATCGGAATGCCGGGACCGGTACGAACTGGGGTCGGTGGGGGTGTGCGCACCGGGGTAGCGGGCGCGGCGAGCCCGGCGAAGACGATCGACAGGACGCGCTGTCGCCGGTGGGGGTCCCGTACGCCCCGCACCGCGCCCTGTGTAGTGCCGGCCGGCAACGCGACGACGTCGTCGCCGGTGATGTCGTCACGCACGGTTCCGGCGGCTTGTGCCCGGGCCCGCAGTCGGCGTGACCCCAACCTCCGGCACGCCAATCAACCCAATCGACAGCCGAGCCGAGCACCGAACCACCCGGCCCGCGGCGAAACCGGCGAAAACCCCCGATGGCCTGGCCGTTGTTTGCGCGATTACCACCGGAACTCCCATCGCAAACCGTGCCACTCCGGCCGAGCCCGGATCATAGGTATCGCTCGACGTCGTCGACGACTCCTGCCTCGCATACAGACCTCAAGAAAGGGCGCAAATGGTCGGCGACGGTGAATAGATCGGCGAAGGCGGCGGTAGCATCTTTTGATCGCCCTGCACGGGCCAGCAGCACTGCGCGCCAGAACTCGGCTTCGTGGTTGTCGCCGAGTATTTCCGCGGCAATGGCGAGTTGGTCCAGTGCATCGTTGAGTTCGCGCTCGGAAACCCCATGGAAGGCGCCGAGCATGATTCGTGGTGCGAACATCACCGCACCGACCGAATCGAATGCGCGCACTCGCGGTAGTAGTCTGGCCAATTCTCCTACGGGATCGTCGTGATCATCGACCCTGATATCGACGATGGACTCTTGCCACGGACGTGACGATCTCACCCCGGATACGACGCGGAGAAAGGCGGACTGGCTTCCCCGGGCGTCGCCGCCGGCGGCTTCGCCGGCCGCGAGCGCCGCCAAAATACGGTCGGCGAGGTCCCCTTCCGCGTCTTCGTAGGCGGCTATCATCGCGTCGGGCACCGTCGGCGACGCGAGCATGTTTCCTTGAACGACCACACCGTCGCCGATCCGGTGCCGAGCCTCCGGAACGCAATGGTCGCCGCTGTGCGCCGCGACAGAGCCGTCCGCAGCGATAATCGCCAACTGCCGGTACTGTCTCATATCGTCGGATTCGAGCAGTTCACCGAGCACATTCGCGCAGTCGCCTCCACGGCGGAGCTCCTGGAGCGCGAGCGGGCCGAAATCGATGTTGACAAACGCTTGCGTCGCGACCGCACCGACCCCCGGCTCCAGCCACCCCGCGAGACGTCCGAGACCGAAAAAATGGGACTGCCCGCCGACACCGAGTTGTCCGGTCTCGCTGTCGCGCGCAACAATCGAGTACGTCATCGCGGCTCCCTCGGGGTCATCCCTCTTTTCCAGAACGCATTCAGCGCTCGAAGGACCTGGTCGGGCGCCTCGATCATCGGCAGGTGGCCCACTCCCTCGATCGTCTCGTGAACCCCTCCTGTTGCCTTTGCGAACTCGATCGACATTTCCACGGGGCACGTCGGATCGAACGTTCCTGCCACAGTCAGTACTGGGCATCGAACGTGTGGCGCGCGGTCGCGGACGTCGGCGCCGAATGCACCTCTCAAAATCGCGGAGACCACCGGAACCGGGCGAATGCCGATACTGTCGAGGGCGCGCCGGATAGTCCGGGCGTTTCGAAAGGCAGGCCCGAGCACCTCTGGAGTGATCTTGGTGAAGTATGCGGCCGAGCCGGCCGCCTCCAGTTCCTGAACCATCTCCTCGATTGCGTCGCCACCCATTCCGGTGCCCAGTGTGCTGCCGAACGCCGCAACGCCGAGCACGCGGTCGGGCTGCGCCGCCGCCAATGACGCACTGATCGTGCCACCGAGCGACCCGCCTACGAAATGAGCCGATCGGACGTCGTGTGCGTCCATTGCGGCGAGAACGTCGGCGACATAATCGTCGACTGTGAACGGACCGGACAGAGCCGATGATCCGTGACCACGAAGATCTACCGCAAGCGATGGCCGTCGAATCTCGTTTCGTACATCGTCCCAGATCGCCGCAGAGGTATTGATCGGGTGGACGAAGACCACCGCACCACTCGCCGGAAGGGTGCCCGACGACGGATATGTGATGATTCTGCCCGCGGGACCCTCTACCTGAACAGCTGGACTCCCCAACGCGGTATTACCTTCGATCGTCATGCTATTCATCCCCGTACCTGGGCGTCCCGGCGGGCGCCGAGGGGCTGCAGTGCATATGCCAGATGGTCCACCGGGGCGTTCCGGCGTTGTCGTCCCTTCGATAGATCTCCGTGTACCGGAAGGCAACGTCACTGGGCGCCTCGAGTACACCGGTCGGTGTCTCGAGATGAATGCGTGCGATTGCCTCGCCGGCGATCCAGGCCACGTCTCCTTCGACGTGTACGGTGCGTGGGCCGACTCCCTCGATCGAGGTGATGTTGCTCCCCTGCCGCTTGAGCCCGGCCCAGAGCTTGGCTTTTTCCTGCGGCCCCCGATACGTCAGTCCGTTCAGGTTGAATTGGAGATACGCTTCCCCTTGGGGAAACTGGTCCACCATCTTCTCGATTTGCAGCCCTACGTTCGAGTCGAACCAGGCTGTGTGAACGGCTTCGACGGCTTCGGTATCTTCGACGGAAGAGGTCATCGGATTCTCCTGTTGATCGGACGGGCGGGTTTGTTTGCGAATAGATCGGGAGCGCCGGCAGCTCAGCGGCGAGGGAGTAACCAGGATCAGGGACGGAACGGTGCGGTGGGACCGTCGTTCGTCAGGCCGGCATTCGCTCGAGAACCGCGAGTGTTCTGTCGGCACTATCGGCCGGAACCGGAGAGAGGATTACCGAATCGGCCCCTGCGTCGAAGTACCGGGTGATCCGCTTGCGGCATTGGTCTGCTGTTCCGACGAGGGCGAAGGCATCGATCCACGCGTCCGGCATCTCTTCGGCGACCACTTCGGCGCCTCCCCGGGAGAGCATGTCGCTGATCTGATCGTTCGCACCGATCGCGCCGAACAGCGGGCAGGGTCCCGTTGCCGCGATGTAGAAGGCGAGGAGTTGGCGCATCTGCTGTCGTACCGCGGGAACCTCGGATTCGTTATCGGTAATATTGGCCAGCAACAGGACTGTGACGACAGGACTCCTGTCGCGGCCTGCTTCGCCTGCCGCCGCGTCGAGCTTGGCTCTCGCGGCGGCCACATACTCGACGGGTGAAAGCGCGCTGACGAGGAGGCCGTCGGCCAGTTCACCGGTCAGGGCGATCCCCTTGTCGCCCAAGACTCCCGTATAGAGGGGAACGGGTGTGCCGGCAGCGTGGGTCAGTGTCACGTCACGAAAGGTGAACGCCTTTCCCTCTACAGACACCGTCTCCCCGGCCAGGAGCGCACGGATGGAGGTCAGTGACTCACGGAGGGCGGTCATCGGGGAACGCGGCGTCAACCCCATCTGCCCCATCCATCCGGGGACGCCGTGCCCGATGCCCGGCATCACTCTGTTCGGATAGGCGCGCGACAGGGTTGCGATCTCCATCGCCGTGACGGCCGGATGCCGCACCGTCGACGCCATCACGCCGATGCCGACCGGAATCTTCTCGGTGGCGCTCAGCGCTATGGCAGCGCCCGATATACCGCCGAGAAAGAAGTAGTCCTCGGGAAGCCAAAGCTCGTGAAAGCCCATCCTTTCCGCATTCCTCGAGATCGCCGCGATGTTCTCGGGCAGAGTGCCGCTGGCAACGAGCAGTCCGATACGTCCGGAGCTGATGAATGTCATACGTAATCCCTAGCTTTGCGCAGTGTCGCAGTTCATCCCGATTTGTCATGCCGTCGAATACAACACGGCATTTCGAAACAGCGAACACCATTTCGTTGATCCCGAGATATGTTTCCAAAAGGCGTATTCTGTTCATATTTCGATGGCCGGCGATCCGCCTGTCTCCGTTGGTTGCCGAGTTGACACACCGCGACGCTTCGACCGCGCCATCAACCGATGCCTCGGAGGCCCCGCCGGCACCGCTTTCGGCTTTGTTCTATGCACAGTAGGACATGGCGTGATGATTGACACTGTCACTTTCGCCCATTTCTGACCGGAAGATGGGCACAGTGCCCAGGAGTCGAAGTGAGCATCTGCGACAGGCCTCGAGCCGAGGTCGGATCCGGCCCGCAACAAGCGAAGAGCCGAAAATTCTGGCCTCCTCATGTCTTGGCAGCCACCACCACAGGGTGTAAGTTCCGAAGTACCTATCCGATCTCCCAGGATCGATGGATGTTCGTTTTACCGGCTGCGCTTCGGTAGCGCGATAACAGGAATTAGACGCACGCGTCCGTATCGCACCGACCCGCCTACACTCGGGCGAGGTTCGAAGCCGGAAAATTCATGCTCGGCTCCGGTGCCGGTTGGATACATCAGATAGAGCTCATTCTTTCCGACGAATTTTCGACCACAGGACGCGCCGGAACCGAGGCGGGTTTGCTATCGCCGCGGCCCGCACAGACGAAAGGCAGAGTATGGGCACCCAGCTCAAGCTCGGATACAAGGCATCGGCCGAGCAGTTCGGGGCGCGCGAGCTCGTGGAACTCGCTGTTCATGCGGAACATCGAAATGTCGATTCCGTTGTCGTCAGCGATCACTTCCAACCTTGGCGCCATCGAGGCGGCCATGCACCGTTCTCGCTGGCCTGGATGGCTGCGGTCGGCAAACGTACCCGACACGTACAAATCGGGACATCGGTCCTGACACCCACGTTCCGATACAATCCCGCGGTCGTCGCTCAGGCCTTCGCCACGATGGGATGCCTCTACCCCGGACGCATCATGCTGGGAGTCGGGAGTGGCGAGGCCCTCAATGAGATTGCCACCGGGTTTCGAGGAGAGTGGCCGGACTTCAAGGAGCGCTTCGCGCGGCTGCGCGAGTCGGTCCGATTGATGCGCGAGCTGTGGCTCGGCAATCGTGTCGACTTCGACGGGGAGTACTACAGCACTCGCGGCGCGTCGATCTACGACGTGCCCGAGGACGGCATTCCGATCTACATCGCCGCCGGAGGGCCGCTCATGGCCCGATACGCCGGTCGCGACGGCGACGGATTCATCTGTACCTCCGGCAAGGGCATGGATCTGTACACCCAAAAATTGCTGCCGGCCGTCCAGGAGGGCGCAGCAAAGGCCGGACGCGAGGCTGCCGGCATCGACAGGATGATCGAGATCAAAATCAGCTACGACACCGATCCCGTGGCAGCGCTGGAGAACACGCGATTCTGGGCGCCACTGTCACTCGGTCCGAGCAGAAGCACAGCATCTCCGACCCGATCGAGATGGAAGCGGCGGCCGATGCGCTCCCCTTGGAGCAGATCGCCCGCCGCTGGATTGTTACATCCGACCCCGACGAGGCGGTCGATCAGATCAAGTCCTACATCGACGTCGGCTTCAACCACCTCGTATTCCATGCTCCCGGCCATGATCAGAAGCGATTCCTCGACCTGTTCGGCTCCGACCTCGCCCCACGCCTGCGACAGCTGAGCTCCTGATGAACAGACGACGAGTTCCACAACATACAGAGGATCACGATGCATCCTGATGCTGCAGCGGCAGCGGCCGTCGATACAGAGCGTGTCACGCGGCTGACCGCGGACCTGATCGCATGCGATACTCGCAATCCGCCCGGTGGCGAGACGCCGGTGATCGAGACGCTTCAACGGTGGCTGCGTATGCTCGGTGCCGAGGTCGAACTGTTCGAACCGCAGCCGGGCAGAGTATCCGTACTGGCGACACTTCGTAGCGGCCGTGCGGCCACCCTCCTTGTCAATGGACACATCGATGTGGTCCCTGTAGCGGAAGAAGATTGGACGTTTCCCCCTTTCGCAGGCACGGTTCGCGACGGCTTGTTGTATGGCCGCGGCGCCTGCGATATGAAGGGCGGGGTCGCTGCGGCGCTGGAAGGTGTGCTGGCTTGCTTGGATGCAGGCGTGCGGCCCGCCGCGGATCTGATCTTCCACCTCGTTGCCGACGAGGAAACCGGTGGAAGTCTCGGAACTGCGGCATTGGTCGCCGGCGATCTGGTTCACGCCGACGCCGCGATCGTCCCCGAGCCCACAGAATTGGGGGTGTGTGTCGCAGAGCGAGGCACATTGTTGGTGGAGATCGTCGTACGCGGGCGCGCGGCACACGGTAGCGATCCTGGACGCGGACGCTCGGCCATCGCAGATGCTGCGAAAATTGTATCCGCCTTGCATTTGGCGGACTTCCCCGAGCCGACACATCCTCTGGTAGGGAAACCGACCTGTAATGTAGGGAAGATCCGGGGCGGTGCCGCAGCCAATGTCGTCGCATCGGAATGCTGCATTCAGGTCGATCGGCGGGTGCTTCCCGGACAGACCGTTGAAAGGGCCCTGAAAGCCATGACGGATATTATTGACGAAGTCGGTGATTTCGATTACGGGGTCGAAGTGATGGCCTTCGCCGAGGGTTCTGAGATCGAATCGGACCATCCGTTCGTCCATTCGGTGCTCGGTGCGAGTCGACAGAGCACCGTGCGAGGACTGAAACTGGGGACAGATGCCCGCTTTCTTCGGAACAATCTGAAAATTCCGACGGTTGTGTACGGTCCGGGGTCAATGTCGGTCGCGCATGCTGCCGACGAGTATGTGCCGATCGCGGACCTTGCCGCTGCCGCTCGGACATTCGCTCGAATGTATGCCACGTTCGATGGCTCGCAGCTACGGCCCACCCCGTAGCCGGAGTAGTTCTGTCCGCGAACGCCGATGACGATAATGGCCACCGGAAGGCGGGTGTATGCCTGGTCAGATATTCGCATAATGACTGTCGCTCGAGACGCGTTCGCCCGTGCCGACGCAGCGGGAATTCCGGCTCCGTCGCCGCACCCGCGGAGAAGCGGGACTGCAGCCGATGTTCAGTGTCGGTCAGTTGCGCTGACCGTCCGATGGTTCGCTGGTCGGTCGTGGGGCCGGCACGGATGGTCGGGCGGATCGGATCAGCTTGTCGCCGTAGGGTTGTGCCGCTTCGAGCGGTAAGTCGTGGTCGGTGACGATCAGGTCGATTTCGTTGATTTCCGCGACTCGTGCGAGAGTCCTTCGGCCGATCTTCGAGTGGTCGGCGACAACGATTGTCGTGGCCGCGGAGGCGATCATTGCCCGCTTGATCGCCAGTTCGGATGTGTTGGTGTTCGTGATGCCGGCGTCGATGTCTATGGCGTCGGCGCCCAGGAAACACCAGTCGGCGGTATAGTCGCGGAGGAAGTCGACGGCACGATCTCCGACGAGGGTGTACACCGATCCGAGCAGTTCCCCGCCGGTGACCAGTAAGCGGAAGCGATGGATGTCGGCGACGAATTTCGCGATGCGCAGGTCGTTGGTGATGACTGTCAGGCCGTCACGAACGCGTAGGGCCGCCGCTACCTCATACGTGGTGGATCCGCTGTCGAGAACGACAGTGTCGCCATCGCGGACCTGCTGTATGGCGAGGTCTGCAATCGCGGATTTCTCGGCGAGGAACTCGGCGCGCTTCAGCGCGTAGGGAAGTTCGGCGACGGCACCGGGGGCGGGGCGGGCACCGCCGTGGGTGCGCTGTACCTGCCCGGCGTCTTCCAGCGCCATGAGATCGCGACGAATAGTGGACACGTCAACCCCAAGATCGTGCGCGAGTTCTTTCGCGTCGACATACCCGTCGGTGAACAGGCGATTGAGGATGTCGTGTCGGCGGCTACTGGCCGGCAAGGCGCTGTCTCCTTCTCGTGATCGCGGCTTCCGCACCGTATGGACGCTGAACGCAGGTTGCTGACGAGGGTAGCGTCCGATCACGCCATCGCGCGTATCCGCGCAAACAAAATCAATGAAGCCTGAATCCGCGCATACTTGACAAATATCGCGCATTTTCTGCATGATTTCGCGCAATTGGAGTGCGCGAAGAGAGCTTGGCAGGAGGCTGAGGATGAGAAATCCGGTAAGGGTGCCGGCCGACGAGGGGGTCTCGATCTGGCTGGACGACTTGAGCAGACAGCGTTTGACCTCTGGGGATCTGGCCCGGTTGGTGGGAGAGGTCGGTGTCGCCGGCGTGACAACCAACCCATCGATCTTTCGTAACGCCATGCTCGGCTCCGATGACTACGACGCGGAGTTGCACGAACTCGCGCGTCACGGACTCGCCACTGCCGACGCGGCACGAGCGGTTACTTGCAGTGACGCTCGGGCAGCCTGCGATGTGCTGCGCTCGGTCTACGAGGCCAGTGGTGGCCGGGACGGGCGGGTCTCCATCGAGGTCGACCCCGCGTTCGCACACGATTCGCACCGGACCGAGACGGATGCGGCCTTGCTGTGGTCGATCGTCGACCGGCCGAACGCCATGATCAAGATTCCCGCCACGGACGCCGGGCTCGACGCGGTCGCCTCGTGCCTGGCCCGCGGCATCAGCGTCAACGTGACGCTGATCTTCTCTGCCGAGCAGTACCGAAGGGTGCAAGGCGCCTTCCTCGGCGGAATGGAGCGGGCTCGCGGCAATGGCCTCGACCTGACCCGCATCCACTCCGTGGCATCGTTTTTCGTCTCCCGCGTCGACAGCGAAGTCGACCGGCGCCTGGACCTGCTCGGTGGAACAGCGGCACGTGCGCTGCGTGGACATGCGGCGATCGCCAACGCGACGCTGGCATACGAGGCTTATGAACGCAGCCTGCACAGCCCTCGATGGTCGAGCCTGGCGGCGGCCGGAGCGCATCCGCAACGACTGCTGTGGGCTTCCATCGGCGTGAAGGATCCGTCCTACGACGACACCCGGTACGTGATCGACCTGGTAGCACCCGAGACGGTCAACACCGTCCCGGCGGGGACGTTGAGTGCGCTCGTCGACCACGGTGTTGTCCGCGGTGACCAGGTGCGAGCCGGCTATGACCGGGCACGCGACGTGTTCGAAGGGCTTGCCGGCCTCGGAATCGACATGGCAGAAGTGAGCCGGCAGCTCGAAGGTGAGGGCATCGCCCAGTTCCAGGAGGCATGGCAGGCGGTACTGGCGGCAATGGAGTCGGGCCTCTCCCGTCATCATGTCCGCTGTGGTGTGAATGCCGGTGGGGATGCGAATGAGAATCGGCATGGTCGGCGCAGGCCGAATGGGTGCCGGACTGGCAGGCCGGCTCGTTCGTGCGGGCCACAGTTGCCTCGTCTATGACAAAGATCCCGAGGCGGCCGGTCGGATCGCATCGGATCTCGCGATCGGCATGAGCTCGTTGGAAGAGCTGGTTGCCGGATTGGACGTTCCGCGCGTGGTGTGGGTGATGGTGCCTGCCGGGTTGACCGGAGGGGTTGTCGCCGAACTCGGCGCTCTGATGGCGTCGGGCGATGTGATCATCGACGGGGGAAACTCGTTCTACCGCGACGACGTCGCTCGTGCGCGGCAGCTGGGTGAGAGAGGAATCCACTACCTCGACGTCGGAACCAGCGGTGGCGTACACGGTGAACAGCGCGGATTCTGCTTGATGATCGGTGGCGAGCGCGCTGTCTTCGATCGACTGGACCCGATATTTCGTGCGCTGGCGCCGGGGGCGGACACCGCCGCGCGGACCCAGGGGCGTGTGGGTGAGGCCGCACCGGAAGAACACGGATACCTGTATTGCGGTGGCGCCGGCGCCGGTCATTTCGTGAAGATGATCCACAACGGCGTCGAATACGGCTTCATGGCCGCGCTGGCGGAAGGCATGGCCATCCTGCGTGGGGCGAACATCGGGCAGAGCGCCCGCACGCTGGACGCCGAGACCGCACCATTGCCGGATGCCGGTTTCTACACCTACGACTTCGACCTGCGAGCGGTCCTGGAGGTGTGGCGCCGCGGCAGTGTCGTGAGCTCCTGGCTGGTCGATCTCACCGCGGCCGCCCTGGCTTCCGATCCCGACCTGACGAAATACTCCGGCCGGGTCGCCGATTCCGGCGAAGGACGCTGGACAGTCCAGGCCGCGGTCGACGAGGGAATCCCCGCACACGTACTCACCGCTGCCCTGCTGGAGCGATTCGCCTCCCGTGGCAGCGCGGACTACACAAACCGGGCATTATCGGCGATGCGCAAGGCATTCGGCGGACACACGGAGCAGGCGGTCGCCTCATGAGCCCGACATCACTGCCCGCATGGACGGATCTGCGAACACATCGCACCGAACTCGACGACCTGCGTCTGACAGACCTCTTCGAAGCCGATACCACCCGCGGCCCCGCTATGACCGTCGAACACGACGGGGTCGTGCTGGACTACTCGAAGAACCTCGTCACCTCGAAGACCATCGAGCTGCTGATGCGGTTGGCCACCAACGATCGCTGACATCTGCTATCGCTGCCATGTTCGCAGGCGAGCATCTCAATATCACCGAGGACCGCGCCGTCCTGCATACCGCGCTGCGTCGGCAGGCCGACGCCGTCGTAGAAGTCGACGGGCACAACGTCATACCCGACGTGCACCGCGTTCTGCACCACATGGAGAACTTCGCCCTCGAGATACGGACCGGCCGGTGGAAAGGGGTGACCGGCGAGGCGATCCGTGCGGTGGTCAACATCGGCATCGGCGGCTCCGACCTCGGACCGGCGATGGCCTACCTCGCGTTGCGCGACTTCGCTACCGGCACCGTGGATTTCCGATTCGTTTCGAACGCCGACGGCCACGATCTCGCACGCACACTGGGGGATCTCCGGCCCGAGACAACGTTGTTCGTGGTCTCGTCGAAGACCTTCACCACCGTGGAGACCTTGACCAACGCACGATCGGCCAGACAGTGGCTACTCGCCGGCATCGACGACCCCGATGCGGTGGCGCGCCATTTCGTCGCTGTCTCGACCAACGCCGATGCGGTTTCCGCATTCGGTATCGACCCGGACAATATGTTCGAGTTCTGGGACTGGGTCGGCGGCCGATACTCCGTCCCGTCGGCGATCGGGCTGTCGCTCATGCTGGCGATAGGTCCCGCACGATTTCGTGAATTCCTCGCCGGTGCACTGTCGATGGACGAACACTTCCGCACGGCACCGTTGCGGAACAACATTCCGGTGTTACTCGGCCTGATCGGCATCTGGAACCGCAATTTCTGGGGCGCACCAACCCATGCCGTGCTGCCCTACGACCAGCGATTGTCGCGGCTGCCCGCCTACCTCCAACAATTGGACATGGAGAGCAACGGCAAATCCACCGACCGTGCCGGCAACCCAGTGGCCCTCGCCACCGCCCCCATCATCTGGGGCGAGCCGGGGACCAACGGACAACACGCCTTCTACCAGATGCTCCACCAGGGCACCGACATAGTTCCATGCGACTTCATCGGCGCGCTCACTCCAGGCCACGATCTCCCCGGCCACCACGACCTGCTGATGGCCAACTTGTTTGCACAAACCGAAGCCCTTGCCTTCGGACGACCGGCCGCCGACGGCGGGCCCGAACACATGCGCGACCATCGCGGCTTTCCCGGCAACCGGCCCAGCAATACGATCCTGGTCGGCGCGCTGACGCCGTATTCACTCGGCCAACTGGTCGCGATGTACGAGCACAAGGCGTTCACTCAGGGCTGGGTCTGGGATGTGAACTCGTTCGACCAATGGGGAGTCGAACTCGGCAAAGTCCTCGCCACCGGGATCATGGGCGAAATCGACTCCGAAGCCGTTCTGGCACACGATAGTTCGACGAATGCACTGATCGATCGTTATCGCCTGGCACGCATGGCGGCCGGGAGGAGAACAGACGGTGATCGCGATATGGCGGGTCGACGCCCGGCACGGGACCGCGCAGAATCACATGCGACCGGTTGACCGGCCGCGGGACGACGAGGAAACCGTACGAGTGAACGCGCGCAACTCATTCGGCAATATCATCGTCCGGCACGTCGCCCCGTGTGATCAGCGCAACCGCCGAAGCCCATCCACAGACCGCGCAGCCGAGCGGAGGCGGAGGTAGGCCCGGCACGCACCGGCACGCGGTCATCGGCGACCGGGTCTTCCGGCGAGTGGGTCGGCAGCGCCGGCGTATGTGAGCTGGGCGAGACCGTAGGGTCGCCGACGGACGGGTCGTTCCGGGCAGGCAGCTCCATCAAGCCCTTCACCGCAAATCACCGGGTAATGAGCATGAATAATAAACCCGCGTCGCGTGCCGCAGGTTGACTCCCTGAGCGTAGCAATACCCCTGGAATGTGTCTCCCGCCGACCCGAGCCATTCGGTGATCGGTGCCGGGAGGAATGCGGCACGATAGGCCGGACCGTATGCCGTCGGCCGCCCTGGTCGATACTCTCCAGGGCGGCCGACGGCGAATGTGGCTCAGGCGGAAATGTTTCCGCTGTAGACCGTGAAGGAATGGCCTTTGGTGGTGCAGGTGAAGCTGCCGTGGAAACCGGATTCGCATTTGGCGCCGGCGTGTTCGATGATCGGCCCCCATTGGCCGTCGGCGGTGCGAACACCGGAGAGGTTCGGGTTACCACCGGGGAGGGTGTACCGCGCACCCGCGGCGAAGGTGGGATGTGCGGGTAACAGTGGTTGGTCGATGACGATGTCGTTTACCGGGATGGGGATCGGCAGGAAACTGTACTGGAGCCGCATGGGACTCCCCAGGTCGCAGCCGACGGTTCCGTCACCGGTAATCGAGCACTGCATGGCACCGCTGCTGAAGTACACGGTTCCGGGGTCGGCATGTGCCGCACCGGCCAATAGAACAGGGACGATTCCGGCGGTTGCCAGCACTCCGGCAACTTTCCGCGCAATGTGCTTCATATAACTCCTCGGTGACTCCGATAGTTGGACAAATGACGTGCAATGCGCCGATCCGGACATCCAATACGTTTCTTCTTGATGCCGGACCGCAAGAGTACCTTTACAAGATCTCTTGGCCAAAACGATTGCTATGTAACTCGCCAGGAGCATACTCGCAGTGTCCACGGCATGGGCAGTATCGCGATCACGGCTTGGAGTCGGTGCTCGAATTGATTTCGGGCCCCTGAACACCGAACGAGACAACAGACATATCAGCGGTCCGCCGTGGCGACCATCGGCGCTTCGGCACGGTGATGGTATCGATGCGTTCGAGGGAGTCCGGCCGTAGCGCACCGCCCGGGAATCGAACCGGGGTTCGTCGCTCGACTCACCGTGTCCGAGAGGAAAGAGGGTTCACCTCTGTAGGCGGTGAACCGGGAACGTAGGGATCTCGAGGCGTAGGAACCGCCGCGCCGAGATTCAGGCGGGGTAGATGTGGATCTCGGTGGCCTTGACCGCTGCCCACAATCGTGTGCCGGGTTGTAGTCGGAGATCGGCTACGGCGGCAGAGGTGATATCCGCGAGGGCGGGCGGGGTGCCGTCGAGTCGGACGCGGGTGATATCGGCGTGTTGCTCCAGGCCGGTGACGGTGACGGGCCACGTGTTGCGGGGGCTGCCGGAGGGCTGTCCGGGGTGCAGGCTTACCGCGGTGGGCGGGAAGGCGAGGTATACCGGTCCGGTCGCCCGGTCGGTGCCGGTGAGATGCCCGCCGCCGTCGATATCGACGCCGGTTCCGGCGGCGGTGCCACGAAACAGGTTGAGTCCGACGAGGTGCGCGACATATTCCGAGCGTGGCCGGCGGGCGATCTCGGTGGGTGCGCCCTGTTGGACGATGGCGCCGTCTTCGAGGATGACGAGCCGGTCCGCCAGCACCATGGCGTCGAGTGGGTCGTGGGTGACCAGAACGGTGTGGCCGGAATAGTCGCGCAGGTGGTGGATGAGATCGGCGCGCACCTGCAGCCGGGTACCGGCGTCGAGGGCGGCGAGGGGTTCGTCGAGCAGCAGCAACCGGGGGTCGGTGGCCAGGGCCCTGGCCAGCGCCACGCGTTGCGCTTGACCACCGGAGAGGGTGCGAGGTGTGGCGTGGGCGCGATCGCGCAGGCCGACGCGGTCGAGCCATTCGGCCGCGTGGGCGCGGGCATCGGCGCGGCGCGCGCCGCGGGCGCGCAGGCCGAAGGCGACATTCTCCAATGCCGAAAGGTGTGGGAACAGCAGGTAGTCCTGGAAGACGAGACCGGTCCGGCGGCGGTCCGGCGGGACGAACACCGAGGGTGGTGCGTCCCAGACCTGATCGGCCACCGCGATGGTTCCTTCGGTGAGCGGGGTGAGTCCGGCCAGGGCACGCAGAGCGGTGGTCTTTCCCGCCCCGTTGGGACCCAGCAGTGCCACCACCTCACCGGGTTCGGCATCGATGGTGATATCGAGACGGAATCGGGCGCGCTCGACCCGCAATTCGGCGTGCAATGTCATACCGATCCTCGTATCCAGCGTTCCCGCAGGGTGACCAGCACCGCCACGGAGACGGCCAGCAGGACCAGGCTCAGCACGATCGCGGCATCGGGGTCGGTTTCGAGTGCGAGGTAGACAGCGAGCGGCATGGTGGTCGTCCTGCCGGGGAAACTACCGGCGAAGGTGATGGTCGCACCGAACTCGCCGAGGGCCCGCGCCCAGCAGAGGACCGCGCCCGCGACCACACCGGGAAGTACCGACGGCAGGGTGACGCGGCGAAAAATGTACCAGGGCGAGGCGCCCAGCGTCGCCGCCGCTTCCTCGTAGCGTGTGTCGGCCGCGCGCAACGCGCCCTCGACCGAGATCACCAGGAACGGCATGGCCACAAACGCTTCGGCGACCACGACGCCGGGAGTGGTGAACGGCAGTGACACTCCGAACCAGTCGTAGAAGTACTGCCCGAGCAGTCCGCGGCGGCCGAATACCAGCAGCAATGCGACACCCCCGACCACGGGCGGCAACACCAGCGGCACCGTCACCAGCGCCCGAATCAGTCCACGGCCGGGCAGGTGCGCGCGGGCCAGCAGCCAGGCCAGGGGGATGCCCAGCAGCAGGCAGATGGCGGTCGCCAGAGTCGCGCAGGTCAGTGAAAGTCGTAGTGCCTCGCCGACTTCCGAACTGAACAGCCGTTCGGTAAGGGTCGGCCAGGGTGCGCGTACCAGCAGACCCACCAGAGGGATGACGAGGAAGACCAGCGCGCACATGGCGGGCAGCATCAGGACGATCGGTCGTCGTCCGCGAGCCGCCCGCCGCCGCGCCGGGCCCGCGATCACGGGAATTCGGGGGCGCATGCGATCACCGTGCTCACGGGGTGTCGAATCCGGCGGCCGTGAAGACCTGCTTCGCCTTGTCGGACGTGACGAAGTCGACGAATGCCGCGGCCGCGGCCGGGTTGGGGGCCTCGGCCAGCGGTGCGATCGGGTAGGTGTTGACCGCCTGGTTCGATTCCGGGAAATCGATGCCCTCCACCTTGCCACCGGCGGCCCGTACGCCGGTGCGGTACACCAGCGCGGCGTCGACCTCGTCCAATGTCACCTTGGTGAGGACGGCCTTGACGTCCTTCTCCCGGGTATCGGGCTGCGGGGTGATACCGGCGATCTCGAAGACCTTCTTCGCGGCGGCGCCGCACGGCACCTGTTCGGCGCACAGGGCGATGCGGGGCTCGGTCTTGCCGAAGTCGGCGAGTCCGGTGATGTGGCCCGGGTTGCCTTCGGGTACCGCGATTTCCAAGCGGTTACCGACGAAGGCCACCGGCTGCCCGATGATTTCCCCGGCATCGACGACCTGTTGCATATCGGCCGGCGCCGCGGAGGCGAACACATCGGCGGGTGCGCCCTGTTCGATCTGTCCGGCCAGCGCCGAGCTGGCCCCGAAGCCGAACACCACCTTCACTCCCGGGTGGGCTGTTTCGAACTCCTTGCCCAGTTCGGTGAAGGTCTCGGTCAGTGACGCCGCCGCGAAGACCGTGACGGTGCCGAAGATCCGGTCCGCTGTGGCCGGGGTGTTCTCGTCGGCAGAGCCGCAGCCCGCCGGCCCCACGACGACCGCCGTCACGGTCGCGGCGATGCCGAGAGTGCGCAATGATCCCATCCTCGTCAGCTTTCCGGTATCTCGACCACCACATGGGTCGATTTGACCGAGGCGACGGCGATGCTGCCGACCTCGAGGCCGAGTTCGTCGACCGATTCGCGGCTCAGCAGCGATACCAGCCGAAACGGTCCGGCCTGCATCTCGACCTGCGCCATGACCGTGTCCTTGACAATGCGGGTCACGATGCCGCGCATCCGGTTGCGTGCCGAGGCAGCGACGGTGACGCCGGGTTCGGGGGTCTCGGCGTAATGGCTGCGCAGGAGTTCGGCGAGGTCTGCACCGCGCACGCCTTTGCGGCCGTTGTCCAACCGGACCTCGGCCAGTCGGCCCTGGTCGATCCAGCGGCGTACGGTATCATCACTGACCCCTAGCAGCGTCGCCGCATCACTGATCCGCAAATTCGTCACAATATTGAGCATATTTCCGTGTGTGCGGATCGCAAGTGCGATTCGCTGCTACTTCCACGGAGGCACCACCATCCGCCCGAGGACGTGGACACCCGCTGCGGGAAATCGTCGGCCCATACGCTCGAGGAGCCGCAATCGGCTCGACGGACACGCCACCCTTCGCGACTACACCCTCGAGGTCGTCCCCACCCACGCCGTCCTCCACCACACCGGCACTCCCGCATCCGCGGCCCGACGATGCGCCGACTGCCGTCGTTTCCACCTCGCACCCCCGTACACACCCGACCGGCCCAACCGACTTCCGCACGCCGGCGGGCCCTGAGGCGAAATATCGAGCCCAGGCCTACCGGGTTTCGCAGGATGGCCGGCAACTCGAGTCCGGCTGCCGCCGATCACACCGAGTAGCCGCCCGCCGACTCGTTCCGGCTCGCGCTGTCCGGCTTCGCCTACATATTCGGTTTCGTCAGCGCCATGCCGACGCCGAGCAGCAGTACGACCGTGACGACGCCGATCGCGCCGAGTAGCGGCCCCGGCAATTGGAGCGCGTCGGCGTCCTCCGGCTCCGCGGTATCGGCGACGGGGTGCGCGGGCATTGCGGACATGCCCATGTAGTGCATTGTGGTCACGGCCGCGGCCATGCCCAGGCGGCGGCCAGGGACGACAGGAAACTCCAGGACCGCAAGCTCAACCACAGGATTGCCGTTGCCGCGATCACGGCGATCAGCAACGGGAGCGCCACGCGCACCGGATCGTAGCCGATATGGGCGTCGGTTTTCATCGCGTACATCCCGGCGTAGTGCATGGCCCCGATCCCGAGACCGGTGATCACACCGCCCGCGACCAGGCCGAGCAGCCCGACCCGGGCCTGCTCACCGGATACAGTCCGATACCGACCACCACGACCGAGGTGGCCGCGCCCAACACGATGAGTGGCACATCGAACCGGATCTGTGCGCCTTCGATCGAAAGGCCCGGCATCGCAACGGAATACATCACCCAGATGCCGGTGCCGCCGATGGTGATCGAGGCCAGGGCCGGCCAGGCGAATCAGTGCCGTCCGCGCCGCGCCTGTTTCGTGCAGTGCAGACCGAGGGCGCAGCCGGTAACCGGCATGGAGTACGCCAAGGCGGGTGTCGGCAGGCCGAACGCGAAATGTTCGAGGTGAAGCATGGCCCATCCATGGTCCTGTCGGGAAACCCGGACCGAGATCGTTCACTTCGGACGGTACGACACCGATGGAGGGCATGTGCTGTCAATTTGCCCGAATTGGAGTGTTTTAAATCACATCACTATTTCGACGACATTTTGATTACGCAATATTGCGTTTGTCGACTGGGCGAAAATCGGATCGGCGCAGTAGAACTGAAACATATACGTATCAAATTCACTCCCCCGAGAGGGATCAGAGACCGTGGATACTCGGGGCGGCGGCCGAGCACCGCGAACCCGCACTCGCCGCGAAACCGAACTCGATGAAACCCGACCAACTCGGTAGTGGTAGCTATCGTATAGCTGTGAACTGGCCAAAGCCTATCCCAGCGAAGCTTTGACCGGAATCGGCATACGCCGACCCGTTACCTCGGCCGAGGTTCCGACACCCCGTCCCGGACGGACCGCGTCATCGGCGAGGTGGTGGACGGGCCACGACGCAAACAGATCGGTACCGGACCGGCCCGGGCCGTCGTGGAGCGCCCCCGCGGCGGGTCGCACCGCGGGCATGATCGTAGCGAAGCCATTGCTGCCGTGGGTAATTCCCGACCGTGCACTGCTCGATCGGTGAGGTGCCCGGTGGCCGCGGTATCCGCGCCGGACCGGCGTTCCCCACCGCTCACGGGCGATACCGGCTCGTCCACTGCCCGCCCGGCTACACGCGGAGACGGGCGGTACCAGGCCGAGGGGCGGGGTGTGGCCGTACGAAGAGAGTGGCGACCCACCTGCCCATGCGACCTGCGTTTCCACCGGCCGAGTACCCCGGTGCCTTTATTCGTTCCGAGGCCGATCGACGGCCTTTTCGCTAATCTCTGGACCGAAGAAGTAATGCGCGCTGTCCGGTAGCGACAGTGCCGAGAAGATTTGGGCGGTGGACCGTATGCCGATGGTTTCGGATACGCGCAGGCCCGGGGACGAGTGGGTCTACCGTGGCTGACCGGCCGAATCCGATCGAATTCCGCATTCCGAGATTCCATCCGAAGCAGGATGCGACCCGCGGGCGAGTGGGTGTGCGGACCCGACTGCTCTCGATCGTCCTCATCACCAGCATCGCCCTGCTGACAATCGGCGTCGGTGCCGCGGCCTACCTGGTACGAGTCGGTCGGGCCGCTACGGAATGGGCGGAACTGGCGAGCAGTACGACTTCACCCGCGATCTCGATGGTGCGGTCCTTGGAGGAAGAGCGTCGGCTGTCGCTGTTGTACCTGGCGGGCGATCCCGGCGCGGCGAACGAGCTCGCGGCCGCTCGGCAGCGCTCCGACGCCGCGCTGGCCGCGGTCAACGCCAAGGGCGACGCGGCCCGGGAACTGAACCCCGAGGGATCGACCGCCGAACTCGAGGGCTACCGAACGCTCTTCGAGACGGTTCCGGTCCTGCGCGGAGGAGTGGATACGCGCCGGGTATCCCGGGAGGAGGTGTTCACCTTCTTCAGCGGGGTCATCGAAACCATCGTCTCGGCGTCCATCCTGGCGGCCCGGGTGGCGCCCGACGCCGGTATCGGTATCGAGCTCGGCCATGGTATCGAGCCGCTGCGTGCCGCCGAGGCATTGTCGAAGGCCGACACCCTCGGCGCGGTGGCGCTCACACTCGGGGAGCCGACACCCGACCGGTTGACCGAGTTCAACCGCTACGTCGGCGAATTCCGCGGTGAGGTAGCGTATTCCGGCACGGTGCTGAAGGGGGCGCGGGCCGAGCAGCTGCGGGCCATTACCGAAGGGCCGGCCTACCGGCAGGTGATCGCCATACAGGACGCCGTCATGCTGCGCGGTCCGCTCTCGGGTGTCGACTCCGCTCCCGCGAGCGAGGCCACCGCGCGAACACCGGATTCCCGCGCGACCGATGAACCGCCCACTCCGCCCGTGAACGTCGCGGCCTGGCAGAACGCCTCAGGGCAGGTGATCTCGGCCTTGTTGGAACTGTGGGAGGACCAGAGCAACGCCGCCCACGCCATCGCCCGCCAACAGGGCGCCGACACCGCCCTCCGATCGGTGATCGGCGGTGCGCTCGTCCTGCTGATCACGGCGCTCGCGTTCCTGGCGGCGCTGGTGCTGGCCAACCGATACATCGCACGGATGCGCCGCCTGCGCGACGAGACCCTGCGACTGGCGAACGAACGGCTACCCGAGATCATGCGCCGCCTCGACACGGGCGGGACGGTCGATTCCAGCGCCGAGGTGTCACGGCTGGATTTCGGCACCGACGAGCTCGGTCAGGTGGCCGATGCGTTCAACCGCGCCCATGTGGCGGCCGTGTCCGCGGCGGTCGGAGAGGCGACCACGCGCGCCGGTTTCAACACGGTGTTCCTCAATATCGCCCACCGCAGCCAGGTCACGGTGCACCGGCAGCTGGCCCTGCTCGACAAGGCAGAGCGCCAAGAGGAAGACCCCGACCAGCTCGAGCTGCTGTTCCGGCTGGATCATCTGGCCACCCGCGCCCGGCGCCATGCCGAAAACCTCATCATCCTCGGCGGCGAACAGCCGGGCCGGCGGTGGCGCAAACCGGTGCCGCTGCTGGAACTGGTGCGCAGCGCGGTCGCGGAAAGCCTGGACTACACCAGGATCCACACCGGGCGCGTGGCGGACGTGTGTATCCTCGGCAACGCCGTCGCCGACCTGATCCATCTGCTGGCCGAACTGATGGACAACGCCACCGCGTTCTCCCCGCCGGACTGCCGTGTCGACGTCACGGCCACGGTGGTCGGCCGCGGGGTGGCGATCGAGATCATCGACCAGGGCCTCGGCATGTCCCGGACGGAGCTCGCCGAACGGAACCGGCTGCTGGGCGAACCGCCGGACTTCGGCGTGGCCGCGCTCTCCGACGACACCCGGCTGGGATTGTTCGTGGTGGCGACCCTGGCCGCGCGGCACGGCATCTCGGTGCGGCTGGGCGAGTCCATCTACGGCGGTATCCAGGCGATCGTGCTGCTCCCGGTCGCCCTCACGGAGTCGGACGGTCCCGGGGCCGCCGAGCACCCGCCTCTCGTTCCCGGCCCGCGCCCGGACGGTAACCCCCTGGGCAAACGGGACACGACGCCGAGAATCCGGCCCGTCGAATCCGTGCCCGCGGGCACCGACCCGGTTCACGACAGTGCCGCCGCGCCGATATCCCCGGATGCGGCACCCGCACCGCCGAACTCGCCCACACGCCCGCCGCTACCGCGCCGCCGCCGGACCGGTCCCGCGGACGACCCGGACACCTCCGTCATCGAGGCGGTCCGACCGCGAACGGCCGACCAGGCCCGGAACCTGATGTCCGCGATCGAGCACGGAACCCGGCAGGGCCGGCGTCCGACTACCGACTCGACCGCAACCGATCCCTCCCCACAAGAAGGCGACAATGACCACTTCTCCGCGCACTGACCTCGGCTGGCTCGTCGAAGAACTGGTCGACGGGTTACCCGACGCCGAATCGGCGGTGCTGTTGACCACCGACGGACTGATGAGGGGCCATTCGTCCGGGCTGGACCGCACCGATGCCGAACGGTTCTGCGCCATGGCGTCGGCGTTCCACAGTCTGGCCCGTAGTGCCGGCCGCCAGTTCGACGCCGGGGGTGTCTGCCAGACGGTGGTGGAACTCGACCGGGCGGTACTGTTCATCACCGCGGCCGGCACGAACGCCTGTCTGGCGCTGTTGGCGTCCGAGACCGCCGATATGGGCATGGTGGCGTATCAGATGAACCAGACGGTGCAGCGGGTGGGCACCCATTTGGGGGTCGACGCACGTCCGCAGCCCAACGGGTCGAGACAGCCGTGAGCCATCCGCGCGAACCCTGGTACGACGAGGAGTCGGGCCCCTTGGTCCGGCTCTATGCCGTGACCCGTGGCCGGGGTCGTCCCGCGCGGCCGGAACTGAATATGGACAGCCTGGTGGTCGATGTCGCGCCCGGCACGACACTGCGGCGAACCGATCCCGAATACGCCGCCATCGTCCGGGTGTGCAGCGTCCCGCAATCGGTGGCGGAGGTGTCGGCGCAACTCCGCCTTCCCCTGACGCTGACCAAGGTTCTCATCGGTGACCTGATCGAGGACGGCCGGCTGGCCGTCCGGTCCGCGGTGCAGGCCTCGCACAGTAGTGCCGATCTCGATATCCTGCGGGCGATCGTGAACAATCTCCAAGGGCGTTGACGATACCGGCCGTCCGCTTCCCTCAGGTCAGCCGCGCGGCCAGGCGTGTGGCGTTCATATAGGCGATCGCCTCGATCGTCACCATCGGATTGACACCCGAGGCAGTGGGGAAACAGGAAGCGTCGGCGACGACGATATTCGGCACGTCCCAGGTGGCGCCGTCCGGATCGGTGGCCGATGTGTGCGGCGAACCGCCCATCCGGGCCGAGCCCATGATGTGCAGGGCGGCGATCGCGCACCGTCCGGGACGGTAGCCGGCCGCCCGGCAGGCGGCGGCGAACTCCTCGCGCGAGCCGCGGATCCCCGGCTCGTAGGAGACTCCGGCCTGGTGCCCTGAGAAGACGCGGCGCGCACCGGCGGCCTCGAGAATACGGGCCGCACCGTCGATTCCGGTGTGCAGGTGGGCCGCGTCATAGCCGGACAGGCGGTATTTCACGACCGGTTCGCCGGCGCGGTCGACGCCCACGCTGCCGGAGTCGCGGTCGCGGGTGATGACGCCGATGGCGACCGAATGCCCGAAGTCCAGCATGGTGCCGCGGTGCAGGTCGGCGCCGCGCCAGCTCATGAAACCGGTTGCCAGGCCCGGATGTATCGGCCCGGTCTCGTAGATGACCCCGTAGCCTTTACCGTCCAGGTCGGCGTGCCGGCGGCAGATCCGGGTCTGCAGGCCCCCTTCCCAGGGGCGGATCTCCTCGTCGAACACACCGAATACCGCCGCCGCCGGATGCAGCCGCAAGTAACAGCCGATATTCATGTTGGTCAGGCCGGAACGCCGCAGCAGGGCGGGGGTCTGGATGGCCCCGGCCGCCGCCACCACGGCTCGGGCGCGTACCTCGAATTCGATTCCGTTCGAGGTACGCACCGAAACGCCTTCGGCTTTCCCGTTGCGCACCGTGATCCGGCGTGCGTCGGCATCGACGATCAGCCGCGCTCCGCGTGCGGCGGCATCGGCCAGCCAGGTCTTGGTGACCGATCGTTTGGCGCCGACCCGGCAGCCGTATCCGCAGCGTCCGCATTCGACACCGGCGTCGCAGGCGGCGGAGACATTGCGCGGCAGCGTATCCACCGTCCAGCCCAGGGCCTGGGCCCCGCGTTCGAGGATGCCGTCCCGGACGGAGAGCGTCGATCGGCGCTCGTTCACTCCCAGCCGCAACCGAACGGCTTCCAGCGCCTGCGTGAACTCGTCCGCGCCGAACTGTTCGGCCCCCAGGTCGGCCCACTCGGCCCGGACACCGTCGGGTGTCGGCAGTGAGGTGCTCCAGTTGACGACCGTTCCACCGCCCAGACAGGTGCCCGCCACCGGGGTGACCTGTCCCTCGGCGGTGGCGGACGGGCCGGGCGCGTACAACTGCCGCAAGGCCGCCAGCTCGCCGTCACCGAAGTCTCGGTCGTCGTAGTAGTCGCCGCGTTCGAGAACGATCACGTCGAGGCCCGCTTCGGCGAGTACCGCCGCCGCCGTCCCACCGCCGGCGCCCGACCCGACGATCACCACATCGCAGGAGAGGGTGTCGGACCCGGTCGGACGGTGGACGGTCAGCGCCGGCGCCGGCGCCGGCGGCAGCAGGCCGGGCGGGCCGGGATAACCGATCTCTTTCCACAGCGGATTGACGCCGGTAGGTCCCGTGGTGACGTTGTAGGCGAGCAGCGACGCCTGCTTCAGCGCCTGGAAGATCGCCCGGACCGCGCCGCTGCGGGAATCACCGAGCCGCAGCAGCGCCCGCTCCCGATCCGGTTGCGGCAGGGTGGAGAACCGGCGCGGTCCGCTGCCGGTCAACAGGCCGATCAGGGGTGAATCCCACAGGTCGAGCAGCCTTGCCAGTTGTTTCCGCTCCGCTTCCCGCGGGTTGCGGCCCAGTAGTTGGAAGACGGTGTCGACGGCGCCGAGTTCGCTCGCCGAGGGCAGTGTCGACCCGTCGCCGGGGACAAAGGTGTCGCAGATCATGCCCAGCACCGTGCGCTGCTTGGCCGTCGGTTCCATGAGTATCCACCCTTCACACTGCCCGAAGTTCTATCACGCAGCGTGAATCCGCGCTCACAAATCTGTGATAAGTACTGGCAGAAGATCAATTCAACTATGAATATCCGATTACATCGCCGGTGTGAACGATGCGCGGGTTGTCGACGGCGCAGGTCGGGGTGATGGAGAGGCGCTGGAGGTCACGGTGTTTCGCTCATGCGATCCGGGTCCGTTCCACGACCGGGACGGTGTCGAGCTCCGGTTGTCGGCGAGCGTGAGCGGGGTCGGCATGCGGGGTACGCCGCCCATACTCGCTCCGTCGGCGCCGAGAGGGTGTGCCGTATTCCGCTGCCGGAGAATGCTCGGCTCGGATCCGGCATATCGCCGGCAACCGCTATGAGCCCGATCGTCACGGTCGATACCGAAGGAGGCGAGTTACGACCCGGCAGGCGCCGACGCCGCTCTTTCATTCATCCTCGGTCCGAGCACTCGACGTGCGGCGCTTGCGAGAAGTTGCCGAGCGGGGCGGTCGGGCTCTCATATGGTCGCGGACGCGGGTCATGATGGCGCCAAGGGTGCGCACATCCCGCGCCGGCAGCGGCTCGAACAGCATGCGCCGCACGACCTCGATATGGCCGGGCAGGACCTGGTTCACGCGGGCCATACCCGCTTCGGTGATGGTGACCGATGTGGCGCGCTGGTCGTCGGGGCTGGGTGCCCGGGTGATGAGCCCTGCCCGCTCCAGCAGGCCGGCCTGGTGGGTCAGTCCGCTGCGACTGTAGACCACACCATCGGCCAGTTCGGTCATGGTCAGCCTGCCCTCCGCGGCGGCGAGCCGGGCGAGCAGTTGGAACTGTACGTAACTGAGATCGCCCGCGGCCCGCAGCTGCTGTTCCACGGCGTGCTGGAGCAGGCCGGCCGATTCCATGAGCACGAAGTAGGTACCCAACTGTTCGGGCTCGAGGGCGTCGGTCACTCGCCAATCGTAAGTGCTTCGATATCGGAGATATGTGATGCGCTTCACATCCAATACCGGAATTACTTCGATATCGAAACATGTTGGCCCTGACTGTAAGCTTCGAACTCGAAGCAAATATCCGGAGGAGGAAGTCATGAAGGCAGTGCGTTATCACCGGTACGGCGACAGCGACGTCCTGGACTACGAGAAGATCGAGCGACCGGTCCCGGGTGCGGGCGAAGCGCTGGTGAAGGTGGCCGCCACCTCGTTCAACCCCGTCGACGCGGCGATCCGCGCCGGTTATCTCACCGAGGTGTTCCCGATCGCGTTGCCGCACATACCGGGCGTCGACGTCGCCGGGACGATCACCGAACTCGGCCCCGATATCGCCGGCAACCTGCACGTGGATGATGCGGTGGTGGCGTTCCTACCGATGACGGCCGACGGCGCCGCGGCCGAGTACGTGCTCGCGCCGGCCGAGGCGCTCGCCGCGGCGCCGCGAACGGTGGAGTTGGCCGACGCCGCCGCCCTGCCCGCCACCGGCCTCACCGCCTGGCAGGCGCTGTTCGAACTCGCCGAAACGAAACCCGGACAGACCATCCTGATCAACGGAGCCGGGGGCGCGGTCGGCGGCTATGCGACCCAACTCGCGAAACAGGCCGGAGCCGTCGTCACCGCGACCGCGAGCACGCGCAGCGCGGATCGGCTCCGCGATTACGGAGCCGACCGGATCATCGGCCACCTCGATCACACAACCCCCTCCCTCACCGTGGACGGCGGGACGTTCGATGTCGTACTCAACCTGGTGGCCACCTCACCCGCCGAGACCGCCGGTCTCGTCGATCTCGTCCGCGACGGAGGAACACTGCTCAGCACCACGACACCTCCCCCGGAGAACCCCGGACGGCAGGTGCGTACCGCTCGCGTCTTCGTCCGCGGCGATGCCCGGCAACTGGCGGGTCTCGTCGACCGCGTCGACGCCGGGACGCTGCGGATCGATGTCGCCGACCGCCGACCGCTGGCCGACCTCGCGAGCGTGCACGAGGATGCCGCGACAGGCCGCCTGCGGGGCAAGACCATCCTGATTCCCGCCTGACCCGGCGAGAGGCCGGAGTCCCGAGGCCGGGCCGCCGACCCATCGGGGGGCCTGCCGACAGCACCGGGCGCCGGGCGGGCCGGCCGGTCAGCGGGGTTCCACCCCGGTGTCGAGTTGGAGGTGCACCATCGGCAGGCCGTCGACCGGGGCGCCGGTGGCCTGTTCGATGATGACCGGCACCGACCGCGCTCCCTCGTGAGCCCGGACGTTCATTCGACCGACGGAAGCGGGGCGAGGACCACCGTGCCATCGAGCGTGACCTTGAGAGTGGCGGCGTCATCGGTGTGCTGGGCCAGACGGACCATCACCTCACTGGCGACCTCCCTCGCGAACTTCGCGTCGGGGAGCCGGGCCAAGGAATACGTGGCGGGCCTCATTCTGCCGCTGGTACCGGATTCGTCGGTTTCCCATTCCCCTGCCGGGACCGCCAGTCTCACGACCACGTCACACTCACCGAAACTCCCCGGACTTTCGGAAAGTTGGGTACCGACCTCGACGACCCCGACCGCCACCACCTGATCGGCACGAACCCAGAACCCATTGCGGGTGGACACCCAAAGTTTTTGCCCCATAAGCAATTGTCGCCAATGGTGCCGTCCCGGCGGCAGCTATTGTCGGATTCCGCCGGCGCGTGAGTTGACGCTGCAACAGCGGAGCGTCCCGTGTAAAGGCCTGGGCGTCACGTTTATCCCTGTTGTTCGGTAATCGGCCTGCGACGACATCGGGCACGAGCGATGATGTTCAAGCCCCGGAAGGTGGGCGTGGCGTCCAATGCTGTTGGAGACACAGGTTTCCGCGCCGGCCGACGTCTTCGGGCGAGGAGGCAGCCATGTCGATGTGGCGAGTATTGGTGTGCGTGGTCGCGGCTCTGGTGGTGGGGGGATGTGCGACGTCGATGCCCGAACGGAGCGCGGATACGACACGGCAGGCCGGCCTGCTCACCCCCGAAACGCCGCCGGAAGGGGGTCCCCCTGGGCTGCCGGGAAAGACGGATGCCGCGGAAGTGCCCGGAGCGCCGTTCAAGATTCCGCCGATCACGCTCAGCTATGGTGCGCCCATCGTCGCGATCGAACAGGAGGTGAGAACCGAGATCGCGAAGAAGTGCGATGGCTGTGTGACCGTGGAGGTGCAGACCGGTACAGACACCACGCTGAGCCGATGCCAGTTCGCGGAATACCTTGGTGCGGAGGAGGACGAATCCGATCCCGAGGCGGCCACTCCCTCGTTGATCCTGAAGCCGGGAAAGCAACTGATCCTGTTCACCGGCGCCCTGACACCGAAGCAACTGCCCTGCGACGAGGACCCGGACCACTACTCGCCGGCCACGTCCGCCCCACCGACCGAACCAACGCCCGAGGTGGAGATACCGTCCGAAACCGTGACGCCGTCCGTGTCACCGATGGACGAACCGCCGAGATCACGGTCCGAACAGCTATGTCCCCTATGCTCATTCCACGCAGCGCCCTGACCGGCGTCGACGGCCGGCCACCACTGCTGTCGCTGGAAACCATCGCCACCATTTCCACGATCCATTCCAGCGGCGCGGATCTGGTGCGCGGCGCGTAGGCCCCCTACACGCTGGGTTTCGAGGCCAAGAGCCTGCTGCATCCGTTCCTCGGCGTCCACGCTTTCGGGCACGCCGGTTCGGACGGATTCGCCGACCCGCACAGCGGTCTCACCTACGGCTACACCCGCCGCCGAGCCACCTTCGCGTTCAACGCCCCCGAGAACGCTCGACTGGCCGCGGCCATCCACCGCGCCGCGACCGGCACCGCGATCGCCTCGGCCGCCTCCGGCAACCACCCCTCTTCACCTCGAGGAGCAATACGACCATGTCCACCCGCACTACTTCGATGATCTCCCGTGGCCGGAAACTCGCGCGCTGGGTTCCCGTGACCGCCGTACTGGCCGAAACCGCGATCGGCGCGTACTGGGATCTGGCCCGGATCTCCTACGTCCGCGACTCGTTCGACCACCTCGGCTACCTCATGTACTTCGCGACCATCCTCGGCGTGGCCAAGACCGCGGCGCTCGCGGCAATCCTCACTCCCGGCCATCCCCACACGAAGGAATGGGCCTACGCCGGGCTGGTCTTCGTCTACGGTGGCGCCGCCACATCCCACCTGGCCGCCGGCGACGGCCCGGACAAGTGGGCCATGCCGCTGTTCTTCGCCACCGCCACCTTCGCCGCCCGCGCCTGGCTGCCGCAGGGCGGAACCACCTTCGCCCCGCTGTGGAGGCTCGGCGCCCCGCGTCACCAGCACGCCTGATCTCAGGGACATCACACCCGAAGAGAGGAAAACCACAGCCATGCAAGCTTGTTCGACCGCCTCGCAGGCCTCGACCGGTTCCCGCCTGCCCAATCCGCAGCAGCTCGTCCCGGAGCTCGGCAAGGTCGGCGCGGCACTCTTCGAGGCCACCGGCAACGGCTCGGTCCCGCGCACCACGATCGGCCTGGTCCAGCTGCGTGCGGGCCAGATCGTCGGCAGTACCTACCTCGTTGTCCTGCACTCGGGCAACCTGCGCGCGGACGGGGAAAGCGAGGAGCGGATCACCGCGGTGGCGACGTGGCAGGACAGCCCCTACTTCACCGAAGCCGAGCGTGCGGCGCTCGCGCTGGCGGAAGCGGTCCTCCGACCTGCGCCGCACGGCGAGCGGGTGCCCGACGAGCTCTACGCCCGCGCCGCCGAACACTACGACGACAAGGCCATGGCGACCCTCGCGATGGTGATCGGCCAGGTGAACTTCATCCTCCCGCCGGCCGTCATCGGTAAGCCGCTGCCCGGGCGCCCGCCCGCGGAACGGTGGTCACCGGTCTCGTCCCGGTGGCTCGGCCACCACCGGCGCCTCGATCACGCCGGACTGCTCGCCGAACACGACGAACCGCTCGGCGAGCGGTCCGACGAATACTCACGATCCGCGGTGCGGCCGGTTCCCCTCCGACCGGCTCCGCTGTGGGGGCTCGAGCCATCGCAGGTACCGGTCGGCGAAGCCGGAGACGAGTGGGGTGATGCCTCCGTCGCCGCACCGCCTGCCATCCCAGAGCGTGCCCCGGAATGTAGCGGTAGCCCCTTGCAGACTGTTACTTGCACGAGTAATTTCTTACTCGTGCAAGTAACAAGTGGGTCCGCGCCACTGTCTCCGGCCGCCGCGGAGCGGCGCCGGCAGATCGTGACCGCCACGATCGAGGTGCTGGCCGAGGTCGGGTACGCACAGACATCGTTCGCGAAGATCGCGAAGCATGCCGGCCTCAGCAGCACGAGGCTGATCTCCTACCACTTCAGCGGTAAGGAAGAGTTGATGCGGGCCGTCGTGGTGGCGGCGAAAGACGCCGCCACGGAATTCATCCTGCCGCGCATTCTGGCCGCGCCCGGCCACCGGGAGCAGTTGGCCGCGTATATCACCGCGAACATGGAGTTCATGCGGGAGCGGACGGGCGTCCTGCGGGCCCTGATCGAACTCAACAGCAATGCACGGGCGGCGCTCGGGGAACCCTTCCTGGACGACGCCGGCGCGGACTCACCACTCCCCCCACTCGAACAGGGCCTGCGCGAAGGCCAGGTCACCGGCGCGTTCGGCGATTTCGACCCCCATGTGATGGCGGTCGCGCTGCGTGCGGCCATCGACACCATCGCGATCCGATACGCCGAAGGCCAAGTGGGGGATGTGGAGTTCTACGCGGCCGAACTGGTCGCCTTGTTCGACCGTGCGACCGCTCCCGAAGGCGCGCGAAACGCCCGGGATTCCGCGGAAACCTCGACCGACCGTCAACGGAGGGAAACGAAATGAAACTGCAAGCCGGACAGGTCGCGGTCGTGACCGGCGCCGCCAACGGAATCGGACGCGCGGTGGCGCAGGCACTGTGCGCCCGCGGGATACGAGTGGCGCTCGCCGATATCGACAGCGACGCGGTGGCGAAAACCGCCGCCGAACTCGGGTCCGACACCCTGGCGGTACCGACCGATGTCGCCGATCCGACACAGGTGCAACGGTTGGCCGACACCACCCTGCGGCACTTCGGCCGGGTCGACCTGGTGTTCAACAATGCCGGCATGGGGGTGGGGGGACCGATCTGGCTGGTGGAACCCGACGACTGGCAACGGGTCTGGTCGGTCAATGTGCAGGGCGTCGTCAACGGGATACGCGCTTTCGTCCCACACCTGATCGCGGCGGGACAAGGCCATATCGTCAACACCTCGTCCTTGGCGGGCGTCTCCATCGGCCTGTTCAACGCGCCCTACACCGCGAGCAAACACGCCGTGGTCTCCCTGACGGAGGCACTCCACGGCGAACTGGGCATACTGTCGCCCGGGATCGGTGTCACGGTGGTGTGCCCGGGGCCGGTCGACACCCGGATGCTGCGCGGGCTCACCGACGGGGTCGGATCCATGCTCGGAGAAGGCGATTCCATCCCACCGCAGCCCGGCGAAGGATGGTTCGGCTCGCTGACCCCCGAACAGTGGGAGCGGTTCGCGCCCGCCCTCGGCGCCGTCACCCGGTTGGCGGACGAGATCATGCCCGCCGCCCGGGCCGCGGAAATCATCCTGTCGGCCGTGGAAGCGGATCGCCTCTACGTCACCACCCACCCGGAGTGGGCCACCCAGGCCAGTGACCGGGTCGCGGCGATCGTGGCCGATATGCAGGCGTCCGGTTAGCTGTTCCCGACCGGGGTATCGGTAATCCCAGCGCTCCACTGCGTTCCGCTACAGCGGTCTGGTGCGTACTTCCAGAACGACCTACGCTCGGAGAATGCAAACGACCGGAGAGCGCATCCGGTACTAGCGGAGGCGTCGGGGTGGGATCAGTCAGAAGGTTCTGGCGGAGATATCTCTGCTCAACGCGATGCCGCCGGAAAATGCCGCTCTGGCCGCACGGCTGGCCACGCGAACAGCGGCCGAAATGCAGCCCTGGACCCGGGATGTACGGGTCCGACAGGCCTACGGGAACCTGCTGTGCCGGGGCGCGATCGCCCACGCGGTGGCCGGACAGTCGAGCAGCGCGTTCGATCTGCTGAACGAGGCGTATTCGGAGGCACGGACACTCGGTGAAACCGATGACGGCGGTTTTGGCCTGCTGTGGTTCGGACCGACCAGCGCGTCCATATGGCATGTATCGATTGCCGCCGAGCTCGGTGACAGTGAAGAGGCCGTCAACGTGGCCCGCTCCGTCGACCCGAGACCGGTACGTGCTCCGAATCGCGTCGTCTACTTCTGGATCGACTTCGGACACTCACTGACGAGCACCGGTAACGACGCGGACGCGGTACGGGCATTCTCCGAGGCCGAGATGGTCGACCCACAGCGCACACGAATGGACCGAGTGGTACTCGATTCCGTTGCCGCGCTTGTTCGTCGAGCCCACCGCGACGCGATCGGCAGTCGCCTCGGAACACTTTCGCACAGTCTCGGCATCGACCCGTATACGACATAACGCCGTGTAATCATTTCCCCTCGCCGCTTCGGCATTCTTCTACCGCCGTGGTGGTCCCGGGGTTCGAGCATGCCGAGCCGATCCGGGACCTGCGTGAGGAGATGCGCCGGCACATCCGCGGTACGAAGGTCGGGCGCAAGGCGCCGGCCGGCGACCGCACCCACGTCGACGCGCGCCGGCCGACCACCTGGACGATGACCGCTCGCGACGTCACCGCCTCGGGTGTGGACGGCTACACCTCCACCGTCGCGGACTGGGCCGCCACCACCGTCGCCGACCTCGACCGGGCTATGGGCGTTCGCTGAGGGCACCGTCGGGCACCGGCACGGGCACCGCGCCGTCCGAGCCGGACGTGAGGATCGGGGCGTCGATATCGGCGCATATCGTCGCCAGCGTCTCCCACATCCGGTCGGCGAACTTCTCGATCGTCGACCGCTCGAACAGTTCCGCCGCGTAGATCAGCTCGCCGCCGATACCGGCCGGCCCCTGGCCGGGGATGTATCCGTCACGCAGTTGGAGCAGCAGGTCGAACTCCGTACGTTGCGGCGGCAGCGGCAGCAGGCGGGCCGTCGCGTCGCCGAAGGGGCGGTCCGCCACGATATCGCGGTAGAACGTGGTCGCGACCTGGAACAGCGGATAGTGGTGGCGCGAACGCGGCGGGTTCACCAGGGCCACCAGTCGGTCGAAGGGGAATTCCTTGTGCTCGGTGGCGCCGAGTAGCCGGTCGCGCAGCTGTCCCACCAGCTGCCGGTAGGTGGGTCTGCCGGAGGTGTTCGCCCGCAGCACCACGGTGTGCACGGCGCAACCGACCAACTGGTCGAGTGCGTCGGTGTCGCGACCGCTCACCGCGACACCGACCGGGATATCGTGGCCCGCGCCGAATTCGGCCAGGACGCAGACGAGAGCGGTGTGCAGGATCAGATAGGTGCTGGCCGAGCACTCCCGGGCAGTCCGCGCGATCGCCCGATGGGAGTCCGCGTCGAGCGACAGCGGCACCGCCCCGGCGCGATTGTCGACTCGTTCCGTTCGGGGGTGGTCGGTGGGCAGTACCGGCGATCCGGGCAGCCCGGCGAGTTCGGTCAGCCAGTAGCGTGCCTGGGCCGCGGCGCGGGCCGCTGGATCCGATTCCTCGCCCATCAGCTCCCGCAGCCACAGGGTGTAGTCGGCGAATTGCACGGCGGGCGAGGGCCATTCCGGTGCCCGGCCGGCGGTGCGGGCCGTATAGGCGAGGACGAGTTCGTGCGACAACCGCACCAGGGATTCGACGTCGCCGGCGATGTGGCGCAGGACGAACAGGAACACATATCGCGTCTCGGTGAGCCGGAACAGCCTGGTGCGCAACGGCGGCTGGGCCCGGACGTCGAAACCGCGGCCGAGTTCGGCGGTGAGTACCGCGTCGAGATTCTCCGCGGCGCAGTCGTCCACACGGAAACAGGTGTCCATCCCGAACGCTTCCGCCCCGGTTTCGCCGCCCTCGGCTGTCGGGGCGGGCACCGGCGCGTTGCCGGCGTAGGGCAGTACGGTCCGCAAGATCTCGTGTCGCGCGATCACGTCCGTGACGGCCGCGCGCAGCGCCCCCACATCCAACCGGCCGTCGATCTCGACGGCCTGCGACATCAGATACTCCGCCTGCCCGCCGGCCAGGTAGTTGAGGGTCCACAGCCGCTGCTGCGCGGGCGTCAGCGGAACCGGCCCGGTATGCCGGCGCGGGACGAGCGCCGGCCGGCGGCGAGCCGGATCGGCCGTGTCGAGCCGCTGGTCCAGACCGGCCACGGTGGGGGTCTCGAACAGATCGCGCAGCGTTATCCCGGCCTCGAAGGTGGTGTTCACCGCGTCGACCAACCGGATCGCCGAAAGCGAGTTACCACCCAGGGCGAAGAAATCGTCGTCCACCCCGATCTCGTCGACACCGAGCACACCGGCGACAACGCTCGCCAGGATCTGTTGCCGCTGCGTTCCCGCCGCACCCGACGACGTGTGTTCCGGGCGTGGCAGGGCCGCGATATCGATCTTCCCGTTCGAGGTGAGCGGCAGCTCGTCGAGCGGCACGACCACGGCCGGTACCAGGTAGGACGGCAGCGTCTCGGCCAACCGGGCGCGCAATCCGACCGGATCGACCGGCCGGTCCCGCCCCACCACATACGCGACCAGCGATTTCCCGGTTTTCGCCTGCCGTGCCGTGACAACGGCCGCGGCGATACCGGCTTCACGCCGAATGGCGGCCTCCACCTCGCCCGGCTCGACCCGGAAACCGTTGATCTTCTGCTGCCGGTCGACCCGTCCGAGGAAATGCAGCCGACCGTCCCGGTCCCAGCGGCCGAGATCCCCGGTGCGGTACATCAGGGCGCCGGGCCGGCCGTGCGGGTCCGCGACGAACCGCGCCGCGCTGAGCCCGGGTTGCCGCAGATAGCCACCCGCCACCCCCGCCCCGGACAGGTATAGCTCCCCCGCCACCTCGACCGGAACCGGCCGCAGTGCGGTATCGAACACGGCTACCCCGGTGTTGTCGACCGGGACTCCGATCGGCACCGGCCGGTCGTCGACGGGTTCGTGCGGAATCCGGTGCGCGAGCGCGAACGCGGTGGCCTCCACCGGGCCGTACAGGTTCGTCACCGCCACCTCCGGGCGGGCGGCGCGGACCCGGGCGACCGCCGCCGGCGCCGGCACATCACCGGTGGTCGCGATATGTTCCACGCGGGCCAGGTCCGCGGGAATGGCCTCGGCGAGCACCTGGAACAGCCCGGCCGAGACCAGGAGCGAGGTGACCGAACCGCGGTCGAGCACGTTGCGGTAGTCGTCCGCGGCCAAGGGGCCGGGCGGTGCGATCGCCACGCTGCGTCCGGTCAACAGCGGCATCCACAGTTCGTAGACGACCATGTCCCAGGTGTAGGGGGAGTGCAGGAGCAGACGCCGATGTTCGTCGCCGCGACCGATCCGGTCGAGTGCGCGGGCCACGATGTTCCGGTGCGTGATCCGCACCCCCTTGGGGGCCCCGGTCGATCCCGAGGTGAACATCAGCCAGGCCGGCGCGTCGGGGGCCACGACCGTCCCGAGGTTCGTCTCGGGCAGCCCCGCCGCGGCGCTCTCGTCCGCGCCGAGATCGCGCAGGATCAGCGCGGCTCCGGTATGGCGCAGCAGCCATTCGACACGTTCGGGTGGGTAACCGTCGTGGATGGGCAGGCATACCGCGCCCAGTTTCAATACCGCGAGGAAGGCGACCACCAGTTCGGGTGAGCGCGGCAGCGCGATCCCGACCGGGGTGTCGGCGCCTACCCCCCGGTGGGCCAGTCGCCGGGCCAGACGGTTGGCGCGGGCGTTCAATTCGCCGTAGGTGAGCACGGTTCCCGCGCACCACAGCGCGGTCCGCGCACCGTACTCGGCCGCTGTCGCCTCGAAAACCTCGACCACCGTTCGGTCCGCGATCTCCACGGACGCGCCCGAACCCCACCCGAGCACCTCCGGCGCCGGCAGCCGAATCCGCCCCACCGGGTCGTGCGGCCGGTTCGCGACGGCAGCGCACAGGCCGGATATCACCGACCATATGTCGTCGACCGTCCCGAACCGGTTCGGCTGTCCCGGGCGGATACCCAAGCGGAAACTCAGCACCGGCCCGGGGAACACGGTGACCGCCAGCGGATAGTGGGTGCGGTCGCGATACTCGGCAGCGACCACCGACAACTCGGCTGCCGGATCGGCGAAGGCCGCCATATCGAGCGGAAAGTTCTCGAAGATCAGCGCCGTATCGAACAGTTCGCCGACCTCCCCGGCGGCGGCGAGGATATCGCCGAGTCCGAGGTGATCGTGTTCGAGCAGCGTCGATCGCCGGGACTGTATGCGCGTGGCCAGTTCGACCGCCGATATCCCCTGATCCACCCGGACCCGCAGCGGAACCGTGTTCATGAGCATCCCGACCAGTTGTTCGGTGTCGATACCGGTGTCGCGCCCCGCGACGGTCACCCCGAACACCACCTCACCGCTGCCGGTGAGGTGCCCGAGCGCCGGCGCCCAGACCGCCTGCACCAGGGAATTGAGCGTCAACCCGTGCGCCGCCGCCGTTTCGGCGAGCGCCGCGGACACCGCGGGGTCGAGCGAGAACGTGTGCAGCTCGGCCGGGCCGTCCGTCCCCGCGCGGCCTATCCGGGTGGGTTCGATGCCACGAAGCTCCTCGGCCATGCCCGACGCGCCTCCTCGTGGTTCTCGGCCGCGAATCGTTCGAGCACGGTCCGATACGACGGCGCGGGTTCGAGTTCGACCCCGTGATAGCTCTGGAACAGCTCACGCAGGAAGAGGGCGGTCGACCACCCGTCGAGCAGCGCATGGTGGAACGAGAACACGAGCCGCCACTGCCGCGGCCCGGTGTGGACGAGAGCGATCCGGAAGACCGGGGCGACCTCGGGATCGAGCGCCCGCAGATCCTCCCGGGCCAACCGCTCCACCGTCTCGTCCGCCGCGGGGCCGGCGGCCTCGACCATGCGCACCGGCAGCTGCAGGTCGACCGGCAGCATGAGTATCGGCCGTTCGACTCCACGTACCACGAAAGCGCCGGTCAGCTGCGGATGACGGCGCAGCACCGTGCGCGCGGCGGAGCGCAGCCGGTCCGAATCCACGTCGCCCCGCAGGGTGAGCAGGATCTGCACCGCGTACGGATCGGAGGTGGTCTCGTAGAGCGAGTGGAACAGCATTCCCGCCTGCATCGGCGTGGTGGGCAGCAGATCGGTGAACGCGCCGTGGTGCCGTTCGAGCCGGTCGATCGCCTTTGGTCGATCCGTACCAGCGGGAAGTCCGACGGGGTGTATCCGCCCGCGCCGGGACGGCTGTGGTGACGGGCGAAGGCGGACAACACCTCGGCCCACAGCTCGGTGAGTTCGGTGACCGCCGCGCGGTCGAACAGGTCGGCGGGCCAGGTCCAGTGGGTGCGCAGCCCTCCCTCGCCGTCCACGTAGGCGATGAGGTCCAGCTCGTGCACGCAGGCCGCCTCCGGGCCGGTCGGGCTGCCGAACGATTCGAGTCCCGCCGACGCGCCGCCCACATCGAATCGGCCGAGGTAGTTGAAGCCGATGGGGGCTTCCGGGCCGAGCTCCGCACCGGCCTCGGCGCGGCGCAGCAATCCGTATCCGATTCCGTGGTTCGGCACGGCACGCAACCGCTTTTCGACCGCGCGCACCGCGTGCACCAGCTCCGGCCCTCCGGACAGCATCCCGTCCCAGTCCGTGACGGCGGCGTCGAGCACCACCGGGTACATCACGGTGAACCAGCCGACGGTGCGGGAGGTGTCCAGATCCGGCACGGTATCGCGGCCGTGCCCCTCGATATCGACGAGCACCGGCTCCGCGCCCCGCCACCGCGCCAGGGCCACCGACAGCGCGGTGAGCAGGATCTCGGTGGTACCCGTGCGGAACCGGCTCGACACCGCAGTGAGCAGCGTGTGGGTCAGGTTTGGGTCCAACCGGTCGGTCAGCCCGACGGCATCCGCCATACGGTCACGGGCGGGATCCAGGCGACGCCGACCGATGGTGGTGGCCGCGGACCCGACACCATTGCGCCACCATCGCGCTTCCTCTTCCGAAACCCCCTGCTGTACAAGCCTTTTCGACCAGGTACGCAGTGATGTCGGCACCGGGTCGAGGTGGCTTCCCGAGATCGCCCGTTCCAGATCGGGCAGCAGGATCCGCCAGGAGACATTGTCGACGACCAGGTGATGGATCATCAGCAGCAGCAGATCGCCGTCCGTCCCCGCGAATCGGACGGCCTGCACCATCACGCCGTCCCGCGGCACCAGGCGTCGCTGCGTGGCGAGCCGCTCCATATCCCGTTGCGCGGCGCTGCCGGTGGACACGACTCGGCGCAGCAGATCTTCCGCGCGCACCCATCCCGGCTCCGGAATCTCCACCCGCCATTCGTCCCCCGACGTCCATTCGGCGCACATACGCAGTGCGTCATGGTGGTCGATGAGCGTCTGCAACGCGGCGAGCAGTACCGGTTCGGTCACCGCCGCGGGCAGCCGAACCACCGCGTACTGCGCGAAGCCGTCGGTGATCGTGCCCGACCGGGCGAGCCGTTCCATGATCGGCGTGGCCGGCATCGCACCGTACGCCGCGGACGGGTCCTCCGCCGCGACCATGTCCGAGACCGGGACCGCGATCCCGGCCAACGCGCGCACCGTCTGGTATTCGAAGATATCCTTCGCGCTGATCGCCAACCCGACCGCGCGCGCCCGGTTGACCAGGCGGATCGCCAGAATACTGTCCCCGCCGATAGCGAAGAACCGGTCGTCGACGCCGAAGTCGTCACGGTCGAGCGCCTCGGCGAACAACCGATGCAGCCGCGTCTCCAGGTCGGTGCGCGGACGGTCGAACTCACCGCCTGCCCCACCCGGCCGGATGGCGAGCAGCCGCCGCTCGTCGAGTTTGCCGTTGCCGGTCAACGGCAGCTCCGGGACGGCGATCACGGCGGACGGGAGCGCATGCGCCGGCAGTGTCGCCGCGATCCGGTCGCGGATCACACCGGTGTCCAGCTCGGACACCACATAGGCGACGAGCCGGGGTGTGTCGTCGACCAGGACGGCGGCCGCGGACACCTCGGGCAGTGCGCGCAGTGCGGCCTCCACCTCGCCGCGTTCGATTCGGAACCCGCGGATCTTCACCTGCCGATCGGCCCGCCCCAGATACTCCAGCACACCGTCGACCCGGCGGGCGATATCACCGCTGCGGTACATGACCGCCCCCGGCGGACCGGCGGGATCGGCCACGAACCGGGCGGCGGTGAGACCACGCCGACGCAGATAGGCGCCGGCCACACCCGGCCCCGCGATATAGAGCTCGCCGGGCACCCCGGCCGGCACCGGACGCAGAGCGGCGTCCAGCAGAGACACCCTCAGGTCGGGAATGGGCCGGCCGATGAGGTTGGCGTGCGTCCGCGCGTCGACCACATATCCGGTGGTGAACACCGTCGTCTCGGTGGTGCCGTACATATTGACCACCGCTCGGTCCGGGTGGCGTTCGTACCATGCGGCCACCCGGTGCGGTTCGATCACCTCACCGCCGAGGATCACCCAGCGCACCGCGAGCTCGGACGCGGGTCGGGACGCGTCGGCGTCGACCAGCATGCCGAAGGCCGACGGTGTCTGGTTGAGCACGGTCACGCCCTCGGCGGCGAGCAGTTCCCGGAAGTCCGCGGGCGAGCGGGCGGTGTCGGCGTCGACGACCACCAGTCGTCCGCCGTACAGCAGCGCGCCCCAGATCTCCCACACCGAGAAGTCGAACGCCACGGAATGGAACAGTGTCCACACATCGGCGGGACCGAACCCGAACCACTCCTCGGTTCGGGTGAACAGCCGTACCACATTGGCATGCGAGACGAGAACGCCCTTGGGTTTCCCGGTGGATCCGGAAGTGTAGATCACGTAGGCGGGATCGTCGGGCCGCGGGGACCGCACCGGCGCGGCCGAGACATCCTCGCGCGGTTCGTCGACGGCCAGGACCGGCGCGGCCACGGCCGGCAGGGTCACCGCCGAGGTGGTGACGACGAGCGCAGGCGCGCAGTCGTCGAGGATCGCCCGGATCCGTTCGGTGGGATTGGTCGGATCGACGGGGACATAGGCCGCACCGGATTTCAGGACCGCCACAACGGCCACGACCAGCTCGGTCGACCGCGGTAACGCGATGGCGACGAATGCGCCCGGCCCCGCGCCGGCGGCGGCGATCCGCCGGGCCAACATATCCGACCTCTCGTCGAGTTCCGCGTAGGTCAGTGTCTCGGCACCGCGGGTGAGCGCCGGTTCGGAGCCGTGCGCGCGTACGCTGTGCGCGAACCAGGAGACGAGCGTCCGTTGCGCCTCGCTGTCCTCGGAAGCAACCTCCGGGGAGTTCCGCCGCGTCACCGCGGTCCCCGCCGGGGCCTTCGCGCCGTGCGACAACACCGTCGAATCGGGTCGTTCCTCGTCGGCCGCGATATCGAACTGCAGCCGGCCCACGGACAGCTCGTCGGGCGCCTGCGCCAGCGCCCGCAGCGCCGAGAGGAACCGGTCGTGGTGGGCCGCGAGATCGGCTTCGCGGAACCGCGCGGTGGTGCTGTCGAAGGCCACGCGCAACCGCGGCAGGCCCTCGTAGACGCTGACCGTGAAATCGTCGGTGCGTCCGGCCGACATATCGTGCAGGGTCGCCGGATACGGCCCGAACATCACATTCCGCTGCTGGGGCAGGATATTCACCACCGGGCCCACAATGCGGCGCTCACCGCCGGCCGCGGAGACGTCGGCGAGCATATCGGCCAGTCGGTAACGCTGGTGACGCAGCACGGTCAGCGATTCCGCCCGTACCGCACGCGCCAGCGCGAGCACGGTATCGGCGGGGTCGACATCGAGACGCAGCGGTACGACATTGGCCGTCATTCCGAGCGCGGTGCGTGACCGTTTCGCCGGAACCGTCAGCCCCAGCCCGACCGTGCGCGCGCCGGTATCGGCGTGCAACAGCGCGGCCGCCGCAGACAGCACCAACGCGGGCCATCCCGCTCCCCACCGTTCGCCCCGCTCGCGCAACTCCCGCCACGCGGATACCGCGAGGTTCCCGGTGTGGCGGAGATAGGTGGTGGGGCCCGGATGGACGGGTCCTTCGGCGAACATCGGCGCCTCCGGCATATCCGCCAGCCGGCCCGACCAGAACTCGCGGTCGGCGCGGAACCGCTCGGACTCACGGTAACGGTTGTCCTCGGCGACCAGGGCCTCCACCCGGTCGAACACCCCACCGGCGACCTCGTGTCCGGCGCCCAGCTCGGTGTAGACCGCCGCGGCGCGCCGCAGCAGCGCGACGAACGCCGCACCGTCCAGCACGATATGGTGCGCCTTCACGGACCACAGGTATCCGGCATCGCCCACATCCAGCAGTCGCTGCTCGAACAGCGGCGCGCTACCGAGATCGAACGGACGGTTCAGTTCGGCGTACAACCGCCGCTCGGCCTCGTCGACCGTGCGGAAGCGGGCACGCTCCAGCGGCCAATCGGGCAGTTCCTCCACGGTCTGCACGTTCCCGTCGATGCGCACCCGCAGCGTTTCGCTGCCGGCGATGACGATCCGCGCCGCCTGCTCGAATATCCCGGGATCGATCCGTCCGTGGATGTGGACGTACCCACCGACTATGGCGCGCGCCCCGGTGTCATCGAGTTCGTGCGCCAACCAGATCTCCTGCTGGCCGGCGGTCAGGGGCCATATCGTCATCCGGCGACCTCCGGTCCGTATGCGGTGGTGCTGCAACGCCTCATCGGTCCTCCGCATCCAACCCGGGTCCGATACCGGACACCGACCTGGTGGGAGCGCCTGCCGGCGCGAAACACGACACAATCGGGTCCGCCGGCCGAGTACCGATGGAGATCAGCACGCACGTCAACCGATCCAGGATCACGCGGACGGTATCGGCGGAGAACCGGGCGGGCCAATGGCTCGCGGTGATCCGGAGCCGGTTCGCGGCGCCGACGCGTGGCACCGCCCCCACCCCCGACCACACCGAGAGCGACAGCGGGAAATGCGTCGCCTCATGTGATTCGAAGCCCGCGATGGACAGGCCGTCGTGCGACGCGGTCGATACCAGACCGGGATCGAACGGGTACGACTCGAAGACGAGCAGCGTATCGAACAGCTCCCGCGACCCGTCGCCGACGCACGCCTGGATCGCGGTGAGACCGAGATGATGGTGCGCCACCAGAGCGGCCTGCTCCTCCTGCAACCGCTGCAACAGCGTCGTCACCTGCTCGGCGGGATCGATGCGCACCCGTACCGGCACCGTATTGATGAACAGGCCGACCATCGTCTCGACCCCGGGCAGGTCGGCGGGCCGTCCGGATACGGTGGCCCCGAACACGATATCGGTGCGGCCGGTCAATGCGCCCAGCACGATCGCCCACGCCGCCTGCAGCACCGTGTTCACGGTGACGTCCAGTTCGGCCGCGATATCCGCGATTCGACGGCTGTCCGCCTCGTCCAGCTCGACCATCTGTTCCAGCGGCGCGGCGGTGGACGGGCCGGGAATCGGGGAGCTCGCGAGGATCGTCGGCTCCGCACCGGACAGCGCGGCGCGCCACGCCCGTTCCGCGGCGGTGCGGTCCTGCCGGGTGAGCCATTCCAGATAGTCGCGGTAGGAGGGTCGCGGCGGCAGGGCTGCCCGGGCGTCACCGCCGATGCCGGATTCCGCGTGCCCGTCGTCCAAGCGCTCGGTCATCGCATAGTGGGTCAGCAGATCCTGCATGAGAATCGGCACCGACCAGCCATCGAAGACGATGTGATGGCTCGTCACCACGAGTTTCGCGCTTTCGGAGCCGAAACGCACGAGCGTGAACCGGATCAGTGGCGGGCGGGTGAAATCGAACCGAGCGGTGCGATCCGCCTCGAGCAGCGCATCGATATCGGTGCCGGGGTCCATGTCGATCTCGGTCCACGGCAGCGCGGGCGAATCGAGCACCACGGCCACCAGTGTCCCGACGTGGTCGGCGTGGAACGCGGTACGCAGGCTCGGATGGGCCGCCAGTACGGCGCGGGCGGCGGCCCGCAGCCTACCGGCGTCCACCGATCCGGTGAGGGTGACGACCAACTGCAACGTATAGGGGTCGACCGTCCGCCCAGAGTAGAGGGCGTGGAAGAACAGCCCGGACTGCATCGGCCCGAGCGGCCAGATATCGACGAGCCCGGGATAGCGATGTTCCCACTGCTCGATATCCGACCGACCGACCGGCACCAGGGGGAAATCCGACGGAGTATGCCCGCCCACCGCCCGCTCGGCATGATCTGCCATCACTCGCAGCGCACCGCCGAAACGTTCGACGAATTCCGCGGCCTCGACGCGAGCGAGCAGGCTTTCCGGATGGCCGATGGTCACGCGTAACCGCCCGGCCACCACAATGAGATCCAGTTCGAGCGCCCCGGCGGCGGGCATATCCGGGTCAGGGGTGCGTGGTAGCGCGGACAGATCACTCGCGGGAACCCAGCCGACCCCGGTGAACTCGTCGGGAACGGCGGTGGCGGCGATATTTCCCAGATAGTTGAAGACGATCTGGCCCGGCTCCTCACGCGGCAGGGCGGCCGCCGTCGCGGGGTTCGCATAGCGCAACAGCCCGTACCCGATACCCCGCCCGGGGACCGCCCGGATCTGCTCCTTGGCCGTTTTGACGACCTCCCCGAGCGACGCGCCACCGGACAGGGCGTCGGCGATATCGAGCCCGCCGAGCCGAAACCCAACCGGGTAGAGGGCGGTGAACCAGCCCACGGTGCGGGAGATATCCGCCCCCGGCGCGATATCGGGCTCTCGACCGTGTCCTTCCAACCGCACCAGCACGGATTCACGCGGACGCCAACTCGCCACCGCGAGCACCAGTGCGGTGAGCAGTATTTCGTTTGCCCCGGCGTAATAGCGCTGCGGAAGGGCGGATACCAGGGCGGCGGTCTCGTGTTCGTCCAACTCCACCTGTGTGTAGTGCGTGGTGGAGGCGAGGTCACGGGCCGGATCGAACGGTCGGTCCGCCAGCGGCGGATCGTCACCGTCGACGACCTCGCGCCAATACGCCAGTTCCGCGGTGCGGCTCTCCCGCCGCGCCTCGTCGACCAGCGCATGCGTCCAGCGGCGCATGGAAGTGGCCACGTCCGGCAGTATCGGCGTGCGGCCGGCGGCGACCTGTGCCCACGCCGCGATGAGGTCGGGCACCAGAATGCGCCAGGACACGCCGTCCACGGCGATGTGGTGCACGAGGAATATCAGCCGGCCCGACCTGCCGCCTCGCTCCGTCTCGGGATCGAGCCAGACGAACCGCACCACCACGCCCTCGGCCGGGTCGAGCAGGCCCAGCGCGGTGTCCAACTCGGCGGCGGCGAGCGCCGTGAACGCGTCGGTGTCGATGGCGGGGTCGAAACCGACCCGGTGTACTATCTCGTCGGCGTGTACCGACCCCGTCGCGTCCGCGAAGAGCCGCCGGCGTCCGCCCGCGTCCCGGTACAGCCGGGAGCGCAACATATCGTGTCGGTCCAGTACCGCAGTCAGGGTGGTGAGCAACTGCGGGCGGGTGATCCCGATGGGCAGTTCCAGCACCATGGCCTGGGCGAAGCGACGCCAACCGCCCCCGCGTTCGACCAGATAGGACGCCGCCGGCGGCAGCGGCATCTCGCCGACCCCGCCACCGGGCAGTTCCTCGAGCGCGGGCGTCACCGCGGCTCCCTGGGCCGCCGCGGCGAGCGCGGCCGGCGTGCGGTGTTCGAACACCTGCTGTGCGGTGAGCGCGATACCGCGCGCCTTGGCCCGCGACACCAGCAGAATCGACATGATGCTGTCGCCGCCGAGCGCGAAGAACGAGTCGTGCGCGCCGACCCGTTCCCGCCCGAGAATCTCGGCGTAGACGGTGGCCAGTGTTTCGGCCACCGGACCCTCCGGCGCCTGGTAGGCAGCCGTATCGACCCGAGGTTCCGGCAGTGCCCGCCGGTCGGTTTTGCCCAAGGGGGTCAGCGGAAGGGCGTCGAGCGCCGTCAGGGTGTGCGGCAGCATATAGGCGGGCAGCCGCTCGGCGAGCGCCCGCCGGAGGGCATCGAGATCCGGGGCGTGGCCGCCGGCGGGAACGATATAGCCGTGCAGCCGGCCGTCGCCGGCGACGGCCACCGCCGCCGAGACCGCGTCGTCGGCGAGCAGCGCCGCTTCGACATCACCCAATTCGATCCGCAGACCGCGCAGCTTCACCTGGAAATCGTTGCGCCCCAGGAACTCCAGCTCGCCGTCGCGCCGGCGCACGATATCGCCGGTCCGGTAGAGCAGCCCACCGGCGGCGCCGAACGGATCGGCCACGAACCGTCCGGCGGTCTCGCCCGGACGGTGCAGATACCCGCGCGCCAGCTGCACACCTGACAGATACAACTCGCCCGCGACACCCTCGGGCACCGGATGCAGCGCGGCGTCGAGCACATGGCAGCGGATGTTCCACACCGGGGCACCGATCGGCACCGTCTCGGTCTCGTCGGCCCGTACCCGGTGCGCGGTGACCGCCACGCAGGTCTCGGTGGGTCCGTAGAGGTTGGCCACCTCCGCCGGTCCGGCCGCGGCCCAGCGGGCCTGTTCGGGCGCGAACACCTCACCGGCCACGAGTATCCGGCGCACACCGGGCGCCACGGTGTGCTCGTCGGCGAACAGGCGCAGCGTCGACGGCACGAACTGCACCGTGGTCACCGCGAACCGGCGGATCAGGTCGGCGGTCTCGGCGGGATCGAGATGGGCGGCCGGCGGCGCGATGACCAGTTGGGCGCCGACCTGCAACGGCCACAGCACTTCCCAGAGCGAGACATCGAAGGTGGTCGCGGTCTTCTGCAGGACGATATCGCCTGTGCCCAGGCCGAAACGGTGCTGCATCCACGACAACTGGTTGCGGATCGCGGTATGGGTGACCGCCACGCCCTTGGGCCGCCCGGACGAGCCGGACGTGAACATCACATAGGCGAGATTGTCGCCGCGCAGCGCGAAACGAGGCGCGGAATCGTCCTCGGCGGCGGCCAGGCGATCGAGCGCGACGAGATGTTCGGCCCTCAGCACCCGTACGGGCGCGTCGGCACCATCGGACAGTCCCGGCAGTGCCACCGGCCGGGCGGTCTCGAGAATATGCGCGAGGCGTTCCGGCGGCAGCTCGGGATCCAGCTGCAGGAACGCCGCACCGGCCTTCACGATCGCGTAGACGGCGACGACCGCCTCCACCGATCGCGGAACCGCCACGGCGACCACCGTTTCCGGCCCGACGCCGGCACGGACCAGCCGACGCGCCCACCGGTTGGCGCGGGCGTCGAGTTCGGTGTACGACATTGTTTCGCTCGCGGTACGCAAGGCGATCGCCTCCGGGGTGCGCCGCACCTGCTCCTCGAATGCGGCCGGCAGCGTGACCGGCTCGTCCGGGACGGCGCGACCGCCCTCCACGTCCGGCCGACCGTTCGCTACACCGGCACCGCCGCCCGCGGTTTCCCTCGCGTCGGACACGGTGACGCCGCCCACCGCGCTTCCCGATTCGGCGACGAGCCGGTGGAACAGCCGCACGAACGCCTCCGGGGCACCGGGCACCCCAATATGCCATCGTCCGTCGGTGCATTCGGCGGACAGCGCCCAGCGCCGGACGTGCCGGGCGGGCCACGGATCGTCGAAGTCGGCGCGGAAACGGTGTCGACGGGCACGACGCAATTCGACACCGATCTCCCGGACCACCGTCTCGAAACTCGTATACGGGCTCACCCGTGCCCGGATCGGGACGAGTCCGAACTCGTCCCGATGGCCGAGCGTCAGCTCGGGTTCCCCGCCCAACCGCTGTCCGTAGACCGCCAACGCGGCCAGTACGACCGCGCCGGCGCCGCCGCCCGAGCGGGCCAGCCGCCCGAACCGGGCGGACCCCGGTAACGGCAGCGCTTCGTGCGCTATCGGGGCCACCCTCGGCTCCTCCGGCCGCGGTGCGCCGGCGAGCCGCTCGGCCCAATACGCGCGGTCGGCCGTCCGAGCCGCGAATTCGTCGATCACGATGTCATCGGTAGTCATGGAAACCCCGCCCCGTCTTCCGTCCGTAATGTCCCGCGGCGACGAGCGCGGCCAACGTCGGCGGCGCGGTGTAGCGGTCGTCGCGCAGTTCCGCGCGCAGCACGGCCATGGTGTCGGCCACATTGTCGAGTCCGATGAGGTCGGCGGTGCGCAGCGGCCCGGTCGCATGGCCGAGACAGCCCTCGAACAGCGCGTCCACCGTTTCCGCGCTCACCCCGTCGTCGAGTGCGGCCGCGGCCTCGGCGATGGACAGCATGAGCACCCGGTTGATCACGAAACCCGGACGGTCCGGGACCACGATGCCGCGTTTGCCCATGACTTCGACCAGCGCGAGGGCGCGGTCGAGCACTCCGGCGGCGGTCCGCGCGCCGGTGACGACCTCCACCGTGTCGGTCAACGGCGCCGGGTTCATGATGTGCAGGCCGAGTACACGATCCGGCCGTTCGGTGGCCGCGGCGAGATGGGCGATGGGGACGGCGGAGGTACAGGACGCCAATACCGTGTCGGCCGGGCAGACACGGTCGAGTTCGGCGAACACCGCGGTCTTCGACATGAGTTCTTCGGTGACACACTCGATAACGAATTCCGTCTCGCGCAATGCCTCGAGCTCCGTTTCCCACCGGATCCGCCCCGCGGCGTCCGCGATCGCCGCACGGTCGCCGCGGCCGAGCAGCAGCGTCAGCCGCAGCGCCTGCCGCAGCGAGGTTCTCGCCCGACCGGCCGCGTCGTCGTTGTCTTCGACCAGGACGACCGCGCGGCCCGCAACCGCCAGGCATTGCGCGATACCCGTCCCCATCGTGCCCGCGCCCACCACACCGACCGGCCTCATCGCGCCACCACCTCGAGCACCGAGGCTCCGGGTTCGGCGGTGACCGCGGCGAACAGCCGGCACAGGTCGCGGGCCATATCGTCGACGGTTTCCCGATCGAACAGCTCCGGTGCGTATCCGATGGTGAATTCCACCCGCCCGTCCGCACCCGCCGACCAGGTCAGGGCGAGTTCGGTGCCGGTGCCGGTCTCCGGTAGCGCGCCGCACCACACGGTCGACGGGTCGTCGGGCGCCGCTCTCCTGTCAACGGCGCCGATTCGTGTCCGCGCCCACACCGCCGCCGCCCGCGCGACCAGGTCGGCGCAGCTGGGCTCATCGGCGATATCGATGCGAACCGGCAGCGGTTCCGTCCATCCCGGCGCCGCGAGCCCCAGAGGCACCTCGTCGCGACCGGAGTACCAGCCGAGCAGGCTCACCCACGCCGCGAGTAGGGCGGCGTCGATATCGTTCGACGCCGTGACCACCCCGGCGACCCGCTCGACGCCGTACCCGCCGGGCCGCCGCGGCCGATCGGTGGGCACCTCGAGGGCCGTGGGCAGGGATACCGTCCCGTTCCGAGCCGCCTGTGCCCCGACAGCGTTCCCGCCGGCCGTTGCCGGCGCCGCGGCGTCACGAAGCAGCTCGGCCGGCGACGGGTCGTCCCTTGTCACCATGGTGTCGAGAACGGACAGGTAGGTATCGGCCATCCGCTCGACGGTCCGCCTGGTGAACAGCTCGGTGCTGAACTCCACACAGGCGCCGATATCGTGGTGGTTCGCGCCGCCGGTATTGGCGTAGGTCACCAGGGTGAGATCGAATTTCGCGGTGTCCGCGGGCAGACCGCCGAAGGCGTTCGCCGGGCTGTGTTCGGTATCGAAACCGCTGCCGACGGTCCCGGTTATCGGCGCGATATCCGGTATTTCCTGGTGTACGTACAGTACGTCGAACACCGGGGTGCGGCTCAGGTCCCGCCCGCCGCCCAGTGCGTTCACCACCCGGTCGAACGGGATCTCCTGGTGTTCGAGCGCTCCGAGCACCACCCCGCGAACCTGCGTGAGGAACTCCGACAGCGACAGTTCGCCGGCCAACCGGGCCCGCAGGGCGACAGTACTGTTGAAGAACCCGATCATGCCCTCCAGTTCGCGTCGACTACGCCCGGAGGTGGGGGTGCCGACGACGATATCGCGCTGACCGCTGTAGCGCGCCAGCGTCAGATACAGTCCGGCCAACAGCACCACGAACAGGGAAACCGATTCCCGACGGGCCAGCGCCCACAGTTCGGTCAGCAGCGCCCCGGGAAGGGTGAAAGGCAACAGGTCGCCGGTGAATCCCATGCGCGGAGGCCGCGGGAAATCGGTGGGCAGTTCCAGCCGGGGCGCGCCGCGCAGTGTCTCGGTCCAGTAGGCGAGTTCGTGGTCCAGGGCCGAACTCGCCAACAGCTGCCGCTGCCACCAGGTGTAGTCACGGTAGCGGTAGGGCAGGGGGGCCAGGCGGTGCGGCCTGCCCTCGAGCCGGGCCGCGTACAGTTCCGGCAGTTCGCGGGCCAGGATCGTGGGGGTGGCGCCGTCGGTCACCATGTGATGGCAGGTGATCTGCAGCACATGGTCGTCCGGTCCGAGTGTGACCAGCAGCACCCGCAGCAGGGGATCGTTCGCCAGATCGAACGGCGACCGCGCGGCCACGCGCACCAACTCCCGCGCCGAGGCCACCGGATCCGGGCCGTCGGATACGTCCACGGCCCGGAAGAAATCGCCCAGACCGGCACGTATACGCAGTTCCGGGACACCGTCGGAGGCCACGATGTTGTAGCGCAGCGATTCGTGCCGCTCGCCGAGGTCCTCGAACACCCCGCGTAATGCCGCGCTGTCGATCGGTCCGCGCAGCCGGTTGACGTAGGGGTAGTTGTACAGCGTTGTGCCGGGGTCGAACTGGTGGTGGAACCACATCCGCTCCTGCCCGAACGACAGCACCGGTTCGTCGTGCGCGACCAATTCGGGAGTATCGGGCCGGGCCGCGGGAGGTGGTGCGGCCACCAGCAGTTCGGCGAAGTCGGCGAGTTTGGGCCGTTCGTAGACGTCCAGGAGTTTCGGCCGGAAACCGAACGCCTCCTCGACCCGGTCGACGAGTTGTACGGCGATGATCGAATTGCCACCCAACTCGAAATAGTCGGCGTCGGCGTCGATCTCGGTGTCGGTGTGCAGCAGTTCGCGCAGGGTGGCGCGCAGCCACTGCCGCGGGCCCCCGTCGACGGCGGAGACCGGGCCTTTCGCCGGGGCGATCGGCGGCTGCGGCCCGCTGGGCAGATCGACCCAGCAGCGGGTGCGCCGCATCGGATGACCCGGCAGCCGAAGCCGCCGGCCACCCTCCGGATGCAGGGCCGACCAATCGATATCGATTCCCCGCCGGTACAACGCGGCGAGGAGGTCCAGGGGGTTCGGCGCGCAGACGATATCGACCTCGTCGCCGAACCGATCCCGCAACAACGCGGTGAGGCGCCCGCCCGTGCCCGGTTCGAGGAACACCACAGGTCCGGCGGCACGCAGAGATCCGACCGCCGCGACGAGCCGCTCCGGGTCGATGGAGAACTCGGCGCCGGCGACCTCGGCGGCGCTCACCGGTTCGGTGGAGCCGAGCAGATGGCGGGCCGCGAACCGGGACGCGCCCGCACTGAGTACGGCCGCCATCTCGACACCGCACGCCCGCAGATCACGGTGCACCGCCAACTGCCCGGCCAGCACCTCGGCGGTATGCCCCTGCGCCGCCAACAGATCCGGCAGCGGATCGACCAACACCCCCGACGGCACAGAATCCGGCGCGAGCAGCAGGGCCACCGCGGGCGGGACGCCCGGCACGGGATCGGCCTGCGCTCGCTCCGCGCGTGCGGCCAGCACCGCGACCAGCTCATCGGTACTGCCCACCACCACCGCGAACCGGTGGTCGTAGTGGGAGCGGCCCTGATTCAGGGGTGAACGCCACATCATCAATCCCGTGGTCACCGCCGCGCAGCGCCTCGGCGAGCCCGCCGCACAGTTCGGCCAGCGCCTCGGCGCCGCGGGCCGACACCGCCACCAACCGGGCCGGCGCAGCGGGCGGCCGATCCGGTCCGGGCTCGGCCGGCGGTTGCGCGATCACACAGTGCGCGTTCGCGCCGCCGAGACTGAACGAGCTGACCCCGGCCAGTCGCGGGCGGCCGTCGGACAGCCACGTCCTGGTCTCGGTCACCACCTCGATACCCGAGGCCGCCAGATCCACCGCCTCGGTCGGCCGCTCGAAGTGCAGCGATTCGTACAACTCCCCGTGTGCGACGCTGAGCACCGCCTTCAGCAGCCCCGCGACTCCGGCGGCGTGGTCGAGATGACCGATATTCGTCTTCACCGACCCGATCGGCAGCGTGGCGGCGCGACCCGGACCGAACGCCGCCGCGATACCCTCCAACTCCACCGCGTCGCCGAGCCGTGTCCCCGAACCGTGCGCCTCCAGATACCCGGCCTCGCGCGGGGACACCGCCGCCTGCCGCCAGGCCCGTTCGATCACCCGTATCTGCGCGGACGCGCTCGGTGAGCTGATCGTCGCCGAGGAATGCCCGCTGTGCAGGGTGGCACTCCCCCCGATCACCGCGTACACCGGCGCACGCTCGGCGCGGGCCCGCGCCAGGGTCCTCAACAGCAGCGCGGCGCCGCCCTCACCGCCGGCGGCGCCGTCCGCTCCGGCGTCGAAGGCCCGGCAGCGGCCGCTCGGCGACACGATCTCGGAGAACACGGCCCCACCGGCCCGTGAACCGTTGGCCCGCACATTCACCCCGCCGGCCAGCGCGTACCGGGCCTCCCCGGCGCGCAGTTCACGGCAGGCGTGGTGCACGGCGATGAGCGAGGCGTTGCAGCCGCTGTCGACGGCGTAGCACGGGCCGCTCAGCCCGAGCAGATGGGCGATCCGTGCGGGGGTGCCGAACCCGAGATTGCCCAGCATGCCGAGCGGCCCGGAATCCACGGCCATCCCGTGGTAGGCGGGTGTGGGCGAGCTGAACACCACTGCGGTATCGGCTTCCCGCAGGGTCGCCACGCTGTAGCCGGCGTCTTCGACGGCCCGGTGGGCGAGTTCGAGCGCGATCCGCTGCTGCGGGTCCATCAGCGCCGCCTCCCGTCGAGACAGCCCGAAGAACGCGTGGTCGAAACCGTGCACATCCACCAGATGCCCCATCGGCAGGAAGTCGGCGGGATCGCCGATACCCGTCGCCTCGCTTCGAGCGGCGGGCATCGGCCCCACCGAGTCGCGGCCGGCGGCGAGGTTGGCGCGGAATTCGTGCAGGTCGGCCGCATCGGGGAATCGGGCGCCGATTCCGATGATGGCGATATCGTCGTCACGGTAGGTGTACACCGGATACTCCGCTCACAGCTCGAACGCCAGCGGCGTCGGGGGGTCGTCGGGGGGCCGGGGTGCCGACAGGGCGGTGGCCTGGGCCTCGATCGTGGTCAGGTCGAACAGTTGGCCAACCCGTATCGCGCCCGGCCATTTCGCTTCCAGACGCAGATGCAGGTGGACGATCAGATGGGAATCGCCGCCGATATCGAGAAAGTTGTCGGTGCGGTCGAAATCGGCGTGGCCGAGCGCTTCTTCCCAGATCAGCGCCACCGCGCGTTCCTCGTCTGTCCACCGGTCCCGGGATACGACCGGACCGGCGGGCGCATCGTCGGACGCCAGGTGCCGTAGCGCCGCGTAGTCGCGTTTGGTACTCGCCACGGCGATCGGGATGGCGTCGAGAAACCGGAACCGGACCGGAACCGACTGGGCGACGAGTTGCGCCCGGCAGAAGGCGATGAGTTCCCGGTTGCCGGGCGGTTCGACGATTCCGTCGGCGGCAACACAGAAGGCGACCAACCGCATCGACCCGTCCGGCCCGGTCGAATCGATAACCGCCGCTTCCCGGACCGCCGGATGGCTCTCCAGCACCGACTCCACCGCCGACAGTTCGACCCGCACACCGCGCACCTTTATCTGGCCGTCGACCCGGCCGTGGAACTCGAACGCGCCGGCGGTGTCGACACTGGCCAGATCGCCGGTGCGGTACATGCGCGCCCCGGCAGCGGCGGCGAACGGATCGGCGACGAAAACCCCGGCGGTCGCCGCGGGCCGGGCCGCATAGCCGCATACCACCTGCTCGCCGCCGAGGTACAGATCCCCTACGGTGTCCGGCGGGGCCGGTCGCAACCTGTCGTCGAGCACATACGCGGCGGACCCGCGCATCGCCGTGCCGATCGGCACGATCCGCTCGGGCGGCTCCGCCACCTCGTGGGCGATACAGGTGACCGTCGCCTCGGTGGGGCCGTACTCGTTGACGAACCGGGTCCGCGGCAACAGTTCTCGGTGGCGCGCGACGAGGTTTACCGGGACCGCTTCGCCGGCGAGGGCAACCAACCGTAGAGTGTCCCGCGATTCGGGGAGCCGCGGCAGCAGCAGTCGGTACATCGCCGGCGTGGCGCCGAGATGGGTCGGCCGCCACCGGTCGACGAGTTCGGCCAGTGCGTCGGCGTTCCCGAGCGTGGGACCGTCCGGAAGCACATTGGTCCCCCCGATGGTCAGGCCCCAGGCGGTCACCATCAACCAGGCGTCCCACAGCAGGCACATCACCGAGAAGGTCACCGGTGGTTCACCGTCACAGTGCTCGTAATCCCGTGACGCGATCATGGACGCCAGGTTGGCCCGTGATACGACGACCGCCTTGGGGATTCCGGTCGATCCCGAGGTGGTGATCACATAGGCGGGCGCCTGCGCCGGGACGGTCTCGGGAAGTTCGGCGCTCGCCGTCACCGGGGTGCGCATATCCACGGTCGCCACCTGCTCGGGAAGCGCCGGCGGGCGCTGTCCGGACACGAGCACCGCACCGCAGTCGATATCGTCGAGCAGGGTTCGCAAGGTGACGGCCGGATGGTCCGGTTCCACCACGCACCAGGCCGCGCCCGCGCGCAACGCGGCGAACATGCCGACCACGGTGTCCAGGCTTTGCACCACATACACCAGTACGACCTGCCCGGGTCGCACGCCCGCCGCGACAAGCCGTCGGGCCAGCGTCGCGGTCGCCTCGTCGAGTTCGCGGTATGTCGCGCGGCGCTCGCCCACCACCACCGCGGTCCGCTCCGGCACTCGCTCGACCTGACGGAACAGCGCGGCCACCGGATCGCCGGGCGTCGGCTCGCCCGCCACCCGAACGTGGTCGGCGGGCGGAAACCGGTGCGCCGCATCGTGGGCGAGCAGCATCCGATCCTCGTCCGTGGATACCACGGCGAATCCGGAGAACCGCAGGGTCACCAGCATGACCCGGTTGGCCGGCGTCGGCACGAACTCGGCGACCGGCCGCAGCCCCGCCGCGCGGGCCCGTTCGACCAGATACCGGATGAACGGCGCACCCACCCCGCGCGACATGACCCGGCACGACATCAAGATCAACAGGAGCGCGGAATCGGTGCCGCGCCGTTCGGTCACCGCCAGGCCGATGGTCCCGTATCCACCGAACCGGTCGCGCAGGGACGCGACCAGCACCTCGTGCTCCGCCGACCCGCACAGCGCGCGCAGTTCCTCGATATCGAAAGTGCGTCCGGTGGTGTTGAGCTGGTTGGTGCGGACCGTGAGTTCGTGGGCGCGGTCGAGGTCCGCGGCCGTCGCCCGGCGCACAGCGAGCACGAGCCCCAGCGAGGCCAGGAAATCCGTATCGGATCCGGCGTATTCCCGTTCGCCGGTGCGTCTGGCCCGTTCGGCGCGGTAGTAGTCGCGGCGCCGGCGGGCCTCGTCCGTGATCGCCGCCGGCACGAACTCGGGCAGTTCGGGCAGCTCGGACACTTGCTCGGCCGGATAGCACCGGACCTCCGGATGCGCGGCGGCGACCTCGGCGCGCTCGACCGGGTCGTTGTCCACGAACGCCACCGTGTCGATACCGATTCCCAGTGACTCGGCGATCCCGCGCACCGCGTCCGATTTGGGACCCCAGCCGACCTGGATCGCCGAGAACATGTCCTCGATGCCGTGCCGGCGCAGATGTTCGGTCGCCGCCGCCAGTTCGCCCCGGCCGGCGACGGCGTGCAGAATGCCGCGTTCGTCCAGAACCCGCAGGGTGCGCAGCACCTCCGGTTTGGGTGCCGCGCCATCACGTTCCAGCACCACACCGTCCCAGACCGTATCGTCGAGATCCCAGACCAGGCACTTCACCGCCACCGGCTGCGCCGTCATACCCCCACATCCGTTCTCCGCAGCACTGCCGTGCTCCACGCCGCCACCGGGCTGCTGTTGAGCAGCAGGATGGTGGCGCCGGGCGCGAGGGTCGCCGCGGCGTCGTCCAGATTGATCAGTACATCCGCCGAGCCGAGATGTCCGTAGCGGGCGAGGTTCTCGGCGCAGCGGGGATGGATCCGCCGGCCGAGGGATTCCGACCAGAAGGCGAACGCCCCCGCGGACAGGTTCTGCATGAGTACCGCCGAGATGTCCCCGGGGATAAGGCCGTTGCGCGCCAGTATTTCCGCGTTGATCGCGGTGAACCGTTTACTGCTCTCCACCGCGAGCCGAAAGGAATAGGTCGGTTCGTCGGCGCACTCCTCGACCCAGTGCTCGCTGGGCACGTCCCGGTAGTCGATGCGGAACAGGTCGGCATAGCGGCCGTCGCTGCGCACGGTGATATCGATGAGCTCATAGCGACTATCCACGCCGTCGGCGGTCACCAGGACAGCCGCCGCGCCGTCGCCGAGGATGGTCATGGGACTGCGGTAGCGGGCGCGGGTCGGCGTGCGGGCCGCGGCGACCACCAGCACGGTCCGACAGTGCGAATCGCCGCGCAGCAGTGCCGCCGCGAGCCGCAGCGCCGCCGATACCGAGACACAGCCCAACTCTCCGACCCCCGCGACGAACGCGCGTTCGGCACCCAGCGTCTGCTGAAGCCGGGTCGCCTCGGAGGTGAGCAGATACTTCGGGGCCCGGCCCTGCACCAACAGCAGCGCGTCCAGGGCGGCGGCGTCGAGACCGGCCCGCCGCAGGGCCTGGCGGGCGGCCCGCTCGGCGAGGTCGGCCTCCGTGGCACCGTGGGCGCAGCGCACGGTTTCTATTCCGAGGGAGAGCGCGTGTCCGCGCCGCGTGGATGGCAGTTCGGCGAGTTCGGGCAGGTCCGGCACCCGCTGCGTATGTTCCGGGAACCACGTTGCCACGGGTCCGATCCCGATCACGATTCCCCGCCTTCCCGCTGTGCGATCTCGGTGAGCAGCTGATCGCCGAGGTGCAGTTCGGCGATGTCGCGGGAGCCTTCGATGATCTGCATGATCTTCGCGTCCCGGAAGAAACGCCCCACCCTGCTGTCCGGGGCGCAGCCTGCGGCGCCGAGCACCTGCACCGCGTGCGCGCCGACCTCGGACGCCGCCTCGGCCGCGGCGTATTTCGCGGCCACCGTGGCCATGATCGCGGCCGGGTCCGCGGCCGCCCGATAGCGCGCCGCGCGTTCGCACAATGCCTGCGCGGCGTCCACCTCGACTCGGCAGCGTCCCAGGCCCGCGCGGATCTTCTCGTGCTCGGAGAGCCGGATACCGCCCTGTGTCCGTCGCACCGCGTACCGGGCCGCGTCGTGCAGGCAGGCGCGCGCCATCCCCACACATCCCCAGGCGACGGTGTACCGGCCGTGGTCCAGCGCGGTTCCCACCACATGGCCGAGGCCGAAACCGGCCGGGGCGATGAGCTGCTCGCGGGGCACTCGCGCCCGGTCGAAGGTGATATGCGCGATCCGCGCCCCGCGCATACCCAGCTGGTCGACCACCGGTTCGACGGTCACACCGGGTTGGTCGGTGGTTACCAGGGCAGCCTGTAGTCCGCCTTCGGCCCGGCCGAGCACCAGCAGCACATCGGCCACCACACCGAAACTCACCCAGAGTTTGCGCCCGCTCACCCGCGTCTCGGCTCCGGTGTCCTCGAAGACCGTCTCGACGCCGGCGAGATCGGTGCCGGCCCCCGGCTCCGTGGCGGCCAGTCCGGCGATCAGTTCCCCCGAGGCCAGCCGCGGCACCCAGTGCGCCCGCTGCGCGGCCGTGGCCCAGCGGTCCACGGCCGCGCTCACCATGCCGCCGACGGTGAGCAGGCTGCGCAACGAGGTGCATACCGAACCGAGCCGGGCGGCGTTTTCTCCGAGTTCGTGCGGGTCGAGGCCGTGGCCACCCCGTTCCCGTGGGCGATCCAACCCGAGCAGCCCTGCCCGTGCGGCCGCGCCGACGATATCGTCGGGCAGTCCTACCCGGTCTCACTCGGCCGCGTCGGTGCGCGCCGCCGTGATCAGATCTCCGATATTGGTCAACGGTCCGCAGCTCCCCGCTTCTTCGTCACGAACGCGGCAACCCGTGCGGCGGTGCGGAAGTTGTCCAGTTCCAGATCGTCGACATCCACCTCGAGGGCGAATGTCCGCTCGACATGGGCCACGATCTCCAGCGCGCGAAGGGAATTCACCAGCCCGAGCTCGAAGATGTCGTCGTCCGGTCGTAGTGGGGTCGCTGTCATCGCGCTGAAGTAGGCGCGCAGCTGTTCTACGAGTTCTGGTGGGGCGTCGGTCCGGCTGTGGTCGAGCGGAGGCTGCACCGCCCGATCGGAACACGGCCGGACCGGGGGCCTCAAGACCACGGTCGTAGGGGCAGAAAAAGTACCGTCATGGGACTCGTCCTCGGTGCCGCGGCGGCGGACCCTTGGCCGCGGTCATTGCTACGGCCCGGCGCCGGGTTGCTCTTTTCGATCCTGTGCCCAGGGAACGAGCAGCAATGCGCAGGCGCGGCGTATATCGGCTGCGGCTTCGGTCATCTCGAGTTGGCCGGCCGTGGCCCAGGTGAGGATGCCGTAGGCGCACTGTTCCACCAGGCGGGCGAGCCGCTGGTCCTCGGCCGTGGGTTCGGCGATACCCGCGACGGCGATGATGCGGTCGCGCATCATGGGGTCCACCGCGACCGTACCGGACGAGCGCACGGCGTTGGCGGACACCAGCATGGCTCTGGCCAGATTGGGCCGGCGCAGCAGTCCGGTTATCGCTCTCGCGAGGTAATCGGCGACCGCGGCGACCGGGTCGTCGGGTTTCTCGGCCGGAACCGGCAGATCCCGTACCGCGGCTTCCAACACACCGGAGAACAAGTGGTGCTTGGACGGGTAGTAGCGGTACAGCGTCCCCAGCGCCACTCCGGCGGCCGCCGCGACGTCGGACATCTGGACATGCTCCAGGCCGTGCTCTTCTCCGAGCCGTACGGCCGAGCGCAGGATCGCGTGTCGACGCGCGTGCTGTCTCGTCGTGGACGCCCTACCCGGCTCCCGTGACTCCGCTATACGCGGCACAGCATCACCTCCGTGAAAACTAGAATTCACTCTAGTATTTTGTTGGTTCGAGTTGTACAACTGGACCATGCCGACTCTTCACCACCCGTCTCTCGCCCACCCTCCCGATGCGGCTCGACCTCGGGGTCAGCGCTGCCCCGAACCGCACCACCGATCCCGAACGGAGAGCGCGGAATGACCCAAATCGACCCGCAACGGTACGGCCCATGGGCGGTGATCACCGGTGGCTCCGAAGGCGTCGGGCGCGCGTTCGCCCTGCGATTGGCCGCCGCGGGCGTCCATCTCCTGCTGGTGGCGCGGCGACAGGATCCGCTCGATACCACTGCCGAGCAGTGCCGCGCCCTCGGCGTCGAGGTACGCACCCTGGCGACCGACCTTTCCCGTCCATCGTCGGCGGCGGAAGTAACAGCCGCGGCCGATGACCTCGAAGTCGGCCTGCTGATCCACAACGCGGGCGCCAACACGCACAGCGCCCCCTACCTGGACGGCGACCCGGCCGCATTCCAACAGGTGGTCGACCTCAATGTCACCACTCCGCTGGCGCTCGTCACCCATTTCGGCGCCGCGATGCGGGCCCGGCGGCGCGGCGGAATCCTGCTGGTCGGATCACTGGCCGGGCTCCTGGGTTCCCGGAACCACACGGTGTACGGCGGCGTCAAGGCCTTCGGCAGGATCTTCGCGGAAAGCCTATGGCTCGAACTCCGGGAATACGACGTGGACGTGCTCGAACTGGTTCTCGGGGTGACGCGCACACCTGCGATGGAACGGGTCGGCCTCGATTTCGATATCCCCGGCATGCCGGTGTCCGAGCCCGACGAGGTCGCCGAGGAGGGGCTGACGATGCTCGGCCGCGGACCTGTGCACATCGTCGCGGCCCACCAACGTCTGGCGGCGCAGCGCAACGACCCCGACCGTGCGGCGACCGTGCTGCGCGCCGATCGGACGATGCGTCGTCTGATCGGTCTGTCTCCGGGGGAACATCGGTGAGAATCGGCCTGTCCACCCCGATCGTGGTGCAGGTTCCCGGCGTCGCCTCCCCTTGGGAGACCACGGCCGGAGCCGCGGAACTCGTGCGGGTGGCCGAAACCGCCGATGCGCTCGGATTCGACCATCTGACCTGCGCCGAGCACATGGGCGTGCCGGCCGGGGCAGCGGCGACCCGCGGATCGACCTACTGGGATCCGCTGGCCACTCTGTCCTTCCTGGCGGCGCACACCTCGCGTATCCGGCTGGCGACCACGGTCGTCGTACTCGGTTACCACCACCCACTCGCACTGGCGAAGCGCTACGGCACGCTCGATCGGCTCAGCGGCGGCCGCGCCGTTCTCGGCGTCGGCGTCGGTTCACTGGCCGAGGAGTTCACCCTGCTGGGAGCGGAGTGGGACGAGCGCGGCGGCGTCGCCGATCGCACACTGGCGTCTCTTCGCGCCGCCTGGGGGCGAAGAGAGGTCGACGGGTTCGTCATCGAACCGCATGCCGGCTCCACCACAGCGACCATCTGGGTGGGCGGTCGCAGCCGCCGATCACTGCGCCGCGCGGTGGAATCCGGCACCGGTTGGGTTCCGTTCGGATTGTCCACCGCAGCCCTCACCGAGCACCTGCGCGCGGTGGAACTGCCGGACGGCTTCGAAATCGTGCTGAACTCCGGGCATGCGCTCGATCCGATCGACGATCGCGCGGGTGTACGGCGCCGCCTGAGCCGACTGCGGGATATCGGCGCCACCGTCGTCACCTGCACCGTCCGGGCATCCGACTCCGAGCATTACTGCGATCAGCTCGCCGCACTACAAACCCTGGCCGAGCCACTCTGAGACCCACGAAGGACACCACCATGGACAACGACAGGCTGACCCGACTGGAGGAACGGGTGCGGCGACTCGAGGATGAACTGGACATAACTCGGCTTATCGCCTCCTACGGCCCCTATGTCGATACCGGAGCCGCCGAGGCGGTAGCGGACCTGTGGGTCGAGGACGGCGAATACGATGTCGAGGGATGGCATATGCGCAGCCGCGCCGACATACGCGCGATGGTCGAATCCGACGCCCACCAGTCCCTCATCTCCGCGGGGTGCTCGCATTTCCTCGGCCCGGCGCACGTCGTCATCGATGGTGATCACGCCGTGGCGGTCTGCGAGTCCCTGTTGGTTCGTCACCGGGAGGGCCACTTCCGAGTATGGCGTGCGGGGGCGAACCGCTTCGAACTCGTCCGTACGCCGCGGGTCGTACGGCGGGTCACCCACCGTACGACCCGCGCCCTCGACGGCACGCCCGAAGCGCGCCGTCTGCTGGAGGCGAATGTTCCGGACGCGGACGCCACCTGACCGAGAATGCCCGGACCGACGGGACGGACACGCCGATCCGCCACCGTGCCACTCGACGCATCCAAGCGGCGGTATCCGTCACTGCCATCCCCATGACGGTGCAGGTACACACGCGAATGGCTGTTAACTTATTATCGTACGGTCAGCAACGCGACGCAGCGTCCGAGAGTCAGGAGAGACTATGCCGTCCGCAGTCATCGTCGACGTGGTCCGCACCCCGTCCGGCAAGGGAAAGGCGGGCGGCGGACTGTCACAGGTCCATCCCGCCACGTTGCTCTCCGGTGTACTGAGCGAACTGTGCAAGCGCAACGATCTCGACCCCGCCCTGATCGACGACGTGGTCGGCGGCTGCGTCACGCAGAGCGGCGAACAGTCGATGAACATCACCCGCACCGCGGTGCTGGCGGCCGGTTTCCCGGAATCGGTCCCGGCCACCACCGTAGATCGGCAGTGCGGTTCCAGCCAGCAGGCCGCGCATTTCGCGGCGCAGGGTGTGATATCGGGCGCCTACGATATCGCCATCGCCTGTGGAGTGGAGTCCATGAGCCGGGTTCCCATGTTCTCCAATGCCCAGGGCCAGGACCCCAACCAGGGCCCCATCGCGCACCGCTACCCGGAAGGGCTGGTACAGCAGGGCATTTCGGCCGAGGTCATCGCAGCCCGCTGGAAATTCGACCGCGTCGCCCTCGACGAATTCGCCGCCCGCTCCCACCGGCTGGCCGCGGAAACCGCCGAAGCGGGTGGTTTTTCGAATGAAATCGTCGCCGCGGGTGAATTGACCGCGGACGAAACAATTCGCGCCGCCACCACTGTCGAGAAATTGGCCGGTCTGAAACCGGCTTTCGCCGACGAGAAGTATGAGCAGCGGTTCCCGAAAATCGAATGGTCCATCACCCCAGGTAATTCGTCGCCGCTCACCGACGGCGCCTCGGCCGCGCTCATCATGAGCGAGGAGACCGCGAACAGGCTGGGCCTGCGGCCGAGGGCCCGGTTCCATTCCTTCTCCGTGGTCGGTGACGATCCGCTGCTCATGCTCACTGCGGTGGTGCCCGCCACCCGCAAGGTGCTGCAGCGGGCCGGCCTGAGCATCGATGACATCGATACCTTCGAGGTCAACGAGGCGTTCGCCCCGGTGCCGCTGGTGTGGCGGACCGAGCTCGACGCCGACCCGGACAAGCTCAACCCGCGCGGCGGCGCGATCGCCCTCGGCCACCCGCTCGGTGCCTCCGGCACCCGCATCCTGGCCACCATGGTCAACCACCGGGAACAGACGGGTGGCCGCTACGGTCTGCAGACCATGTGCGAGGCGGGTGGCCTGGCGAACGCCACCATTATCGAAATGTTCTGAGCCAGAGCGCTTCCCGCGGTGCGACGGCGGTCAGAAGCGTCGAGCTCCCACCACCGGCATCGACGACATCGGTGCCAGCTCGACGCCCTGACCGTAGGTCGCGGCGTGGATGACCATGCCGTCGCCGGCGTACAGCGCCGAATGGCTGCCGTCATAGAAGGACACCACGTCGCCGGGCTGGAGCCGATCCAGCGGCACCGGGGTACCGGAGTCGAGCTGCTGATAGCTGGTCCGTGGGAGCTGCCGTCCCGCCTGACCGTAGGACCACTGCACCAGGCCGGAGCAGTCGAAGGCGTCGGGTCCGACACCGCCGAAACGGTATCCGGACCCCAGTTTGGTGCGGGCTGCGCTGACGGCGCGCTCACCCAGGGTCTGCTGCGGGGCGACGAACACGCCGGGCGCGGGGATACTCCAGGTGCCGGGAAAATCGGCGGGAAGAGGGATTTCTTCGGGGATTTCGATCGTCCCCACACCGATCACATTGATCGGTCGGGCCTCTGCTGTCGGCGCCGCGGCGAACAATGCGGCTCCCACTGTCGCGGCCACGATGGCCAGTGCGGTACGCGGGTGGAGATTTAGCGGTACAGAATCCATATCTTGCGGTCCTCCGTCCTCAGGTCGAGTGCCGGTGAGCCGCAGGGAATTTCGGTGCGGATTTCACCGACTTCTCGAACAGCGTTGGGGAAACACCACAGCATCTGTCTGTCCTGCAAAATCCGCAGCAATAATTCGCCCTATCGCGATCGTTATCGGAATACGACACGGCAAATTTTGATAACGAAACAGTAACCATTGCAAAAGTGCTGGATATACGCCCCGCACGCGACAGACGAATGGGGTCACGGACGGTAACTCGCCCGGATGTGGAAGCGCTCCCCCTGCGGGCCGTAGATGCTCAGGTACTCGACGGGATGTTCGTCGGCATTGCCGAACCAGTGCGGCAGGTGCGTGTCGAACTCGGCCACCTCTCCCGGCGTGAGCACCATATCCCGATCGCCGAGGATCAACCGCAGCCGACCGTTGAGCACATACAGCCAGTGGTAGCCCTCGTGCGTCCGCAGATCGGGTTCGCGGTCAACGCGCCGCCCGGACAGAATCTGCTTGTACGCCTGCAGGCCGCCGGGTTTGCGGGTGAGCGGAATGTAGGTCTGCCCGTGCCGGGTAACCGGACGCGGGTGCACCCGGGGATCGCCGGTTTCCGGCGCGTCCACCAACTCGTCCAGCGGCACATGGTGCGCCTTGGCCAGCGGTAACAGCAACTCGAGCGTGGGTTTGCGCTGCCCGGATTCCAGCCGCGAGAGCGTGCTCACCGGAATCCCGGTGAGTCCGGAGAGCGCGGACAGGGTCATCCCCCCGCGTCGACGCAGCTCACGCAGCCTGGGACCGACCGCGTCGATGACCTCACCGAAGTCCTGGATCATGTCCCCATTGCAGTTTTGGCAAATTTCTTTGTCAAGTCCGCGCATCTGGGCTCATCCTGGCGCTACACGAGAAGGGAGCACGGAGTGAACCAGGAATTCTGGGACGAGATGTACGGCCGCAGCGAACAACTGTTCAGCGGCCTACCCAACGACGTACTGATCGCCGAGGCACGCGACCTACCGGGGGGCCGCGCCCTGGACATCGGCTGCGGCGAGGGTGCCGACGCCCGCTGGCTGGCCGAACAGGGCTGGCAGGTAACCGCGGTGGACGTCTCGCGCGTCGCGCTGGAGCGTGCCCGCGCCGCCCACCCGGACGTCCGGTGGACGCACGCGGACCTCACCGCCGTACCGCCCCCGCCCCGCTCCTTCGACCTCGTGTCGGCGCACTACTTCCCCATCGAGCGCGAACCGGACCACACCACCGTGCGCGGGCTGCTCGCCGCCGTCGCGCCGGGCGGCACCCTGCTGTTCGTCGCACACAATCCGGCGGACTTCCCGCCGGACCACCACCACGAACACGATTTCGACCCCTACGCCTACTACCTGCCCGCCGATATCGTCGAACTCCTCGACGACTCGTGGACCGTTCGGGTGCACGAGACACGTGATCGCACCCGTCCCGGCCCACCCGGCACCCCCCACGTCAAGGATCTGGTGCTGCGCGCATACCGGGCGGACTGATCCGCCCGGCCGCGAACCCGGCGCGTCGATACCGGATGGATCAAGAGCCGATTGCTATTGTCGGCACCTGTGCCCAGCATCCGGACCCACGACGCGGAGGAAGTTCATGCGGCAGAAACGGCCGGTCCACGGGGGCGAAGGCCGCTACCACCCTCACCGTCGAGGCCATGGCCGCGGCACTCGTCGGAGTGACCACGATCACTCACCACCGGATCCGCGGGGTCACCGAACCCGTGGTGTCCGGAGCCGAACCCGCGCAGCAGTGGACCCTTACACACGACGGCCCGCAACCGTACCCGCGGGAACATATCGAACGGGACATGCGAATCACCATGAGTGACGGCGTGCTGCTCGAGGCCGATGTGTACCGGCCCATGACGGCCGACGGGCAGGTGGAGACCCGGCCCCTGCCCACCGTTGTGACCATGACGCCGTACCCGAAAATGCGCGCCGGCCTGATCGACGCGGCCGTGAACCGCCCCGGCCTGCAACCACTTGCCATGGACCCGGTGGGCCGAATCAACCTCTCCGGCACCCCGCTCAGTGGATTCGGCGAACTGGACCACGCCATGGACGGTGGCACCGTCCCCACCGTGCTCGGGCCGGACCGCAAACCGGTGCGCTCCGGCTACACCCTGGTCGCGGTGGACGTCCGGGGTACCGGCTACTCCCAAGGCAGAGGGGACACCCTCGGCGCCCGGGAACAGCAGGACACCCGCGAGGTCATCGAATGGGCGGCCGGGCAGCCGTGGTCGAACGGCAAGGTCGCTATGAGCGGCGGCTCCTACGCCGGAATCAACCGGCTACGCGCCGCGGAGAACGCGCCCGCCCCGCTGAAGGCCATCTTCCCGTCGTGCCAGGCAGCGATCTGATGCGCGATATCGTCGCCCCGAGCGGAGGCGTGGGGGTCACCTTCCTACCGATGTGGCCGTCCACGGTGAACCGGGCCGAGCTGATTCCCGATATCGCGTCGATGCTCGACGGCACCTTCGACTGGAAACGACTCGCCGAACCGGCGACGAACTTCGACCTGCTCGCCCAGGCGCTGCTCACCCCGTCGCTCGAGGAGATGGCCCCGCTCTGCGGGGCGCGCCGGACGCGGACAGCGCGTTCCGGCAGGGCATCACGGACCGGCCGGAGCGGGCGAGCGTGCCGACCTTCGTCTACGGCGGCCGGCGAGGCACGGATCATGCTCGCCTCGATGCGCAAGAATGGACCTCTCCCCCGAGAGCCTGTAACACCTGAAGTTACAAGCCCTCGGGGCCGACCGAGATCACAGCGTGCGCCCCGGCCGCCGACCGATGCGGGGCGCGAGGCGGTCGAGCGGGAGCGGACCATCCCGTCGAAGCCGATGCCGCGCGGACAGAGAACGCCGGCCGCCACCTCGACCCCAGCCGTAAGGTTGCGGCCATGGCGTCACGTGAAATCCCCCGGCAGGTGCAATCGGTGGTCGAGACGTGCCTGCTCGCCGGCACCCGTCGATACAACCGGCTCGAAGTGGCCGAACGAGCCGGTGTCGCACCGGAACTGACGCGGCGACTGTGGGTGGCGCTCGGCTTTCCGGCGAGCGCCGACGATACCGCGCAGAACTACACCGACGCCGATATCGCCGCTCTCACCCGGTTTCGCGGTCTCGGTGCCCTCGCCACCTCCGATATCCGGCAGCAGGCGGCGACCGCGCGCACCATCGGGCAGACCATGGCACGGCTGGCCGAATGGCAGGTGGATCTGGTGCTCGACGAGATAGGCCGCCGCGTCGCCGCGGCCGACCCGGCCGACGACCCGGCCGAGGTCGCCCGTACCGCCACCGAATCGGTGCTGACCGCCCTGGACGACCTGCACACCTACACCTGGCGCCGGCACCTGGACGCGGCGCTGTCGCGGGCGCTCGACGGCGTGGGCACCACCCCCGATTCGACCCGGGTGCTGGCCGTCGGCTTCGCCGATATGGTCGGCTACACCCGACTCACCCGCCATCTGCACCCGGACGAGCTGGCGACCCTGTTGGAGGCATTCGAATCGACCACCACAGCGGCCGTCACCGAGAACGGCGGATGGGTTATCAAGAATGTCGGCGACGAGGTGATGTTCGCCGCCGACTCCGCCGTCGAGGCCGCCCGGATCGCGCTGGCCGTCCAGGAGTCGACCATGACCGTCGGCACCACCCCGGAGCTGCGGGTCGCCGTGGCCTACGGCCCGGTGCTGCAACGGTTCGGCGACCTGTACGGCTCGGTGGTGAATATCGCCGCCCGGTTGACCGGCGTGGCCCGGCCCGGCACCATCCTGGTCGATGACGGCGCCGCGGCCGAGCTGGAGGGTGAGTCCGAATTCGCCATCCGGCATCTACGCAGTGTGCGGGTGCGCGGGTTCAACCGGCTGCGCCCGCACGTGCTCCGTCGTAACGAGTAGGGCCGGGAAGGGCACACGCCCCTCGGCCACACGGCGACCGCCCCGGCAGAGCCACTCCTCTCGGACCACAGCTGGGGCCCTACGCTCATGCGGTGGATATCGACTGGCCGGACCTGCGCGCCCGCTGCCGTCTCGACGAGGACGAGGCGGTGTTGGCGTTGAACAAACCCGCCGGGATCTCCGTCACCGGGGAACGGCACGACACCGATATCGTGCGAGCCGCCCAGGCGGCCGGCGAAACCCTCTATCCGGTGCACCGGATAGACAAGGTCACTTCGGGCCTGGTACTACTCGCCAAGGACCTGGGCGCACACGGGCAGTTGACCAGGCAATTCAACAAACAGACGGCATACAAGGCCTATCTGGCCGTCGTCTCTTCGCAGACCCGCCTCCCGGACACCGGTGTGATAGATCTGCCATTGAGTGTGGGCCGTAAGAACCGGGTTCGGATCGCCGCGCCGCGCGAACGCATCCGGCGTGACGGCGACCGATGGTTCGTGGCCGACGCCGATCTGCTGCCGACCAAGAACTACCCGTCGCGCACCGATTTCGCCGTGCTCGCCCGGTACGACGGACACACCGCGCTCGCCCTGTACCCGGCCACCGGCCGCAGGCACCAGATCCGTGTCCACCTGGCCTGGGTCGGTCATCCCATCCTGGGTGATCCGCTGTTCGACAGGTCCGGTGCCCAGACCCGCACTCGCCTGCACTCATGGCGGCTCGACCTCACCGCCGACTGGCGGCCGGACGGCAGGCTCACCCTGGAGGCACCTGCCGACCCCGGGTTCTGGGAGCCGTTCCCACCGGCCTCGCTCCCGATATGAGCCGGTGACGCCCGTACGACACGGCCGGGCATCGTCGACCCATACCTCGGCCGGCACGCGATGACGCGGCTCACGCAGACGTTCCGTATACCAGGGAACTAGCCTGGTAAGAGTGCTCACCAATCGAGCTCTGGTTCGCGGTCCATCTCGGGTATCCGCGGCGCCGCGCCGAAGGCGTGAGGCGCGGGCGCGTGGAAACACACGACCTGGACACACCGCGAATACCCCCCACCGCGCGGCACGGCCGATGGACACGGTGCGGCAGCCTTGGTCATGTCCAGAGAAAGCGAACGGACCATGCTTCTGGTGGCTCAGGTCAGCGACACGCATTTCGATCTCGGCGCCCGCAACTACGAACGCGCGGAGCGGGTCATGGCGTATCTGGCGGAACTGCGGCACAGACCCGACGCCATCGTGGTGACCGGTGATATCACCGAGTCCGGGCAGCCGGACCAGTACGCCGAGGCACGCATAGCGCTCCAGGCGGATATCCCGGTCTTCCTCATCCCCGGCAACCACGACGAACGCACCGCCTTCCGCGAGCTTCTGCTCGGCGTCCGCTCCTCGGCCGATCCGATCCACCAGGTGCACCGGGTGGGCGAGCTGACCATGGTGCTGTTGGATTCCACTGTTCCCGGACAGTCGGGCGGCCGCCTGTCCGACGAGACCCTCCGCTGGCTGTGCAAGGTCCTCGGCGAGGCGCCCACCGGGAAGCCGATACTGCTGGCGCTGCACCATCCGCCGGTGCGACTGCACAGTCCGATCATCGACGAGATCGCGCTGGCCGAACCGGAACGCCTGGCCGAGATCATCGCCGACGAGGAGCGGATCGTCGGAGTGCTCGCCGGTCACGCCCATTCGGCGGTGAGCAGCGTTTTCGCCGGTCGCCCGCTGCTGGTCGGACCCAGTACCGCGTCGGTGTTGGGCGGGGCATGGGAATTGGGACTGCCCGACCGGGTGATGGACTACGCACCGGACCCGGCGATAGCCCTGCACGTCATCGATACCGACCACCGCATGACCACACATTTCCGCAGTGTCCCGATGGGCGGTTGGATCAACACACCGCACTACTAGCTTCACCCTGCGGGGTGCGACCACCTGGTCGTGCTCTTTCCACTGTTCACGGCTGCGGCCGCAGGTGTTTCGTCGCCTTGGCGGCGAAATAGTCGCCCCCCTTGGCTCGCACGTTGTCGGTGCCCCAGTCTCGCGTGGAGTAGGGCGCGGGTACCAGGTGGGGAATATGTTTACGGCAGTGGATATATGCCTCGTCGACTTCGACAACCACCCACACGGGTTCGCCCCGTGCCGCGTGGTGCGCGCTCGGTAGAGCGGGCACCCGCTCCCGCAGCGTCACGTCCTCGACGATGCGGGCAGAGCCGTTGATGTGCAATCCGATCAGGTCCCGAACGAAATCGATCAGAAGGATACCGATGTGGGGATTTTCCACTATGTTGCCCAGACTGGCCATTACTCCGTTGCCGCGGTACTCGGGATAGGCGAGGGTGCGGTCGTCGATCACCTGCAGGAAGCCCGGCTGTCCCGCTCTGAAGCTCGAATCGCAATTTCCGCGCCGGTCCGCGGTGGCGATGAACGCCATTTCCATCCGGCGCACGAAATCGATCATCCGCGAATTGAGCCGGTCCAATACCTGTTGGTCGTAGAATCGCTGCGCTCGCTCATCCGAGCCGAAACGTTCCTGTAAGGCGTGCTCGCCATCGCTACCCATAACCGACATGCGCATCCCATCAGTCGGCGAGAACCCGCCGGCCCGCCACGCGACGGGCTGATTTACCGAATTTTTCTGCAATTTAATCGGTGCCCTCAGGACTCGCAATGCCCGACACTTCCCACCAGCGAACAGCTCGTCCTGCTCCTGGCGTGCAGCGGCCGTTCCACGCAACCAACGGGCAGGACAGGTCGCCCATGACCAGGCAGCCGGGCCGATCGGATACGACCCTTCCGTCCACGCGACCGCCGACGAACCGATGCGGGCAACCGTCTCGGTCTCGCCCGGGCCATCCCGACTACTGATATCGCCCGGTGCATGCCCGACGGTAGGCGGCGGGCGTTCGGCCGGTCCACCGCTTGAACGCGTAGATGAAGGTCGAAGCCTCCGCGTAGCCGAGCCGGATCGCGACATCGCTCACCGACAGCGGGGTGGTGGTGAGCATTTCCTCGGCCAGCGCCTGGCGCACCTCGTCCAGTAGCGCCCGATAACCGGGGCCCACGGCCTCGAGATGGCGGCGCAGCGTGCGGGTGCTCATATTGAGATCGGCCGCGACCACGTCGATCGGCGGTGGAGCGGCGCCACCGCGCGGTACCAGCCGGGCGCGTACCTCGGCCGCGATACCGGTGCGCGCGTGCCGCCGATGCACCAGGTCCCGGCATTGGGCCAGACAGATGGCGAGGGTGTGCTCATTGGCCTGCGGCAACGGCCGGCCCAGGATGGCCGGATCGAGCGCGACCAGGTTACGCGGCTGTCCGAAGCGCGGCCGTACCACCGTGACCTCGGCGATCCGGTCCGCGTAGGGCGGTTCCGGGAATCGGAATTCGGCCCGGGTCAGGGCGAGGTGTCGACCGAGCAGATCGCTCATCACCTGGTGCATGGCCATCACATCGCGTTCGACCAGAAACTGCCGTACATCGACGGGTACCGATTCGTCGTGGATCCGGCCGACGAATTCCCCGTCCCGCAGCTGGGCCACCGGCAGGCAGAAGGTGAAGCTCAGATCCAGGTAGCGCAGCGCGAAGTCGATGGCCTCGGCAAGGGTGGGGCTGCTCACACAGGCGAACCCGAAGATCCCGAAGGTGGTGATCCGGTAGCGGCGCCCCACCTCGACACCCATGGCGGGCCGGTCGGGCAGTGCCCGGACCAGGTTCCGGATCACCGCGAGTTCGGTGTGCGCATCGATCTGCACGTCCGGATTGCGGAGCAGTTCCTCGGTCAGTTCGGTACCGGCGAGCAGATCGGCAGTGGTGGCGCCGTGCTCGACGCCATATCCGACCATGAGGGCAACACTGGCGATTCCGCGCGGGAAATCCCAGTCCCGGATTACCGGATTCTCCACCACCACCCCGTCATTATGGCCGAATATGTCGATCCGGCGGCCGGGATCTCACCAGGACAGTTCCGCGCAACGACGCGCGGCGTCGGGGGTCTCCACCTGTAAAGTGGCGTGGTGGATGTGGAAACGTTCGGCCAGGATGTGCTGAGCGGCGCGCAGTATGTCCTCACTCGCGGACTCGGCGGTGATATGCGCGGAGGCCACCTCCATACCGGAGGTCAGTGTCCACACGTGCAGATCGTGCACATCGGTCACGCCTTCGATGGCGCCCAGTTCGGCGGCCACCTGTTCGACATCCAATTCCTCCGGGCTGTGCTGGAAGAGAATGCGCAGCGAGCGCTTGGCCAGCAGATAGGTCCGGGGCAACACCCACAGCCCGATGGCGACACCGATGACGATATCCGCGTAGTGCAGGCCGGCGGTCAGGGTGAGTACCGCCGACAGCAGCACACCGAACGAGCCGACCGCGTCGGCGAGCACCTCGAGATACGCGCCGCGCACGTTCAGACTCTCCCGCGCCCCGTCGCGCAGCAGGAGCATCGAGACGAGATTCGCCACCAACCCGACCACGCCGACCACCAGCACCGGCACCCCCGGCACCGCAGGCGGATCCCCGAATCTGACCACCGCCTCGACGAGTACATAGCCGGCCACCCCGAACAGCAGGACGGCATTGGCCAGCGCGGCGATCACCTCGGCACGGTAGTAGCCGAAGGTCCGGGTGTAGGTGGGTCGGCTTTTGCGGGCCAGCAGGATCGCCGACAGCGCCATCCCCACGCCGACCACATCGGTGAGCATATGGGCGGCGTCCGAGAGCACCGCCAGCGATCCGGTCGCGACCGCGACGACGAATTCCACCACCATGAACCCGGCGCCGATGACCAGCGCCGCAGCGAGCCGAGCCAGGTGTTTCCCGGATGCGCTCTCCGGACTCACCCCGTGTGAATGATCGTGTGCCACCCGCCTAACATATGCGCAGATGCGCATGAATGCAACCCGTATCGGATTAAGCCGGCAGACTTGAGCCCGTGAGTGATCTGTCCGAATCCACCGGTCCCGGCGGCGCCACGGTGCACGGTGCCGGCGCGCCGGCGCGCGGCGGTCCGGCCGAACACGGGCCGCTGCGCCCCATCGAACTGGCCACCGGCGCGGTACTGGGCGGGGTCACCGTCGGACTGGTCACCGTCGGCGCGGTCGTACCGTTCGCGGCGGCGCTGCAACTGGTCGCGGCGGTACCGATGGGGCTACTCGCCCACCGCTACCGATTCCGCGTGGTACTCACCGCCGCCATCGCCGCGGCCCTGGTCACCTTCGTGGCGGCCGGACTGCTGCCGGCGACCGCCATGGTGGCTACGGCGACGATCGGTGGCATCGTCGGCGGAGTGAAGCGCCGCGGCCGCGGTATCGCCGCGGTCTTCGGACTGTCCCTGCCGGCCGCCGCGGCGTGGGCGGCGTTCTCGGTGGGATTCCTGCTGCTCTTCTCCGCCACCCGCACCCTCATGTTCGACGCGCTGCGCAACACCGCCGCCGGTGTGGCCGAGATCGCCGATAACCACCTGCGACTGGAATCGCTCGGCCACGGCATCACGAACCTCACCGATACCGTTCTGGGCTGGTGGTGGCTCTACATCGGCGGTTCGGTGGCCTTCGGCACGGTGCTCACCACCCTGTGCTCCTGGTTCGTCCTCGGCTCGGTGCTCGACCGTCTCGCGTGGCTACCGGGTAGCGACCGCCTCGACGCCCCGCTCGATCCGCGCCCCATCGCGCCGCTCCCGGTCACCCTGCACGGCGCCGGCTACCGTTACCCCGGCACGGACACCGACGCGCTGGCCGATATCGACCTGTCCGTCACGCTCGGCGAATTCGTGGCCGTAGTCGGCCACAACGGTTCCGGCAAATCCACCCTCACCCGCCTGCTGGCCGGCCTGCCCCCGACCACGGGCACGGCCGAACGCCCCGGCTCGGCCGGGCTCGGCCATCTGGGCGGGACCGCGCTGGTGCTGCAGCGGCCGGAAAGCCAGACCCTCGGCGTCCTGGTCGCCGACGATGTCGTCTGGGGTCTGCCCGCCGACATCGCCGCCGACGTCGATATCGACGGCCTGCTCGGGGAGGTCGGCCTGGCGGGTATGGGCGGCCGGGAAACCGCCACCCTCTCCGGCGGCCAACAGCAGCGGCTGGCCGTCGCCGCCGCCCTGGCCCGACGTCCCGCGCTGCTCATCGCGGACGAAGCGACATCGATGATCGACCCGGACGGGCGCCGGGAACTGGTGGCGCTGCTCGCCGGACTACCGCGCCGCTATCCGATGGCCGTCGTCCTGGTCACCCATCACGAGGCCGATGCCGAAGCCGCCGACCGCGTGGTGCACCTGGAGGGCGGCCGGATGGTGGAACGCCTACCCGCCTGGCCGAAGCCCGTCCGCGATACCCGCCGACAGGCGATGGGCGAGCCAATTCTGGAACTGCGCAACATCCGCCACACCTACAACCGCGGCACCCCGTGGGAGGCCCCCGCCCTGCACGGTGTCGACCTGTCGGTGCGCCGCGGAGAGGCACTGCTGATCGTCGGCGGCAACGGCTCCGGCAAATCGACCCTGGCCTGGATCATGGCCGGGCTCGTCCACCCCACCACCGGCCGCTGCGAACTGGCCGGCAAACCGGTCACCGCACAGATCGGCCGCGTCGAACTGGCCTTCCAGCATTCGCGCCTGCAACTGCAGCGGCACACCGTCGGCGAGGAGATCGCCGACTGGGGCGGCCAGAGCACCGGCTCCGGCGCGGTCGGCCAAGCCCTGGACGCGGTCGGACTGGACCGGGAGATAGCCGTGCGCTCCATCGAGGAGCTCAGCGGCGGCCAGGCCAAACGCGTGGTGCTCGCCGCCATTGTCGCCAGTCGACCGCATGTCGTGGTACTCGACGAACCCCTGGCGGGCCTGGATCCCGGGGGCCGGGCGGATATCGTCGAGTTGCTCGCCCGACTCCGGGATTCGGGCCTGACCTTGATCGTCATCTCGCACGATATCGAGGATGTGGCCGCCATCTGCGACCGCACCGTCTACCTGAAGGCCGGCGTCATTCCCGACGCCCGCCCCTTACCACTACCGGAGCCCGAGCCCGATACGGAACCTATACCCGTCCGCCCGCCGGACCCGCCGCGATTCTCCCGGCCGGGCACGGCCTGGCGCCTCGACAACGGCGTCCCAGGCGCCGGAGAACACGGAGGTCGACAATGAGCGCGGTTCTGCTGCGCCAGGTGCCGGTGGACAGCCCGGTGCACCGCCTGTGGGCCGGCACCAAGATGATCGGCGCATTCCTGATCAGTGTGCTGCTCATGCTGCTGCCGACCTGGCCGGTCCTCGGTATCACGGTGGGCTTTCTGATCCTGATCGGCGCCCTGGCCCGGCTCCCGCTGGGCGCCCTGCCCCGGCTTCCGTGGGTGTTCTGGGCGCTCATCGTGCTCGGCGGGGTGGTCAATGTGGTGGTGAGCGGCGGGGCAATACTGCGTTATCTGCAGGTGGTGGTCTTCACCCTGGTCCTGTTGACGGCATCCATGCTCATCGCCTGGACCACACCGATGGGCGAGATCGCGCCGGCGCTGGCCACTCTCGGCGCCCCCTTGCGCAGACTGCGGGTTCCGGTGGACGAACTGGCGGTGGTCGTCGCGCTGACCCTGCGCGGGCTTCCGCTACTGCTGGAGGAGATCCGTATCCTGCGGGCGGCGCGACGGCTGCGCCCTAAACCCGATCTGCTGCACCGCACCACCGATCCGCTGATCGATATCCTGACCGCCGCCATGGCGGTATCCACCCGTCGCGCAGGCGAGTTGGGCGAGGCCATCACCGCGCGCGGCGGCACCGGCCAGCTGACCGCAAAACCCACCTCGCCCGGCCGGCGCGACGCGGTGGCGCTGGGCGTGGTGCTCCTGGTCTGCCTCGGGGCGGTGGCGGTGGAGTTCGCCCTCTGAAATCATGTTCGGCGAACGAGCTTTACACGTCGCCGACCAGCGACAACCCGGGAAAACGCAGAGGAAGCGTCCTTTTCAAGGACCGGAGTTCCCTTTTCTCGAAATTCGTTTCCGAAAAAGCCCTCAAATCAGGGGATTTGGCGTATATCAGACCCTCAAACCATGAGATAGGTCACAATCGCCCTTCATCCGGATCGGCGTGGAGCTTTCCGCTGTTGTACGACACACCCGCAGCAACTCTACGAATGGGAGAGCACCACAATGATTCTCCGCAAGCTCGCCGGGCCGGCGCTGGCCGTGGCCGCCGCACTCATGGCGACCGCCGGTATCTCGCACGCGCAGCCGGCGCCGGCACCCGACGTGCGGTACGAGGCGGCACTGGTCGGCGACCGTATCGTCACCACGCTCACCGACGGCACCTTCCAGGTGGCCGGGGATACCGTGCACATCAACGACTCGGCCGGGCACACCCTCGTCAGCTTGCCGCTGACCTTCCGCGAGAACGGACTGGAATTCCCGATCCCCCATACCGTTCGGGACTCCGGACGAGTACTGGAACTGACCGCGGTCCGCGATCACACCAAGGCTCACCCGGCACCGGCGGCCCCGGTCGCCTCCCCCCTGGAGAACCAGCGGGCGCAGAACGACTTCCTCTCGCAGTTCGGCCTGGCGACGGCGGTCGGTGGCTTCATCGGACTCGCGCTGGGCGGTGTGATCGGCCTGCTGGTCGGAGCGGCCGCCGGCGGAGTCGGGGCACTTCCGGGCGTGGTCCTGGGGGCGTCGATCGGTAGCATCATCGGCACGATCGTCGCCGGCGGGCCGACCCTGGTCGTCGCCGGAATCGAACTGATCAACACCCTCAACGCTCCCCCTGGCACCACCAAGTGGGCGAGCACGGACGCCAACTGATCACCCGATAGCCGAAGGCGGCGGTATCCCGGAAACCGGGGCACCGCCGCCTTTTCGTGCCCGGACAGAGACGAACCCGGACACACAACGGGCCGGCGCCGACCGCTCACTGCTGCGTCCGGTCACGCACCGCCTTCTTGGCCGCGTTCTGCGCCGCGTCCACCTGGGCGGCGTACTTTCCACCGGTCTTCTGGTCCACGATGTCGCCCGCTTTATCGATAAGCGGGTCCACCTTGTCGGCGTTCTTGCGCACCATGCCGAGCGCCTTATCGGCCAAGCCCTTGAAATCCATGTCGAAAACTCCTCGCTCGAGCGGTAACCGGGATCACCATACCGACAGCCACATCCCGGCGACCGCACGAACTTCGGCGGATCGTCACGACTCACCCGACCAGACGGGTGCCGGCGCCCGGCCGGTCCGATTCAGGCCTGTGGCCCCTGCGCCGGGCCCGGGCCGGACTGTCCCGGCTGTTCCGGGGGAACCACCTTGCGTGCGGCCTCCTTGCCCTTCTCGATCTTGTCCGTGTACTTGCCACCGGTCTTCTGATCGATGAAGGTGCCCGCCTTGTCAACCGCTTGGTTGATCTTGCCCGAGTTCTTGGCCGCCATCTCCTGGCCCTTGCCCACGAGGCCCTTCAGAGTGTCCATCAGACTCATCGCACAGATCCTTCCGTATCGGAGTAAACGATCGCAGTGTCGATGGGACGCCGTGCCGCGACACGGTCACGCCGCACTACCTCCTCCGGCGTCGACGCACGGCCGGGCCACCGGCTGCGAAAGTGCTATCCCACATCTTCCCACCAGGGCCGCGCCGGTGGGAGATCTATCGGGGTTACCCGCATTCCCGGCTTCGGAACCGCGATCGGAGTACCGGCCTCTCCGGCCGCCGCGACCAGCCTCCGCACCGGTTCGGACCACCCGTGGAAGGCCAGGTTGAAGGTCGCCCAGTGGATCGGCACCAGCAGCCCGTGACCGGCATCGCCCCCACACAGCTCGGCGTGGGCACGTACCGCTTCCTCGGGGTTCATATGGATATCGGGCCAATGCTCGTCGTAGGCGCCGATCGGCAGCAGGGTCAGATCGAAAGGGCCCCACTCCGCCGCCGCGGCGGCGAATGCCTTGGTGTAGCCGGTGTCGCCACCGAAATACACCCGCCGAGTCGGGCCCCGCAGCGCCCACGACGCCCACAGTGTGGCATTGCGGGCCAGACCGCGCCCGGAGAAATGCCGGGCCTCGGCGCAGGTGATCACCAGATCGCTCTGATCGGCGGTGGGCGCCGCGATGGTTGTCGAGCCGCCCCAGTCCAGTTCGACGATCCGATCCTCCGGCACCTCCCATTCCCGTAGATGGGCACCGATCCCGACCGGAACCACGAAAGGCGCCCGCTGTGACCGCACCAAGGCCCGAATGGTGTCCGAGTCCAGATGGTCGTAGTGATCGTGCGAGATGATCACCGCGTCCAGCCGCGGCAGCCCGGTCAACGGGATCGGCACCGGATGCATCCTCGCCGGTCCCACCAACTGTGACGGCGATACCCGCTTGCTCCACACCGGGTCGGTGAGCACCCGATAACCGTCCACCTCGACCAGCGCGCTGGCATGGCCGTACCAGGTGACCGCGAGATCACCCGCCACGGCGGGTTGCTGCGGTTTCACCAGCGGCACCGGTCGCACCGGCCGGCCGACCCGGGTGCGGGTGGCCGCCGAGAACAGCAGCGACAGCATGGAACTCGGCGCGATCGGCGTCTCGGGTTCGGTGTTGTGAAACTGTCTGTTGCGATAGCCGGTGGCGCCCGCCGCGGTCGGCGCAATGGCCGAGATGGGCGCGCCGAGCGAGGACGGCAGACCCCATAGCGCCCGCACCACCCAGCCTAGTCCGAGGACGCCGGCCGCGGTGGCGAGCGCGGTACGCGGCCGGGTCATCGGCCCACGAACTTCGCTGCCCGCTTCTCCTGGCGAGCCAGCCGACCCTCTTGGGCGTCCGTGCTGGCCCAAGCGGCCTCCAGCGCGGCCCGCTGCTGGGCGTTCTCCGGCTGCCGGGTTCCGTCGTCGTTGAGCATCAACTTCAGATGGCGCAGCGACAGCGGGGCGAGCCGGCCGATCGACTTAGCCCATCCCTGGGCATCGGCCACCGTGCCCAGTTTGTTGGCGAAACCGAAGGTGTAGGCGTCGGCGGCGGCCACGGGTTCCGCGCCGAGCAGGATGGTGCGCGCCGGACCGCCGCCGATCAGCGATACCAGCCGGCGAGTGGTCCACAGATCCACCGAGACACCGAGCTTGGCGGCGGGGATCGCGATATACGAATCGGGGCTCAGAACCCGCAGGTCCGCCGCCATGGCCAGTTGCACGCCCGCACCGATGGCTCCGCCGTGGACGGCGGCGATCACCGGCACCGGCGTCGATTCGACCGTGTGCAGCATCTCCAGCAGTGCCTCGAGGAACTCGGTGGAGTACACGCCGTCCAGGTCGGCGCCCGCACTGAACACCGGACCTCGGCCCGTGAGCACGATCGCCCGGGCGTATTCGGCGGCCTCGATCACCGCCTCACGCAACTGCTCGACCAGTTCCTGGTTCAAAGCGTTACGCCGCTGTTCGCGCTGTAGTTCGATCGTGACGACGTCGCCGTCCCGGCTGACACCGAGCATGTGCCCTCTCCCCAGCTGAACGTTTTCGATGGTCACCGTTCACTCTGCCACAGCGGTGGGCCGTCAGCGCCGAAGGCGGCAGCGGAGCGTGACCACGCAGGGGCAGGCCCACCGCTCACACGGAGCCGCTCAGTCCTCCAGTCCGAACGCGAACGTCGCCGGGTCCGGTCCGATGCGCTCCCCCTTGTCGAGCGCGAGGATCGCCTGCATCTGTTCCGGCGCCAGTTCGAAACCGAAAACGTCGAAGTTCTCGGCGATCCGAGAGGGTGTCACCGATTTGGGGATCACCACATTGCCGAGTTGCAGATGCCAGCGGATGAGTACCTGTGCCGGGGTGCGCCCCCGATCGGCGGCGATCTTGGTGACGACCGGGTCGTTCAGGAGAGTGCCCTGACCGAGCGGGCTCCATGCCTCGGTCGCGATGGCGTGTTCGGTGTGGTACTCCCGCAGTTCCCGCTGGATAAGCCGCGGATGCAACTCGATCTGGTTGACCGCCGGAGCCTCACCGACCTCGCCGATCAACCGTTCCAGGTCGGGGATGCGGAAATTCGAGACGCCGATCGAGAGCACCCTTCCCTCTTCGCGCAGCGCCCGGAAGGCCCGGAAGCTGTCCGGGTAGCGATCGGCGGTGGGCACCGGCCAGTGGATGAGGTAGAGGTCCAGATAGTCCAGCCCCAGCCGCCGCATACTGGCATCGAAAGCGCGCAGGGTGGAGTCGTAGCCCTGATCGGCATTCCACAGTTTGGTCGTGACGTATATCTCGTCACGCGGAATCCCCGACTCTCGGATGGCGCGACCGGTCCCTTCCTCGTTGTTGTAGGCGGCCGCGGTGTCGATACTGCGGTACCCCGTTCGCAGCGCGGCCGTGACCACGTCGAAGACATCGTCGGGCGGAACCTGGAAGACCCCGAACCCGAGCTGCGGGATCAGGTTCCCGTCGTTCAGCACTATCGGGGGGACTGCGCCGGTCTCGCTTCTGAAGGTCATCGTTCCGAAGGTAGAAGCGGTTTCGCAGCAGGTCAACGACAGGGTGTGACGTGTCCGACAGAGATTGACAGACTGTTGTGTTTTTACAACGATCCATTAGGTGAGCCCAGTGCGACGCGGGAAAACCCTCCCGATTTACAACCGAATCGCGGTACTGCGGGCGGAGCACCGAATGTCCCGGGCGGCCCTGGCCGAGGCGGTGAACGTCAATCCGCAGACGATCGGCGCTCTCGAACGCGGCGACCACTATCCCAGCCTGGACCTGGCCCTGCGTATCTGCGAGGTGTTCGGGCTGCCGGTGGAGGCGGTGTTCTCCCGTACCCAATTCACCCCGCTCTCGGCCGAGATCTACTCCCGCGGGAAAGGAACGATATGACGACGGCAACCAAGACCGGCGGCACACTGCTCGACCGCTACCAGGACTACCGGGTACGCCGCTGGCCGGCCCATGAACAACGGATGTCCGGGATGCTGCCCGGTTGGCGTACCCGTGCCCGGCGACGGACCCTGGTGGTGGCGGTGGCGGCCTCCGTTGCGGGACTTTTCGTGGCCGGTGTGCTGTGCGCCTTCGACCTGGCGTGGGCCGCGCTGCTCACCCTGCCCGCCGTGCTGGTCTTCCTACCCGCGTGGACCATATTGCGGATCGCCTCTCGAGGCCAGGACCACGCACCTTCGGCAACCCTCGACGAACTGGAGATCGCCCAGCGCGATACCGCACGCTCGATCGGCCTCACCGTCACCCAGGCGCTCTGCTTACCGCCGATGCTCTATCTGGTATGGGCGGGCGCGCTCATGCCGGAGGCGGACGCTTTCCACACCGCCTACGCGGGCGGGACGATGCTCCTGGCGACCCTGTTGGCCGGCGGCTGCGCACCGGCCATGATCCTCGCCTGGAACAAACCCGACCCGGAACCGGAAAGCTGATCACCGCCACCGTTCATCCCTCCTCATGGCGGGACCGAACATGAGCGCACCCGAGGTGTCGGTGCCGGTCGCTTCCGAGACCGAACCCCTGTCTCGACTTGCCACCGAATCACGGTGACGGAGGGCTTCACGGCCACAAGAGCCGCGAGCAAAGCAACCACACGGCGCCATCGGCCGCAACCCGCTCGAGCCGTGGCCGATCGGCGCCGGCGCGGGCGGGCCGGAAAGAAGGCCGAGGCCGAGGGCCCTGTCTCACGCCGGTGAGGCCCACGTCAGCGACCGGTGGGGCTCGTCGGAGCGTCCCTGCCCGATACGGAGTCGCGCAGAGATGGGCGACTCGGGTCAGGATGGCTCCGACAACACCACCGGAAGGCGGCGCCATTTGGCCGAGCGTGCCGCGCGGAGTTCGGCGGCCGGCCGGCCGCGCAGGTCGGCCAGTTCCCGGGCGATCGCGGCGATCATGCGGCGGGTGAACTCCACCGGTTCCGCTGCCGCATCGGGATTTTCATCGACGATCCGGTCCACGATTCCGTCGGCGAGCAGGTCGACCGCCCGAATACGTTGCGCCTGCGCGAGTTCCGGCGCGTGATCGGTGTCCCGATACACGATCGCGCTCGCCCCCTCCGGTGGTAACGGCGCCAACCACCCGTGGGCTGCGGCCAGCACCCGGTCGGCCGGAAGCAGGGCCAGGGCACCGCCGCCGGTTCCCTGCCCGAGCAGCACCGAGACGGTCGGCGTATCCAGCGTCACCAGATCCGCGATACAACGGGCTATTTCGGGGGCCAGGCCGCGCTCTTCGGCCTCTTTGGACAGGGCGGCGCCCACGGTATCTATCACCAGCACCAGTGGTAACCGCAGCTCGCGGGCGAGTTGCATACTGCGTCGGGCCTCGCGCAGCGCCGCCGGACCCATGGTGTGTTCACCGTGTTGCCCCGAACGGTCGTGCCCGAACACCACACAGGGTTGACCGCGAAACCGGGCCAGCGCCAACACCACCGTGCGATCGGATTCGCCTTGTCCGGTACCGCTGAGCGGGACCCGATAGGTCACGTGGCGGAGAAGGTCACGCAGCCCCGGACGATCCGGACGCCGGGAGATCACCACCGAATCCCAGGCCTCGACGGATTCGTCCACGGTGGGAGCGGGGGCATCGGGTGTCCGGGCGGTCTCCGCGTCGAACCGTTCCCATCCGGGAGCCACGGTGGTGTCCGCTACCCCGCTGAACACGCTCAGCGCACGGTGGGCGATACGCCGGAAGATCTTCACCCCGACGACACCATCGATCACGCCGTTGCGGTACAGGTTCTCCGCGGTCTGCACCCCTTCCGGAAACGGTCGGTCGTAGAGCGCCCGGTACACCTGCGGACCGAGAAACCCGATGAGCGCGCCGGGTTCGGCGAAGGTTATGTGCCCCAGCGATCCCCAGGAGGCGAATACTCCGCCCATGGTGGGATTGCGCAGATACACCACATAGGGGTGGCCGGCCGCCTTGTGCTCGGCTACGGCTCCGGCGATCTTCACCATCTGCACGAAAGCGAGTGTGCCCTCCTGCATTCGGGTACCACCGGAGGTCGGCGAGGCGACCAGGGGCAGTCCCCGCTCGGTCGCGCGTTCAACCGCCTCGACTATTCGCTCCGCCGCCGCGACCCCGATCGAACCCGCGAGGAAGCCGAACTCGCAGGCGATGACCGCGATCCGCCGACCGCGTAGCAGCCCCTCGCCGGTGAGCACCGCCTCGTCGGCGCCCGCGGCCTCGGCCGCCTGCACCCGCTCGGCTCGATAACGCTCGGTCCCGGCCACCGGTAGCGGCGGCCGGTCCCAGCTCACGAACGTATCCGGGTCCAGAAGCATGGACAGTAGCTCCCGAGCGGAGATCCGCCGTGGTGCGCTGCTCAACGACACCGCCCCCTCACCATCGACGCAGTGTCCGGCCCGCCGTTACCGGGGCCGGGTTCCGTCTCAGTAGCCCTGGGTAACCTTGCGCAGCGCGTACTCGGTGAGCGCGACCAGCGCCTGTTTGGCCGGCTCCCGCCGCCGCGCGTCGATGGACATGATCGGCACATCGGCAGGCACCGCCAACGCTTGACGGATGTCCTCGATCGGATAGCGCGGAGCGTCGTCGAATTCGTTGAGCGCCACCAGGAACGGCAGATTACGCGCTTCGAAGTAGTCGACCGCGGCGAAGCTGTCCTCCAGCCTGCGGGTGTCGATCAGCACCACGGCACCGATGGCACCGCGGATGAGGTCGTCCCACATGAACCAGAAGCGGTACTGACCCGGGGTACCGAACAGATACAGCACCAGGTCCTCGGCAAGGCTGATCCGACCGAAGTCCATGGCCACTGTGGTGGTGGACTTGCTCTCGATACCGGCAAGGCTGTCGATACCGGCGCTGGCATTGGTCACCAGAGCCTCGGTGCGCAGCGGAACAATTTCCGACACCGCCCCCACCAACGTGGTCTTACCTACACCAAAACCCCCTGCTACCACGATTTTTGCCGAAGTCGGCTTACTCGTGCGCGTATCGACATTCGCCGTCGAATCATATACGCCGGAGTCCACTGAGAACCCTTTCGATCAGCTCGCGACGTTCATCGTCGCTGGAATCGTCTTTCAATGTCGCCGAAACGCGGACATGCCCGGCTTCGATGAGGTCCGCTACGAGTACCCGCGCCACCCCGATCGGTAACTCCAGTCGAGCCGCCAGCTCGGCGACCGACGGCGACTCCCTGCACAACTCGACTATGGATGTCTCGATATTGGACAACTCGAACTGGCGCTCGAAGGCCGTCGGATGCGATGCGACGAGCGCTTCCAGCGCCAGTTCGACTTTGGGTCTGGTGCGGCCCGCGGTCAGCGAGTAAGGCCGAACGAGACTGGGCTCGGCGCTGCCCATACGGTGATCTTCTATGTCCATCCCACCATCAGGAACCCATCGTGACGCGTGGAGTGGCCTGAACGGTCTGGCCTACGCGCTCGACCAACAACGCCATCTCGTAGCCGACCTGCCCGATATCGCAGGACGTATTGGTCAGCACAGCGAGATATGACCCGTCACCGACAGCCATCAGCAGCAGATAACCGTGTTCCATCTCGACCACGGACTGCAACACGGTCCCACCTTCGAAAAGGTTCGACACGCCGACGGAGAGACTGGCCAATCCGGCCGTAACCGCCGATAGCTGCTCGGCCCGGTCCACCGGAAGCTGCGCGCTGGCAGCCATCAGCAGGCCGTCGGCCGACACCAACACGGCATGGGCTACACCCGGAACCTCATTGGCGAAGTTTGAAACCAGCCAATCCAGCTGACGGTTCGTACCACCTAGATCGGGGCTCATCGGTCTCCTTTGTCTCCGGTTAGGTTCATTGCTCTCATTGCACGGCCATCCCGAACGCCTTGCTGGTGACGACTCAAGCTTGACCGGATGAGTTCGGGATTTCGAGTCGGCGTGCGCTCGGCGGCACCGCTGACGCCGCCGGGAATCAGCCGACCACCCGGATTACGCTGCGGCAGACCGGCAGCCGTCCTGGTCTCCGGCTTCTCCTCGCTGGCTCGTCGGGCCGCCTGCCATCCTTCGTCACCAGGAGCTTCGAAGGAGGCAGCCATCTGGGACCGATCCGCGTTCGGATCGGCCAGCCAGGCCGACATCATTTCGGCGAAGATGGGTGTCCCGCCCATCACACCGTCGTTTTCCTCGGCCGGCTGTAGCCGGGTCTGGAAGAACGAGGCCGTTTTCGCCGGATTGGACCGGTGGCTGTGCCGACCCCGTTCGCGTGCCGCGCCGGCATCGCTCTCGGTTCCGGCCCGATCACCGGCCGCCGGTTCGGCGCTCCGCCGCGGCAGAGCGACCCCCGGCGCGTTCTCGGTACGTGCCGGCATTCGGGTGGCACCCGGCGCGCGCTGCGGCAGACCACTCGGTCCTGCCTGCGGCACGTCCCAAGGCGGAAGCTCCTGGGAGGGTGTGGATGCCTCCGCGGCGGCCGACTGTGGACGCTGCGGCAGACCGCTTCCGCCACGCTGTGGCAGACCGCCACCGGGACCGCGCTGCGGCAGGCCTCCCGGGGCCGGCTCGCGGCGAGGAATTCCGCCACTCGGCTCGCGGGGCTGCGAAGCACTGCCCGCATCCCGCTGCGGCAGGCCGGCCGCGCCCGTATCGCGCGCCGGGATGCCGTTCGTGCCCGACTCCCGTCGGGGCAGTCCGCCCGTTCCCTGGTCGCGTCGAGGCAAGCCGCCGGTGGACCCGGCATCCATCCGCGGCAACGGACCGGACAACGG
>NZ_BAFU01000016.1 GCF_000308495.1 Nocardia brevicatena NBRC 12119 | reverse complement strand
CGGTGGCGATCTCACCGAGTTCGATCCGCAGACCACGCAACTTCACCTGGAAGTCGGTACGACCCAGATAGGTGATCACACCGTTCTTGTCGCGGACCACCAGGTCACCGGTACGGTACATCCGCTCACCGGTACCGAACGGATTGGCCACGAACCGATCCGAAGTCAGATCCGGCCGCCCCGCATACCCCTGCGCCAGCTGGACACCCGCGAGATACAACTCACCCGCCACACCCGGCGCGACCGGATGCAACCGGGAGTCCAGCACATACGCCCGGGCGTTCCACACCGGCGAACCAATCGGCACCGCACCGGTCACGATATCGGCGACCGGACCATGCGTGGCATGCACCGTGAACTCGGTGGGCCCATACAGATTGAACAGCGCCACATCACCGACCCGGCGCACCGCCGCCACCACATCACCGGTAAACGCCTCCCCCGCCACGAACAACGCACGCAACGACGACAACGCAACCCGGTTCTCGGCCACACTACCGGCGAACACACTCAACATCGACGGCACGAACGAGGTCATCGTCACCCGCTCCCCCTCGATCACCCGCGCCAGATACTGCGGATCCCGATGACCATCCGACTCCGCGACAACCATCCGCGCACCCACCACCAACGGCGCGAACAACTCCCACACCGACACATCGAAGGTGGCCGGAGTCTTGAACAACACCACATCACCGGCACCGATACCATACTCACCCACAATCCAGGCGATCTGGTTCACCACCGCCGCCTGCGACACCACCACACCCTTCGGACGCCCCGTCGAACCGGAGGTGAAGATGACATAAGCCGCGTTCTCCGGCCGCAACGGAACAACCCGCTCCGCATCGGTCACGGGAGCCTCGGAGTACCCGGACAGATCCA
>NZ_BAFU01000017.1 GCF_000308495.1 Nocardia brevicatena NBRC 12119 | reverse complement strand
AATACACCCCCACCGACCTGGCGGTACGCCGGTCCGGGGCAGTCTTCACCCCTCACTCGTAAGGTGCTCCCACTTGTTGACGAAGTGGAGAGGATCCGCCGATGGTGGAACTGATTGTGTGCGGCGGCCTCGCCGTGGTGGGCCGCGGTATCTGGCGATGGATCAACCACGACGGCCCGGCGCGACTGGTGGCCGGACTGACTGCTGTGGCGCACAAGGATGAGGTTCGCCGGCGCGATGCCCGCCGCGTGCTCGCGGCGACACAGTATCTGCGTGGTTCCCGCCCAGACTCCGGGGAGCCGAGCGGACCCAGCAGCGTGCGTTCGCTGCTCCCAGCTCGCACGCGACGGCGGCCGGACGCGGGCACTCCAAAGAGCAGTCCGGGAGCAGAAGCCGCGTAGCGGCAACCGCGCTCCTACGACTCACGCGCAGGTGGCTTACACCGCCGCCCTTCTGCGCTTATCGACGGTCAGAAAACGGCCCATGGGGTCCAGTGGTGCGAAAAGTCGCGCTAAGACTTCGCCCTGGCCAGGGGTCCCGGTAGTAACCGCCGAAAATCGGGCGGATATGGAGACAGCCAGTCCGCGAAATCCGGTGTATCTGTGCGTTGGTGATGTCAGTTCGGATCGGCTTCTGCCCGATCGGGGATGAGCCCTGGCGGCAGGCTGGGCCGATGCGGTCCCCACACCGGTCCAGGCATCGGTGGCCTGATCACAAGGAGGAAGATCGCGGCCATTGCGGTAGACAAGATCAGGCAGAACCCAGGTGTCGCGTTCACGAGTACGGCGACGGGTCGGCTGATCGTGTGCGGGTAGCCAGCGGCGTGGAGTCCGTTCCCGATCATGGCGAGCAAGAACCCTGCCGAAGCAACGGCGTTGCACACTCGCCGGGTTGCTGGCGGGTACCAGTCCGGTTGGAAACGGATGCGGCAGATGACGGCCAGCATCGTGGTCGCGGTGACCGCGATCGGCCACACTGCGGCCTCCGGCCCGGACGCACCAGACATCGTGGCCCAGGTGATCCCGAACGACGCGCACGCACCGTACATGCTGACACCGGCCAGAGCGAACACCACCAGCGCCGCCGGCGAGGAGATCAGCTCGTGGAGATACCGGTGGACTATCTGCGCTCGAGCCTGCCGGCTCGAACGCCGAGCTTCTTCCAACCACTCTGGCTCGGTCACTGCCGTTCCCTTTCGTCATCGCGGAGTATGGCGGAGTCGGACCACTGAGTTCGGTAGCTGTCGGTGGTCAGAACGCGGTAGAAGAAGGTCTCATCGGCCAGTGGTGCCGGGCCGCCGGGGAATCCGCCCAGCCACTTCGAGAAGTTCAGCGGCATCGTGGGTGGCATCACGATGAAGCCCTGGCGGCCGTAGAAGTCGGCCAGTTCCTGGTCTTCGGTGAGGAATTGGCCGTACAGGATCTCCACCCCGCCCTTGTAGGCCAGTGAGGTCGCCGTGCTGACGAGTGCGCGGCCGAGGCCGTGCTTGCGGTGGTCCTCGTCGACGGCGACCAGGTGGATCTTGGAGGTGAACAGCAGGGCGCTCATGACCGGGGTGGCACCGAGGTCGTGCGCTTCGCCGAGGTCTGAGATGAACTGTGCGGCCGGCCCGACGAGCGCGCCGCCGACCACCTCCTCGTTCAGGGTGGCCGACCAGTGCCTCGGTCCGGCCCCAGACGACAGCGTCGAGGTCGCCGCCGGTCACCGCCGCCACCATCATCCGGTGGCTGCTGTCCGGATCGCGCAAGGCCGCACCGAGGAATCCGTCAGCGTGGGCGTGGACGAGATTCGCCGCCACCTTGGGCCCGCCGGCACTGGCCATCGATGCCCAGCGCTCGAACCCGCTCAGTTCCTCCGGGGTCCGGGCCGGACGCACCCGGTACGCACCGACGGCAATCTCTTTGAATGTCGCGGTCACCGAGGATCGGCGCGACGACGTGCGGCGAGGAGTGACGGCCTTCTTCGGCTTGCGTCCCTTGGACTTCGGCACCGCACTACCCCCTGACTCGGCATGAACTGCTCCCAAGAACGGTTTCGGCCCTGCCCGGATGGCTTCCGGGAATCGTTGTAAGGGGCGAGTTTTCGTGTTCTCGGTCCAAATCCGCGAAAAGTTGCGCTAAGGAGTTACCGCAGATAGTCGATCACTATGTGCGGTAGCGTCGCAGTCGCCCTGCGTGATGTCCCTTTCACGCGGCGGCGGCTCGGGAAACTATCTGCTGTAGTGGTGGGAGGTCGGTCGATGGGACGGGTTCGGATGCTGCCGACGCCGGTGAATGATGTGCGATTGGCCGACGCGGTGCGGATTTACCTGGCCACGATCGCAGTGTCCAACACGCGTGCAACCTATGCGGCGGCGCTGGACAAGTTGGTGGCAGGTTTCGGCGCGGACACGAATGTGGCGCTGCTGGATCGGGAACCGGACCGGGTCGCTGGCTGGTTCACCTTCGTGTGGGGCAGCAAGGCTCCCAAGACGTTCAACATCCGGTTGACCGCGCTCGCGGCGGCGTGCGGGTATTGGCGGGAACAGCAGTGGCTGGCCGGTGATCCGTTGGTGCGGTTGCGGGCCCGGCCTGCACCACCGGATACCAGTAAGGCACTGAGCCGTGAGCGGGTCGCCGAGGTCCTGGGATCGGATGCGGCGCTGCGAGAGCGGGTGTTGTGGCACATGCTGTACGAGTCCTCGGCGCGTGCCGAGGAGGTGCTGATGCTCGATGTGCCGGATCTCGATACGGCGAACCGGTGTGCGGTGGTGACCCGTAAGGGCGGGGCGCGGGAGGTCATCGCGTGGCAGACCGGCGCGGCGCGGTTGTTACCGCGGATGCTGGCCGGCCGCAAATCCGGTCCGCTGTTTCTCACCGACCGCAAAGCGCGACCCTCGGTGGCCCGCAACGATATCGATCCATCGACCGGGCGGGCGCGCCTTTCGTATCGGCGTGCGGCGGAGTTGTTCGAGACCCACACCGAGCGTTTCGACGATGGCCCGTACACGCTGCACCAGTTGCGGCATTCGCGGCTGACCCACGCCGCCGAGGAGGGGGCCTCGACACCGGTGCTGATGAAACTGTCGGGGCATACCTCCGTGCGCAGCCTCGCCAAATACGCGCGGGTCTCCGACGACGGGCTACGGCGGTATCAAGCCGACAGCGACCCCGCCGCACGGCGGCGAGCAGGCCGGTGATCAGCGGATGAGATCCGCGACCAGGCCCGATGCGCGCGTCGGAGGCGGCGGCCAGCACGGTTAGCTGTGATCGGCACCCATCGCTAGAGCTCGTAGTCCTGGGCGAACTCCTGCCAGCGAATGCTGCGAAGCGCGGAATCGGCGTCCTCGCCCGACGGGACATCCAAGACGGTCTGGAACCAGACCACGGTGAGGGCAAATGCCTACACTCGTGTGTGGCAACCAAATCACTATCGTCGGAGACGCAATCCCAGGAAAACTGACAAGATACGAACGCTACAGGCGATTGCTCGGGCAGAAACTCGGGCACGTGCGTATCTCCCGGAAGACCGAGCGTGACCCAAAGCCGCTCATCCACACCACCTTTTAGTGCTTTCGTCAGCAAGTCGACCAGGGTGTCGAAGGTGAACGACTGGCGTAGCACGTCGATACAGTCCGGCCAGGCATAGTCGAAACGGGCATCTGCCAGCAGATCCAACGCCAACATGCCGAAGGGTTCTTTCCCGGACCCATGTACTCGACTTCGAATCTGCGGATCCGTGTCGGTCAGCAGCCTCCGGAACTGCTCGATGTCGAGACCGTCCACCAGCAGGGCAAAGAAGTTGTCGCGATTCCCGTCGTCGACAACCCGATCCAGTGCATCCCAGGTCTGCCGCCTGATCCCGGGGTCCGCAGCGCCGGCCAGCCGCCGCACATCGTCCAGTAGCGCCGCTCCTGCCTCCCCGTCACGGAGCAACCACCGGCGATTGGGCTCCACAGAGTGTTCGGCCAACCATGCCCGCAACCGGTCCGGGTCGATCTTCATCACATCCGCAACCTATACAACGGGCTGAAGGGCGGGACAGCCCCGGCTAGTCGGGCGGGGTGGTCGTCCCGATATCGGGCGAATCCGGGATGACCACCGAGCGGTCGCGAAAGCCCACGACTCGAGGTCGGCCGTTCCACCCTCTACCGCGCCTCGGCGTGTTCTCGGCGCATGAGGTCCGGTGACGTGAAAGTCCCGCTTGTTCGGGGGCCGACCGCGGTGCTCGCCGACGACTGTACTCGAGAGGTAGTGAATCCATGACTCGACCAAGCGGCATAATACCGTCCACGACACTAGAATCTTCTGGTGCACAAGAACTCTCACCGTAGTCGCACTGCCGAGGGCGTGGCTGCCTTGCGAGCTGCCGCTGCCCGCGAAAACGATCCGGAATTACGTAACCCCGATCACCTCGCCGAAGGATTGATCAGCTGGAAATATCGGCTCGGTATTCGCATCGCTCCGGTTCGTGCGATGTTGTTGTGGAGTATCGAGCGACGCATGCCCGGCTTGTATGGCTATGTCACTGCGCGAACCAAACACATGGATCGGCTGTTGATCGAGGACGTGTGCGCCGGTGCGAGGCAAGTCGTGGTCCTCGGCGCGGGTGCCGATAGCCGCGCCTACCGATTGACCGCGGATTTGGCCACGATTCCGATCTATGAAGTGGACCACCCGGCGACCGGGGCCTGGAAGCAGGACATGCTCGGCCGGTTACTGGGCCGAATTCCCGACCACGTCCACTTCGTCTCAGCGGATTTCGGTATGCGTACGCTCCGCTCCGCGCTCGACACAGCCGGCGTTGACCGCACTGTTCCTACGGTGTTCCTCTGGGAAGGTGTGACGCCTTACCTCGTCTCCGACGATATCGACGCGACATTGGACGCTCTGGCGTGTTTTGCGTCGGGTTCCAGCGTTATCTTCGACTACTGGCATCGCGACGCTTTCGACCAACCATGCCCATATCCGGAGGGCGAAAAGTACATTCGCGGTCTGGCCGCGCGTGGAGAACCGGTTCGATCCGGCCTGGACCCTGCCACGCTCACCGACTACCTCGCAGAGTATGGCTGGCATCTCGTTGACAATGCCACGCCCGCAGTCCTTGCCCGCCAATACCTTCCCGGCAGCACGCGGCAGATACTTTCGCTGTCATCGATTGCGCACGCCCGACTGCCGTGATCGTTCCTAATGGCTCCTCGCCCGGTCACAAGATTGGCGCGGTAGATGGAGCCGTCTACCCGCGAGCCGAAGTAGGCTGCCGGCCGCGGCCCGATCGCAATGCTCTCCGGCTGGAATCCGGCGGGCAGGTCGATGGTCTCGGGGAAGACCGGACGGTGCGACGCCGCCCGGTCTGTGGGTACGAGCATCGGGACACCGAGGCAGGCGAGCGTGGCCGAGATGGTGAGGGCTCGCTTCGTCTTGTCGTTCTCATTTGGTCTAGTAGCCGACGGTGAAGTGTTCGTCTTCGCGTGGGTGCTCGAGCTCGTCGAGGATGGCCACGGCGAGGTCTTCGGCCGAGATGCGAGACGCGCCGTTGGTGTCGGTGATGAGTGTGGTGGTGCCGCGTCGGTATTTTCCGGTGCGAGGCCCTGGTTCGAGGACGGCGGGCGGGCTGAGATAGACCCAGTTGCCCGGCCGAGTTCGGCAGGCGTCCAGCTGCGCGGCGCTGGCGGCGGCGAGGGTGCGAATCGCTTCCGGTACGTATTCCGGGTTGTCGAGGACGAGGCGGTCGGGGTGTCCTGGGGTCCGCAGGGGTGCGGCGCCGCCGACGACGAGGATTCGCGTCCGCGCTGTTGCGACCGCCTCGAGTAGCGCTGTTGTGGTCGCGGCGACGACGTGTTCGTGCCCGGGGGCGGGTTGGGTCGCCGCCACGACGGCGTCGGTGCCGTCGAACAGTTTGCTCATATGGTCGGGATCGTTCGCGTCGCCTTCGACGGTGGTTGCGGCGGGCGGTAGGGTGGTCGGCCGTGTTTTCCGGAATATCGCGATGAGGTCATGGCCTCGGTGGGCGGCTTCGCGGATGACGCGCGAGCCGACCATTCCGGTGGCTCCGACGACGGCGATCTTCATCGAGGTGTCCCTTTCGGTGTGGGTGTCGCAACAGTGTTGGGTGACCGGGTGAGCGATGGCAGTTGTCCCGCGACGATCGCGATGAGTGAGAGGCCGAACCCCACGAGTTGGATCGGTCCGAGTGTCTGACCGAGCACGAGGGCGCCGAGAACGGCGGCGACCAGCGGCGAGAGCAGGGTGAGGATCGCGACAGAAGTGACGGGCAGGGTGGTGACGCCTCGGAACCACAGGGCGTAGGCGATCAGACCGCCGATCGAGCCCAGCCAGAGGTAGCCGAGGATGGCGGGCGGGTCGAGCGCGGGCGGCGTTCCCTCGGCAAGGAATGTGATGGGTACCAGGAAGAGGCCGCCTGCGGTGAGTTGCCAGCCGGCGAAGGCGGTGGGTCCGACCTCGGCGGGGCGCCCCCAACGTTTGGTGAGGGTTACGCCGAGTGCCATCGTGGCCGCGCCGGTGAGGCCCGCCACGACTCCGACGAGGTCGAGTGCCGCATTGGGGCCGAGCACCACCAGGCCGATGCCGATGACTCCCGCCGCTCCCCAGAAGAGGCGCCATGGGGAGGGGCTTTCGTGGAGGACTGTCACGGTCAGGACGGCGACGACGAGGGGCTGGGCTGCCGCCAGGGTTGCGGCGACGCCTCCCGGTAGGTGTTCGGCCGCGATGAACAGCATGGGGAAGAGCAGTCCGATGTTCAGGATGCCGAGCACCGCGGCCTTTGCCCACCAGGTTCCGCGTGGCGGCGTCCGGGTTATCGCCACCGCGATCAGACCGGCGGGTAACGCACGCAGGAGTCCCGCGAACAGGGGATGTCCTGGGGGGAGAAGCTCGGTGGTGACGATATAGGTGGTGCCCCATGCGAAGGGGGCCAGTGCTGTGAGGGCGGTGCGGGACAGAGTGCCGTGGGGAGTGCCTCTGGCGGTTTCGCCGGAAATCCGCTGTGCTGCTGAGCTTGTCACACTCGCAGTCTCACCCGGCAGTGATCAATGAGTCCAACATATGATTGTCACTCCAACGATCTGGATTCAAGATTGATCTATGGAGCTTCAGCAGATGCGCTATGTGATCGCCGTCGCCGAGACGAGTAGTTTCACCCGGGCCGCCAAACGGTGTCTGGTTGTCCAATCCGCCCTCAGCCACCAAATCGCGCGTTTGGAGCAGGAACTCGGCGCACGGCTTTTCGAGCGCACCAGCCGCCGGGTGCGGCTGACACCGGCCGGTGAGGCGTTTCTTCCGGCCGCCCGCCAGTGTCTGGAGGCCGCCGAGCGCGCAGCCGCAGAGGTCGCCGCGGCTGTCGGAGAGGTACGTGGTCGGCTCGCCGTGGGCTTGATTCCCTCTGTCACCGCGGTTGATCTTCCGGGTGCGCTGCGAGATTTTCGTCGGCTGTACCCGCATGTGCGCATCGGTCTGCGGGTGGGTGCGAGCGAGGACCTCGTCGAGCAGGTCGAGCAAGGAGCCATCGACGTGGCCTTCCTCGGGCTGCCGACCACAACGCGCCCTCGGGGTGTCGCCGCCCGCGAACTGGTCCGGGACCGTCTCGTCGCCGTGGTTGCGCCGAATCATCCCCTCGCCGCCGAATCCACGGTCACCCTGCGCAGGATTTCTTCCGAGGTGTTCGTGGACCTGCCGGCCGGGACGGCCGGGCGGGCCCAGTCCGATCAGGCCTTTGCTGCCGCCGGGCTCGACCGTGACGTCGCGTTCGAGGTGACCACCGCAGATTACATTGCCCGGCTCGTCGAGCAGGATCTCTGCGTGGCAATGCTTCCTTCCGCCTACGCACCGCAGCTCGCCGGTGTGGTCACCATCGAGGTCGCCGACGCGCCGGCCCGCGTCGAGTATGTCATCTGGAGTTCTTTCGGCCGTACACCGGCGGCGAACGCCTTCCTCGACGTTCTCGATATCGCGGTATCTGATCGACACGATTCGTGTGCGCGGCGGAGTTGAACTCGATCACGGCTCCCGGCACCTGGCCATGGTGTGGTCATTACGTCCGGGGGAGTATCACCGCGCCTGGATTATCAAGATCGAAATTGTGATGGACGTGTATTAACTCCAGTGGAATCAACGTGCGGTGAGGGTTGTTCACTCCCACCCCATCACACGGTGTGATGAGACGAGCCGACGGTCGGCCCGCCTCCGCCCAGTTGTTACCAGGGCACAGAACTGTCTTCGTCGAAGAACCCGCCGGTCGGCCCATCGGCGCCGGCCGTGGCCAGGCGCACCAAGACCGCGGCCCCCTGTGCGACCGTGAGGAACCCTGTGTGGTTGTTGCTGTCGGTGTCGACGTAGCCGGGTGCGACGGCGTTGACGAGGATGCCGTCCTTGCGCAGCTCGTTGGCGTACTGCTATGCCGCCGACGGCAGCAGTGACGCGAAGGGGCCGTCCGGGTCACCGGTGAGCGTCAGCGATGCGGCGTGGCTGCTGACGTTGACGATGCGGGGCGCCGGTGACCGTCGCAGCAGCGGCAGCATGGCGTTGGTCACCGCGATCACTCCGAAGACATTGGTTTCGAACACTTCTCGCACCATGTCCATATCGACGGTGCTGGGTATCTGGTCGTAGGCGTCTTCGGGGGAGACCTGTCCGGAACCGGTGATGCCGGCATTGTTGATCAGCACGTCGAGGTGTCCGAAGCGCTCCTCGACGTGTTTCGCGGCCTCCCCGACGGTGGTCGCGTCGGTGACGTCCAGGGTGACCGCGTGCGCGTCGCCACCTGTGGCACGCAGCCCCGCGGCGGCCTGTTCGCCGCGCCGGAGATCTCTGGCGCCGATCAGGACCGTCATACCCAGTGTGGCCAGTTGCTCGGCGGCGGCACGGCCGATTCCCTTGTTCGCTCCGGTAACGAGTGCGATCTTCTGGTTCGCGGTGTGCTCTCGAGTGTTCATGGCTTCGTCCTCGCTCGGTGATATCGAGTGTTGCACGAACACAAGATGCAGATAACCGTGCCCTTGTGACGATGTGGGAATGTGATGTACGGCGCTTCCCGGAGAGGTTTACGGACTACGCCGGTGCCTCACACCGGCCGTGAGAAAACTGGCCGGTCAGCTGGTGGTTTCGATCGGTAGCCCGTTGTCCATCAACTCATCAATTGATGCCGACGAATCGGCGGCCCGGCCCGGCAACCGAATTGAAGACGCTGATCATCTTCGGTGGCAATGTACGGCGCAGTCCAGGTGTCACACGAAATGCGTTGGGTCCCCATTGAAAGACCTTCAGCGACAGTGAACCCACTGCTTTTTTGCGGAATGCCGCTTGCGTCCTGCCATGATCCTCAGTGTCCTCTCTCGGCCCTTACCAGGCCAAACAGGACTCTAATACCAAACGGTCTCATTCATCGGGGACGGCCCACCGGGATAGGGCAGGGCGTGAGACCGGCATGGAAGGCGCTGTTCTCTTGGTTCCGATGAGCCTCGGTTCCGGCATCGACTGGCCTGCATTGCGTGAGTGTCGACGTCAGTGCGCCGGCTCGCGGATCGAGTTCATGATGTGAGGGCACAAGATCATATCAGATTGATGATATCGAGTATCCGTGACGCGTTGGCAAGAGGAGTACTGAGTTGTGGGAGATCGCCATCTCTTCCACCGCGCGCCACCGCAAGCACCCTCCGGGAGGCCAAGCATCACCACAGCGATGGCGAACAATCCGCAGTAGGGGAGATTGACTACCGCGAGGAGGGTACGGGGACGGGCGGTCTCCTCAATGTCCATTCCGATGGACAGTCGGACTCCAGCACAAAGAAGAGCGGTCCCGGCGTGTACGGGGACAACACAGCGGCGATGTGGGCGAGCATGCCTGGGTCGCGGGTTGTTCCTAACATGCCGCCTGGATTGTCAGTTATCGAGATACCTGGCCAGCGCACGACACGGGTTACTGTGAGCACTCCAGGTGCCGCCGATCCAGAGATGATTGCCGCACTCTTCACCGCTAACCGCGAAAAGGGTTATGACGTCGTCCTGCAGGACTGCTTCGGGCAGCTGGATTTCTCTGCCTATGACCATGTCAGGGTGCTACAGATGCCGAGCATGGTCCGCCCTGCCATGCCGCTGCCTCAGGTGCAGCTCCCACCGGGAGGCAGCATCGAGCGGGCCATGAGTGAGGATACCCTGGCCGAAGCCGAGCGAACGATAGTGGACGGAATGCCACAGCGGTCTTTCCAGCCGTACCAGCGCGGACAGATGCTGCCTCCGTCGTTGGTGTACTCGCCGTCATGGCGAATATGGCTGGCACGCATCGATAGTCAGCCGGTTGGGCGGCCTGCACCTACGATGATGGCGAGGCCATCGGTGTCTACTGGGTGGCGACTGTTCCTGAGCAACGGTTACAAGGCATTGCCCGGGGTATCATGGGCACGGCGTTAGGGGCTTACCCGGGCCGTCCGACGACCTTGCTCGCCACCGAGGCCGGACGACCTTGTATGAGTCGATGGGTTTCGACACCGTCGGCGATGTGACCTGGGTCCGCAGCATTGCCTCCTGACCTGGGACATGACAACGACACTGTTCGCGCTCGGGGTCGTGCTCTGGTTCTCCGGCGGGGCCGGGATTCTGGTTGCCGCTCGATTCTCGACCGTGGGACGGTCGCGCCCGTCAAGGGGTCCCGGTAGCAATGGCGGACATCCAACGAAGTTCGCGTAGACCCCTGGTCAGGTCGACAGGCTGCTGTTCTCGACGGTCCTGTCGGTGGCGAGCCCGGATTGCACCAGCATGGAAAGCAGTTCCTCGCGCAGTTCGTCGGCGACCATGGCGAGGAGTTCGTCGCGGTTGGTGAAGTGCTCGTAGAAGTAGTTGGCGGCGCTTGTAATCCTGGTGCAGAAAACAACGTTATGCCCTGCTGGTGCAGGTTAAGGCCGGGCATCGAGGCGGGCGATGACGAGCTGGTCGCCGGAGCGGGCCATGAGCAAGGCCCGGTCATCGAGCTCGCCGCTCCCCTCGAGACTCGCGACCTCGCCCTGGTCGTCTATCGCAAACCCCCGACTGCGTGGTGTTGGCGTGGGCACCGGTTGCGTAACACCAGCGATCTACGAGAACACCGGGCGGCCGGTGGTGTCTCGTGAACGTTCGTTGGCGGACAGGACACTCTCAGCGGGGCCAGGGGTGTCGAGCTTCTTCGGCATCGTGCTCGCCCTCGACCGGGGCGCCGTCGTGGGCGGCGGTGGCACGGACGCCGGCGAGCACGATTGTGCTCACCTGGTGCGCGTCGGCTCGGTGAACGTGCGGGTACCGGGTGACGAACAGCTGGACAGGTCCGGTGAGCATCTCGCGTCGGCTGCCCGACCAGCGACAGCGATGCGCAAACGCAGCCGGAGGCCCGATCTTGTGTCACCGTTCGCAGTGGACTTCTTCGCGTACCGCTCAGAGAGGTCAACGGCGCACCCGATAGCGCAGGTGAAGCACCCGGTTGCCCTGAATCACCACGTCAGGATCCTCCAACAGGTGCTGCGCGTGGACCGACCCGAAGTAGCGCTTGCCGGACCCGAGCACGACGGGTACGACGTCCATGCGCACCTCGTCGATCAGGCCTGCGGCAAGCACCTGGCCACCGACGTCGCCGGCGGCGACCTCGACCATGCGGTCACCCGCAAGCTCCTGCGCCTTGGCCACGGCTGCCTCGACGCCGTCGACGAAGTGAAACGGCGCCTCGGGGTCCCAGCCCTCGGGCTCCGGCCGGTGGGTCACGACGACCACGTGGTCGATCCCGCCTGGAGGCTTCCCGTCCCAGCCGTCCGTGATGTCGAAGACGTGGCGGCCGACGATTGTCGCCCCGATCTGGTCCCAGTACGGCCGGGTGTAGTCGTAGGAGGTCTGTGACACCTTCAGCTCGCCGCTCTCGTCCAACGGGACGTCACCGCTGGACAACCAGTCGAACAGCGGCCCGGGCTGGTCATTCTCGTCCGCGACGAAGCCGTCCACCGACACCGAGCTGTACATGACCACCTTGCCCACGGGGCTCTCCTCTGCCCCCAAATTAGCGTGTCGTGAGCTGTCTCTCTTGTAAGAAATCAATCGGCCGGCAGCGGCCAGCCGTCCAGCGCGCGGCCGGGATGTTCGCTCAAGAACCGCCGCCGGACTTCGATGTATCGGGTCGGCGTGAGCCCGGTGAACGCCCGGAACTCGTGGCCGAAGTGGGCCTGGTCGAAGTAGTCTGCGCCACCGGCGAGGTCGCCCCAGTCGATCGGTCCGGCGGGGTTGATCGCGAACACGGTGGCGGTGAAGCGGTAGGTGCGGGCCAGCCGCTTCGGCGTGACGCCGATGAGCTCCTTGAACCGCTGTGCCAGATGAGTGCTGCTGACACCGGCTGCCACGCTCAGGTCGCCGATCGCCACCGCCCCGCTGGTCGCCGCGATGACGCTGCTCGTATGGCGGACCAGCCCCAGGCCGGCGGTCTCGCACAGCCGTCGCACCAGCTCCTCCTCGAGCAGCGTCAACATCTCGTGCGGTCCGTCCGCCGTGGCCAGCCGGTCTCGCAGCTCAGCAATGGCGGACCGGCCCCAAACCTGCTCTACCGTCACCGGCCGGTCACGCAGCTCGGCCGCGGGCATCGGCAGGAACGGCGCCGGCCCCCACGGCTTGAAGTGCACGCCGACGGACCGGGTCCGGAGTGGGTAGCCGAACTCCAACGCGCGGGTGGGCATGGTGACCACGCAGCCGTCGGCGTACTCGACCGTCTCGATGTCGGTGCCGGCGCGGATGCGGAACGGCGCCCCGAGGTTGACGATGAGCAACGCCGCCGGCATCGGCGGCAGCGTCAGCCGGGCGTACGGCGGCGCACCCTCCAGGTAGTAAAGGTCGTCGATCAGCCCGTCCAGCGGCGGTCGCGGCACTCTGGATTCGCCGAGATCGCCTGATCGAACAGCGCGACCACCTCGTCGCCGACTGCGCCGGCACCGTCAACAGGATCGGATAGCGGCGCTGCGGATCCCGCCGCTCCAGAGCTTGGCCGGTCAAGCGGCGGCCCATCGTGGCCAGGAACCGGCGCCGCTCCGCGGGCAGCACGGTCATGTCCAGCTCGTGAGCGCCGAGCCCGCGCAGGAACTCCAGCTTCGCGGCCTCGGCCTTCACCGCCGACGCTTCCACCGGACCGGTCGACAACCAGCGCAGCCGCGACATACCCAGCTCTGGTCAACGTCCAGCAGTGTGTCCAAGGCCGCCGTCCCGCAGCACGACTCAGGAACACCCGGCCCGACCAGGGTTTACGCGAACTCCGTTGTTTCTGCGCCATTACTACAGAGACCCCTTTTTACGAACACTGAACGGATCGGCCTTGGCGGATCCCGCGGGCGGGGATGAGAGATCGCACCGATGATCCCCATGACTCCGGCCGCGACCGCCCTGAATACCGGTGGTCGTCTCGGCGTGGTCGGCTTTTCGGAGGATTTCGAGGAATCTTTGTGCGGGCGTGGAGAGGGTGGCCGGGTCCCAGATGACACTGATACCGGCGAGTTCTGGGGGGTCGATCGGTACGGTGACGACTCCCGGTAGCTGTAGCCGGGTGACCGACCGTGGCGCGCAGGCGATGCCGATTCCGGTGGCCACCAGCGCGAGCATGGTGTCGATCTGGTCGGCTTCCAGCACGATGTTCGTGTTATCGGCGTAGTACTTTGCGTGCAGTTCTGGCTCGGCGCGGCGGGAGAGCACGATGCGTGGTTCGCCGCGGAGGTCGGCGAAGGTGAGGGAACGGCGGTCGGCGAACCGGTGTCCGGCTGCCACCAGCGCCGTCAGCGGTTCCTCGGTCACCGCCGCGCACGCGAATGCGGTGGTGTCGTCGCGCCTGGTGACGAAGGCCAGGTCGCAGCGGCCGGCGGCGAGAGCGGTGATGTTCTCGGCCGAGGTGCCGTGTTCGATCGACAACTCCACGCCGGGGTAGGTGCGGTGGAACAGCGCCAGTGCGTCGGGAACGGGGGTGAGCGCGGTCAACAGTGTGAACCCGAGTACGAGACGGCCGGTCTGGCCGTCCGCGGCCTTGCGGGCGGCGTTCGCGGCGTGGTCCAGACTTTTCAGAGCATGCCGGGCATGTTCGAGGAACTGCTGTCCGGCCGGGGTCAGCGCGACCTTTCTGCGGGTCCGCGCGAACAGCGGAGCCCCGATCTCCTCTTCGAGGGCCTTGATCGTCTGGCTGACCGACGATTGCACCACGTTCAGCCGGGTGGCGGCCCGACCGAAGTGCAACTCGTCGGCCAGTGCGAGGAAGACGTGAATGTGTCGTAGCTCCATACCGGTTATCTCTGTGAGTGATCAATTCGCACAAAAAATATCGTTGGACAGATTACTGCGGTACAGCGAATCATCGGTGTGGTGAAACACAAACGAGTGGTGGTCACCGGAGCCACCGGAACCGTCGGAAAAGCGTTGTGCCGCAGACTGGCCGACCGGGGCGATCAAGTGGTGGCCTTCGCCCGCAATACAACGGCTGCCCGGGCGAGCCTGGGACCGGAGCCGACTTACGTGTGCTTCGACCTCGGTTCGGACGGGAGCTGGACCGAGGCGCTCGAAGGGGCCGATGCCGTAGTGAACCTTGCCGGCGCGACCCTCTTCAAACCGTTTACCGGGCGCCGCTATCTGGACAACGTCACCCAGCAGCGCATCGAGGGAAGTCGTCGGCTCGCGGCCGCGATCGCGCGTACCACCGAGGCGCCGAAGGTGTTGGTGCAAGCGTCGTCCGTCGGCGTATACGGCTTCGGCGCGCTATCCGACGAGCCCGTCACAGAACAGACGAGCGCCTACGAGGGAGTCCACTCACGCGGCTCAGCGGCATGGGAAGCAACCGCCGAAATCAGCGGTATCCGCGCCGTGCTCATACGGATGGGCTATGTCCTCGCCCGCGACGGAGGCGGCCTACCGCACCAGATCCAGCGATTCCGTTCCGGCAAGGAAGCCTATTTCGCGCCGGGGACCCAGTGGTCTTCCTGGATCCACATCGACGATCTCGTCTCTCTCATCCTCTGCGCGCTCGACGACGAAACCATGGCCGGTCCCTACAACTGCGTATCACCCACCCCGGTACGTGCCGAGGATTTCGCCGGCACGCTCGCCGCGGTCGTCGGCGCGAACCGCCCCCGCAAGACGCCCTCCCTGCTCGCCCACGTCATTCTGGGTGCCGGCGCCGATATCGTCCTGCGCGGTCGCCGCGTCGTACCCGAACGGCTACAGGCGATGGAGTTCCGTTTCCAATACCCGACACTCGACCCAGCAATCCGTTCGCTCACCCCCGAATCCCACTCGCAGAGTGGCGCATAACGTCAGCGGGCAGATCGTTGATGAGCTCCGAAGCGAGAGCGTCAACAGGCGCATCGCCGCCGAGGAGCCGACCGGGTGAGCCCACGGTCACCACGGTCCGCAACGCCATCGGTGCAGCGAGCTCGAGGAGCGGCCCGAGCTCCGGCCCACGGTGCCCGAGTCCCGGTAGTGCTGACGAAGTTTCGGTCGGATATAGCCGCGACCTGCTCTGATCCGGTTTCCGGCTCAGATGTTGGGGTGGTCGGCGTCAAGGGCTCATCAGCGGTGTGGTCCGTGAGACCCCCAGCAGTCGCGCGGCGGATGAACACCGATCTGCGACACTCCGCTGGAGGGTGAGTGTGAGCCTTCAGTTGGTTGAGGTGGTTGGGGGGTACGGGGTCCAGATTCGCGAAAAGTCACGTCAAGCCGCTACCGCAGATAAGGGCTCATTATCTGCGGTACCGGCTTGGCGCCGGATTCCGCAGAGCTGCATCACGGGGTGCCGGCAAGGGTCGACGAAGGGGATAACGACCCCTCTCCCTGTGGTCAGGCGTGGGCGCGCAGCGCCTCGATGAACCATTCCCACGCCGGAACTTGCGGCTTACGCTGCGGCCAGCCGTTGAGGACTGCCAGCAGTTCCCAGTACCGCTCGACCCGGCGGTCGGTGAATACCTCTATCTGATCGGCCAGCCGCCGGCGCTCTGCAGCAGGCAGGCCGGCGTCGATGATCTGTTCCAGGATTGCCTTGCCACGGTTGGATTCGGGTGCCACGCCCTCGGCGACCGCGAGTTCGGCGTGCCGGGAAACGCGGGCCCGGTCAACGGTGATCTCGGGTTCGGCGTCGCCGGCGCCGGTCACCGCCATGTGACGGCAGCGCGCCTGGAAGTCGGCGTCGGCCACCAGTTCGGCCAGCTCGATCCAGGCATCCACCTGTTCCGGGCTCGGGTCGTCGGGGAGCTCGGCGGGAAGTATCCGCATTCCCTGGGCGATGTTCGCTCCCGGCGCGTCGTCCGGTATCCCATCGAACGTGGCATCGACGAAGTCGTCGATCAGCCGCTGACGTTCGGCGGCGGACAGTTTGGCCATCTTGTGCATGATTCTCATCTCCTCGGTCGAACTTCTGCGATGAGCGACCGAACGCAGCACCGCGCGCCGGACCCGCAGGGTGCGTATCTCGGCGTCCAGGGCGCGGACGTGCGAGGCGGCGACATCGGCCACGGTGGTCTGCCGCAGCAAGACCTTCCGGACAGTTACCAGGTCCAGGCCAAGCTCCCGGAGCGTGCGCACCAGATCGAGCCGGGCCACCGCCTCGACGTCGTAGAGCCGGTAGCCGGACGGCGACCTGTCGGTCGGCGGCACGACTCCGGAGTCCGACCAGAAGCGGATGGTCCGCACCGACAGTCCGGTGCGGTGGGCCAACTCGCCGATGGTGAACAGTGCGTCGCGGTCACTCACAGGAACAGCCTCAACCTTCCAGTCGGTGGAGAGTCAAGGCGATTTTGCCCGCATCGGCGCTACAAGCAGTGAACCGTCACGGGTAGGGGACCGGCTTCGGTTTCAGACCAGCGCCGGTCGGCGTGGCGGATGAGGTAGTCCAGCCGGGAATGCAAACGTGCGTTGTTGTACCGGTCGCACCACTCCATGAGTGCGAATTCGACCTCGGTGAGCGTCTTGAACGGACCGTGCCGGTTGACGACCTCGGTTTTGAACAGGCCGATGATCGACTCGGCCAGGGCGTTGTCGTAGGCATCGCCAACCGAGCCAATAGAAGCCGAGAGACCTTGCACGGCAAGTGATTCAGTGACCGCACGGATGTGTATTGCGACCCGGCATCCGTGTGAAATATGAGGCCGGGCTCGACCGGATGACCGTAATGATCACGTCGCCAGACCGCCATACTGAGCGCCTTGGTGACCAGGGCGGTCGTCTTCGAGCTCGCCGCGGTCCAACCGACGATCGCGCGGGAGTAGGCGTCGAATACGAACGCCACATACGCCCACCCGGTCCAGGTCGAGACATAGGTGAAATCGGCGACCCACACCTGGTTCGGGGCAGCGGCGGTGAAGTCTCGGTTGAGCTTGTCACCAACACGTATCCCGTCCTTTGCTGGGATCGTGGTCCGGTGTTTGCGGCCTCTGACCACGCCATTGAGACTCAGCTTCCGCATCAACCGGTCGACTGTGCAGAATGCGGTCGACTGTGCAGAATGCCACCTCGTGGCCGTGGCGTCGCAGGTAGTGGGTCATTTTCCGGCGGCCGTACATCGCTTCGGGTGTGTTCTGCAGGTCCCGCGGGGCGTTCTCGACCGGGGCGTCGGTGATCTCACGGTCCGAGGCCGGCCGATGGCGGGCCTTTCGGTAGGTCCTGGGCGCGATCTGCACGCCGTACGCCGAAAGTGCGCGGCAGATCGACTCGACGCCGTAGACCTGGCGGTATTCGTCGATGAACCCGACGATCAACGGTGTCGCGGGTCGAGTTCCCGCGCGAAAAAACTCGAAGCCAGCTTCAGGATCTCGTTGGTCTGCTCGAGCTCCCGGTTCTCTTTCCGCAATCGCGCCAACTCGTCCCGCTCGACCGACGACAAGCCCGCCGATTCCGGCGCCCCGGAGCGAGATCCCGTCTCGAGGGCCTTCTTGATCCACAACCTCAAAGTCTCGTGATGCACATCGACCAGCGGGCCGATCGCACGGGCAGCGGCATAGGCCGACCCGTACTCATCGAGCCGCTCCAGAGCCAGGCGCACGGCCTTCTCCCGAACCTCGGACGGGTAACGCTTCGACATGATGGTGACCATCTTCCTCCACGAAGGAAGCGGCCCCCAACCCGTGACGGTTCATGTGTCGACAGGACTCGGTAGCAATGGCGGAAAATCCAACGAAGTTGCCGCTAGCACCGATACAGGCTGTTATCGCCGGTCAGGACGATGTTTCGGCCCGCCGGCGACGCTTTACTGGATAGGACAACAGCGACGACACCGACCCGATCGAGATCCCCAGCTCGTCGGCGATCTGCCGATAGGTCGCCCCTTGGGCCCGCAGCGCCTGGGCACGGTCCCGTTTGGCCTTCGCGCGGGTCTCGTAGTCGTCGCGCGGCTCGGCGATCATGCGGCGGATCGTGCGATCGGTGGTGCCGAACTGCTTGGCCAACTCACGAGCGGTCCGGCTACGTCGGACCGGACTCCGCTGATAGGTGCGTGTGCCCTACCCGGTCCGCTGGCCTACGGCCGGGCGGACCCTGACCTGGGACCGCGGCCGCGAGATCGCCGGCCACCGGGCGATCACCGCGGCGACGCAGACACCGATCTACCTCTGCAGGCCTCGCAGTCCATGGCAACGCGGCACCAACGAGAACACCGACCGGCTGCTGCGCCAATACCTACCCAAGAACGCCGACCTGCGCCGATTCGACCAGGCCGACCTCGATGCCATCGCCTGCGAACTCAACCACCGGCCCCGCAGGATCCACGGATACCGCAGCCCCGCCGAGGTCTACGCTGAACACCTGAACAGCGGTGATGCACTGACCCCTTGAGACCGCCATCATTTATTGAACATTCAGCGGGCGGCTCTATCGCCGCCATGGCCCGCACTCGGTGGGGTCGCCGTAGTATCCGCCGAAAATCGGGCGGATATGCCGTATCTCCTGATGAGGGCACCGCAAGGGAGCCCGCTCCGGCCCGTTCGATCTCTCCTTTGCGATCTGCACCGACCAGGGAGAATGGGCATATTCGTTGCTTTTTCGGCGATTAGGTCACCTTCGTCGACCGGACCCGACACGGGCCCCGCCAGCCCTCCTATGTGACCGGTGGTCGGATTCTTACCGGCGCCCCGACTGGCCATGGCGCTGACCGATGGGATCGTCGGGGCCGCGGTCAGGTGTGCTCACGGGGTCGGCGCTGGGCTGACACCCATCGTGTCGTCGGACGAAGTTGGGTCGGATGTCGGGATCGGGTGGGTCGTAGTAGCGATGGAAGGTAGGGGTCAGCGCTGCGGACATCGGCGGGTTGATCCAGGACCAGTCGGTCGGGCAGACCCGCCCGGCGGCCTCTTCGCGTTCGACATGGTCGATGAACTGCCGGGCCACGGTGTGGTGGTCGACGACGTACACCCCGGCCACGCGGTAACTGTGCAGTACGGCCCGGTTCAGCTCGACGAGCGCGCGATCCCGCCACAACGTGCGCTCGTGGCTGGTGTCCAGGCCCATCCGCTCGGCGATCACGGGCAGCATGTTGTAGCGGTCGGCATCTGCGAGATTTCGAGCGCCGATCTCGGTGGACACGTACCACCCATTGAACGGCGCCGCTGGGTAGGTGACCCCGCCGATCTCCAGGTCCATGTTCGACACTGCCGGCACGGTATGCCATTTCAGGCCGAGGTCGATGAACCACGGGTAATCCGGATGCGCGAGTTCGACCTCGTCGACCAGCTCGCGTGGCACCTCGAACCAGCGCATCGGTTCGTTCGGTGTGGAGATCAGCACCGGCAACACGTCGAACGCGGTGCCGCGGCCCTGCCAGCCCAACTCGCGGGCGAGATCGGTGACCGCAATATTCGCCGAGTCGCCGACCACGCGCCCGTCCGGGTAGCGGTAACCGGCGTAGCGGATCAGCTGTGGGCTGAGGATCCGGAACTGCGGGCTGTCGGGTTGGGCGGGCGGTCCGACGGTGATGAGGCATCGCAGCGTACGACCTTGTCTGGCCCTGCGTAGGTGTTCCCAGCAGGCCTCGGCGAGGTCGGCCGCCTCGCGTACCGTGCGAGCGTCGATGATGTCGAGCGAACGCCAGTGTTTGCGGCCCACACAGCGATCGTGGTTACGCCACGCCAACTGCGCGCCGATCCGGATCTCCTCGGTGGTCTGCCGGTAGGTGCCATGCTCACGCAGCTGGTACAGAGCCTGGTGGCGGCGCTGCTCGGCAATATGGACGAGTTCGGGTTGCAGGAAGAACTCGTTGCATTCGCGTAATCGACGCTGCAATTGCCAACCGGGCTGTGGCTTCGATTGAGCAGGGCTGATAGCGGTGGATACCGGTTGCGTTGCCGGGCAATTCACGAGACACCTCTGGATCAACCTGGGTGTGCTCGAAACAAATTGATGGGCTAGTCCCCACGCCACCCAGACCGTGCGGAACACATCGAACGCCGTAAAGGCTGTTGGACCGCCCCTATCACCGCTAGAGGTCCCTTATTATAGAGGATCTTCTTGATCGAAATTCAGAGCGGAGCCAGACACTAACACATACGACCACACCGGCGAAACCCTTACATAGGCCGACGCGAAACGAGTTGGGCACCCGGCTATACCCCTGCGGCCTCGCCACGGTTACGCCGTAGTCCTTCGCCGTGACCTCCCGGCCCAGACGCGCAATGCCCGACCAAGAGTTCCCACCCATGAGCAGGTGGGTGCGTACCGCTGACCAGCCCATATCCACCGGGTTTCGAGCTGGCGTCACATCAAGAGGCGTGTGAGTACTTCTCCGAGCGAAGAACTTTCCATGGCTCCTTCGAACGTTTACCACGCGGCAGCCCGACGCGAGACGCCGCCGATGAATTATCGTCGCCTGGTGGTGCGATCCTTGACGGCACCCGGATTCCAGGGGTTGGCGCGCCCGTTTTCGATCGAACATTCGTGTGATTTCTGACCGCCGATAAGCCGGGCATTATCGGCGGCCAGGAGCCGGAATCGAGGGGAGAATCAGGACGTCTTGCCCCGTTTCGTCGCCTGTCGCCTCCGTGCGAAGTTGGCGGGTTCGATGTAGAGGTACCTGATCATCGACAGGGTGAGGTTCTGCAGATCTTGAGCATCTCCGAGCTCGACCGGTTCGTAGGCCTCCTGATGCGCGCCAGCGTTTCCCCATGTCCGGATCTGTGTGGCCCATTCGGCGAAGGGGCCGTACAGATCCCCATCCTTGGTCATTTGCTCGATCGCGGTGGCGAGATTCGAAGCCAAGGCCTTTTCGCGGCGTCACAGGGGTCGCCGTAGTATCGGCCGAATTTCGGGCGGATATGGCGTAGTGGGCTGGTAGAGCAGGGTTTTCGTGTTCTGGGTACGGGGCGGGGTGGTTGGTGCTTGGCTTGGCTGCCGATGAGGGTTGATCGGCGGCGTGTTGGAGGTTGGGTTCGTGGCGATGAGGGTGTTCGCGGACGAGGAGTTGGAGCGTCTGCGGGGGTTTCCGGAGATCAGCCGGGAGGAGTTGTTCCGGTATTTCACGCTGACTCCGGCGGATGTGGCGTTCGTGGATCCGGGCCGTGGCCGGGGTCCGGCGGATCGGTTGGGTCTGTCGGTCGCGTTGTGCACGTTGCCGTGGCTGGGGTTCGTTCCGGATCGGTTGACCACGGCGCCGCCGGTGGCCGTGGCCCGGCTTGCTGAGCAGCTTGGGGTGGATCCGGTCCAGATCGGCTCGTACGGCAAGCGCGCCAAGACCCGCACCGAGCATGCGCGGCTGGCCGCCCAGTATCTGGGCTGGCGGCCGGCCGGGCCGCTGGAGTCCAAGGAACTGGACGAGTTCCTGCTGGCGCGGGCGATGGAACACGATTCCCCGACGCTGCTGTTCCGGCTGGGGTGTGAGTATCTGATCTCGGCGCGGGTGATCCGGCCGGGCCCGGTCACGGTAGTGGAACGGGTCGCACACGCTCGCCGCCAGGCCCAGACCGAGGCCTACGACCGGCTCGCGCACGAGTTCACCCCGGTGCGGTGCACGGAGCTGGACGCGCTGCTGGTCACCGATCCCTCGCTCGGGGTATCGCGGTTGCGGTGGCTGTCGACCGGCCCGGGGAGGCGTCCGCGCAGGCGGTGAAGGCCGAGGTCGACAAGCTGGGTTTCCTGCGCGGGATGGGCGCGGACCACCTCGATATGTCGGTGTTGCCCGCCGAGCGGCGCCGGTTCCTGGCGACGATGGGCCGCCGTCTGACCCCGCAGGCCTTGGAGCGGCGGGAGCCGCAGCGCCGGTATCCGATCCTGCTGACGGTGCTGGCGCAGTTCGCGACGGATGTGCTCGATGAGGTGGTGGCGCTGTTCGATCAGGCGATCTCGGCGAAGTTCGGCCAGGCAGAGCGGCGCATGCAGCAGGACCTGGCCGAACGCGGCAAATTCGGCGAGGACCGCCAAGCCCTCCTTGATGAGCTGCTGGCCATCGTCACCGATCCGCAGATCACCGACGAGGAGATCGGCGGTCTGATCCGCGGCGATGCGATCGGGTGGGATCGGTTGCGGGCTGCGATCGCGCAGGCCAAGCCTCGGTTGCCGCGTGATCACGGGCATCTGGCCGCCCTGAACACCTCCTACAGCTATCTGCGGCAGTTCACCCCGCACGTGCTGTCGAGCGTCGGGTTCGCCGGCGGTACTGCGGCGACAGAGTTGCTGATCGCGGTGGCCATGCTGCGGGAGCTGAACGCCACCAGCCGCCGCAAGGTGTTCGACGAAGCTCCGACCGGATTCGTGCCGGCAAAATGGCGCGGCTACCTCGAGGAGGCCCGCAAGTCCGGCAATCCCACCGCCTACCGGCACTATTGGGAGCTGTGCGTGCTGCTCGGGTTGCGTGACGGGTTGCGCAGCGGGGACGTGTTCGTGCCCGGTTCGCGCCGGTACACCGATCCGGCGGCGTACCTGCTCACGCCCGAGCAGTGGGAGCCTGCGCGTGCCGAATTCTGCCGCCTGGTCGGCAAATCCGCTGATCCGGGCCGCGCGCTGGCTGACGCGGTCGATGAACTACACGCCTCGGTCGCCGAGCTGGAGAAGGTACTCGCCACCGGCGACGGCCCGGTCCGCCTCGATGACGATGGTGACCTGGTGATCTCGCCGTTGACCGCGGAGGATGTCCCGGCCGAGGCGGCCGAACCCAAAGCGGAGCTGACCGAGATGCTGCCGTTCGCACCCATCGTGTCGCTGCTGATCGAGCTGGACAAACGCACCGGCTACCTGGACTGTTTCACCCACGCCACCGGCAAGCAGACCCGCAGCTCCGATTTGAAACGCAACCTGATCGCGGTCCTGCTGGCGAATGCGACCAACCTCGGGTTGCGCAGCATGGCCGACGCCTGCGGCATCTCCTACGACATTCTGCGGTGGACCGAGGAATGGTACGTGCGGGAGGAGACGCTGCGCGCGGCGAACCTGGCGATCATCGACTACCACCAAAGGCTGCCGCTCACCGCGACGTTCGGCGGCGGCACCCTGTCTTCCAGTGACGGGCAACGGTTCCCGACCCGCGGCCGCTCGACCACCGCCCGCACGGTCCCGCATTTCTTCGCAGACCAGGGCCTCTCGACCTACACCCATGTCACCGATCAGCACACCACCTACGGCACCAAGGTGATCGTCACGACGCGGCGCGAAGCACATTACGTGCTGGACGAGATCCTGGGCAACGCCAAGGATCTGCCGATCTCCGAGCACGCGACCGATACCCACGGGGTGACCCTGGTCAACTTCGCGTTGTTCGACCAACTCGGCATGCAGCTCTCGCCCCGCATACGGGACCTGGGCAAGATCACCCTGTACCGGCCAGGGCCACGGGCCGACATCGAATCCCGGTTCCCGTATGCCGGGCCGCTGCTGACCCGCAAACTGAATCTCAATCTGATCGCCGAGCACTACGACGATCTGCTTCGTCTGACCGGATCGCTGAAGTTCGGGCACGCGACCGCGTCCCTGCTGGTCGGGAAGCTGTCGGCGTCGAGTCGGCAGAACGCGCTGGCCGCGGCGTTGAAAGAGTATGGGGCCCTTCGCCGTACGATCTACGCCACACGCTATTTGTCGGATCCGGACTATCGGCGCAAGATCGCCCGCCAGCTCAACAGAGGCGAGTCTGTCCACGCCCTCAAACGCGACCTGCTCTACGCCCACGAGGGCATGATCCGAGCCCGGCATCTCGAGGACCAGTCCGAACAAATATGGTGCCTGACCCTAGCCACGAATGCAGTAATCGCCTGGACGACAGAATATTTCGGTCTCGCGGTGGAACAGATGCGGCGCGAAGGCCGCCGGGTCGATGACGAGGTGCTGGCGCATGTGTCTCCGGCCCACAGCGAGAACATCAACTTCTTCGGCGCCATCGAGGTCGACATCGACGCCGAGCTGGCTCAGCTCGGCCCGACCGGGTACCGACCCCTGCGAATGCGCGACAGTCTGTTCTGATATCCGACGGTCACAGTCCTGCTTGTCATCCAGCTGTGGCCGTTTCGAATCACGCGCCATGCAGCAGAGCGGATACACCCGGGGGGCTGCTGCACGGATTGGTGACAACTGAGATGGCTGGCCGGGCGGCTGGCCTGAGAGGATGTCACTGTGCCCAAGCCGTATCCGCAGGAGTTCCGTGACGATGTGGTCCGGGTCGCTCGTAACCGTGAGGACGGGGTGACGCTGGAGCAGGTCGCGGCCGATTTCGGTGTGCATCCGGTGACGTTGTCGAAGTGGATGCGCCAATCCGATGTCGATGACGGGAACAAGCCGGGCACGACTCGGACCGAGTCGGCCGAGTTGCGTGATGCGCGGCGTCGTATCCGGTTGCTGGAGCAGGAAAACGAGGTGCTGCGGCGGGCCGCGGCGTATCTGTCCCAGGCTCAGCTACCGGGAAAAGGACGCTTCTATGGGTTGTGTCAAGCGGTGGATGTTTGAAGGTGCCGGAAGATGGATCGGCAGACGTAGCGTTTGAGGCAGCGGCGGATTTCGCGGGTGGTCATGCCTTCGGTGGTGCGGCGGGTGACGTATTGCCGGGTTTGGGGGTCGAAGGCCATGCGGGTTCGGACGATGACGTCGAAGGCGCGGTTGAGTTGGCGGTCGCCGGCTCGGGACAGCCGGTGCCGGTTGGTGTTTCCCGATGACGCCGGTATCGGTGCGACACCGCCGAGGGCGGCGAATGCCGCTTCGGACCTGATCCGGCCGCGGTGGGAGTAGGCGCTGACGATGATTGCCGCGGTGACCGGCCCGACACCGGGCAGGTCTTGGAGGCCGGGTGCTGATTGGTCGGAGAGTTCGCGAAGTTCGCGATGGTTCTGTTCGAGTTGAGCGGTGTGATCGAGAATTGCGGTTGCCAGGCGCCGCGCTTCGCGCCGTGCGATCGCCCGAGCGTCTGCGACGGTGGTGTCGGCTCGTGCGATCCGCCAGGCGGCGACGGCACGGATCTGTTCGTTGGTCAGCGATTTCCGGGCGTCAACGCCGAGGTCGATGGTGCGCAGCAACGCGGTCAGGGCGTTGCGGTTGGCGGTGCGCTGCTGGTCGAGTATCGAGCGCGAGGCCAGCAGGATCCGCAGTGCTTCTCGCCGGCCGGACCGGCGGGGTTTCGTCAGCTGCTGGTACTCGAGTCCGAGGACAGCACGCGCGGCGGCTTCGGCATCGATCGAGTCGGACTTTCCTGTGCGTGCCCGATTTCTCCCGGTCGGGCGAACCTCGGTGACCTCGACTCCGGCGTCCGTCAGGGCAGTGGTAACACCGGCTCCGTAGGAGCCGGTGCCCTCGACGGCGGCGAGTACCTTCGTGTGCTTGGAATGCCGTGCGATCCAGCTGATCGCGCGGTGGTGTCCTGCCTTGGTGTTCGGGAACGTCGCTGAGGCGACGACCGCGCCGGTTCGGGTGTCGAGCAGGCAGTAGGTGTGGGTTCGGGCGTGGGTGTCGATACCGACGATGTGGTCGAACACCTCGGCGACGATCATCTGGGGCTCCTGTCGAGACGATGCGGATGCAACTGGCTCGGCTGGAGGGAGTCGCTCGGAGTCACAACTGTAACGAGTCACACCGGTGGGGTGGACATGCTTCTGATCAGGACACCCGGGCGCAGAGGCCGAACCCGGCCCCTGCCCGGACATGTCCTTTTCAAGACACCACCGACGGTGGGTCCGTTCTACCCGGAGTCACGAGCAACGGCCGGAGTCCAGCCTCTCAGCCGGCCACGGGCCGGCCGTCACCCATTACAGCTCTACCCGCTCGTGAAAGAGCTTGCCGCCGACGGGATTCCTGTGGCGGTGGCGTGCCGGGTGCTGCAGCTCGCTCGCCAGCCCTTTTACCGGTGGCTGGCCGAACCGGTGACCGCTGGCGAGGTCGCCGCTGCGTATCGGGCCAACGCGTTGTTCGATGCGCACCGCGACGACCCGGAGTTCGGCTACCGGTTCCTGGCCGATGAGGCTCGCGAGGCCGGTGAAACGATGGCCGAGCGGACCGCGTGGCGGATCTGTTCGGCCAATCGGTGGTGGAGTGCGTTCGGCAAACGGCGTCGTGGCAAGAACGGCAAACCCGGGCCGCCTGTCCACGACGATCTGGTGCAGCGGAACTTCGCCGCCGATGCTCCGAATCGTTTGTGGCTCAGCGATATTACCGAACATCGCACCGGTGAAGGAAAGCTGTATCTGTGTGCGGTCAAGGACGTGTTCTCCAACCGAATCATCGGTTATTCGATCGATTCGCGTATGAAGTCGCGGCTGGCGGTGACCGCATTGAACAATGCCGTTGCCCGGCGAGGTGATGTGGCCGGCTGCATCCTGCACACCGACCGCGGGTCGCAATTTCGTTCGCGGCGATTTGTCCACGCGCTCAACCGTTTCGGCATGTCCGGGTCGATGGGCCGGGCCGGCGCAGCCGGAGACAACGCTGCCATGGAGAGCTTCTTCAGCCTCCTCCAGCGCAACGTGCTGGATCGGCAGCCGGGGACACCCGTGAGCAGTTACGGATTGCGATCGTCACCTGGATCGAACGCACCTACCACCGACGCCGTCGCCAGACACGGCTCGGCAGATTGACCCCGATCGAATTCGAAACCATCATGTCTCCAGCAGCACCACAGGCTGCATAACCGCTGTCACCTGATCGTGCAGCAGCCCCCGGTATCGGGGTTCCGGTAGTAATCGTGGGCAGCCGGGCCAACCCGTGTGCCGGGGTGGGTCTTCTCAGGCGGAATCCGAGGATGACTCACCCTCGAGAAACGAGGATACCGCTGCGTGGTGGCTGCTGAGGGTCTGCAGGTTGGACTCGATTCGCTGCAGGGTTGTTTGTATGGCTGCGACGATGTCGGGGCACAGTTCGAGTTGTGGGCGCGAGCCGGTGGCACAGGGCAGCAGTTGCGCAACGGTATGCGAGTTGAATCCGGCGTCGAGCAGTGCCCGGATCTGGCGGACTCGCACCAGACACGCCTCGCTGTAGTCACGGTAGCCATTGCTGGTCCGTTCGGACGCGAGCAGGCCTTGCTCCTCGTAATAGCGCAATGCGCGCGTCGTCGTGCCCGAGCGGCGGGCGAGCTCACCGATCCGCATGCCGCGCCCTTCGTGGTCCGGAGTTCGTCTTGACCTTCACGCCAACGTCAACGCTTAGCTTCGTCGCATGATTTCCGATGCACAGCGTCAGCAGTTGTTGGAGCAGGTAGACGTCGTCGACAGCGGTACCGGTCCGGTGGTCGCCCTCGCCCACGGCGCCGGTGGTGGCGTCCGCGAGAACTTCGCACCACTCATCGACACCATTGCGGATCGGCGTTTCGTCGGACCGTACTATCCCGGCGCAGGCAAAACACCGCAGGCGACCGCGCCGCTGTCGATCGATGAACTCGCCGACACCGTGGTCGCGACCGCCTTGGAGGCTGGTGCCGAACGATTTCCAATCGTCGGGCTTTCGCTGGGTGCTGCTGTCGCCGTGACTGCGGCCACCCGGCATCCGGACCACGTCAGCGCGCTGGTTCTCACTGTCGGGCTGGTGTATCCGGACGCGCAGGCACGTGCACTGGTCCGGGTGTGGCGGCATCTGGCCGAGCGCGGCGATTTCGACACCCTGGCCGAGTTGCTCTTCTACGCCAACTCACCCGCAACACTCACAAGTATGTCCGAAAACGAGCACGCGGCGGCGGTCCGGCAGATCCGCGCCGGCTACCCCGTCGGCGGCGCCGACCATGTAGAACTGGTGAGCCGCACCGATATTCGGCCGCTGCTTTCCGCTGTCGAGGTGTCCACGCTCGTCGTCGTGAGTGGCCAGGACCGGGTCGTACTGCCCGATACCGTTCGTCAGTTGGCTTCCGGCATCGCCGGTGCCGAGCTGATCGAATACCCCTCGGCCGGGCATATTTTCACCCCCGCGGAAGCTGGGCCGTGGGTTGCGGACGTGTCCGCCTTCCTGGACCGCCTGCCGCGATGACACACATGGCCACAGCGCAAACGACCACGGCCGGTGCACTGTACGGACGATTGGCGGTGCTGGGCCTGGCACTGTTCGTGTACCTGACCGCCGAGCTGTTCCCGATCGGCGCATTGAACGATCTCGCCATGGGATTGCACGTGGCCCCCGCCACGGCTGGCCTCCTGCTCACCGCGTACGCGATCGCGGCCGGGGCGGCGACGCTGCCCGCAGTGTGGGCTTGCCGACAGTTGGACCGGCGCCGCGCCCTCACCATATCCCTTGTGCTGCTGGCCCTCTCGCAGGCGACATTCGGTCTGGCTCCGAACTTCACGGTCGCGGTACTGACACGCGGCGTGGCGGCGATCGCACACGGCCTGGTGTGGTCACAGATCCCCGTGGTAGCGGCACGGTACGCACCGGCCGGAATGCGCGGCCAGGCGACCGCGGCCATCTTTGCAGGCTCTTCGCTGGGCCTGATCGCTGGTGCGCCGATCGTTACCGGCCTGGCACACGAACTGGGTTGGCGCGCAGCCTCACTCGCGCTCGCTGGTGCGGCCGGCGCCACCGCGATCCTGCTGCGAGCCGCGTTACCCGCAACACCCCCACCACCGCGCGAAGTACGCACCCGTGACACCTTCGGTCTCGGACCAGTTCTCGTAGTCTGTCTCGTCACGATCGCACTGGTCGTCGGCCACTATGTGAGCTACACCTACCTGGCACTGCTGATTGCGCCGGTCGGGTTGAGTGGATCGCTGCCAATGGTCGTTCTGGCCGGGTACGGCATTGCGGGATTGTTCGGTGTGACTCTCGTCGGACGCGTACTCGATACCCATCCGCGTCACACTGCTCTCATCGTGGCCGTGACGCTGACATGCGCGGTGACGGCGCTCGGCATCGCGCACCTCGGTTGGATCGTCTTCGTCCTGGTCATGGTGTGGGGCGCCGCCGCGGCGGCCTTGCCGGTAATCCTGCAACACGCCGTCCTACGCACAGCTCCGGACGCCCCGGACATCCCGTCCGGCGCCTACGTTGTGTCCTACCAACTCGGCATCACCGGCGGCTCCGCACTCGGAGCCGCCCTGCTGAGCCACACCCCGGCCGCATCCCTGCCCTTGTGGTCTGGCATCGCGCTGGCCGCCGGAACCATCCTGATCATCACTACACCAGCCGTTTTCGGACCTCAACAGCCCTGTCGCACGGATCGGGTGCCCAGCCCGGGCAGCACACAAGCCAGCAGAAACCGCTGTTGAACAACACGATCTGTGGCATTTCAGTCTGGGTGCTCGGCATGTACGCGCGGCCCAGTCGCGGGTCGTTGGTTCGGCCTGACGGCCTTAACCTCGCACACGGACACGCCCCCGGAACAGATGCACCATCTTGCGGTAGATCGCCAGGTCGAAGACAACGAAGCATTCAATGTCCTGGAATCGGTCCTGGAATCGGCAATTGAGCAAACATACCCAGGCGCGCCGGACCCGCTCGCCGATGGCGTCAGACTTCACCGACGGCCGACGTCAGGATCCAACCACCGTAGCCAAGGTGGCGACACGCATTCTCACAAACGATCGGATACGAGAGTTCTGCGACAACCCTGGATCGACCGCAAACCCGCAGGCCGCCATTCGCAAAACTCCTCTCGAAACCTACCCCTTGTGCGAGATACTTCTGAGAGACTTCCCCCATGGACCTGACCCCCGAGCAGGCCGCCACCGCGGTAGAACAACACGGCTGCCCCAACTGCGACGCACCCGCCGGCAGCGCCTGCCGCACCCGCAGCGGCAAGACCGCCGCGAAGTACCACACCCCGCGCTTCGTACTGGTGCCCGCACTGCGCGAAGAACTCGAGGTGCCAACCCCCGCCGACCGCCGTCCCGGCCGAACTTGGACCCAAGGCACCACGCTTACCGTCGTTCCGGCACCGCCAGCCGAACGGCCGGTGCGGATCGGGTACGCCAGGACATCGACCGCTCGCCAAGAGCTGTCGAGCCAACTCGAAGCCCTTCGAAGGGCGCAGTGCCACAAGATTTTTCACGAGCAGATCAGCACCCGGGTCAAGGTCCGGCCCGAACTGGAGAAAGCGCTGGCGCTGGCCCACCAGTTCAAAGAGGCCGCACCCGGCACACCGGTCGTGTTCACCGTCCACGAACTAAAGCGCCTGGCCCGCAACGCTGCCGAGCTGATGGCGCTGTCCGCCGAACTCCAGACCGGCGGCATCGCACTCGAACTGCTCACCGGCCCGCTCACCGGCATCTACGACCCCAACGGCATGGGCGCGATGTTCTTCGCGGTCCTCGCCGTCGCCGGGCAGATCGAACGCAACTACATCCGGGAAAAGACCCTCGAGGGCCAGGCCATCGCCGCATCCGAAGGCAATCACGGCGGCCGGCCCAAAGTCATCGATGACGACTCACTCACCTTCGCCCTCGCGCTGAAGCACAAAGGCGTCCCTGTCCCAGACATCGCGAAGAAACTCACCATCAAGACTGGGAAGAATGAGGGCAGGCACCCGTCCGTCGCCTCTCTTTACCGGGCGCTCGCGGAAGCCGAGAGCACCACCGTCAACGATGGTCTGCGGCCCAAACCCGCTCGCATCCTCCGCCCCGGCGACCCGATGACGCCGGAAGAAATCGACCTGCGCAACCGCATCCAGGCCCAGGTGCTCGGACAGCCAGAAGACCGATGACGAGCTGAACTCAGCGCGGCACCCAGCCTGACCAGGGGCTTACGCCATATCCGTTGTTTTTTCGGCGAGTACTACCGGAACCCCGAGGGGTTGGCCGCGGTGACCGACGAGTTGGACGAGGCGGTCGGTGAGCTGGAGGCGGTGCTGGCCGGCGGGGACGGGCCGGTGCGCGTGGACGAGACCGGGGACATGGTGATCTCGCCGTTGACCGCCGAAGACGTCCCCGCGGAGGCGATTTCGCTCAAGGCGGAGCTGACCGAGATGCTACCGTTCGCGCCGATCGTGTCGCTGCTGATCGAGCTGGACAAACGCACCGGCTACCTGGACTGTTTCACTCACGCCTCTGGCAAACAGACCCGCACCCCGGAACTCAAACGCAACCTCATCGCGGTGCTGCTGGCGCACTCGACGAACCTCGGTTTGACGCGGATGGCGGAGGCCTGCGGCATCTCCTACGACATCCTGGCGTGGACGGCGGAATGGTATGTGCGGGAAGAGACCCTGCGCGCGGCGAACCTGGCGATCATCGACTACCACCAGCGGCTGCCGCTGACCACGGTGTTCGGCGTCGGCACGCTGTCGTCCTCGGATGGTCAGCGGTTCCCGGTGCGCGGCAAGTCGACCTCGGCGCGGGAGATGGTCATCCACGGCGGCCGGGTGCTGTCGACCTATACCCGTGTCACCGATCAGCACGCCACCTACGGCACAAAGATCATCGTCGCCACGAAACGCGAAGCACACTACGTGCTCGATGAAATCCTCGGCAACGCAGCGGATCTGCCGATCACCGAACACGCGACCGACACCCACGGCGTGACCCTGGTCAACTTCGGGCTGTTCGACCTGCTCGGGATGCAGCTCTCACCCCGGATCCGGGACCTAGGGAAGATCACCCTGTACCGGCCCGGCCGTCGCCGTGAGACCGAGGCCCGGTTCCCGCACGCCGGACCGTTGATGACGAGGCGGGCCAACCTGGAGCTGATCGCCGAGCACTGGGACGATCTGCTGCGGTTGGCGGGGTCGCTGAAGTTCGGGCACGCCACCGCCTCGCTGCTGGTCGGCAAGCTGTCCGCGTCCGGGCGGCAGAACACCCTGGCCACCGCGCTCAAGGAGTACGGAGCGTTGCGGCGCACCGTCTACGCCGCCCGCTACCTGTCGGACCCGGACCATCGGCGCAAGATCTCCCGTCAGCTCAACAAGGGCGAGTCGCTGCACGCGCTGCGGCGGGACTTGCTGTATGCGCACGAGGGCATGATCCGCGCCCGCCAACTCGAGGACCAGACCGAGCAGGCGTGGTGCCTGACCCTGGCCACCAACGCCGTGATCGCTTGGACCACTGAGTATTACGGACTCGCAGTCGGTCAGATGCGTCGAGCCGGACGGCGTATCGACGACGATGTCCTGGCGCCCATCAGTCCGGCGCACAGCGAGAACATCAACTTCTTCGGCGCGATCGAGGTCGACATAGACGCCGAGCTGGCCCAGCTCGGGCCGACCGGCTACCGGCCGCTGCGAGTGCGCGACACGTTGTTCTGAACCTGCTCTTCGCAGCCGGGCGCCGGGGCCCGGGCTTGTCGGAGTAGGAGACTGCGGCAGGTGAGCGCGGTCCGAGACCGGCTCAGCTTTCGAGGTAGGCGACCATGCCGCCGATGAGCCCTTCGATAGCGTCGTCGAGGTCGCCGTAGGTGCCCAGGGTTCGCTCGGAGGTGATTCCGCGCATGGCGGCCGGGATCAGCGCCGCCACCCGGCGCACCTTGACCGGATCGAGTTCCAGATCAGCGAAGGCCCGCTGACATGCCTCGTCCCAGTGCGGTTTCCAGGACGCCAGCTCGGCGGCGGTGAGCGGGTAGTCGCGTTCGAGTTCGGCGTGGTCGCGGGGTAGCGCCGCGCGCAGGGTCTCGATGGCCAATGACTCGGGCCGGCGTAGTCCGATGGCCATCGCGTGGATGAGGGCGGTGATCCGTTCGTGCAGGGTGCCGTCCGGTTTGACTCCCGCGGGCAGGTCCCCGCGCTTGTCGGCGGTGTAGCGCAGGACCGCGGCCCACAGGCCGTCGATGTCGCCGAACTGGTATTTGACGACACCCCAGGTCGCGCCGATGTCACGCGCAATCCGGTTGCCGGAGACCGCGGCGCGATCGCCGGTCGACAGCGAGGCGATCGCCGCCTCGAGCATGGCTTCCCGCGATTGGATCCCGCGCTTGTTCGCGCGTCTCCCGTTCACCGCTACCTCCGTCACGGGGGTCGATACTACCCCGATTGACCTGGGGAATCCAATTTCAACCAACCCTCTTGCATTGTTTCAAAGAGGATTCTATTGTCGTGTTCGCCGAGCGCGGAGCCGACGATCCGCGCCGAGACGGACAGCCCTCGAAGACGAGGAGGATCGAGATGGCCAAACCACCGCTGTCGATGGAACCGACGGGATGGTTCCAAGTCGCGTGGAGCACCGAGATCGAGGTCGGCGCGGTGCACCGGATGAAGTACTTCGGGCGTGAGATGGTGGGGTGGCGATCGGCGTCCGGCGACCTCGCGGTCTTCGACGCCTACTGCGAACACCTCGGCGCCCACCTCGGCTACGGCGGACAGGTCCAGGGCGAGAACCTGGTATGCCCATTCCATGGGTGGGAGTGGAATCGCGAGGGCCGAAATGTGTGCATCCCCTACGAGAGCCGCCCCAACAAAGGTCGCCGCATCCGCAGTTACCCGGTCGTCGAGCGCAACGAGGCGGTGTGGATCTGGTATGACACCGCCGACCGCGCACCGTATTTCGAGGTGCCGGACATGTTCGAGGCGTTCGGTGACGGCAAGACCGCCGCGGACTACTATCCGCCGGTGCCCGCCGCGACTTTGTTCCGGCCGGGCCTGGAACTGCATCCGCAGTACGTCATGGAGAACGGCGTCGACTTCGCGCATTTCAAGGTGGTGCACAAGACGCCGTTCGTACCGGAGTTCACCCGTCACGATTTCTCCGGACCGGTCTCCTACGTCGATTTCACCATCGCCTTCGACGAAGGCATCGCCGAGGACCAGGTCAACAGTGGCGTGGAATCGATCAACGCCGGATTGGGCTGTTCGATCACCAAGAGCTGGGGCATGGTCGACAACCGCACCATGCCCGCGGTGACACCGGTCGACGAATACACCTCCGATGTGCGGTTCACCGTGTGGATCGGCCGCAAGCCCGGCGACGAGAGCCCCGAGATCGGCCGCTACGGCAAGACCATGGCCGATTTCGTGATCGAGCAGTTCGAAGCCGACCTCCACATCTGGGCGCATCAGCGCTACTCCGACCCGCCCGCCCTGTCGCAGAAGGAGTTCAAGGGCTTCAAGGCGCTGCGCGAATGGGCCGTGCAGTTCTATAACCATCCCGATCTCGAACTCGTCGGCCTGCACTGCTATTCACCCGACAAGATCGGCCGCGACGCTGGGGAGATCGTGGGCATCGGCCCGATCGGGGTGGTCGCTACGGGCTCGGTCGAGGAGATCATCGCCGCGCGGCCCGACGTGCTCACCTTCCACGGCGTGTTCCCGGACGAGGAACTCTACGAAAAAGTGCTCGAGGCGGGCATCAATGTGGTGACCACCGCGGACTGGATCACCGGTTTCCACCGCGACCGCAACCACCCGCATCCCTCGGGCCGCAGGTCAGCGACGTCATCGCGGCCGCCTGTGGGCATGGCGGTTCCACCTTCTACGGCACCGGCATGAATCCGGGCCTGTGCCAGATCCTCGGCATCGTGCACACCGCCGACGTCGCCGACATCGAGAACGTCACCGTCACCGAATCCGTGGATGTGTCCTGCCATCACTCCGTGGACACCTGGAAGGCCGTCGGCTACGGCCGCCCGATCGACGATCCGACCATTCCCGATTCGCTCTACAAGTACACCGCCGTCTTCGCCGACTCGGTTTACCTCATGGCCGACGCCTTCGGACTCGAACTCGACGAGGTGACATTCAGCTACGAACTCGGCGCCTGCACCAAGGACATCGACCTCGGCTGGTACTTCATGCCCAAGGGCTCGCTCGGCGCCAACTACATCAAGTACCAGGGCATGGTCGACGGCGTCGCGCGCGTGGAGACCCACCTGGAGTGGCAGATGACCCCGCACACCGACCCGTCGTGGGAGATCAAGGGCTGCTACATCACCCAGGTCACCGGCGGCCCCAACATCTACAGCAAGCACATGATCTTCCCACGTAAAGGCTTCGACCTGTCCAACCCGGAGAACTTCGCCGCCATCGGCATGACCGTCACCGGCCTGCCCGCCCTCAACTCCATCAAATCCGTCGTCGCCGCCCGCCCCGGCATCATCACCAGCGCCGACCTGCCCCTGCGCGGCTTCGCCGGCCGCTTCAACATCTGACCTCCACGGCCCCCGGCCACCCCCACGGCGCTACCCCGGATAACGGCCTGTTATCCGGGGTAGCATCAGATCCGGCCTGCGGCGCCACTGTCACGGCGACGACATGAAGCGCCCCCGTTATCCGGGGCAACGCGGAGAGGCGGACCCGATGGCCGCGACCGTGACCCGGATCCACACCGCCGCGCCCCGCACTCTGCGCGGATTCGCCGAGGCGTTCCTGGGCACCCTCGGGCCCGGCAACACCCACCGCGCCTACGGCATCGCGGTCGTCAAGACCGTCGATGCGCTCGACGGCCGCGATCCGGACGGACTGCCCGGCCCCAGCCGGGCCCTGGACTCGGTCACCGACGACGAGATCGACGCAGCACTCGAATCCCTGTGGGGCCAAGCGGCGGTCAACACCTGGAACGTGCGCCGTGCCGCGGTCGCGAAATGGCTGTCCTGGTGTCGTGAGCAAGGCCGGCGCGCCCCGCAAGTCCCGGTCACGGCCGCGCGATCGACCCCACCGGACTCCGAGACACCGGTGCGCTCGCGGACCGCGATCGACCGGCTCATCTCCCGCCGCGACATCCATCTGCGAGAGAAGACACTGTGGCGGATGCTGTATGAAACCTGCGCTCGCGCAGAGGAACTGCTCCAGCTCAACATCGAAGACCTCGACCTGGCGGGCCGGTGCGCCCGGGTGAAGTCCAAGGGGGCCAAACCCCGCACCCGCCGCCGCGGCGCCACCCACCACGAACACGTCCTGGAAGCGGTCTACTGGGACGCCGGCACCGCCCGGCTACTACCCCGGCCGGACTCGTGGACCGGTGTTCGTCACCCACCGGCGTCCCGGGTCCGGGAAATACCTCGCCGACCGCGACCTGTGCCCCGACACCGGGCTTGCACGGCTGTCCTACGACCAGGCCCGCGATCTCCTCGACGCCGCCACCGCCACCAGTGGGCCCGGCACCGGCTGGGACCTGCACGAACTCCGGCACTCCGGCCTGACCCACCTCGGCGAATCCGGCGCGAGCCTGCTCGAACTGATGGCCAAATCGCGGCACCGCAAGGCCGAGAACCTGCGCCGCTACTTCAAACCCTCACCCCAGGCGATGCGCGAACTGACAGCCTCATCGGCCCCGGCGCTTCCCGCACCCACTGACCAGTAGCTACGCCATATCCGCCCGAAATTCGGCCGATACTACGGCGACCCCTGATCGCGACGCCGGTGCGGGCGCAGGTTTCACCGATCTCGTCGTCTCACCCAGGTTGGTGTAGAGGCCTTGGATGATTCGAGATTGTTTCGTGGTAGGTTTTTCCGCGGCTCATGCCGAGCAGCCTGGTGATGGGCCGCTTCGATAGAGCGGTGGCGATCGAATCGCCGATACGAGGTGAGAAAGCTTCGCCGAGCAGTAGCATGTTTGCCGTTCGCGGCAACACGACACGGCGCTTCCCGCGCCGCACGGCGGCTACCACAGCTCGCGCGACCGCTTCAGGCGACAGCGGTGTCATGTGCCGGAACGGGGGAGGCATCTCGGCTTCCTGTGCTTCCCTCAACAGGTCGGTGGCGGTGAGCGCCGGATAGATCACCGAGACCCGGATATCGCCGCCGGCCACCTCTTGGCGAAGACTGTCGGAGAATGCGGAGACGGCGTGCATCACGATCGCGTATGAGCCGAATCGAGAGAACGCTTTGCGTCCCATCACCGAGGACATGTTGACGATCGCGCCTGATCCCTGTCGCCGAAATATCGGAAGTACGCGTTGCGTCACGTTGATCATCCCGAAAAGGCTGGCCTGCAGTGTTTGGTGGACGTTGTCTTCGAACGCCGCCGATTCGACAACGCCCACCTTCCCGATTCCGGCATTGTTCACCAGGACGTCGATCCTTCCGAATCGGTTGACTGCGGCGTCTACCAGGTTTGCCACCCCATCGTGGGAGGTCACGTCAGTCGGTACCGTCAGCGCTTCTGAGCCGAGATCGCGAATTTCCTTCTCTACCTGAGCAAGCCGGTCGACCGATCGGGCTGCGAGAACCAACTGTGCTCCTTCCTTGGCAAACGCCAGCGCGACGGCTTTCCCGATTCCACCTGATGCGCCCGTGACCAGTACCACCTTGTTCGCGAAATATGTGTTCATGAGCTTTCCCTTCATGATGTATATACAACATATGCCGTGGGGTCGACCGCGAGCCAATCCCTGTTCACTAGGCGTCCGGCGGGTACCCCATGCTGCTCGCGATCCCCTGGACCGCGAGCACGCCCGTGGTCCCGAGAAGCTGTGCGGCCTGCCGTTGGGCCTGTCGCCACTCGGGCATCACGGACTCGATCTTGGCCTGCCCGGCCCGGCTGAGTGCAACCTCCCGTATTCCTTTCGCATCGGACGACACGGTCTCGATCAAGCCGTGTTTCAGCAGTAGATTCAGGTTCCTGCTGACCGTGGATCTATCCAGTTGCAGCACCTCGCCGAGCTTCGATGGGGGACACGGACCGACCTTGCCCAGGGCGGCCAGGAGATTGACCTGAGCAATGGTCAAACCATGACTATCGAGGGCGCCGTCGTAGAGGCTCGTGAGGGCTCGGCTGATCAGTCGAGCCCTCACCGCCATGCAGCCACCCACGATCTCGTCGACGGAAGAGATGCTCACACCGATATTGTTGCATATACAACAAGGTGGGTCAACCGGACCGTCCGTACGGATGTAGGCGGGCGGCCCCGGACGGCGAGTTGTTCCATGTTCGATCACGCCGGTTTCAGGGCTCAGCGCGACTCTCGGCCGCTTGGAAGGCCGATTGAGTGCTACCGGAACATTTCGCGCCGATGTTCCTCGACCCCCTACACCCACGACTGCGGCGAACTGTCGCCCCGCCGGACGAGCACGCCGATCCGAACACCGCTGTAGGCGGGCCGGTCCGGTGACGGACTTACTCGTGCCCCAGATCGAGATCGCTCAGCTCGCCGCGGGAGGCGACACCCAGCTTCGGATACGCCTTGTACAGGTGGTGTCCCACCGTTCGCGGGCTGAGGAACAACTGCGCGGCGATATCCCGGTTGGACAGGCCCCGCGCCGCCAGCCGCACGATCTGCAACTCCTGCGGGGTCAGTTGGGATATCGCGGTCGGGGCGGCGGGTGCGGGCCCGGCGACCCCGAGGGCAGCCAGTTCGGTCGCCGCCCGCCGTGTCCACGGGGCGGCACCGAGCCGCTGGAAGATCTCCGCGGCCTGCTGCAGCTGGGAACGCGCCTCGGTCTTCCGGCGCGCCCGGCGCAACCATTCCCCATAGACCAGTCGACTTCGTGCCTGCTCCAGCGGCCTGCCGCCGAGTCGCAACGACTCCCGGTAGAACTTCTCGGCGGCCGGGTCGGTACCGGCGGTGAGGAGACCGTGACAGCGCTGCGCCAGCGCCGCCACCCACCCCTGCCGGGAGGACGCCGCCCATGCCGCCAGCCGGTTCATCGCATCCTCGGCGCGCTCCGGCGCGCCGAGGCGAACAGCGGCCTCGATCAGATCCGGCAGAGCACGCAGCCCGGCGACATGATGACGCAGCGGCGTGTCGTTCAGCGTCGTCAACCGCGCCAGCGCACTGTCCACCCGGCCGAAGCCGAGGTCGAGCACGCCCAGCGCCGCATGCGCCCATCCGGCTCCCGGTGCGGTGGCGCCGCCGAACTCTTCGGCGGTCGCGCGCTCGGCCCTTTCTCGGCACTCGTCCTCGCACCCGGCGATCGCCGCGAGATATGCGAGGTAGGCGTTGTGCTGGCCGATCCACTGACCGAGGCCGATATCCTCGGCGATGCGCAGTCCTTCGGTGGCGGCGATCTCGGCCTCACCCGGCCGACCCGATGCGGCCTCGGCCTCCGCGCGAAAGAACAGCAGTGGCGGCAGCAACGCGAGCCGGCCCTGGTCCCGGCATTCGGTTATGAGCTCGGCCGCCAGATCGCCGACCTGGTCGTCCTGCCCGACCACCAGTCCCGCCCCGCACAGCTGCACCAGATCGCGTGGGCTGTCGGCACCGTGCGCTCGGGCCGTTGCCGCCGCCGCAGCCAGGTCCACGGTGTAGCGGCCCTCGATGGCGGCGAGGGTGTATCCGGCGATGGGGGTCATCGGATCGTCGGCGGGTAGGTGCAGTTCCTCGAAACCGGCGCTGACCCCGGCGAGTTCGTCGGTCCCTAGATACCACGCGGTGTGCACGGCCTGGGTGAGGATGCGCGCGGCCCGCAGCGGTTCCCGGTCCCGCACGGTCTCGGCGGCGTGCAGCAGCAGCGGATGCGCCGTCCGCGGCCGACCCGCGCCGAACTCCGCCAGCGCGCGCACCAGATCGAGCCGTGCTGCGATGGCCGAGTCGGTATCGTGGTCGGCGGCGCGATCGGCCAGTCGGCACGCTATTTCGAAAAGCCCTGTCTCGGCAGCTGTTTCGGCACCCGCTACCAGACGACGCAACCGTCCGGTGGGGTCGGTGCTCAGACCGGCGGCCCGGGAGTAGGCGGCGACCGCGCCGTGATGGCCGCTGCGGCGCCGTGCGCGGTCGGCGGTGCGTTCGAGCGCAGCCGCGACGGACTCGTCGGGACCGGTGGCCGCCGCGGCCAGATGCCAGGCCCGCAGATCGGCGTCCTCGGGTGCGGTCGCCGCCGCGGCCAGCGCCCGATGCGCGGACAGTCGCTCGCCCAGGGCGGCTCCCCGGTAGATCGCCGACCGCAGCAGCGGATGCCGGAACGCCAGTCGGTGGCCGTCGCCGGTGACCAGGCCGGCTTCTTCGGCGGGGCGCAGGTCGGACAGTCCGGCGTCCAGTTCGGCCGCGGCGCGCAATACGGTATCGAGGTCGGACGCGTAGGCGGCCGCGGCCACCAGCAGCAGCCGCCGGGTCGGCGCGGGAAGCCGCGCCACCTGACCGTGGAAGGCGACCTGTAACCGCTGGGTCAGCGGCAGGGGATCCGGTCCGAAGCCGGCGGCGTCCGCGCCGAGCACGCCGGGTAATTCCAGCAGTGCCAGGGGGTTTCCCGCCGCTTCGATCAGCAGCCGGTACCGGGTGCTCGGCGGCAGTTGCGGATATCGGGTGTCGAGCAGGGCCGCCGCCGCCGATTGCGGTAGACCGGTGATACGCAGTTCCTCCAGTCCGGGTGCGGGGAAATCGTTCGCGCCGGTGCGGGCCGCGAAGATCATGGCGACACCTTCGGCGTCCAACCGGCGCGCGGCGAACAACAGGGCCTCGGCGGTGGCGCGGTCGAGCCACTGCGCATCATCGATCAGGCACACCAACGGACCCGGGGCGGCTTCCTCGGCGACCAGCGACAGTACCGCCAGCCCCACCAGCATGCGGTCGCCGTGGTCCTGCTCGGCCAGCCCGAACGCGCCGTGCAGCGCCGCGCGCTGCGGCGGCGGCAGCGTGTCCAACAGTTCCGGGGTCGGGCGCACCAGCAGGTGCAGGCCGGCGAACGGTAGTTCGGCCTCCGATTCGATCCCCGCACCGCGGATGGTTCGGAGCCCTTGTCCGGCGGCGTAATCCAGCAGCGCGGTCTTGCCGATACCGGGTTCACCGCGCAACACCAGGGCGCCGCTGCGGCCCTGGCGCGCCGCGTCCAGCAGGGCATCGATGCGGGCCTGCTCGGCCTTGCGTCCGTACAGCATCCGGCCACGGTAGCCGCCATGACCTACACCGCCGGCGCAGCCGGTCGGAAAAGTACTGATAGGCGACCGATTCGCTGCCTCCACTCGGGGACATACCGTGATCCACGTACCGACAACGACCGGAAAACCCCTGGTCGAGGCTGTGAAGGAGACATTGTGAACGATATCGTCGCGCAATACCTCGAGGTTTGGAACATCATCGACCCGACGGCCCGCAAGGCCGCGGTGGCCCGGGTGTTCACCCCCGATGCCACCTACACCGATCCGTTGATGGCGGTCCGCGGACACGACGCGATCGACGCGGGGATCGCCGCCGCCCAAGCCCAGTTCCCCGACTGGGTGTTCCGGTTGGCAGGCCCGGTGGACGGCCACCACGAGCAGGTCCGTTTCACCTGGGAGCTCGGCCCGGCCGACGGGCTGGCCGTCGTGGTCGGCTTCGACGTCGCCGTGGTCGACGGTGACCGGATCGCCACCGTCTACGGCTTCCTCGATCGGGTCCCCAGCGCCGCCTGACCCACCGGCCCCGCACCACCGAAAGGAAACACCACCATGTCCACCGCCCTCGATATCCGCACCTCCCTGCTCGCCCCGGGCGACGCGCTGCTGCGACTGTCGCTGCGTGTCGACGCGGTCGTCACCGGCGTCAACGGCCTGGCCTACCTGGCGCTGTCGGGCCCGATCGAATCCCTGCTCGGCCTCGACCGAGGAATCGGAATCGCCATCGGTGTCTTCCTCCTCGCCTACGCCGTGGCGGTCGCGGTGGTCGCGGCGCCGTCCCGGATATCGGGTGGCGCGTCGGCGGGCGTCATCGCGGTCAACGCCGCCTGGGTGGTGGGCAGTGTGATCGCCACCGCCGGCGGCCTCGGCCTCACCGCCGTCGGTGTGGTGTGGGCGGTGTTGCAGGCCCTTGTGGTGGGGGTATTCGCCACCCTGCAGTATCTCGGGCTGCGTCGGGCCCGCTGACCGACACGAGGGGAGGTCGGCCCTGCCGCGACGGCCGCAACATATGCGGTCGTCGCGGCAGGGCTTTGAACGCCCGGAGTGGCGACAACGGATTCGGTTCGCCGACCCGGTCCTGAAGGACCGGGCTTGCGCACTACGTTCCCTGGTCGCGACGAGTTCGGCGGTGACGATCCCGGGTCCCGCTCAGCTACCGGGGACGAGGACGGCCGGCGAGTCGGCGGCCACGGTGTTCTCCTTTGTTCGGTAGGGGCCAGACCCTGTCGACGACGAGTACGCACGCCAGGGAGATCGCACCCGCATCGCGAAGGCGACCAGATGGTCGCCGACGGTGTCACCGCCGAAATACAGAATGGAGCGGACCGATTCCACCGCGGCGAGCATCGGCAGGAACCGGCGCACTCGCAGCAGGTGCGGGCGACAGCATCAGGCTCAACGGCATGTACCCGGCCGGCCTCAGCGCGTTCTCATGAATATCGCGGCCGGTCCGGCGCTGTCGTGGGCGGACAGTAGCGTCAAATCCTTACGACGCGCCCGGGGGGAGTCCGGTCACGCAGGAGGCGTTGTTGCAGCAGCGCTGCGTGATCACGTACGCCGTCAGCGGTCCCTGCGCCGACGGTAGCGCACCGTGCACGGCTGTTGCATTTGCACCACCATCTTCGAATGGTCGTTGCGGTAGGTTTCCGTCGGCTGTGCCATCTCGAACTCCCAGTCCCGCAACAGGATCGAGAAGAGCGCCTTGAGCTGCATGAGCGCGAACGCCGCCCCCACGCAACGGTGCCGGCCGGCGCCGAACGGGATCCAGGTCCAGCGGTTGACGAGATCTTCCTGGTTCGGGTCGATGTAGCGGCCGGGGTCGAAGGTGTCGGGGTTGGGGAAGTCCTCGGAGATCCGGTTGGAGATGGCGGGTGTGGCGGCCACATGGTCACCGGGGGTGATGGTGTGCCCGCGGACCTCGAATTCGCCCTGAGCGACCCGCATCAGGATGATCAGCGGCGGGTGCAGCCGCAGGGTCTCCTTCAGTACGGCCTCCAACTGCGGGATCTGCCGCAGGGCGTGGAAACTCACTTCCTGTCCGTCGGCGTAGAGTTCGTCGAGTTCCTTGACGACACCGGCCAGGACCTCCGGATGCCGTAGCAGTTCGATCACCGTCCACGCCGCCGTCCCGGAGGTGGTGTGGTGTCCGGCGAACATCATGGAGATGAAGATGCCGGTGATCTCACTGGCGCTGAACTGGGGACTGCCGTCCTCCTTGGTAACGGAGACCAGCACGTCCAGCAGGTCGCGGTTCTCCTTGTTCTTCGGCGGGTTCGCGATTCGCCCGTTCATGATCTCCTGCACCAGTCCCACCAGTTCGGCCCGGGATTCGTCGCGCCGTCGGAAACTGTCGATCGGCATGTACGGGTCCACATACGCCAGTGCGTCGGTGCCGCGTTCCAGGTCGTGGTACAGGTGCGCGAACCGACTGTCGAGTTCGTTGCGGAACTTCACCCCGATCAGGCACGCCGAGGAGGTGTAGATGGTGAGTTCGGCGAAGAAGTCGAGCAGATCGATCTCGCCTTCCCCGCCCCAGGAGGCCAGCATCCGGTTCACCTCGTTCTCGATGGTGCCGGCGTGCCCCCGCATCTGTTCGGCGCGCAGGGCGGAGTTGTGCAGCATCTCCTTGCGCCGTTCGGGGCCGGCGTCGAAGACGACGCCCTCACCGAAGATCGGTTTCATGAACGGGTATGCCGCGGCCTGGTCGAGGTCCTCGTCGGCGGCGCGGAAGAAGAATTCGTTCGCCTCGGCGCCCGAGAGCAGGATGACCTGGCGTCCGGCGAGTTCGAACATGCCCACATCGCCGCATTCCTCGCGGACCCGGCGCATGAGCGCGATCGGGTCGGTGCGGAACTCCTCCAGGTGACCGTATTCGTGCTCGCCTCCGGACACCCGCGGTGGTTTCACCAGAGCCATGTGGAAATCCTTCCCCAGATTGCTGTCCAGGATCCATGGTGGACATCTGTCTGGACAGTACTACGGGATGTTGGGCAGGGACAACCCGCGGTTCCAGGGCCACTCCCGTGAACCGCTGACATCACCCGACCGGAATGCCATACTTCCTGGACGCCTGTACGGAAGCTTGTTCCACGCCATGTTCACCGCCATGACACGTCGCAGCCGTGCCTCGATCCGCGAACACGACTCGCTCGAGCAGAAACACGCCTGACCACTGGCCCACGCCACGGCGAAAGGCGATGCCTCCGTCCGGGAATTCCAGGCCACCGCAACGCGGTTGGTCTACGGGACAACAGCTCGGAACCGAGCAGCCGAGGTGGTATCGACGGTGGATACCCGGCGGATGGGATCAGGTATGAAGTTCGCGGTCGGCTACAGCAGCTCCGGTTTCGGCACGGACCCGGATCGGATCATCGCCTACGCGCAACACGCCGAGACATGCGGGTTCGAGGCCCTGTACGTGCCCGAACACCTGGTCCTGTATCCGGGAGCGCAACTGCACAGCTTCGACATCGCGCCCTCGGTGCCGTTCCGGACCCGCTCGACACCCTCGCCTTCATCGCCGCGGCCACCGAACGACTCCTGCTGGGCACCGGGGTACTGCTGCTGCCGTACCGGCACCCGGTGGTGCTCGCCAAACAGTTGGCGACCATCGACATCCTGTCCAAAGGTCGGATGCGGCTGCTGACAGTGGGATTGGGCACCCTCCCGAAAGAAGCCGAGGCCATCGGCGTCGACTACCGCACCCGCGGCCGCCGCGCCGACGAAGCGATCGACGTCTTGCGCCTCCTATGGACCGGCGGCGACGACGGCGTCGACTACCGAGGCGAATTCTTCTCCTTCGACGAACTCGTCCAGTTCCCCAAACCCCACCAGGCCACGACACTGCCCATCCACGTCGGCGGCTCGAGCCGCGCCGCCGCGCGCCGGGCCGGACTGCGCGGCGACGGCTACTTCGCCGGCGGCGCGCTGCTCCCACAGGAACGCGCGGCCCAATGGGAACTCGCGCGCACGACCGCCGCCGAAACCGGGCGCGACCCGGACCACCTCGAATACACCCGGTGGAGCGGACTCGACCTGACCGACGAACGGCTCGAGGCCTTCACCGCCCAAGGCGTCACCCGGGGTCGTGGTCAGCGCCACCGCCTCCGACCCCACCGAACAACGCGACCAACTGTCACGCTTCGCCGAACGCTTCATCCACACCCGGCCCTGACCGATCACCGGCCGACGAGCCGCTCCACCGAAACCGCGGAATCCGCTCGGTCAGCGGGCTCCGCTCGGCTCGTCGGCATCCCCCACGGCGACCGGACCCGACGGATGCGCACTCCACTGCGACCACGACCCCGGATACAGCGCCGCATCGATCCCCACCAGTTTCAGGGCAGCGATACCGACGGCCGCCGTCACCCCCGATCCGCAGTAGACGCCGACCGTGGGCGCGTCCCCGACCCCGGCCTCGGCGAACAGCGCGACAAGTTCCGCCGACGGACGGAAAAATCCGCGACCGTCGAGCAGCGCGGTGCCGGGCACATTGCGGGCACCGGGAATATGCCCCGCCACCGGATCCACCGGCTCCATCTCACCTCGGAAGCGTTCCGGCGACCGGGCATCGACCAACACCCCCCGACCGGGCACCGCAGCCGTCTCGACCGTGCTCAAAGTGGTCAGCGCACCGTCGTACAGGTCGTCGAACGCGACCCGGATATCACCGGGAACCGGACGCTCGACACCATCGGCGAGCTCGTACCCGGCCGCCACCCATGCCCCCAGCCCACCGTCGAGAATCCGGACATGATGGATACCCGCCGCCCGCAGCACCCACCAGGCACGCGCCGATCCCGCACGGTTCCAGTCGTCGTACACCACGATCGGGACACCGGCACGAGCACCCCACCGTCGCGCCGCGGCCTGCACCACCACCCCCTTGGGCAGCGGATGCCGACCATGCCCGGACACCGAATGATCCGACAACTCGGTCTCCAGATCGGCGTACACGGCGCCCGGGATATGCCCGAGCACGTAATCGGCGCGACCGTCGGGACAATCGAGCCGCCACCGGACATCGACAATCGTCACCGGTTCGGCCGCCGCGAACCGGTCCGCCAGCTCCGCGACCGTGATCAGGGTATCGGCACGGAACGACTCCGCTCGATAGGCCATATCGCGACCTCCCTCGGGGGACATGTTCGCAGTCAAGCAATATCCGCCATACGGGAAAATAGTTGAACCACGCCTGATTCGAATACTGTCCCCGCCCCGGAAGCGACCACACACCTACGCCACAACCGTTGCCCGACCGGCGCACCCTCCGCACAACGACTATCCCACGGCAGCGCCGCCGGCCGCTCCCGCGCACTCCGATGCTCCGCGACGAGACGATCGATCACCTCCGCCGCGGGCCGTACCCATATATCGCGCCAGGCCTTCACCTCGCTCCCGGTCGCCGAGGGGAAATTCATCGTCGACGCGGCGGACGCGGGCAACGCCACCGGGTCCAGGTCCACCGCCTCGATACTCCCGCGCAGGTAATGAACGGTCACGGTGACGAATAAGGTATGAGCAAGGCGCGCCGCGGGGGAGTGCCGAACGACCCTCGACCCGAGCGCTCGAACGGGCATCGGCCCGGAGCGGAACGGACGCGGCGTGAAGCCGAGGCCCTCAGCGCTGGGCAACTCCGGCACGACATGGCACGATCTGGCATGTGACCAGCAAACCCGCCACGGCACAGCACCTGCGCGACCTCGCGCGACTGCGCCGCGTCCGCGACCGGATCGACCGGGAATACGCACAGCCGCTGGACGTCGAAGCACTCGCCCGCGACGCGCACATGTCGGCCGGACACCTAAGCCGCGAATTCCGTCGCGCCTACGGCGAATCGCCATACTCCTACCTGATGACACGGCGTATCGAGCGCGCGATGACGCTACTGCGCCGCGGCGACCTCAGTGTCACCGAGGTCTGCTTCACGGTCGGCTGCTCGTCACTGGGCACCTTCAGCACCCGCTTCACCGAACTGGTCGGCGTACCGCCCAGCGTCTACCGACGCCAAGCGATGAACGCCACGGTGGGGATGCCGCCATGCGTGGCGAAACAGGTAACCAGACCGATCAGGAATCGAGAAGCACCGACCGGAGGACACCTTTAGCGTGACAGCCATGGACATCACCATTCACCAGACCTACCTCCCACATGACGACCCGGAGGCCGCCCTGGCCTTCTATCGCGATACCCTCGGCTTCGAGATCCGCAACGACGTCGGATACAACGGGATGCGCTGGATCACGGTCGGCCCCCTCGGCCAGCCCGGCACCTCCATCGTCCTGTACCCGCCCGGCGCCGACCCCGGTATCACCGACGAAGAACGCCGCACCATCACCGAAATGATGGCCAAAGGCACCTACGCCGCCATCAACCTGGCCACCAAAGACCTCGACAGCACCTTCGAACGGCTACAGGCCGGCGACGTCGAAGTCGTCCAGGAACCGGTCGAGCAACCGTACGGCATCCGCGACTGCGCCTTCCGCGACCCTGCGGGCAACCTGATCCGCATCCAAGAACTGCGCTGAGCAACCGGCACACGCGGCCACACCCGGTACGGACGGCCCCGCGAAGGAATCCGAGCGCGACACCCACGGCGGCCCGGTACCCGGGCCGCACCCGCGACCTGCCCACGAGCGAAGGCGCGGACAAAACACCACCGTGCGTGCTCATACCGAGACCAACCTCGGCTCGACGTCGATCGGATCGAGCCCACCAACCCCGACCCAGGACCGCGCCGGCTGCCCCGCGCACCAGAGGAAGACACGATGACCACGGTCACCACGACGGACACGCAATCGCCTGCGCCGCACGCCGCCGACAGCCACGACCTGATCCGCATCCACGGCGCGCGCGTGAACAACCTCCGCGACATCGGCCTCGAGATCCCCAAACGCCGGCTGACGGTATTCACCGGCGTCTCCGGCTCGGGCAAGAGCTCACTGGTGTTCGGCACGATCGCCGCGGAATCTCAGCGACTGATCAACGAAACCTACAGCGCCTTCGTCCAAGGCTTCATGCCCACACTGGCGCGCCCCGAGGTCGACGTCCTCGACGGGCTGACCACCGCCATCATCGTCGACCAACAGCGGATGGGCGCCGACCCCCGCTCCACGGTCGGCACCGCCACCGACGCCAACGCTATGCTGCGCATCCTGTTCAGCCGCCTCGGAGACCCGCATATCGGCCCGCCCAGCGCGTTCTCCTTCAACACCGCATCGGTCCGGGCAAGCGGCGCGATCACGGTGGAACGCGGCGCGGGCAAAACCAAACCCGTGAAAGCGACCTTCTCCCGCACCGGCGGCATGTGCACCCGCTGCGAAGGCCGGGGCGCCGTCACCGATATCGACCTCACCCAGCTCTACGACGACTCCAAATCGCTCGCCGAAGGCGCGTTCACCATCCCCGGCTGGAAATCCGACAGCTTCTGGACGGTGCGCGTCTACGCCGAATCGGGCTTCGTCGACCCCAACAAACCCATCCGGGAGTACACGAAGAAGGAACTGCGCGACTTTCTTCACAAAGAGCCGGTCAAGGTGAAAATCGACGGCGTCAACCTCACCTACGAAGGCCTGATCCCCAAAGTGCGCAGATCCTTCCTCGGCAAGGATCCCGAGGCGATGCAACCGTACATCCGGGCCTTCGTCGAACGAGCGGTCACCTTCACCACCTGCCCCGAATGCGACGGCACCCGGCTCAGCGAAGAAGCCCGCTCCTCCCGCATCCGCGGGATCAATATCGCCGACGCGTGCGCCATGGAAATCAGAGACCTCGCCGAATGGATCCGCGGCCTCGACGAGCCGACAGTGGCACCGCTCCTCACCGCGCTGCAACAGACCCTCGACTCGTTCGTGGAGATCGGGCTCGGCTACCTCTCCCTCGACCGCTCATCGGGCACGCTCTCGGGCGGTGAGGCGCAGCGCGTCAAGATGATCCGCCACCTCGGCTCCTCACTCACCGACATCACCTACGTCTTCGACGAACCCACCGCCGGCCTGCACCCCCACGACATCCAGCGGATGAACAACCTGCTGCTGCGGTTGCGCGACAAGGGCAACACGGTGCTCGTCGTGGAACACAAACCGGAAACGATCGCGATCGCCGACCACATCGTCGACCTCGGCCCCGGCGCCGGTACAGCGGGCGGCGTCATCTGCTACGAAGGCACCGTCGAAGGGCTGCGGGCCGGCGGCACCGTCACCGGACGCCACTTCGACGACCGGCCCGCCCTCGCGGAAACACCGCGCACCCCCACCGGCACGCTGGAAATCCGCGGCGCCACCTCCCACAACCTGCAGAACGTCGATGTCGACATCCCACTCGGAGTGCTCTGCGTCGTCACCGGCGTCGCCGGATCCGGCAAAAGCTCACTGATCCACGGCTCCATCCCCGCCTCCGCGGGCGTGGTGACGGTCGACCAGACCCCCACCCGCGGCTCGCGACGAAGCAACCCGGCGACATACACCGGCCTGCTCGACCCCATCCGCAAGGCATTCGCGAAAGCCAACGGCGTGAAACCGGCCCTGTTCAGCGCCAACTCCGAAGGCGCCTGCCCCACCTGCAACGGCGCCGGCGTCGTCTACACCGACCTGGCGATGATGGCCGGTGTCGTCACCCCCTGCGAGGAGTGCGAAGGAAAGCGGTTCCAGGCGGCCGTACTGGAATACCACCTCGGGGGCCGTGACATCAGCGAGGTCCTCGCGATGTCGGTGACCGAGGCCGAACAGTTCTTCGGCGCCGGCGAAGCACGCACACCGGCCGCGCACGCCATCCTCGAACGGCTCGCCGACGTCGGACTCGGCTACCTCGCACTCGGCCAACCCCTCACCACGCTCTCCGGCGGCGAGCGACAGCGACTCAAACTGGCCACCCACATGGCCGAGAAGGGTGGTGTCTACGTCCTCGACGAACCGACCTCCGGCCTGCACCTCGCCGACGTCGAGCACCTACTCGGCCTGCTCGACCGCCTGGTCGACTCCGGTAAATCAGTTATCGTCATCGAACACCACCAAGCGGTCATGGCGCACGCCGACTGGATCATCGACCTCGGCCCCGGCGCCGGCCACGACGGCGGCCGGATCGTCTTCGAAGGCACACCCGCCGACCTCATCGCCGCCCGCTCCACCCTCACCGGCGAGCACCTCGCCGCCTACGTCGGTGCCTGACCCCGCTCCACGCCGCAACACTCGGACAGAACGCCCGACTCCGGCGCCGTCACCTGCTCTGGACTGCCGTGACGAGTCCGGTGGGAAACCAATAGTCCATTGTCTGCGGCAACTGCTCAGCGCGACTTTTTGCAGAAGTGAGCGGATCACCGGAAACTCTTCCGCACGAACAACTCTCGAGCACACCGAGCACGCGACAGCAGCGCGAGTATCGGGCTCCACGTACAACACCTCCCAACCCGGGAGAGTGCGTTCGAGATGTCCCTGTTGTCCAAGAACCGGAACGATTCGCCGGCTGTTCGATACCTTCGTCGCCTTGGCCGAGCGCCAGTTCAACTCACCATCGATCGCCACATCAACGAAAGCAAAATGTCCAAGGCACCCTGGAGGAACGGGCAAATGATCGGTGCAGCGAGATGGCAACGACATCACTGTCGCGCACGAGACAACGGAAGCGCGGAGGGGTCGGTTGCCGGGAACAAAGCTGATACGAACCCTCTTGGACCTAACCGATGAACTGCGCTCCCATGCGTCACGCACGGTTGGGTACCTCAACGACACCTACCGGGGCGGCATAGGAGCGGAAGAACTCCGGGACACGAGCCGGGTACACACCGATATCGACGCGTCGAAAGCCGGACCGCTGAAACACGCATTCGCCCGCAGCGACCCGCCCGCCGACGCGGATCCCGGCACCGGCGCCGCCGCTCCGGCCATCTTCACGCCGGAATACCTGAACACGAGTCGAAGGCGGCGCACAACATAACAGCACCCCGGGTGCCCCTCGTCCTACGGCGCGAAACCTGAAAGCGGGAATCCGGATCGGTTCGCCATGTCCAGGTCCGGAATGTCGAGCAGCAGCAATTCGAAGCGGAACAACTCCTCCGGCCGCCAAGCCAATCACCAACCGCCCTGCGGCGCAGCCGAACCTAGCGGACATCAGACCCGGACCAGCAGTTACGGCATATCCGTTGGATTTTCGACGGTTATTACCAGGAGACCCCCACTGGCGGGAGCAGAACTGGTCGACTGGTGACCCGCTGGTGCGTCTTCGGGTACGGCCCGCGCCGCCGGACACCAGTAAGGCGTTGAGCTGGGAGCAAGTCGCGCGGATCCTGGGAGCTGATGCGCCTACTCGGTATTGCGCTTGGTAGGGCAGGTCGCAGAGCTGGAAGGGGTGGTCAGCAGCGCGAACACCGCGTTCAGCTGGTTGCGTGCCTGATCGGTCTCCGTTACTCGGCCGGCGATGTGGTGCAGCAGCGCGCGCTGGAAGATTCCGTCGATGGTGACGTAGGCGGTGGCAGGCGACAGAATCGGTTCGGTGCCGGCGAGTTCGCAATAGCGCGAGATCACCCGCCAAATCATCTCCTCACGACGGGCTTCGATGTCGAGGACGTCGTCGCGAAAGGAGTCGTCGAAGAGGCTCTGGTTGCGCAGGTCGTACCAGAGTCGGTGGATGGCGGCGTCGGTCTGCATGGTGCCGAAAAAGGTGGCGGCGAACTCGGTGCGCAAATCCTCGGCGCTCTCGGCCGAGGCGACGACCTCGTCGTATCGGGTGACACAGATGGCCTCGTACTGGCGCACGGCGTGGGTTATCAGGTCGAGCTTGTCGGAGAAGTAATAGTGCAGCACGCCATGCGAGTACTCGGAGTTCTGTGCGATCTCGCGCAGGCTGGTGCGCGCGTAGCCGAGCTCCGCCAGCGTGTGCAGGGTCGCCAGCGCCAGCTCGGTACGCCGCGCCTCGAACTTGTCACGAGCGCGTTCTTCCACGCGGGCTTTGGAGTCGGCGACCTGTGTCACGTTGTCGAATCCTGTCGGCTGGGTCACGTCATGTCTGTTCGGTAAGTGTAGCGGCCCCCGCATCGGGCACCCTTGACGAGTGTCAAGAAAAATCTTGACGAGTGTCAAGTTTTCCATCTAGTGTGGCCTCCGACACAGCACTCGCCCGCCGTGTCCCACATCACACTCGCAAGTTCTCGACACTTGCGGATCTCAACGAAGAGGTATGGATATGACGAGCTACGACCTGTCCGGACGCACCGCCCTGGTGACCGGCGGTGCACAGGGGCTGGGGGCGGGTATGGCAGAAGCGCTCGCGGCGGCAGGCGCCTCGGTGGCGATCGGTGATGTCAACTCCGACGGCGGACAGCAGACCGTCGAAGCCCTCCGGAAGACAGGGGCCAGAGCCGAGTTCATCACCTTCGACGTCACCGACGACGCCGCCTGGGAGTCGGCGGTCGCCACAACGGTGCAGGCATTGGGCGGACTGGACATCATCGTCAACAACGCCGGCATCGAGGTCACGAATCTGCTGATCGATCTCGACCCCGCCGCAGCGTCGAGGATGTTGGAGGTCAATGTGCTCGGTACGGCCCTCGGCATCAAGCACGCCTTTCGCGCCATGCGTCCTGGCGGCGCGGCCGGAAACGGCGGAGCAGTGGTCAACATCGCGTCGGTCGCCGCGACGATCGCGTTCCCAGGCATCAGCGTCTACTCGGCGACCAAGTCCGGCATCGACCGCCTCACCCGGGTCGCCGCGGCCGAATCCGGCAAACTCGGCTACGGCGTGCGGGTCAACTCCATCTATCCCGCACTGACCCCGACCGCCATGGGCAACAAGCTCGCCGTCGACTGCGCCGAACTCGGCCTGTTCCCGTCCCCCGAGGCCGCCGCGCAGGCGGTCGCCGAGTTGACCCCGCTCGGCCGCCTCGGCCAGATCGACGACATGGCCGATGCCGTCGTCTTCCTCGCCTCCGACGCGGCGAAATTCATCACCGGAGCCGGCCTCGCCGTCGACGGCGGCATGGGCATGTAGCCCCCGACCATCCCCGGCCATCGCAACCTGCCACCGACGCCCCAACATTCGAGGAGTTCAGTCATGCCCACCGACAAGCGCGTCGTCGTTTACGGAGCCTCCGGATACACCGGCCGTCTCATCTGCGAGTACCTACGCGAGTACAACATTCCCTTCCTGGCCGCCGGCCGTAACCACGGGCGAGTAAAAAATGCGGTCGACGCCGTCCCCGGCATCGATACCATCGACCACGAAATCGTCGAGGTCGAGCACACCACCGCCGCGCTGACCGAGGCGTTCCGAGGCGCGGACGTCGTACTCAACACCGTCGGCCCCTTCGCCCGCTACGGTCACGAGGTCGTGCAGGCCTGCCTGGAAATCGGGGCACACTACACCGACACCAACGGTGAACAGAACTGGATGATCGACGTGGAGGCCCGGTACGGCGCCGACTTCGCCTCACGCGGATTGCTTCTCACGCCCGGGCTCGCGCAGATGTACTCGATCGGTGAGATCGCCGCGAACATCTGCCTGGAGAACCCCGGACTCGACACCCTCGACATCCAGGTGTTCTGGAAGGGCCATCCCACCGTCGCGTCGACCAACACCATCCTCACCAACGCGGCCTTCGCCAAGGCGTACTACCTCGAACAGAACGAGTACGTCGAATGGCCTCCCGAGAATGGGCTCTACACGGTCAGCGTGCCGGGTCAGCACGATCTCGGCCTGGCGCTGCCGTGGGGCGGCACCTCACACCCGGTGTGGTTCAAAAACGATCCGCGCGTCGCCAACGCCCGCGCGCTGGGTGGCGTGTTCAACCGTCCGCTGATGCAGGGCGTGCCGGTGCTGGTGGCCGCAGCGCTCGAGCAGATGGAGGGCAAGTCGGAGGAAGAGAAGTACCGGATCATCGACGAGCAGTCGGCGGCAATCCGCAGCGAGATGCCCCCGCGGGAAAACCCCCGGATCAACACCTCCCTGGACTCGGTGTACGCCTCCGGTCCGCTCGGGCGCGCGCACTGTGTGATTCACGGTAACTGCAACTACAAGCAGACCGCCCTGCTCAACGCGCACGCCGCCGCCGAGCTGCTGCAGAGCCCACCGCGACGCGTCGGCTTCGCTTCCAGCTGCCAGGCATTCGGACACCGCGAACTGCTCGGGACGCTGCGAGCGTTCGGCCTCGTGCTGGACCCGATCGTCACGGTCCACCGCTGAGTTCGACGATGCGCCTCACAGATTATCTCGACAAAGGCGCGTCGCTCGGTTGTGATGCACCCTGCCTCACAACCGGCGGCGTGACCACCACCTACGGCGAAGTCCGGCATCAATCCATCCGGATCGGCGGCGCGCTACAACACACCGGCATCGAGGCGGGTGATCGAGTAGCGATTCTGGCGGCCAACGACCCCCTCGCACTCACCTGCGTGTTCGGCATCTCGCGGGCGGGTGCGGTGTGGTGCCCGGTCAACCCTCGCAACGAGGCCGACGAGAACCGACAGCTGTTCGACCTCTACGGATGTCGGCTGCTGTTCTTCCAAGAGAAGTTCACCGGGCTGGTCGACCGGATTCGCGGTGACCTGCCACGCCTCGAATGGCTCGTCTGCCTCGACGGTGACATCGAGTGGGCGGTGCGCTTCGACGACTGGGTCGCCGAGCATCCCGCGGAACCCGACGAGACGCGTCGGCCGGAAGGCGGCTTGTGCATGTTGGCCGGCACCGGTGGCACCACCGGGCGACCGAAGGGTGTGCGGCTCACCGAGGACAACATAATGACCTCGACGGCGCTCGCGCTGATGAGCTATCCGTTCGGCAAACGGCCGAGATATCTCGCGCTCGCGCCGCTGACCCATTCGGCGGGTGTGCTGACCTTTCCGATCCTCAGCCTCGGCGGCGAGGTCGTGATCATGCCGGCTCCCGATATCGGCGAATTCCTCGCGTTGATCGAGCGGCACCGCATCACGCACGCGTTCCTCCCACCGACGGTGATCTACGGCATCCTCGATCACCCGGACCTCGACGACCGTGACCTCGGTTCACTGCGATGTCTTTGGTACGGGGCGGCCCCGATGTCGCCGACCCGACTGGAGGAGGCACTTCATCGGATCGGACCCGTTCTCGGCCAACTGTTCGGACAGACCGAGGCCCCGAATATGATCGCCACGCTGGCACCGGCCGACCACTTCCGCCCGGACGGGTCGGTGGCGACCGAGCGTCTCGCGTCGGCGGGACGGCCCACACCGCTGACCACGGTCGCCATCATGGACGAGAAAGGCGCGCTGCTTCCTCGAGGAGAGCGCGGCGAGATCGTCGTCCGCGGACCACTGGTAATGGACGGCTACCACGACAACCCCGAGGCGACGGCCGAGGTCGGTGCCTTCGGTTGGCACCACACGGGCGACATCGGCTACCTGAACGACGAGGGATTGCTGTTCGTGGTCGACCGTGCGAAGGACATGATCATCACCGGTGGATTCAACGTGTACTCGGCGGAGGTGGAGCAAGCCCTGCTCGCACATCCCGCCGTCAAAGACTCGGCGGTCGTCGGGCTCCCCGATCCCAAGTGGGGCGAACGCGTCACAGCAGCAGTTGAACTGCGCGCCGGTCAAGAGGTCGCGGGCGAGGACATCATCGCCTTTGTCAAAGAACGGATCGGAAGTGTGAAGGCACCCAAGGACATCGAGATCTGGACCGAACTGCCCCGCTCCAAGATCGGCAAGATTCTCAAAAACGAGATCCGCAGAACGATGCGGGACACGCAGACAACCTGAGCGGGGATATCGACCGGCCGCTGCGGCGGCGGCCACCCGGTTGCCAACCCTGACGACAGGATCGAGGAGCTACCGGCAGCTGAATCGCGCCGCATGTTCAGGGTTCGCGGAGCAGACGAAAACGCCGCCATGGCCGGCTCTCCCGATCGTCAAACCGGTCGGCTCACAGGCAAGCTTGTAGGCCGGTGTGCCTGGAACCAGATGCCGACCTTCGAGGGAGCGCCGGTAGGAGTCGGGTTGTCCCGGCGCCCACTCACAGGGTTCGCGTAGCCGGGCCGTACGCTCGGCAACAGTCAACCGACCAGCGCGAGCCAACCGACCAGCGCGCCCCGAGGTTGCGGTGGGACTGGCAAGATTGTGATCGCATAAGACGGCGCCACACCGTGGCCACGGTAGCGTAGGACCAGCCTGACATTATCGTCACTGTGACAAATTCCGGCATTCGGTGTGGGGGAGAAGGGGAGAGGGTTTGCGGTAAAGGATGCCGGACAAAGGTGACAGTCGATCCTGGAGATCCCTCCACCGGAGGGCACCTTGCCCGACGGCGCTGGTCACTCCTGCGCTTCGTTGGCCCGGGGACGCTATTGGGGCAAATATAACCCAGGTGCGATCCGCAGCCGAGTCCGGATGCGGGCCTGTAATTGACATAATCCGGCTCGGTGCGCTGCGGCTGCAACAGAATGCCAGATTCCACGCCATCGGCACGCGCGAGTCCGAAGCCCGGCCGTGCTCGGCTGCGGTCATTATCGGGAATCACGCCGGACGAAGCCGCGCAACACAGATCCGAGCCCCATGCGAACCCTTCCAAAAAAATGCCGATAATCAACATTATGTAAACTACATAGTCCGCAGAATGCCGTGACCGCACACAAGCTCCGCCGTGGCACTCCCCAGTTGACCGAACCGCTCGAGGTCGAACCACGGAACCTGTCCGGCCCGACCAGGAGGCTCGGAGGTTCCCGGCCGCGTCGACTATTTTCCTGAGTTCGTGATCTTTGTGTTCGAGTGTGTTGGTCGCGTGACGTGCTGGGATGCTGCTGGTCTTCCGGGATGCGCCCGCTGCGGCATCAGCGGCTCCTGTGATCGTTCCCGAGAGATAGTTGCCGAGTCGCTTCCACGCGTCGCTCAGTATCCTCCTGATGATCAAGTGAGATTCCGCCTGGATGCGCACCCGAATGAGGGATCACGGACTGCAGGAGCCCTCGGGTCGAGCCGGAAAATCCCAGTCTTGATTCGAAGACGGCGGTCGGCGCACTCGTTCCCCATCGGGGATAGTGCAGGCGGCAGCCACCGAGTTTCACGGATGCGACCCGCCCGAATGTGTTCGGCGCCGTCTCTCGTTCATATACCGTGCCTTCTGTTCGATCCGGCATCCTCCTCGAGATTAGACAGTATGAGCCGATCCGGCTCCGGTAATCGCGCTGGTTGGCGGTGCGTCTCCCCGTGGGGCATTCGCTATGTCGCCTGTGGAGTGAGGCTCTGCCGCCCGCCGGTCACTGATCGAGTTGTGTGTTGAGAATCCGGGCGATCTGGGCGACCGCCACCGGCTCGGTCATCGCGAGGTGGGCCGCATCGATGTCGAAGTTCGCGATCTGCCCGCGGACGACCGGCGCCCACCCCTGATGACCCATGGCATCGGCACGCCTGTCGGTTGTCGCGGTGAAGTACAGCATGTCACCGTCCAGGACCTGGGGGCGCCAGTCGCCGGCGGCCCGGATCGACAGGTTGTAGGCGTCGGTCATGCGTTCGATCATCGCGGCATCGATGTCGAGGCCGTCCCCCAGTCGCTGTCGGATCAGGTCGGCGGCCTCCTCGGCCGTCGCATCGGGGTTCACGAAGTCGATGCCCACGACCGGGCCGAGGTTGCTGATCAGTTCCCCGGCCGTGACCGTGGAAACGGTCGACGCGTCGACACCGGCGGCCTCGGAATCCAGTAGTGCCAGCAACGCCACCTGTTCGCCGGCCGCGCGCATCTCGACGGCGACAGCGTGGGCGATCAGCCCGCCCAGGGACCAGCCGAGGAGGTGATACGGGCCGTGTGGCTGGACTGTTCGGATCTCGTCGAGGTAGCGGCGGGCGATTTCTACGATCGACGTCGGGCCGGGGTCTTCGCCACTGATCTGTGGTGCCTGGATACCGTAGATCGGTCGGTCGGCGGATATGTACTCATCAAGGGTGCGATAGCACCATGCCAGACCCGAGGCGGGATGGATACAGAACAGTGGTGCTTGCCGGCCGCCGGTTCGGATCGGTAGCAGTACGTTGAATCCGAAGGTGGTCCGGTCGGTGTGGTCGTGGCCGGAGCGCATGCCCGATTCGATCCGTTTCGCGAGGTCGGCCGGGCGCGGGTCCGACAGTATCCAACCGACCGGAATCTCGTAGTCGAGTTTCTTCTTCAGCTCGCTCGCCACTTGCACCGACCGCAGCGAGTTACCGCCCAATGCGTAGAAGTCGTCGTCGGCCCCTACCCGATCCACGCCGAGTACCTGTTCGAAGGCGTGTGCGATCTCGCCTTCCAGCCATGACGACGGCTCCCTGAACTCCCCCACCGTGAGCACCGGCTCCGGCAGCCTGGTGCGATCCAGTTTGCCCGACGCGGTGAGCGGCACCGTGTCGAGCACCATCACGGTGGTGGGCACCATATATCCGGGCAGTTCGGTGGCGGCGTGTGCCAGGATCGCGTCGGTGTCGACCGTGGCGCCCGCGGCGGGGACGAGGTAGCCGACGAGGTGGTCCGTGGCGCCGGTGGTGCGCACCGCGACGATCGCCCGGGCGATGGTGTGGTGCTCGGCGAGCACCGCCTCGATTTCACCGAGTTCGATGCGCAGGCCGCGGAGTTTTACCTGGAAGTCGGTGCGGCCCAGGTATTCCAGTTCACCGGTGCGGTACCGGCGTGCCAGGTCGCCGGTGCGGTACATGCGGCCGCCGTCGGTGTAGGGGTCGGGTACGAACCGTTCCGCGGTCAGACCCGGGCGTGCCTGGTAGCCGCGCGCGCTCTGGATGCCTGCCAGGTACAGCTCCCCCGCCACGCCGGGCGGTACCGGCTGCAAGCGGGAGTCGAGTACGTAGACGCGTACGTTCCATACCGGTGCGCCCATCGGGATGCTCGCTGTGTCGGCCTCGCGCACGGGGTGCGCGGTTGCGTGCAGGGTGAACTCGGTCGGCCCGTACAGGTTGTGCAGGTCGATTCCGGGCATCACCCGCCGCGTCGCGGCCACCACCTCGGCGCCGAATGCCTCGCCGCCCACCAACAGCGCCCGCAACGACTGCAATGTTTGTGCGGGTGTCGCGTCGGCGAACGCCGCCAGCATCGACGGTACGAAGGAGGTGAGCGTGACCTGATGGGTGGCAATGGCTTCGGCGAGGTAGGTCGGGTCGGTGTGTCCGTCGGGTCGTGCGATCACCATCCGTGCGCCCGCCGCCAGTGTCGCGAACAGCTCCCACACCGATACGTCGAATGTGGCGGGGGTCTTTTGCAAGACCCCGTCCGTCGGTGCCAGGCCGTATGTCCTGATGATCCAGCGCAGCTGGTTCATTACCGCACGGTGTGGTACGGCTACGCCTTTCGGGCGTCCGGTCGATCCGGAGGTGAAGAGCACGTATGCGATGTTGTGTGGTCGCAGCGGTGTGGGCCGGTCGCTGTCGGTGACGGGTGTGTCGTCGAATCCGGACAGATCCAGTCCATCGAGGGATGACAGCACCACTGTTGGTGCGGCGGTCTCCAGCATGTATTCGATGCGTTCGGCCGGATGGTCCGGGTCGATCGGCACGTACCCACCGCCGGCGGCGTGTATCGCGTACATCGCGGTGACCTGGTCCAGGGAACGCCGCATGCGCAGCGCCACCAACGACTCCGGACCCACTCCACGGGAGATCAACCATCGCGCGAGCCGGGATACGCGTGCGGAGAATTCCGCGTAGGTCAGGGTTTGGTCGCCGAATGTCACCGCGGGTCGGTTCGCGTGCTCTTGTGCCGCGCGGGCGAACACCGAGGCGAGTGTTTCGTCGGGGGGAAGTGTGTGTTCGGCGGAGTTCCACCGCACCAGGGCGGCTTCCCGTTCGGCGGTGTCGAGCAGGTTCACGTCGTGGACCGGTTGGGTGGGGTCGTCTGCCAGCGCGGTGAGTACCCGCAGCAGGCGGTCGACGATTGTGGTCGCGGTCGCCGGGTCGAAGAGGTCGGTTGCGTAGGTGATCCCGCCGGTGATACCCGCCGGGGCGCCGGTGGGGTCGTAGGAGTCCGATACGGTGATCTGGAGGTCGAACAGTGAGGTGCCGGTGTCGGCTTCGACGGCCGATACGGATAGGTCGGGCAGTTCGAAGTCGGTAGTGGTGAGGTTCTGGAAGGCGAGCATCACCTGGAACAAGGGGTGGTGGGCGTGGGATCGCACGGGGTTGAGTTCTTGCACCAACCGTTCGAACGGTACGTCGGCGTGTCCGAACGCGGCCAGGTCGGTGCCTCGCACATGTTCGAGCAGCTGGGTGAACGATATTCCCGGGGTTATCCGTGTCCGCAGGACGAGGGTGTTGACGAACATGCCGATCAGTTCGTCGAGTTCGGCTTCGCCGCGTCCGGCGTACGGTGTGCCGATCGCTATGTCGTCGGTGTTGGCCAGTCGTGCCAGTGTGGCCGCCAGTGCGGCGTGGAACACCATGAACAGTGTCGTGTTGTGTGCTCGCGCGACCTGTTCCAGTCGGGCGTGGAGTTCGGGGTCGATAGTTATCGGTACGTTTGCGCCCGCGTAGGACTGGGCCGGTGGGCGGGGTCGGTCGGTGGGCAGCTCCAGCAGTGCGGGCAGGTCGGCCAGTTGGGTTGTCCAGTAGTCGATCTGCGCCCGTAGCAGCGATTCGGGGTTGTCTTCGGTTCCCAGCACGGTGTGCTGCCAGATCGCGTAATCGGCGTACTGGACTCGCAGCGGTGACCAGGGTGGTGGTTCGTCGTGTAGTCGTGCCTCGTAGGCGGTCATCATGTCGCGTGCGAGGGGGGTCAGTGACGATCCGTCGCCGGAGATGTGGTGCATTGCCACGGCCAGAACCCATTCGTTGTGGCCGAGTGCGAACAGTTGTACCCGGAACGGGATTTCGACTGTCACATCGAACACCGTTGTCATGAAGTCGGTGATAGTTTCGGCCAGTTCCGGTTCTTCGATGGATGTTATGACCATTGGCGGGGTTGTTTCGTCGGCGGGCAGGACCATCTGCGCCGGCTCGCCCGCCACTTGCGGGTAGATGGTTCGCAGTACTTCGTGGCGGGTCATCACGTCGCCGATCGCCGTGTACAGCGCGTCGAGGTCGAGCTGTCCGGATAGGCGGATTACGATCGGGATGGTGTAGGCCGCCGAGTCGGGTTCGAACCGGTTCAGGAACCACATCCGCTGTTGTGCGTACGACAACGGGATATGTTGTGGGCGTGGCTGTTGGGTCAATGTCACCCGGCCGGTGTCGGTGTGTGATTCGACCTGGGCGGCCAGTTTCGTGACGGTCGGTGCTTCGAAGATCATCGGCACTGGAACGGACATGTCGAGCGCGGCGCCGATCCGGGCGGCCACGCGGGTGGCCATCAGGCTGTTGCCGCCCAGTTCGAAGAAGTCGTCGTCGGCGCCCACGGTGCCGTTGACGCCGAGCACCTGGGCGAATACACCGGCCACGATCTCCTCCACCGGTGATGCCGGTGCCCGGAATTGTTTGGTCTGGAAGACGGGTACGGGTAGCGCCTTGCGGTCGAGTTTTCCGTTCGGCGACAGGGGGATTTCGTCGAGGATCATTACCGCGGCGGGCACCATGTACGGGGGCAGGACCTCGGCCAGTGCCGCGCTCAGTTCCTCGCTGGAGAGGCTTGCCCGCGCTGCGGGTACCACATAGGTCACCAGCCTCGTCGGTCCTTCGCCTTCACGGCGCGGCATTGTCACGGCGAACGCCACATCCGCCCGTGCCCCCAGCACTGTGTCGATCTCGCCGAGTTCGACCCGGAAACCGCGTATTTTCACTTGGAAGTCGTTTCGTCCCACGAATTCCAGATCGCCGTCGGCGTTCCACCGTACGATATCGCCGGTGCGGTACATGCGGTGGCCCGGTTGCGCGAACGGGGATGCCACGAAGCGTGTGGCGTTCGTGGCCGCCCTGTTCAGGTATCCGCGTGCCAGTGCGGGGCCGGCCAGGTACAGCTCTCCGGCCACCCCTACCGGTACCGGTTGTAGTCGGGTATCCAACACCAGTGCCTGTATGCCGGGCAGTGGTGTGCCGATGGTGGGTCGGTCACCGGGTTGTATCGGGGCCGTCGATGTGGCGATCATGGTGGTTTCGGTCGGTCCGTACAGTACGCGGAACTCGCGGTTTCCGGCGGTGTCGGTGCCCGCCCATCGGGTCACCAGGTCCGGGGGCACCACGTCCCCACCGGACATCACCACGCGCAGGTCGTCCAGGCCTGTGGGATCTACCGACGCCAGCGCGGCCGGGGTCACGAACGCGTGTGTGACCCGTTGTGTGCGTAGGAGTTCGGCCAGTTCGTTCCCGCCGTACATCCCTGCGGGTGCCACCACCAGTGTGGATGCCCGGCTGACCGCCATCAGGATTTCCAGCAGTGAGGCGTCGAAGGACGGTGAGGCGAAATGCAGGACCCGGGAGGTGTGTCCGAGTTCGCGGTGGGCGCGCTGTCCGGAGAGGAAGTCGGCGATGCCGGAATGGGTGATGGTGACGCCCTTCGGTATTCCGGTGGATCCGGAGGTGAAGACCACGTAGGCCGCGTTCGAGGGCCGCAGTGGACGCAGCCGATCTTCGTTGCCGACGGGACCGGCGTCCAGCGTGTCGATGTGTGCGGCGACGGCGGTGTCGTCGAGCATGATCCAGTCCACCGAGTCGGGTAGTCCGGCCCGCGCCGGTGATACCGTCACTCCTAGCGTCGCACCTGAATCCGACACCATCTGTTCGATCCGGCTCGCGGGATAGCCGGGGTCGACCGGTACGTATGTTGCACCTGTCTTCACCACTGCCCACCACGCGACTACCGAGTCCACCGACCGTGCTACCGCCGTCAGCACCGGTTTTTCGGGTCCGGCGCCGCGGTGGATCAGCAGCCGCGCCAGTCGGTTGGATCGTTGGTCCAGTTCGGCGTAGGACAATTCGGTATCTCCGGCCACCACGGCCACACCCTGACCGTTGTGGCGGACGGCGGCGGTGAACGCTTCCGGCAACAACTCCGGTGATGTCGTCGCCTTCGCGGCGCGTGCTCCCACCCGGGACACCAGTTCCGAGCGCTCGCCCGCATCCAGCCAGTCGATATCCCCGACCGTTATCGACGGGTCTTCGGCGACCGCTTCCAGTATCCGCACCAACCGTTGGACGAACCCCGCCACCGTCGCCTCGTCGAACAGGTCTCGCGCATACGTCATCATTCCGGAAATTCCTTGTGCTCCACCTCCTTTCTCATACGAGTCGGATACCATCAGCTGCAGGTCGAACTGGCACATTCCGGTGTCCACGTCTGCCCGGGACACCGTGACGTCCGGCAGTTCGACTTCCGCGCTCGCCAGGTTCTGGAATGCCAGTGCCACCTGGAACAGCGGGTGCCGGTCCGCCGATCGCTCCGGGTTCAGTTCCTCCACGACCCGCTCGAACGGTACATCCGCGTGTTCGAATGCTTGCAGGTCCGTCTCTCGTGTTCGGGTCAGCAGGTCCGTGAACGGGTCGCCCGCATACACCGGGGTTCGTAGTACCAGCGTGTTCACGAACATTCCCACCAGGTCGTCCAGGCCCGGTTCGCCGCGGCCGGCGACCGGGGTGCCGATGACCACGTCTTCGCTGCTGCTCAACCGTCCCAGCAGTACTGCCAGTGCCGCATGCAGCACCATGAACAGTGATGATCCTCGCGATCGTGCCAGTTCGGTCAGCCGAGCGTGCAGCTTCGGTCCGATCTCCACCGGCACTCGGCCTCCCGACAGGGATGCTACCGCCGGGCGTGCCCGGTCGGCCGGTAGGTCGAGCCGGTCCGGTGCCCCTTCCAGCGTCGAGCGCCAGTACTCCAGCTGCGCGGACATCAACGACGTGGGATCGTCCGCCGAACCCAGCACCTGTCGCTGCCACAACGCGAAATCCGCGTATTGCACTGCGAGGGGTTCCCATACCGGTGCCGTTCCGGTGACCCGCGCCGCGTACGCCGTCATCACATCGCGAGCCAGCGGCCCCATCGATTGTCCGTCTCCGGCGATGTGATGGACCACCGGGACCAGTAGGAACTCGTCGGGATGACCGTCGTCTTCGGATTCGGTCCGGAACAGTCCCACGCGCATCGGGACCTGTGCGGTCACGTCGAATCCGCGTCGCACGAATTCGCCCACCGTCTCGGGGACCGCGTTCGCCTCCACTGGTACCGGTTCCACCGTTATCGGGGATTCGCCCAGTACCACCTGGTGTGGTTCACCGGCCGTTTCCGGGTAGATCGTGCGCAATACCTCGTGACGGTCGACCACGTCTCGGAGTGCCGCTTGGAGGGCTTCGGTGTTCAATCGTCCCGACAGCCGCAGCATTACCGGGATGTTGAATGCCGCCGAGTCGGGTTCGAACCGGTTCAGGAACCACATTCGTTGCTGCGCCAGCGACAAGGGAATGGGTTCGGGGCGTTCGACTGCTGTCAAGGCCACTCGGTGCCTGCCGCCGAGCGATCCGGTGAGCTGTGCCAGTCCCGCGACGGTCGGTGCCTCGAATACCGATCGCACCGGCACGCGGACGTCCAGGGCCGCGCCCACGCGCGCCGCTACCAGTGACGCGCTGAGCGAGTCGCCGCCCAGGGTGAAGAAGTCGTCGTCGGCCCCTACCCGGTCCACGTCGAGCACCTGTTCGAAGGCTTCCGCGACCACTCCTTCCGCCCATGTCGAAGGTGCTCTGAACTCTCGGGCGGCGAGAACCGGTTTCGGCAGCCGTTCGCGGTCGAGTTTCCCGTTCGATGTCAACGGCACGTCGTCGAGTACCATCACCGCGGTGGGCACCATGTAGGTCGGCAGCACCTCGGTCAGTGTGGTTTTCAGCTCTTCGCCGGAGATACTCGTCCCCGCTGCCGGCACCACATAGGACACCAGCGTCACCGGCCGCCCTTCGTCACTGTGCGGTACGGTGACCGCGAACGTCACGTTCGCGTGGGCTGCCAGTACCGCGTCGATTTCGTTCAACTCGATTCGGGTGCCGCGCACCTTAACCTGGAAGTCGTTACGTCCGAGGAACTCCAGGTCGCTGTCGGTGTTCCACCGCACCACATCGCCGGTGCGATACATGCGGTGTCCTGGCCGGCCGAACGGGCATGCGATGAACCGTGCCGCGCTCAGTCCCGGCCTGTCGATGTAGCCGTCGGCCAGTCCGGGGCCGAACAGGTACAGTTCGCCCACGACACCCGACGGTACCGGCCGCAACCAGGTGTCGAGGACGGCGGCCGCGACGGGGCCGACCGGCCTGCCGATCGTGATCGGTGCGCCGGGTACCATCCCGTCGCTTCCGGTGGCCCAGATGGTGCATTCGGTGGGTCCGTAGAGGTTGATCATGATGCGATCCGGCGCCCATCGATCGACCAGTTCCGGCCCGACCGACTCGCCGGCCGTTGCCAGCACGCGCAGCCCGTCGAGACCGTCGTGCGGGATCGTCGCCAGCGCCGAGGGTGTCAGAACCGCGTGGGAGACATGTTCGCGGCGGATGAGTTCCGCCAGTTCGCGGCCGCCGTATACATCCGGTGGTGATATGACCAGCCGCCCGCCCTGGCCGTGCGCCATCAGCAGCTCGAACACCGAGGCGTCGAAGCCGGGTGAGGCGACCTGCAGGGCCGTCGTCGTGTGGTCGGCGTGGAGTTTGCGGTGTTGCGCCGTCAGGATGCCGGCCAGGCCGCGGTGGGTAACCACCGTGCCCTTGGGTGTTCCTGTCGATCCGGACGTGTAGATCACATACGCCGGCTGGTCCGTTCGGAGCGGTCCGCCGCGTTCGGTGTCGGTGATCGGCGTTCCGGGTTCCGCGTCCACCGTGCGGAGGGTTTCCCGGTCGTCGAGGATCAGCAGCCGGTCGATGTCATCGGGCAGATACTTCAGGGTGGCGGTGTCGGTCACTCCGAGGGAGGCGTTCGAGTCCGACAGCAGGAATTCGATCCGTTCGGCCGGCAGGTTCGGGTCGACCGGCACGAACGCGAGGCCCGCTTTCGCGGCCGCCCATATCGTGACCGTCGCTTTCAGGGAACGTGGGAGCGCGACGGCGACGACGGTGCCCGGTCCGCCGGTGTGGCGCAGCAGGATCCGGGCGAGCCGGTTGGACCGCTCGTCGAGCTGCCGGTAGGTGATGGTGGTCTCGCCGTCTTTTACCGCGATCGCGTCGGGATGGGCGGCCGCGGCGGCCGTGAGGATGTCGGCAAAGGTCTTCGGGTGCCCGTGTTCGTCACTCGGGGCGGGCCAGGACGCACCCATTGTGTCGGCCGGTGAGATCTCGGCCGGTCGAATATCCGGGTTGTCGGCTATTGTGCACAGCAACTCGACGAAACGATCGAGGATCCGGCGCGCCTGCGCGGTATCGAATTCGTCCTCGAGGAATCGGAGGGTGATCTGCAGTCCCTGCGTTTCGCCGTGTTCGCTGTGTTTCGGTGCGATGACCAGGCTCAGCGGGTACGGGGTGGCGTCGATGCCGGTGATTTCCTCGACGCGCAGGCCCGCCGAGTCGACGAGTTGTTGCAGTGCCGACCGGTCGAGGGGGAATGATTGGAAGGCGATGGCGGTGTCGAAGAGTTCGGCCACTCCGATGCTGCGGTGAATCTCGGGGAGGCCGATGTGGTGGTGGTCCAGCATGCGGGCGTGCTGGGCCTGAATCCGGGTGAGCAACTGCCGTATTGTGGCCGTGGGGTCGAGTTGGGCTCGGACGGGAATCGTATTCAGGAACATGCCGAGTGTCTGGTCCACCATCGGCAACTCCGGTGGCCTGCCGGAGACGGCGGAGCCGAAGATCACATCGGTTTCGCCGGTCAGTACGCGCAGATTCAGGGCCCAGGCCGTGGCGAGGGCCGTACTGACGGTGACGGCCGTGTCCGAGGTCACTCGGCGCAGTCGCTCGAAGCGGTCCGCGGTCAGTTCCGCGCAGATCTCGGCCGCCGATGCGTGGCCCGTCGCGCCGGCACCGCGGGCCACGCGGGTGGGTGAGTCGACATCCGAGAAGGCCTGTGTCCACGCGGCTTTGGCCGCGTCGATATCCTGCCGCCGCAGCCAGGCCAGGTAGTCGCGGTAGGAGGGGGCGGGTCCGAGGGCATGGATATGTGACGGTGACCCGTAGTACTCGAGCAGTTCTCGCATCAGCAACGGCATCGACCAGCCGTCCAGGATCACATGGTGGTTCGTGACGAGCAGCCGGAAGGCGTCCGAAGCGACGCGGATCAGTGTGAAGCGGATCAGCGGAGGGGCCGACAGGTCGAAACCTGCCGCCGCGTCGGCCGCGGCGATACTGGTGACATCGGGTGGGGATTCGGGGTCGTCGACGGTGAGGTCGACCTCCCGGAACCGGACATCGGCATGGTCGAGCACGATCTGGCATGGTCCGGTGGTGGTTTCCACGAACGCGGCGCGCAGGATGTCGTGCCGGTCGACCACGGCCTGAGCGGCCCGCCGCAACCGTTCACCGTCGACCGCGCCGGAGAACGCGATCGCCGTTTGAACGGTGTAGTTGTCCCCGGCGTCGGGGTTGTAGATCGAGTGGAAGCGGATACCGGATTGCATCGGCGCCAGTGGCCACACATCGGACAAGCTCGAATATTGCCGTTCGAGTCGGTCGATATCCGGTTGGGTGAGCGCGACGAGCGGGAAATCCTCGGGTCCTTCGGCGCGGTGCCCCATCGGGGGCGGGGGTGGTGCCTCGAGTGTCTCGGTGGCCGGCTCGCTGCGGGCCATGGCGGCGAGGGCGGCGACCGTTTTGCCTTCGAATACGTCTCGCGGGGTGATGGTGAGTCCGGCGGATTTCGCCAGGGTCACCAGCCGCATCGAGACGATACTGTCGCCGCCGAGGGCGAAGAAATTGCTCTCGGCCGAAACACTGTCGAGATGGAGCACCTCGGCGAACAGGTCCGCCATGACCTGTTCCGTGGGCGTGGCCGGCGGTCTGCCACCGGTGTCTTCGGACTTGAAGGCGCGCTCCCGCAAGGCTTTCCGGTCGATCTTGCCTCCGGGGGTGAGCGGCATCGAGTCCAGTTCCACGATCGCCGCGGGGTTCATGTAATGGGCCAGTGTGCCCTCGAGTTCGTGGCGCAGCGCCTCCACGTCCAGAGTCGTGTCCGGCGCGGAGACGACATAGGAGACCAGGACCGGTTCCCCGGCGGGACCTTTCTGTGCGACGGTGGCGACGTTTGCCACGGCGGCATGCCGCGCCACGTTGGCGTCGATCTCCCCGGGCTCGATCCGCAGGCCGTGAACCTTGACTTGTTGGTCATTGCGGCCCAGATATTCCAGTGCCGTCCCGGTGCGGCCCCGCACCCAGCGCACGGAATCGCCGGTGCGGTAGATGCGCTCACCGCGGGTGGACCGCGGGTCCGCGATGAATCGGGACGCGGTCAGGCCCGGGCGGTCGAAGTATCCGCGGGCGAGTCCGGGCCCGCCGATATAGAGTTCGCCGGCGACCCCAACCGGCACGGGCCGCAGCCACATGTCGAGCACGGCCACCGACACACCGCGGATCGGACCACCGATGGTCACCGGTTCGCCGGGGGTGAGCAGATCCGAGCCTGTTGCCCAGATGGTGCATTCCGTCGGTCCGTAGTGATTCATCAGCCGGCGTCCGGGCGCCCACCGGTTCACGGTGTCGGGTCCGGTCGCTTCACCGACGACCGCGACCGTTTCCAGCGACGGCAGCCGTGACGGGTCCATCGTGCTCAGCGCGGAAGGGGTGATGATCGCGTGGGTGACCTTCTCCGAACGCAGCAATTCCTCCAGGTCGGGCCCGCCGTACACCTCCGGCGGCGCCACCACGAGGCAGGCGCCACTGCTGTGCGCCAGTAGCAACTCCGACACACAGGCGTCGAAACCCGGGGACGCGACGTGCAGTACCACCGAGGACGTGTCCACACCGAAGGCTTCGGCCTGCGCGGTGACGATATCGGCCAGGCCACGATGGCCGAGGTGTACCGCCTTCGGTTTGCCGGTCGATCCGGATGTGTAGATCATGTAGGCGGCATTGTCGACCAGCGGCCCGTCGGTTTCGGCGGGGGCGCCGGGCGGCAGCGGTAGGTCTTGGTCGGCGTCGAGGACCAGCCAGTCGACCGTGTCCGGGAGGCGCTGTGCGACGGCGCCGACCGTCACCCCCAGCCTGCTGCCCGAATCGGCCAGCAGGTCGGCGATCCGCTCGGCGGGGTTGGCGGGGTCCAACGGTACGAAGGCGGCACCGGTCGTGGCGACCGCCCAGATGGCCACGACCAGCTCGACCGAACGGGGAAGGGCCAATGCGACGAACGTCTCGGGTCGAGCGCCGTGCCCGGCCAGCAGGTGCGCGAGCCTGTCCGCGCGAAGCTCCAGCTCACGGTAGGTCAGGGCGGTTTCACCGGACCGGACGGCCACCGCCTGCGGATATGTTCGCGCGGTGGTCGACAGGATGTCGCGCAGGGTGAGCTCGGCGGTCGGCGGTTCGCCGCGGACCGACAGCATTTCCGTGCGTTCGGTATCCCCGGACGAGGAGATCGCGGCGACTTTCGCGGTGGGGTCGGTGACGAGCTGCCTCAGGATCAGTTCGAACCGTTCGAGCAGCGTGCGGGCCTCGTCCGGATCGAACCGGTCGGTGGAGAATCGCAGTGTCACCGTGTGGGTATCGGGTTCGGCGATGTCGGATTGCCCGTCGCGGGCCGGTCGTGGCGGGGTCACCTGCAGGCTCAGCGGATACGGGGTGGCGTCGTGGGCTTGGATGTCGACGAGCCGCAAACCGGCGTCGCCGAGATTGCGTGCCAGCTCGTCCCGGTCGAGCGGGTAGGACTCGAGCACCGTCACCGTGTCGAACATGTCGACGATCCCGGTCGCCCGTTGCAGTTCCGCCAGGCCGATATGTCGGTGATCCAGCATGGCGGCCTGCTCGGATTGCACCCGCACGAGCAGGTCGGCAACGGTTTCGTGGGGGTCGAGCCGGACTCGTACGGGCAGTGTGTTGATGAACAGGCCGATCATGTGCTCGACACCGGGGATCTGTGGCGGGCGGTGGGACACCGTGTTGCCGAACACCACGTCCGACCGGCCGGTCAGGGCGGTGAGCAGCAACGCCCACGCCACCTGCACGGCCGTATTGGCGGTGACGCCGTGGGAGCGGCCGAGGTCGAGGACCGCGGCGGTGGTCGCGGCATCCAGATTCAGACCGACGTCGTCGTTGTGCGCGGTGACCGTCCGGTCCGGTCTGCCCGTGACGCGCGTCGGACTTTCGATTCCGGCGAGCATCTGTCGCCACGCGGCTGTTGCGGCGTCCTGGTTTTGGGCGTGCAGCCACTGCAGGTAGTCCCGGTACGACCGTGGGGGCGCGAGTTCGCCGGTATCGCCGCCGGCCGTGTACACCGACAGCAGTTCGTGGACCAGCAAGGGCATCGACCAGCCGTCCAGCACGATGTGGTGGTTGGTGATGAGCAGCCGGCACTCGTCGGTTCCGGTGCGGACGAGGTGGAAACGCATCAGCGGTGGACGGGCCGGATCGAACGGAGCCGACGCCGATGTCGCGAGTCGCCGAAGTTCGTGTGCGCGCTCGCCGGGGTCGGCGAGATGGGTGATATCCGAGTGGCACCACTCGACCCGGGTGTCGCTCAGCACGATCTGGCGTGGTCCCTCGGCGCTTTCGACGAACGCGGTCCGCAGGCTGTCGTGCCGGTCGATGAGCACCTGTGCGGCCCGCCGCATCCGTTCCGCATCCACCTGCCCGGCGAGTGTCAGCGCCACCTGCACGGTGTAGCCGTCGGCGCCGTCGTGGTCGTAGACCGCGTGGAACAGCAGCCCGGCCTGCAACGCGGTGAGCGGCCACATATCGGTCATCGCCGGGTATTCCCGCAGCCGACGGTCGATATCGTCCTGGGACACCGCGACGAGCGGGAAGTCCGAGGGGGTGAAGCCGCCGGCGGAGTCGGAGCGGATGTGACCGGCGAACGCCCGCAGCGCCCGCACCCACAGTCCGGCGAGTTCGTCGACGTCCGCGGCGTCCAGCACCAGCGAGGCGAATTCCCATGTCGCGTCGAGTTCGAGACCGTCGGGTCCCTGCTCGGCGATCGCATTGATATCGAGCACGGCGGGCAGCGCCATTCGCGGATCGCTCGTCGCGGTCAGCGCGGTGAATTCGGTGGTGGGTGCCCATGCCCCCGAGTGTTCGTGGGACCTCACCCGTCCCAGGTAGTTGAAGCTGATCTGCGGTTCCGGCATGTTCCCGAGTTCGGCGGAGCCTCGGGGATCGAGACAGCGCAGCATTCCGTAGCCGATGCCGTTGTCCGGCACCGCCCGCAGTTGCTCCTTCACCTGCTTGATCGCCCGTCCCGCGGCCGCGCCGCCGGCGAATGCCTCCTCGGGATCGATATCGCTCAGTTCGATCCGCACGGGGAACCGGGTAGTGAACCAGCCGACGGTGGCACTCAGATCGGCTCCCGGCACGGCCTGTTCTTCCCGACCGTGGCCCTCCAGCGCGATCAGTTCCCCGTCGGCGGCCATACCGCGCCGGCGCCGCCACTCACCGAGCGCCAGCGCCAGCGCCGCCAGCAGCGGGTCGTTGGCACCGCCGTGGAAACGGGCCGGAACGGTCGTGAGGACCGCCTCGGCGACATCGGCCGGGATACGCATCCGTATCCGGCCCGCCGTGGCCGTGACATCGCGCTCCGGGTCCAGACGCCGTTCCCCGAGAAGCCGATCGCCCCGTTCGAGGACGCCCTTCCACAGGTCGAGTTCCGCCGTGCACCTGCCCGGTGCCTGCTCGACCAGTCCGTGGACCCAGCGCCGGACCGAGGTGGTGTCCGGGTCGAAGTGCGGGTCGCCGCCGTCGGAAGTCTGTCCCCAGGCCCGTGCGAGGTCGGCGAGGATGATCCGCCACGACACCGCGTCGACGGCGAGGTGGTGGATCACCAGCCACAGCAGGTCGGGGCCCGCACCGCTGTGATCCTGCATCCATACGAGCCGAACGAGCACACCGTTGCGTGGGTCCAGCCGGTCCGCGGCGGCTTGGAGGTGCCGGTCGACTTCGGCGGCGTCACGCCGGTCGAGCCGAACGCGCATGAGCGCCGCGTCGGCATCGACGGTTCCCCGGTCGAGGACATCGACGAACCGGTCGACCGACTCGGCGCCGCGCAGTACCGCGCGCAGCATGTCGTGGCGGTCCAGCACAGATTGCAGCGCGCGCACCAGGTCCGCTCGATCGACCCCTTCCGGAAGCTGGACGAGAGTGGCCTGCGCGAACCGGTCGAAGTGACCGCGAGCGAGCATGGCGTGCATGATCGGCGACAGCGGCATCGGCCCGACGCCGCCACCGGGCAATTCGACCAGCCGAGGGCCGCTGCCGGCCTCTGTCGCCACGGCGGCCAGGCCCGCGACGGTCTTGTACTCGAACACATCCTGTGTGGAAAAGCTCAGGCCGGCGGCCTTGGCCCGCGCCACCAGTTGAATCGACAGGATGCTGTCGCCACCGAGGGCGAAGAAGCTGTCGTCGGCTCCCACTTGTGGTACGCCGAGCACGTCGGTGAACAGTCCCGCCACCAGGTTTTCCCGGGTGCCGGTCGGCGGTCGACCGGCCGGTGCGGTCCCGAAAGCGGGTTCGGGCAAAGCGCTGCGGTCGAGCTTGCCGAACGCGTTCACCGGGAGGCTGTCCAGTGGCAGGATCACCGCCGGGACCATATGCGGCGGCAGGGACTCGCGGGCGAAGCGCTGCAGTTCGCCCGGTTCGATCCGGCGGCCGTGGACCGGGACGACGTAGGAGGCCAGGACAGTAGCATCGGCATTGTTGTGCACCGGCACCGTGACGGAAAGGTCCACGTCCTCGTGTCCGGTGAGCGCGGCATCGATTTCGCCCGGTTCGATCCGGTATCCGCGGATCTTGACCTGGAAGTCGCTACGCCCCATCAGCTCGAGCGTCATCTCGGAGCTGTCGCCGTCCCAGCGCGCGATATCGCCGGTGCGGTACATTCGCTCGCCCGACCCGCCGTAGGGGTCGGCGATGAACCGGGCCGCGGTTTCGCCGAGCCGGTGGCTGTAGCCTCGTGCCAGGCCCGGCCCGGCCAGGTACAGCTCCCCCGCGGTGCCTTTCGGCACCGGTTGGAGGGCACGGTCCAACACCATGGCCGATACGCCGCGGATGGGGCCGCCGGCGGTGAGGTCACGGTCGGGTCGGATCGCGGCGCCGGCGGCGGTCACGGTGGTTTCGGTGGGGCCGTATTCGTTGTACATGGACCAGTTCTGTGTCCACCGCTGGATGACATGCGGTGGACACACGTCGCCACCGACCACGACCACGCGCAGGTCGGTCAGCGGGCGCGGGTCCACGGTGGCCAGCATCGCGGGCGTGAGCGTCAGGTGGGTCACGCGCTCGTCGGCCAGCAGTTGGGTGAGTCGTTCACCGCCGATCACGTCGGGGGGCACGATCACCAGCGTGGATCCGTTCGCGAAGCAGGTCAGGAACTGTTCCAGGGAGGCGTCGAAGCTGGGTGAGAGCGCGTAGGACACGCGGGAGGCCGTGTCGATACCGTAGGTTTCGCTGCGGTCGGCGATGAGGTTCGCCAGTCCGGTGTGGGTGACCTGGACGCCTTTCGGCAACCCGGTGGAGCCCGACGTGTAGGTCGTGTAGGCCAGGTTGGACGGCCGCAACGGACGGATCCGCTCCTCGTCGGAGACCGGCTCACCCGCGGCCTCGTCGCATGCGTGCCGGGTCGCGGGGTCGTCGAGGACCACGTGGCGCACCGTGTGCGGAAGCGGCTCGCGATGGGCCTCGATGGTGATCACCACTCGTGCCCCGCTGTCGGTGATCATGTGTTCGATACGTTTGGGCGGGTACGCCGGGTCCACCTGCACGATCGCGGCCCCGCATTTCGCGACCGCCCACGCCGCGGTGATCGACTCGACCGAGCGTCGGAGCACGATCGCCACCGCCGTGTCCGGGCCGCAACCCAGCGCTATCAGATGCCGGGCCAGTTGGGAGGATGCGGTGTCCAGCTCACCGTAGGTCACCGTCCGGTCGGGCGAGGAGATGGCGTTCGCATCACGATTCCGGTGTGCGCTGTCGGTCAGAATGTCCGGCAGCAGTCGTGGTTCGACACCGCAGGCCCCCCGCACGGGCAGTAGCGCGGCCCGTTCCTGTGCTTGCAGAAGTGGCAACCTGCTTACCTGGCATTCGGTCCCTCCGGCGAGGAACTCGTGCAGGAACGTGAGGAACCGCTTGTGGTGGTCGGCGAGCTCGGCCGGACTGTAGATGTTCGGATTCCCCTGGAAGTCGATCAGGGTGCTGTCCTTGCCCGCTCCCGGGTAGATGTTGACGAACAGGTCGGCGGTAGGCCCGGACGTCAGGACGTTCAGGCGTCCGGTCGTGTTGCCGAACACGACCTCGTTCTCGACCATCATGAGGTTCACGGCCGGTCCGAAGGACGCCGCCTCATCGCGTGCGATCCCCATATCGTGGAATATGTCCTCTTGGCGGTAGCGCTGTCGCCGAAGGGCGCTTGTCAGCTCGCTTTGCGCGGCGTCGATCAGGTCACCGACGCTGTGGGAGGCGACCCGTACCCGCAGTGGGACCACATTTGCCACCATTCCCCCCGAACGTCGTAGCACCGCTGAGTGCCGGCCCGAAACCGGCAGGCTCAGCAATACTTCATCGCTTCCGGTCATCCGTGCGAGATAGGCGGCGAACGCCGCGACGATGACCGGGGTGACGCTCGTGCCGCGCTGCTGCACGACGCTGTCCAGCAGCTGCGCGGTGTCGTCCGGCAGGGGTGTGCTGATGAGCGTGGGGTGGATGGTGGGTTTGCCCACGCGGCCGGCCAGGCTGACGACGGGCGGCGCGCCGGCCAGGTGTTCCGTCCAGTATTTGCGGTCGTTTTCGAAGCGCTCCGAATCCCGGTACGCCAGGTCCTGTTCGACGATGCTCCGCAGGCCTTTCGCCGTCGCCGGCGGAGTCTCTTCGTCGTTTATCCACGCGTTGTACAACTCGGTTATCCGACGCAGCATTGTTACCGCGGCGAATCCATCCAGCGCTATATGGTGGGCACGCTGATACCACAAGAAGTGAGCCGGGCCGACCTGGTACACAACACTCTTCATGAGATTGTCGTGCAGCAGGTCCAGTGGTGCGGAATAGTCCTGGACCATCAGCCTGTGCGCGGTGGCGACGGGGTCGGCATGCCGGCGCAGGTCCACGACCGGCACCGGGGAGATGTGTGTTTCGTCGACGAATTGGCATGGTTCTCCGTCGACCTCCACCAGGCGCACGTACCCCGCTCCGAACTCGCGATCGGCGGTTTTGCATGCCTTGACAAGCAATTCCGTGTTCAATTCGCCGATGATCTCGACGTATTGGGCCACAGATATCGGTGATTCACCCGCAAGGTGCTGGGCGAACCATATTCCACGCTGCGCCGCGGTCAACCGAAGAATATCGGACGAAAGCGGATTTTCCGGTCCGTCACCGTTGGAATATGCTACCGAACCGTTACCCGGGACCAAGTCTCCGGAAAATTCTGATGAGCTTATCTTCGATGAACTCGACCGCTCTCGACCGCTATCGAGGTTGCGCTTGGATTGAGTCATCTGATCTCCATTGGTTTCGTCATTCAGGAGCCGCTTGGCACGGCGTCTGTCGATACCTCGGGCCGCCCCTGAAATCCCAAGGGTCCGTGAATAACTCCGAAGAACGCACAGTGGATTCCGTTGGAATGGCAGCAAGTGCCGGTCAGACGAGACATTCCGTCTTTGCCGCGGTGGACAGCGTGATGCGACAGTCCGCACCGAAACCGGAAGTAAATAACCTGTGGGAACAACGAGACTGTGGGAATAACGAGACCCGATGGTTATGAATACCGTGGGTGCGGCCGCCGGTGAAGTCGGCGTACTACGAGCGCGAGCTATCGAAATTTTTCATGGAGTAGAGCATCTGCGGCGAAGCGTGTTGTCCCGGAGCCGCTGTCCGGCGGGCTCGGGACACACGTGCGTCTCGCGATACACGCCCGCGTCACCACCGTCCCCTGGACGGAGGGTACGCAGGTCATCCATGCGGCTCGGACCCGAGTCGGGCTCGGCGAGCAGGGAGCGAACATTGTTGGTATACACATCGGCGTCGGCTGCATAGGATCGCCTTCTGGACGTGGCGTACCTCTGTACCAGTTCATTCCGTCGCAAATTCGACGACCACGCTGTGGTCGAATTTGTGCTGTGGATTCCCCGCATCCCCGACAAATGGAGGAATTCGTCTGTCATGCCGGTCCGTAGCGGTGCAACCGGACCGACAGCGGGCTACGCGTATTCGTGATCTCGACCCGCCTGAGAAGGCCATGATAAACGAGTGGGAGCGAGCTCTGCAATGGGGCGTTGACGGTGCGGCTTCCGTGGCGGTGCCGAGGTCACGCACAGGATTCGGTGCTTCGGGATCCATGATAATCGGTCTCGGCTCTCGGCAATTGATCGAATTCTGTTGTCGAGTGGGAGTCGGTATGCGGTCACGGCCGCCGGTCGTCCGCATACCGCCACCGCATGACTAGACAATACTAGAGATCTGTCTTACATTCGGAACATGATATCCAACTCGTCTTACGCGACTGTCCGGTTCGAACCGCGCACCGGCGCCACATGGCGGTCTCCCTGGACCATGTATGCCGCACTCCGGGAGCACGATCCGGTGCACCGGGTGGTGCCGCCCGACCGGCCCGAGCACGACTACTGGGTGCTGACCCGGCATGAGCACGTCTACGCGGCCGCCCGTGATACCGGGACCTTCTCCTCCCGCGACGGTCTGACCGTGGAGTACGGCGAACTCGAGCAGATCGGTCTCACCGGCAACCCGCCGATGGTGATGCAGGACCCGCCCGAACACACCGATTTCCGCAAGCTCGTCGCCCGCGGGTTCACACCCCGTCAGGTGGCGGAGGTGGAGCCCGTGGTTCGGCGATTCGTACGCGCGCGGTTGGACCGTTTGGCCGAACAGGGCGGCGGCGATATCGTCAAGGACCTGTTCAAACCCCTGCCCACCATGGTCATCGCCCACTATCTCGGTGTGCCGGAGGAGGACCGGGCACGGTTCGACGGCTGGACCGACGCCGTGGTCGCGCTGAGCACCCAGCGCACCGCCGACGCCCAGGAAGCGTCGATGCGGATGCTGGGCTACTTCGCCGAACTCATCGCACGGCGGCGCAGCGATCCCGGAGACGACACGGTATCGCTGCTGGTGCAGGCCGGTATGGCCGCCGACGACACCGACGTGGACGGGATCGTGCAGATCCTGGCCTACACTTGGACCATGGTTGCCGGAGGTAACGACACCACCACCGGCCTGCTCGGTGGTGCCGTGCAGCTGCTGCAGCAGCACCCGGACCAACGGGCGGTACTGGCACGCGACCCCGACCGGATCCGCGTCGCGGTGGAGGAATTCGCCCGTCTCACCTCACCGGTGCAGGGGCTGGCGCGCACCACGACCCGCGATGTGGAACTCGCCGGCCGGACCGTGCCCGTGGGACGTAAGGTGCTGCTGGTGTTCGGGTCGGCCAATCGTGACGAACGAGTCTTCGGTGCCGACGCCGAGGAGCTGAACATCGAGCGGAACCCGCAGCGCATCCTCACCTTCGGTCACGGCCCCCACCACTGTCTCGGCGCGGCCGCGGCGCGGATGCAGGCACGCGTGGCGTTGGAGGAGCTGTTGGACCGATTCCCCGAGTATCGGGTCGATATCAATGCGGTGGAGTACGCGCCGGGACCCTATGTGCGCCGGCCGACGAGCGTTCCGTTCCGGTGCGCGGCATGAGCCTTCCGACCCCGGGGAAGGTGACACGGAACGACCGCGGTGGGCAACCACCTCCGGCGAAACGCCCCGGCCCGGGTGGAGACTGGCTGGCCGACGGCCGGGCCGAGCTGGCGAGTGAACGCATCCTGGACGCCGTACGCACCCTGTTCATCGACAAAGGGGTCACCACGGTGGGAATGGCCGAGGTGGCCGAGGCGGCGGGCTGCTCCCGGGCGACCCTCTACCGGTATTTCGACAGCCGGCAGTCGCTGTATGTGGCCTTCGCCGGACGTGAGGCCGGACTGCTCATCGAACGGGTGTGGCGCGACCACCCCCTGGACGGGCCGGACCGGACCGAGCAGCTGCTGGACGGGATGACCGCGACTCTGGCCGAGGCCCGCGGAACTCCGCATCTCGCCGTATGGTTCGAACCGGCCAATGCGGGAATCCTGGCGCGGCTGTCGAATTCGTCGACGGTGATCGATTCCTCGGTCGCGGCGTTTGTTCGGCGGTTGCGCTCGGACCTGGCGCCCGCGTCCGCCGAGCGGCTCGGGCGGTGGGCCGTGCGGGTGATGGTCTCGCTTCTGACACTTCCCGCCGTGAACGAGGGCGAAGAGCGTGCGCTGCTCCGCGATTTCCTGCTTCCGTTCCTGCTGGACGAGCGGCTACCGATCGCATGACGGCACGACGATCGGGCGATATGTCGTGGCGGCGCTGCTCATGATGGTGACACTGTCCGGCTGCGAGGGCTGCTCGGCGTTCACGCTGAGCAGCGACGCCGCCGAGTGACGGGTTCGGGTGAGGCCCGTTTGTTCGCGCGGAGCCGACTGTGCAAGGCTTTTGTATCGTCTTCGGGAAAGGTCTGATCGTGACGCTCGGCATGGTTGTCGGTGATTGCTCCTCTCGCGCTTCGACGCGGGAGCGGTAGCCCGGTCCGCCTTCACCTTTCGCCCGGCCGTCGCCGGACGGGCGTTTCCCGCGCTCCTCGTCGAAGCGCGCTTCGTGCCCTGCACGTTCGATCACGAGGAGTATCCGGTGTCCACGATCCGCTGGACCGAAAGCAATTCCCACCGCCGTGCCCGCTGGCATTCCGAAAGCGCGGTCCCCTCTCCCGCTCGGGTGGTCGTTGCGGACGACCGTACGCGGGCCGACCTCGCCTACCGCCTGGCCTGCGAAGGCACGGCCATGCTGTGGCGGGGCGACTTCCACAATGCCCGCCACCTCCTGCGGGCAATGGACCGTCACCTCGCCCGCGCACCCCGCCCACAGGCCGGCGGTCCGGCGGAGACGTTTCGTCTGCATCGGCGCGCCCGCGGTCATCGCGCCCGGGTGCTGGGCCGGCTACTGGTGCTGTTGGAGGACGACCACCGCCTGGATCTGCGCAGAGCGCCTGACGTACGCAGGGCGTGCGCGCAGGCCTACGGGCCGCCGTCCGAGCCGACAGCGGTCTCGCTCACCGAGTTGCTGGGGGTGCTCGGCGCCTATCAGTGGCGCAGAAACGGCGTGTGGGTACCGGCACTCGCTGCCCCCATTCACCCGCATTACGGTGTTTTCTCCCCCGTTCGAGGCGAGTATATCGACCTGGTGGCGCGGGCGCCCCTTCCGACGTCGACCGTCTGCCGCACCGCGTTCGACATCGGCACGGGAACCGGGGTACTCGCCGCCGTCCTGGCGCGCCGTGGATTCGACCGCATCGTGGCCACCGACATCGGTCCGCGCGCCCTGGCCTGCGCGCGCGACAATATCCGCCGACTCGGCCTCGCCGACCGTGTCGACGTCCTGGGTCCTGCCCTCTTTCCCGCCGGCCGTGCGGACCTGGTGGTCTGCAACCCGCCCTGGATTCCTGCCCGTCCCACCTCGACCGTAGAGCAGGGTGTCTACGACCCGGGAAGCGCTATGCTCCGGGGATTTCTGGACGGGCTCACCGCTCACCTCGCACCGGGCGGTGAAGGATGGCTCGTCCTGTCGGACCTGGCCGAGCGTCTGGAACTCAGGGCGCACGGTGAGTTGTCGGCCGCCATCGAGTCGGCGGGCCTGTACGTCGTGGACAGAATCGACACCCGGCCCCGACACGCACGGGTACGGGATGTCACCGACCCCCTCCATATCGCTCGCGCCGCGGAGGTCACATCGCTGTGGCGTCTGGCCGGTGGGTGAACGATCGTCCGGCCGGGCGCCCTGTCGCCGGCCGCCCCGGGGACGGAGCCTGATTTGCCGGGGGTTCACCGAAGCCGAGAAATCAACACTTGAATGATTCAAGAAAACCGGTAGACTGCGGTCGTGTCAACAACCTCGGACTTCGAAAACATGCTGCGCCGGGCCGCGTTGCGTGTCACGGCGCCGCGGTTGGCGGTGCTGAACGTGGTGCACGACCATCCCCACTCCGACACCGACTCCATCATCGGCCTGGTGCGTGAAACCCTCGGCGGAGTATCCCATCAGGCTGTGTACGACGTGCTGCGAGCACTGACGACCGCGGGTTTGCTGAGGCGTATCCAGCCTCCGGGTTCCGTGGCGCGGTACGAGACCCGGGTCGGTGACAACCACCACCACCTCGTCTGTCGCTCATGCGGCCTCATCGCCGATGTCGACTGCGCCACCGGTCCCGCCCCCTGCTTGACCGCATCCGACGACCACGGTTTCACCATCGATGAAGCTGAGGTCATCTACTGGGGCCTGTGCCCCTCCTGCTCGAAAACCCCCTCAGAACCAAACCAGTGATATCGGAAGGATTCCAGTGTCCGAAACCAGCACGGGCCGGTGCCCGTTCTCGGCCAAGCACCCCACCGCGGGTGCCGGTAACCGCGATTGGTGGCCCAATCAGCTCAATCTGAAGATCCTGCGCAAGCATGCCCCCGCATCGGATCCGATGGACGAGGGCTTCGATTACGCCGCCGAGTTCCAGACCCTCGACCTGAACGAGGTGCGCAAGGACATCCGCGAGGTGCTGACCACCTCGCGGGACTGGTGGCCCGCCGACTTCGGCCACTACGGTCCACTGATGGTCCGGATGGCCTGGCACAGTGCCGGCACCTACCGCACCATCGACGGTCGTGGCGGCGCCGGTGCCGGTATGCAGCGTTTCGCTCCGCTGAACAGCTGGCCCGACAACGGCGGCCTCGACAAGGCTCGCCGCCTGCTGTGGCCGGTCAAGAAGAAGTACGGCAAGAAACTGTCCTGGGCCGATCTGCTGATCTTCGCCGGCAACGTCGCGCTGGAGTCGATGGGCTTCAAGACCTTCGGTTTCGCCGGTGGCCGTGCCGATGTGTGGGAACCGGACGAGGACGTGTACTGGGGTCCGGAGTCCGCCTGGCTGGGCGATGAGCGCTACTCCGGTGAACGCGATCTGGAGAGTCCGCTGGGTGCCGTCCAGATGGGTCTGATCTATGTCAACCCGGAAGGCCCCAACGGTGAACCGGATCCGCTGAAGGCGGCCGTGGACATCAAGGAAACCTTCGGCCGGATGGCGATGAACCACGAGGAGACGGTCGCCCTGATCGCGGGCGGACACACCTTCGGCAAGACCCACGGCGCGGGCGACGCGAGCCTGGTCGGGCCCGAGCCCGAGGCCGCTCCGATCGAGGAGATGGGGCTGGGCTGGAAGAGCTCGTTCGGCTCCGGTAAGGCCGGGGACGCGATTGTCAGCGGTCTGGAGGTCACCTGGACCACCAAGCCTGCGCAGTGGACCAACGACTTCTTCGAGATCCTGTTCGGGTACGAGTGGGAGCTGACCTCGAGCCCGGCGGGCGCGCACCAGTGGGTCGCCAAGAACGCCGAGCCCATCATCCCGGACGCGCACGATCCGTCGAAGAAGCGGCTGCCGACCATGCTGACCACCGACCTGGCGTTGCGCGTCGACCCGGAGTTCGAGGCGATCTCCCGGCGTTTCAAGGACAATCCGGACGAGTTCGCGGACGCGTTCGCCCGCGCGTGGTTCAAACTGACCCACCGCGATATGGGCCCGCTCGCCCGTTACCTGGGTCCGGAGGTTCCGGACGAGGAGCTGATCTGGCAGGACCCGATCCCGGCCGTCGAGTACGAACTGGTGGACGACGCCGATATCGCCTCCCTCAAGCAGCAGGTGCTGGCCTCGGGTCTGTCGGTGTCGCAGCTGGTGTCCGTTGCGTGGGCCTCGGCCTCGACCTTCCGCGGCAGCGACAAGCGCGGCGGCGCGAACGGTGCCCGGATCCGGTTGGAGCCGCAGAAGAGCTGGGACATCAACGAGCCGGAGCAGCTGTCGACGGTGCTGAGCACCCTGGAGAAGATCCAGGAGTCGTTCGACAACGCCCAGACCGGCGGCAAGAAGGTGTCACTGGCGGACCTGATCGTGATCGCCGGCGCCGCCGGTGTCGAGAGGGCCGCCGCGAACGCGGGTGTCGCCGTCACGGTTCCGGTCGCCCCGGGCCGCACCGACGCCGGCCAGGAGCAAACCGATATCGACTCCTTCGAGGTGCTCGAGCCTAAGGCGGACGGTTTCCGCAACTACATCGGCAAGGGCCACCGGCTACCCTCGGAGCACCTGCTGATCGACCGTGCGAACCTGCTGGGTGTGACGGCTCCCGAGATGACCGTGCTGATCGGTGGTCTGCGGGTGCTGGGCGCCAACTACAAGCAGTCGAAGCTGGGTGTGTTCACCGATCGGACGGAGTCGCTGACCAACGACTTCTTCGTGAACCTGCTCGATATGAGTGTGGAGTGGAAGCCGATCGACGAGTCCCAGGAGACCTTCGAGGGCCGCGACCGCGCCACCGGTGAGCTCAGGTGGACCGGCAGCCGTTACGACCTGGTGTTCGGCTCGAACTCCGAACTGCGCGCCGTGGCCGAGGTGTACGCGGCCGACGATGCCGGGGAGAAGTTCGTGCAGGACTTCGTGGCGGCGTGGAACAAGGTGATGAACGCGGACCGGTTCGACCTGGTCCGCTGACGCCGACCCGGGGTGTGCCCGGGTACGTGATTCCCGATCGGTCGGGTGCCTGTGCGGCGCCCGGCCGATCGGCCGTTTCAGGGTCGGTTTCTCAGCGCCGCCATAAGAAGTGGTGGACCACGCCGCTCGGGCTGGGGATCTTCTCCAGGTGGAAGCGGTCGAGAAGTTCGTCGGGGCTGTCCCACAGTCGTTCGCCGGCGCCGAGTTCGTGGGGCGTGACGGCGACGTGCATGGTGTCGATGAGGTCGGCGGCGAGGAATTGCCGAACGGTGGCGACTCCCCCGCCGATGCGCACGTCCAGGCCGCCGGCGGCGGTGAGGGCCTGTTCCAGGGCGTCCTTCGGGGAGGCGTCGAGGAAGTGAAAGGTGGTGTCGCCGAGGGTGAAGGAGGGGCGCGGGTGGTGGATGAGGACGAAGACGGGAATGCGGAACGGGGGTTCGTCGCCCCACCAGCCCTTCCAGTCGTAGTTCTCCCACGCTCCGCGGTAGGGGCCGAATTTGTTGCGGCCCATGATCTCGGCGCCGATGTTGTGGGTCATGTCGCGGGTGATGTAGTCGTCGAGGCCGCGCGTACCGCCGAGGTCGGTGCGGTTGACCCAACTGGCGGTGGCGCCCGCCCAGCCGAACAGGAGGCCGGGGTCGATGTGGCCGGCCAAGCAGAAGGGAATCTATACCGGACTGATCTTATAACGCAATCAGTTGTGCGGGATGGGTTCTTCGTCCTCGACCGCCTGCGTTCCACCCGCCGGCACCATCGTCGGGGGGAGGTGGACCGTCTCATCCCCATCCCACGTCGAAACCGTCGCACCCGCGCGACCACCGGCCGCGATGACGTTATCCTTGCCATCCATGGCGATCAGTGCGAGCCTCCGTATCAACCGCCTACGCGCCCTCATCAACCACCCCAACACCGGCGCCGAGGAACGCGCGACCGCCCAACGGATGCTGGACCGGATCCTCGACCGCGGCGGGTACCACCCCGTCGGGGACCGCACCTACGGCAACCGCCACCATCGGGTGGGTAAACACGCCGATCTGAAGGCTGTCGCCGAGATGATCCGCGCCGATATCGCCCTGGCCCGCATCGCGTTCGCCGCGCCGACCCGCCCGGGAGAACCGGCGCTGCGCGACCCGCTGGGCGACGCGCCGCTCGAAATCGTCATCACTGTGGACATTCCGCACCCCGACTGCATCGACATCACCATCGACAACGTCCCCCGCGACTGGGGCTGGACGTACGACGACGGTATCGAGACCATCAGCCCGGCCCTGCAAGAGCTGGCCACCGAACTCGCCGACATCATGAACGGCTACAACCGCGACGGCAGCGATATCGCCAAACGCTTCTTCGGCCGTGTCCGCATCCCGAACCTCACCCTTGTCTGGTGACCCCGCGGTCGAGGTGGCCCCGCGGTCGAGGTGGCCCCGCGGTCGAGGTGGCCCCGTGTGGTATGCCGCCCTCGGGCGGGGGAAGGCGACATATCACGAACACCGGCTCGCGCCATCGTCAGCGGAATGCCGCGGGGCCGGCCACGTTTTCCCGGAATTGGTCCGGGAAGTTACCGGCCGGGGTGTATCGGGCCACGATATAGGTGGCGTTCCCGGAGTAGCCGGGGATGACGGTGTTGGGAGGGCAGGTCATGACGGCCGCCGCGACCTGTGTGGTGGACTTCCACACGACCTGGGTGAAATGGCCGGTCGAAGGGGAGAAGGCCGGGTTGGCGTAATCGTACAGGGCCATCTCCTGCATCCAGGATGCGACCGCCTCGGCGATGCCGACGCTCGCGTGTCTGGTGGCGAAGAGGTTTTCGCCGTATCGCACCGGCGACTCAGAATGCGGGAACCTGCAGCTCTGGGCTTGCCGCAGCACACCGGGGTACAGATCGGAGTTCCATGTCAGCGGCGGCGCATCGTATTGCGCGCGGACCGCGTTGTGTGCGGCCAGGACCTGCTCGCTCCACGCGTCGGCATGCGCCGGCCCGGCGCCCGAGATCACCCCGGCGACAACGGCGGCCACGATACCGGCGGTCGCTGTGCAGGAATTCTTCATCGAGTTCCTTCCCGGTAAGGGCCCGGGCTCCTCAGTGAGGTTCCGACCTGCATGAACTCACCAGTTGGAGACGGGCCGGATGGTCACCGGCTCGTATTCTGCTCGATCGTCCGGCCGATCGGTCGCCGCCACGCTGGGGGCTGCGCCGTACGCGGAATCCGTCACCGCATCGGCGTGGGTGCCGTGTGGGCCCGGTATGCGAAGACGAGCCGGTGACGGTTCTCATCGGACCCGCCGGCTCCGGCGAGACAGAACGGGTGGCCCGTTTCGGTTGCCGGTGGGCGGACCCCGCGGCTGGGTACGTCTTACCTGTGACTGTCTCTCGTGATGACGTTCGCGGTGGTGAGGATCCGACGCGGGCCGAAGGCAACGCCGGCCGGTGGGCCGCGCAGGGTGTCGGAGTCTTTCGCCGGTCGGTCGGTGAAGTGCTGTTCGGCGATTTCGCGCCGTGTGGTCATAGCGCCCACCCGCCCCCACCAGGGAGTATCCTTCCGAGAGATATATCCGATGGAAATTATCACCTGTAGTTATGGAAATACACCAGTTGCGCTACCTGGCCGCTGTGGTGGACGAAGGGTCGTTCACCGACGCGGCGGCACGACTGCATGTCAGCCAATCCGGCGTCAGCACCCAGGTCGCCAAACTCGAACGCGAACTCGGACACCGCCTCCTGCACCGCTCCGGCCGCAGCGTGCGGCTCACCCCTGTCGGCGAGGCCGTGCTGCCGCTCGCGCGGGAAGCCCTCGAATCGCTCGACGCCATCGCCCATACCGCCGTCGAGTTCGCCGAAGCGGTCCGCGGCAGTGTCCGGCTCGGCATGATCATGGGCTGTTCCCTTCCCGGTTTCCTCGACGCGATAGCCGAAACTGCCCGCACCCATCCCGGTATCACCGTCGGCCTGACCGAGGACTACTCCCCCGCCCTTCAGGCGCAGGTGCTGTCCCGGTCGCTGGACCTGGCGCTCATCGGCTTCGCCGGCGCCACCGAACCGGGCCTGGACGTCACCGTGGTCAGCGACGAACCGCTCACCGCCGTGGTGCCGCACGGACACCGCCTCGACAGGGCATCCCTGCTGCTGTCGGACCTACATGAGGAGACCGCGCTCTGCCTGCCACGCGGAACCGGGATCCGCACCGCCTACGAACGGTCCTGCCTGCGGTCCGGAACCGAACCGCGGGTGGCGCTCGAGGCGAATTCCCCGCAGACCCTGATCGGTCTCGTCCAACGCGGAGCGGGTGTCGCGGTACTCACCCGGTCCGCGGGGGCGGCGCCGGGAGTGCGGACCGTCCCCTTCGTCGACGCCCCCGTGCACGCCTGCCTCGGCATCGTGCGCCGACCCGACCAACGCTCCCCGGCCGTGCGGCTGCTGCTGACCCGCCTCGAGAAGTCGCTGCAGCGAACAGCGGATATCCGATGAGCGTGGAGGAATATGACACACCACAGAGACCATTCCGGCTCGGCGGAGTACAACAACGCCATGACCGAATTACGGGCGTTCGCGCGGGCTGAAGGCCGATATCGAAACCCGCACCGACACACTCGCGGCATCCGCCTACACGATCCTGGACCCCGACGAACGCGAGGAACTGGTCCAAGCCCTGCGCCCGCTCACCCGAACGGTGATCGCGGCCGGGGAGATCCCCCGGATCACCCCGATCGGGTTCGACCTGCAGGCAGCCGACGGGGACGATTGAGAACGCGGGCCGCTCGACAACCGTGCGCCCCGGACGCGACGATGACCATATGACAACCCATCACTACGAGTGCTCCACCGAATGGACCGGCGCACGGGGTAACGGCACGGTCGACTACCGCTCCTATGACCGCGAATACGTCTCGCGGGTTCTCGGCCGCCCCGACCTGGTCGGCTCGTCCGACCCCGCGTTCCGCGGCGACCCGACCCGGTGGAACCCGGAACTGCTTCTCGTGGCCGCTCTCGGCCAATGCCATCTGCTGTGGTATCTGCATCTGTGCGCGGTCAACGGCGTCACGGTGCTCGGTTACCGGGACGACGCCCGCGGAACGATGACGGAGAACGGCGTCGGCGGTGGGCGATTCACGAATGTCGAACTACGTCCCGTTGTCACCGTCGCCTCCGGCGATATGGTCGACCGGGCGCGGGAACTGCACGCCGAGGCGGCGGCCAGATGTTTCATCGCCTCATCGGTGAACTTCCCCGTGACCCACGCCCCAACCATCGAGGTGGCCGCCGTCGCCCCGTGAGCCGTTTCGCGACCGGGCCGCATAGCCTCGTCGCGCGAATCCGCCCGACCACCGAAACGGCTCGATATGCTCCCACCCGAATCCCACGCCCGCCCCGAATGGAAACGCACCGGCCACCGACACTTCCCGATGGCCGCCGAGGTCGACGGAGACTGGTGGGTGCTGCGGCTGAATCCCTTCCCCGACCACGATATGTGGACCCTGTTCATCAACGGCGTCGCCCGTTACGACGTCACCGAAACCCCACCCACCTGGGGTCGTCCGCTCACCGCACCGGCCCCGACCCTGGACCCGGGCACCGCCCGCACCGTCCTCGCCCCGATCGCGCATCTCACCGTCTACGGCAGCGAAGTCGGCAGACCATGCGACGATCCGTTCTGTTGCGGATGACACGCCTTCCCGCTCCGGGCTTCGGCTGTCACGCGATGCACGAGATAAGACGAGGACCATCCTCGGCACGTTCCTCCACAACCGGGGAGCCTTCGACGAAGCCGAATCGTGGTACCGAAAGGCAGCCGAGGCGGGTCAATCGCAAGCGGCCGAACTAGTGGGCGAGCTGTTGGAGAGGCGCGGCGACACCGGTGAAGCCGAGCGGTGGTACCGCGCCGCCGTCAGTGCCGGTCGGGTGAGTTCCATGATCAGGATCGGTGCGTTGCTCGAGCGGCGCGGAGAGCTGAGGCACGCCAGTTCGTGGTACCAGCGGGCGGCGGACGCGGGTAACGCGGCCGGCTGGACATGCTTGGGACTGATGTGTGCCGACCAAGGTTTGAACGTCGAGGCCGAAGCGTGGCTTCGGAAGGCGCCTGCCGACGGCGAACCCGACGCGATGGTGAATCTCGGCATCCGGCACCTGGAGCGGAACGAGCGGGCGGAGGCAGTCCGATGGTTCCGCGAAGCCGCGGAAGCAGACAGTACCAACGGGATGCTCCACCTGGGAAAAGAACTCGTGGACGCCGGCGATACGGCCGCAGCCGCGCGGTGGTTCCATCTGACAGCCCGGGAAGGTGATGGGCATGCCATGGTCGAGCCGGGCAGGATGCATGAGAAGTCCGGCGACACCATCGCCGCGGAAGACTGGTACCGGAAAGGAATCGGGACCGGTGCCGCCATCGGCGTGCTCGCCCTGTCCCAGCTGCTCATCATGCGGGGCCGGTGGGACGAGGCCGAGCGGGTGTGTCGCGCCTCCGCCGAAGCCGGCCAGGTCGAGGGTATGAGCGCGTTGGGAATACTCCTCGAGAGGCGAGGCGATCCAGCGGAAGCCAAGCGCCGGCAGGACTCCGCCCGGGCAGCGTTGCCTGGGCGGAACCGACCACGAGGCTGATCCTGCCCTCGTGCCGCAACTCGTCCGACTCCATCGGCCTACCGGGCGTCGGGCCGGATGCTGCGCGAACACCCGCGTCGCCACGAACCCCAACCTCCAGCACACCGACCGACCCTATAGGCAGCCATCAAGGCACCCACCGCCCAGGCCCGTACATTCGAACCCAGCAGTCACTCCTGACCTGCGGCTATGTCATATCCGTCGTTTCACGCGACTACTACCGAACCCCCGGTCAGGGGGCGGTGTCGCCGAACAGATCGAGTTGTTCGGGACCGGTCGGCGGCATCCGGACGCGGGGTCGGGGGGTGACGCGGCCGGTGAGCGCGCGGACGCGGTCGGGGTCGGGGGCCTGTTGTCCGAGCCGCGCGGCGACGAGGGTCGGGGCCAGGCCCTCACGCAGCATCCGCTGTTCGGCGGTGGCGCGCAATATGCCGGGGGACAGGTTCAGGCAGGCGTCGAGACCGATAGTGTGTATCGCGTCGTCGACGGTGCGGGGAGCCAGCCGACGGTAGGGGGTGGTGTCGGTGAGGAACAGGGCCTCGGGGTCGGGGGTGTGGTGTGCGCGAAGCCGCTGCCCGCGTTCGGCCAACCACGACAGCAGGGCGGCGCGGCTGCCCGGTTGCAGGGGGACGTCGTGGCGGCGACCGGCCGGGCTGGTGACGGTCAGTGTTCCGGGCCAGTCGGTGAGATCGAGCGCTTCCAGGTCGAGGGCGGCGAACTCCCATCTGCGGGGGCCGATGTCGAGGCCGAGGGTGATGAGCGCGAACGCGCGGGGTCCGCGGGCGGCGGCCGCGCGGAGCAGGCGCCGCTGCTCGGGCGGGCTCAGGGGGCGCGGACCGGCCGGGTCGACGGCGGTATAGGATGCGGTCGGGGCACCGAGACCTAGCCAGTCGTAGAACACGTGCAGGGCGGCGAGGGTGAGGTTCACGGTGCGGTCGGTCATTTCGTACTTTTCCCGGGTGGCCCGCAGGTAGGCGTCGACCGCCCGTTCCCGACCGTCGGCACTGTGCAGGGCGTCGTCGTGTCCGGTGTGGGCGGCGAGCCACCGCAGATAGTGTCCGATCCGTTCCCGGTAGGTTTCACGGGACCGGGGTGTCAGATCGGTGCGGGTGGCGAGTGCGGCGTCGAAACCGCTCAGCGTCGGACCTGTCGCCGCCTCGAAGGAGAACAGGCCCTGCGCCATTTTGCGGGTTTCGCTGCTCACTGTTTCACCTCCGTGCCCTACCGGCTCCGTTCCAGCATCGCAGAGGCCACCGACACCGAGGATATGTCCTCGGTGTCGGTGTCATCGACGGCGTGGGTCCGGCTCCGGTGTCGCGTGCGGGTAGGCTCTCCGATTCCCGCAGTACAGCGCGGGTGGGGTCAGTCGTCGCCGTTCAGGACCTCGCGCAGTCTGTGCGCGAAGGCGTCGGGCTGCCCCGCATACCCGAACTCGCTGTCGAGGAAGCCGCCGTGATGGCTCGGGAATACACTCGCCCGCTGACCGAACAACTCGGCGGTGACCACCGCGGTGCGGCCGGTGAATGTATTCCCCGTTTCCTCCCCCACGGCGATGACGATACGGGTCGGGGCCGCTGTCACCGCGGCGACGTCGGGGCGGTGGCCGCTGACCGCCCACGACCGGTCCGACAGCAGCGGGTCGTCACGGGAACCGTCGTCCTCGGTCGGCATCCCGAACTGGGCGGGGTCGGGCACGGGTTGGGTGAAGTACTCGTCGGTGTACTCGCCCTCCCATGAGGTCATCGCGATGAAGGCGGCCATCCCGGCGCCGAACCCCTTGGCCTCGTATACCTTGCGCACGGCGGCGCGGGCACGTTCGGCGGCCGCGGCATCGGGCAGTACCGGGATCAGTGGCGGCTCGTGTGCCACCAGTGTCACTACGTCCGCGGGATGTGCCGCCACGAGCGCCAGCGCGGTCACCGCGCCGCCACTGCTGGCGAACATCTCGACCGGACCGGCGCCGAGCGCCTCGACAACGGCATGAACATCCTCTGCTTGGACCTCGGGCGCATGGTCGACCCGACCGTCCCGGCGGACACTGCGGCCGATGCCCCGCGGGTCGTAGGTGATGACGGTGCGATCGGGGAAGCGCGCGGCGAGCGCCCGGAAACCGGCGGCCTCCATGGGCTGACCGATCATGAACAGCGGCGGGCGTCCTCCGTCGGTGGGTAGCGGGCCGTGCACGTCGTAGACGATATCGGCGCCGGCGGTCTCGAGAGTATGCGTCGTCATACCCTTGTCGACGCCTTTCGAGCCGGAAATTCATCGCCATGCGGACAGGCCGTTCTCCGGTGAGCGGAGTCCTCGACGGTGGGCCGGTTCTCATGTTCCCCTCGGGGCGGAGTGGGCGCCGGCGGTGTGGTGTTCAGGTGGCGCGCAGGCGGGTCAGGCCCGGCGTCCACCAGATGGTGTCGATGGCCCTGCACCAACATCGCCACGATTACGCTTCCAACCTGGAATTATGTCGGTCGCACCGCTTTTCGCCCGACACCGCCTGCTCGCGCCCACGGCCTCACGTCGATTCGCCCGCGGGTGCGATATCCGGTGTCCGGGTGACCGTGGCCCCCGACACCGCCGCGGCCCTCGCGAAGCGCAGCGCGTCGTGGATCGCGGCGCCACCGGGATCGTTGTTGAAATAGACATGGATATCGCAAGTATCGGACCAGGTCTCGGTGAGTCGGTGCACCCAGGTCACCAGGGTCGACTCGTGATATCGAGGCCAGGGGTCGGCCGATCCGGTGTGCAATCGCAGATAACCCCAGTCGGTGGTCCGCCACAACGGTGCCACCGGCCGCTCCTCGGCATCGGCCCAGCACAGTGCCGCGTCGTTGCGCTCGAGAACGGCGCGGATGTCATCGGTCCACCAGGAATCGTGGCGCGGTTCGACCGCGACCCGCGTCCCGGTCGGAAAGCAGCGTAGGCAGGCGTCCAGCAGGGAGGGGTCGGCGCGCAGTGTCGGCGGTAACTGCAGGAGAACAGGGCCGAGGCGGTCACCGAGGTACGCGGCACGGGTCATCAACCGCTGAACCGGTTCCGCCGGATCGCGCAGGCGTTTGATGTGGGTCAAGAAGCGGCCGGCCTTCACCGCGATCCGGAAATCCGCGGGTGTGCGGGCGCGCCACGCGGCGAAGGTCTCCGAGCCGGGCAGCCGATAGAAGGCGTTGTTGAGCTCGACCGTGGCGAATCCCGCCGCGTACTCCTCCAGCCACAGTCGCTGCGGCACCCCGCGCGGATACAGCACCCCGCGCCAATCGCGGTATTGCCACCCGGATGTGCCGACGAACAGGGTCACGGCCGGTCGTCATCTCTCCGGGCCGGCGAAGGCGTCCGCACCCACCCGGGCCTGTCACGGTGTCGGCAGCGCCGCCGGTGTTCGGGGCGCTCGGTTGCGGCGAACCGACCCGGTGGCGACCAGCCGCCGACAGCCGGGCCGGCCATGATCCCGCGGGAGGTGTCCACACCGGTGGTCGAAAGCGCTACGGCCGCAATCGGTTCCACCGCGGTGCTGCGATCGTCACGGCGGGACCGGCGCGGCGGCGCACCCGAGCCCGGCCGGTCGCCGCCGGAGAGACCGAGGAAATCGTAGGGGCGACCAGGGAGAGTGTTCATATCCGGCGCATACCCCGAAGCCGGTCGAAGATGCGCCGCCCTGCCGGGGGTTATGGGCCCATTACGCGGGCGGCGGTCTCGGAACCGACCTCGGTGGGTTCCGGTTCGGAAGGAATCGCAAACGGCGACCGTACCGCGGTCAAGATCTCCAACGAGCCGAAGGCGACCATACCGCAGCCCGCGAGCGTGGCGAGCATATCGAGACTGTCGAACGGTGCGACGGCGACGAGGATGCCCGCCACCAATGTCCACAGGCCGAACCATTCCTGCCTGCCACGTCCGGTGAGCTCGTCGTCCTCCCACACGGCGGCGATGGCGTGCGCGATACCGCGGACCGCCCAGGCCAGTCCGAGCCACATCGCCAACAGCAGCACCCAGTTTCCGCTGCCGAAGCAGAGCACCGACGCCACCAGCGACACCACGCCGGCAATGAACAGCAGCGCCCTCGACACGCGCCCGAGCCGCCCCCCGAAGGACACCGTCCACACGGTCACCGTGCCGAACAGCAGATACATCCCGAACAGGGTGCCGACCGTCGCCAGCGTCTTCCCTGGCCAGACGATGATCGCCATCCCCAACAGCACCGAACAGATTCCCATGGCCATGACGCCCTGCCGCACACCACGACCGAACACCGGTGCAGGGCCCGTATCCTCCTGCTCGTATGTCGACATAGCGACATGATATGACCGAGACCGGGCGATTGCCGGGAGATTGCCTATATGGCACTACGGCGTCGTGATCTGCGTCGACGACGCTCGCTGAAGGGTCTCGAGGGTCCCGCGCGGCGAACCCTCAGGACGCCTCTTCGTCGCCGGGGGTCACCAGGGCGTCGAGTTGACGTTCGGCGCGTTCGGCGCGCACCAGGGTCTGCGCCCGCGCCTGCTCCAGCGCCTCTATGCGGTGGGCTGCCTCCGCGCGCACCTGCTCCACCTGCTCGGCGGCCTGCGCCCGCGCGGCAGCCAGGTCGGCCACCGCGGTGCGCCGTAGGTCGCCGAGCTCGGCTCGCACCGCGTCCAATTCGGCGCGCAGCCGGTGCAGCTCGGTACGCGCTTCCCGTGCCGCCTCGGTGCGTTCGGCCGCCGCCTGTTCCGCCCGCTCCGCCGCGCGGTCCGCATCGGCGGCGCGTTGCACGGCCAGATTACGTTCCGCCACGGCGGCGGCCACCTGTTGGTCTGCCGCGCGACGCGCCTGCTCGATCTCGGTGTCCGCACCGCGGCGTGCCCGGTCGATCTCCTCGGCGCACTGTGCTCGTAGCCGTTCCATCTCTTCGCCGGATTCGCGCCGTATCTCGCGGATCTCGGCCTCGGCGGCGCTGCGGGCGGCGAAGACATCATCGGCGGCGCGGGTGGTGACCGCCTCCACCTCGCGCAGAGCGTCGTCGCGGGCGGTGTGGGCGGCCGCGGTGCGCGATTCCGCCTCGACGACCCTGGCTTCGGCGGCCTCCGCCGTGGCCGCGGCGTCCTCGGCCGCCGCCTCGGCCGCGGTGCGCGATTCCACCGCTTCCCGGCGGGCCTGTTCGGCCGCGGCCGCGGCCATCTCGGCCTCGGCGATACGTCGGGCGGCATCGGCCTGCACGGCCTGCACCTGCGCCTCGGCCGCCGATGGGTCGGCCAGGGTGGACAGCTCGGCGACAGCGGAATCGAGGGTGGCGCCGAGCTGCTCGGCCAGACCTCGGAACTGGGCCAATAGTTCGTCGGCGCGCAGCCGGGCCGTCGTCACCGGCCCCCTATCCGTCACAGTGACGTTGTCGGTGGGGGTGGGAGTCTCCTGCTGCAACCGTTGCCGTTCCCGCCACGCCCGCCATCGGGTGTGCTCGGGCAGGTCGCAATACTCCGAAGGGCGGCCGGGTCCCCCGCCGCGGGTGATCGGCCGGGCACAGCCCGGATAGTTGCAGACATTCGGCACCGCAGAATCGTAATACTCGCCCACCGCGCATCGGGGAAGCACGGGCGTCCTCGGCCGGATCGCCATCCATCGAGCCGGAACGCAGCGAGTACCCTCTCCCTCGGATCAGCGGCATGTGGAAGGGATCCATGGATCTGAAGGCGTACTATGCGGAAAATCGACGGCGTTACGAGATCGCGAGCCGAGAGTTCGACGCACGTACGCACGGATGGCGGTTCCGGGTCTCACCGATCGCGGCGGCGTGGGCGGCAGGACGGTCGGTGACGGTGCGGTCGGTGGTACAGCTCGTCACCCACGCCGATGCCATCGGAATGCTGGTGCCACCCGAACCGGGGCAGATCCGGTGGGCGTTCAGCACCAGAGACCGGGATACCGAGGTCGCCGACGGCATCGGATTCGGGTTCTGGCCCGACAGCGCCGAGTATCTGGTGGTGTTCGCCGCCAGGCCCATCGCCTACTCCGAGCTGGCATTGATGTCGGGACCGGAGTTGCTGACCCGGGTGGCCGACAGTTTCATCGGTGCTCGCCCACGCGCCGAACAGGCGCCGGCGAACTGGATATCGGACTGACGGAACAACCGCCTACAGGCCTCGCACCCAGTTCTGGCCGACCAGATCACGACCGAAGCTGTAGTGCTCGTCCCGGTCGACCAACTCGAAACCATGGCCCACATAGATTCGCCGGGCCGCGGCGAGTACATCGTTGGTCCACAACGTGATTCGCCGATAGCCGACATCGCGGGCGAAATCCAGGCAGGTCGACACCAGGCGCTCCCCCACACCCCGTCCACGGGCCTTCGGATGTACCAGCAGTAGACGCAGTTTGGCCGTATCGTCATCGGTGCGCACACAGAAGACACACCCCACCCGCTCACCGTCCAACTCGGCGACCCACGCCGTTTCTCGTGACCTATCGTGTCCGGTGGCGTATTCGGCGACAATCTTCACCACGAGCACTTCAAAGCCCGTATCCCAGCCGAACTCATCGGCATATATCTCACCGTGGGCCTGCACCACCCAGCCCAGATCCCCCGGTCGGTCGAGCGCGCGGATGGTCACCGCTTGGCCGTCGTCCGCATCACCGTGTGCACCGGTCATGGCCGTCCTCCTCACCGGGGTGCTTCCCCCTGCGATACGCTGCCACTGAAACAACTGTTTCAGCGAGAAAAGGATGCACCCATGACCGAGGTGTCCGCAAGCCCTTCCGCACGCCGAACCGAACTGCTCGAGGCCGCCTACCGGTACGCACTCACCCACGGGCTGGCGGAGTTGTCGCTGCGACCACTGGCGAAGGCGATCGGATCCAGCCCACGGGTGCTGCTGTACCTGTTCGGTAGCAAAGAAGGATTGGTGCGCGCCCTGCTTGCACGCGCCCGTTCCGCGGAACTCGACCTGCTCGCCGACCTCGACCTCTCGCCATCGATTGGCGCCGCGGCCGACACCGATCGACTGGTGCCGGTCGCCGAGCGGCTGTGGACCTGGCTCGCCGCCGACGAACACCGCGCTCTGCTCCAGCTATGGCTGGAGGGTTATGCTCGTTCGCTGGTCGAACCCGAGAGCCCCTGGGCGGGCTTCGCGCGACAGACCGTCCAGGACTGGCTCGATATCCTGGCCACCGCGCAACCCGAGCACATCAGACACACAGACGACGGACGTGCCCAACGCACACAGGTGCTGGCCCTCCTGCGGGGCGCGCTGATCGATCTGCTCGCAACCGGTGACCTCGACCGCACGAGCGCGGCGGTGCGTCGCCATCTGAACGGCCCGGACCGTCCCGAAGCGCAATGTAACCGGCAAGCAGTCCCACCCGCCGGTGTGGCGGTGCCGATCGAGCATGTCACGGTCCCCGAACTGTGACGCTGAATGTCTGAACGGGATCTATCCCGAATTGATGGGAGTTCGGCCGGGAAATGCTGCGAGCTCGGCGTGGTCACCCGGGCTCGGGCGCACTCCAGCTGTTCTTTCGTCGACCAGGAGGGCCACCGGCCGATCACGATCGAGAGCGACCGCGTGATGAGCCGAGGCTACATCCGTCGGGTACGGGCGGCCTCGACGAGGTCATGGCGCGCGGCTTCGGCCACGGACGGGGCGCGTCTGCGACCAACCGTGGGCCTGTGCGCTGGATGCGTGCGTTCGACGACACACCATCGAAGAGCTGCTGTGCGCGCTCTCGGAGGGTCGATACGTCGTCGACGTCCGCCAACTCGGCCGCTTGCCCTCGTCGATGTGACGCCGGCTCCCCGCGTGTCCCCTGGTTCGGCTACTCCTCTGAATCCGGCCATGTGGCCGGCGCCGACGGGATCGTGTTCGCCGAGGAGGTCCCGCCGAGCCGGACTTTCAGCGCTCGGCACCGACCGGGCGGCCATGGGGCGTCGGCTACGTGCCGATGACGCCCGGAGCCCGCAGTGAACATAACGTTCGGTCGGTGCCTCGGTGCCAGAGCGTGACCATCTCATTCGAGAGGCTGCATGGGTGGGGTAACTACTGCGTCTGCGAGTGCGGCGCCGGATGCTCGCGCCGGGGGCGCGCTCCGGAGAAGCGGCTCGAGCTCTCACTCGGAACGGCAGACCGAGTTGCAATGCATACACGTTGGCGGGACCGCAGCATCATGCCGGCCTGCTTACCGGATCCCCGTATCCCGCAATCCGCCGCCGGAAAAACGTAGCGTTTTTCGTTGTATACAAACGAATTAAACGAAACAGTATGGCGAAAGAGGTATGTGAGACTCCAGAAGGGTGCCGGATTTCTGGCCTCCGATAAGTGAACCTTATCGGAGGCCAGACGGTACGGTGAATCGTAACCGCTACGCACACCACGTCTTTCGTTTCGAAACGGAATACGAAACGAAAACGCTACGAAACAAGTTGGAAAGAGGATCAGGCCCGCATGGTCGACAACCCCCCAGCCATCGCCCTACCCGACGCGGTCCGCACCGAACTCCGCCGCGGCGTCCACAGCGTCCTGATCGACACCGCGGCACTCCGCGTGGTGCGCGAGCGATTCGACGACGAACAGTCCGAGGCCCTCGCCCGCTACCTCACCGCGTCCCAATCCCCCAACACCGTCCGCGCCTACCGCAGAGACTGGCTCGCCTGGGCCGCCTGGTGCGCCGACGAAGGCCGGCTCGCCCTACCCGCCGACCCCCTCGACATCGCCGTCTACCTCGCCGCGGCCGCCGACACCCGGCGACCCGACGGCCGCCACGCCTTCGCGCCCACCACCCTCGAACGCAAGGCGGCCGCCATCGCCGCCGTCCATGCCGCCAACGGCTTGGCCTCCCCCACCCGCTCAGACGTCGTCCGCCTCACCCTGCGCGGTATCCGCCGCGCCCGCCGCACCCGACCCCGCCGAAAACGCCCCATCCTGCTGCACACCCTCGACGAGCTCCTCGCGCAACTGCCCCCTGCAGGCCATCCCGGCGAACCCGCCCGCCGCCGCGACGCGCTCCTCCTGCTCATCGGCTTCGCCGGCGCGCTACGCCGCAGCGAACTCGCCGCGCTCCGCGTCGGCGATATCCACCTCGGCCAGGACCACACCACCGGCGAACCGATGCTGCTCATCCACCTCCCCGCCACCAAAACCGACCCCACCGGCATCCACGAACACCGAGTCGCCCTCCCTCGTGGCACGTCCCCGCACACCTGCCCCGTCTGTGCCTACGCCGACTGGACACGCCTGCTCACCGTCCATATCCGTAACACCCACAGGCTACGAACCTGGCTCGACCAACTCCCCCGACCGAACCCCCGCATCCACCGTTGCCACGGCTACATCCCCGACCCCGACCTCCCCCACGACCATCCGTTATTCCCCGCCATCACCCGACACGGCGGACTCGGTGCCACCCCGATATCCGGTCGCGCGGTCGCCGAACTCGTCAAACGCTACGCCACCCGCGCCGGACTCGACCCCGACCTGTTCTCCGGCCACTCCCTGCGTGCCGGTTTCGCCACCCAGGCCGCCCTCGGTGGCGCCGCCGACCGCGAGATCATGCGCCAGGGCCGTTGGTCCAACCCGCGCACCGTGCACGGCTACATCCGCACCGCCGATCCGCTGGCCGACAACGCCGTCACCAAACTCGGCCTCTAAACGGCCCGAGAAGCCTTCCGGCGGACCGTGGCGGGAAGTGCCGGGTCTGTCCAGCCAACGGTGTAACCCGGTTTGATTGGGTTACTTCCGTCCAGCGCTGAATCGGCCTTCGAAGGTGATGTCGAAGGCGTTCAGCGCCGCTTTCCAGCGGGTGACCCACCGTTTCTGGCCTGTTCCGGTGGGATCGAGGGCCATGATCGCCAGGTAGACACACTTCAACGCGGCTTGTTCGTTTGGGGAAGTGGCCGCGGGCGCGCACGGCCCGGCGGATGTGGGCGTTGACCGACTCGATCGCATTCGTCGAGCACACGACCCTGCGGATCTCGGTGTCGAACGCCAGGAACGGCACGAACTCGGCCCACGAGTTCTTCCATAGTTTGACGATCGCCGGATGCTTCTGGCCCCAGGCCTCGATGAATTCGTAGAACCGTTCCAGCGCGGCCGATTCCGTCGCCGCGGTGTAGATCGGTTTCAATGCTTTGGCGATGGCGTCCCAGTGCCGGCGGGCCGCGTAAGCAGATGCACCACACAGGTCTGCACGACCGCGGCCGGCCAGATCTGTCCGATCGCCTCGGGAAGTCCTTTGAGGCCGTCGCAGACGAGCATGCACATGTCCTCGGCACCGCGATTACGCAGCCCGGTGAACACGTGCAGCCAGTACTTCGCACCCTCGCCGCCGTCTCCGGCCCACAAGCCCAGAATGTCGCGGGTACCCTCGACGGTGACCGCCAACGCGACATAGATGGGTCGGTTGGCGACCTGGCCGTCGCGGATCTTGGCTCTGGCGCACTCTTTGTGATCAGTTCTGTAGCAGTGTGCGTTTGCGGAGGAGATCGAGGTTGGCTCGGCCCTGGCGTTTGATCATTTTGATGCGGTTGATGTGGCCTTCGACGGGGCCGGAGCTGTAGGGAAGGGTCAGGCCGTTGCGGACGGCGCCGATATCGCGGCGGAGGTTGCGGGCGAACGAGGCGATGGCGGGCAGTGTGTCCTTCTCGGCGGTGTCGATCCAGGCGTCGAGACGGTGGCCTTCGAGTCGGGTCATCATGACCGCGAAGTCTTGGACGTGGTTGGTGAGCCGGTTCAGGTCTTTGCTGCGTGTGCGAAGCATGCGTAGGCCGGTCGTGTCGTCTCGGGTGAGGTTGCCAGGATCGGTCATGATCCACCGGGTCATATCCCGGACCGACGGAGGCCGTGGCGCGGGAACGGCGATCTGGCTGGTTCCGGTGCGGAAGCGGCGCAGATAGCGTTGCACTTGCTGCTCGGTGCCGGGGTATCCCCTCTCGACGATCTCGCGGGTAAGTTGGGCAGCGTTTCGGATGCCGTCGTTCCAGCGTCGGTGCAGATGCTCGTGATATCCGTCGAGGATGCTCGAGCGCTGCTGGTTCTTCGCGATCAGGGAGTCGACTGTCGCGGCGTTTGCGAACTTCCGCACCGTTGCCGGGTGCAGGCCCAGCTCACGACCGATCGCAGCTTTGCTGAGCCCTTGGCGCAGCAGCCGATGGACTGCGGCGTGATGTTGCCGGAAGCGTCCGACGATCTTCAGTTCGGCATGGTTGACCACCGAAGGTGCCTGGCCGGATCGCTGAGCGGCAGCCTGGGCCGCCAGCGCTGCGGCAAGATCGCGGCGGATCACCGAGAGGTCTTTCTCGACGGCCTGGCCGAGGTTCTGCCACAGGTGAAACCTGTCGGCGACCTGCAAGGCGTCCGGTGCACCCTGCCGCGCGCCTTCGGCATAACCGCCGGCCCGGTCCCGGCAGATGATCCGCGGTCGGGCCCTGGCACCCAACCAGGCGGCCAGGGCGTCACCATCCCGGCCGTCGATGAGGTCGACCGGTCTGCTGGTCTCGAGATCGATCATGACGGTGCCGTACCGGTGTCCCCGACGGACAGCGAAATCATCGACACCCAGCACCGCGACCGGACCGGTCGGCGGGTCCGGCAACCGGCGGACCAGGCGGATCAGGGTGTCCCGACCGGCCGGCAGCCCCAATCGTCGCGCCAGTCGAGCACCGGCACGACCGGCCAGCGCCAACCCGATCACGACCAGCATCGACGTCAACCGGTTCGTGCGCCGCGACCACTTCACGGTCAGGTCGGCCACCTGCTCAGCGAAAGTCTTCGCCGGACAATCACTGTTCGCGCAGAAGAACCGCCGCACCGTCAGCTGCACGCTCACCATGCGGCCGGCTATCGCGGCGTCGGCCAGTCTCCGCTGATAGCGGGAATGCACCCGCGCCGAGACCGACTCGCATCCTGGACACCGAGCACTCGACGCGGCCACCACAGCGTCGACGACCACCGCATCGCCCTCGCTGCGAACCCTACCGATCACCAGAGCGTCCACGTGCGGCAACAGCTTCCGAACAAGATCAACCGAACACGCCCGACATCATTACCCGCAACCCCCAACACTCCGAGACCCGCACTCAGAAACCGGCATCACGAAGACTGCGCCAGAGCCCAATCCTGGATCTGGCACAAATTTAGTTTGCGCCGTGAGGCGCTGTGATTCGAGTGGAGGTGAAAGACCTTGACCTCGGGCCTGTCGTAGCAGGTCGGCGGAGCTGAGGGCAGCCTGATCCGGGTGGTGCCGGGGAGGGTGGGAGCAGGGGGTAGTGGTGCATATGGACGAAATCCGGCGCTAAGCCTGTAGGGCTTTGCCGCTCTATGAGCGGTGTTGCGGCGCTGGTGGTTTCATGGGCGGCTATGCGTGATGAGGGTTCAGCCGGTGGGTATGGCCGTTTCGGGGTGTTGTCGCGGGTGGAGCTGGAGCGGTTCTTCCATCTCGACGACGAGGACCACAGGCTGATCGCGTCCCGGCGCCGCGACTACAACCGGCTGGGATTCGCTGTGCAGCTGGTCACGGTGCGTCATCTCGGGATGTTTCTGACCGATCCGTTGGCCGTGCCACCGGAGCTGGTCGAGTATCTGGCCGAGCAGTTGGGCATCGAGGACCCGACGTGTGTGAAGGCGTATGTCGAGCGGGACAAGACCCGCCTTGAGCATGCGTGGGAGATTCAGCGCGCGGAAGAGCTGGCCTCGTTCTCCGAGGTGGAGGCCGAGTTGGCGGTGTGGATCGCTGACCAGGCGTGGATCACCGGCGACGGACCGAAGGCGATCTTCGACGGTGCGGTGGCGTGGCAGCTGGACCCGGCCTCGGGGCGTGCGTTGCAGGCCATGCTGGTGCCGCGGGATGAGGGGCGCCGCAAGGTGATCGACCTGGAGCGGCTGCGACGTGGGGTGTTCAAGCCCTCGGCGAAGGGTCTGCTGACCGCGTGAGCCGGTTGCGGGATGTGAACGCACTGGTCCCGGCGTCGGTGGACGTGTCGGTGGTGCCGCAGCGCCGCCTGCTCGGGTTGTCGGCCTACGGGTTGTCGGGGCGGGTGAGCCAACTGCGGCGGCTGCAACGGGAGCATCAGCTGGCGGTGCTGGTCGCGACCGTGGTCGCGTTGCGGGCGCGGGCGACCGATGACGTGCTGGACCTGTTCGACCAGGTCATGGTCAACGATCTGATGTCGAAGGCCGAACGCCAGTCCAAGGACGAGAAGCTGCGCCGGTACCCGCGGGTCTCACGCAGCGCGGGCAAGCTCGTGGCGGCGGTGCGGTTGCTGCTGGAGATGACCGATACTGATCCGGCGCTGTCGCTGGAGCTGGTGTGGGATCTGATCGAGAACACCGTGACCCGCGCCGAGCTGTGCGCCGCGCTGGCCACGGTCGACGATCTGGTCCCGCAGACCGACGCCGAGCTGGACAGTCAGAGGTTCGAGGAACTGGCCGGCCGGGTGAATACCGTCCGGATGTTCCTGCCTGCGTTGATGCGGACGGTGGAGTTCGGTGCGACCAGCGACGGGCGGCCGGTGCTGACCGCGATGCATACCCTCGCCGAGTTGCTGACCGAGCCGCGCCCGCGAGGTGTGCCCGCGCGCTGGCTCGATGCCCGCCGTGTCGATCACGACCTGGTCGGTGGCGGCTGGTCAAGGCTGGTGTATCCGGGCGACCGCCCGGCCGAGACCGTGGATCGGGCTGCGTACACGCTGTGTGTGCTCGAACAGTTCCACCGGCATCTGAAGCACCGCAGCATCTTCGCGGAGCTGTCGTCGAAGTGGCGTGATCCGCGGGCGCATCTGCTGTCGGGGGTGGTGTGGGAGCAGTCGCGCGAGGCGGGCATGAACGCGCTTGGGCTGCCGGACAACCCGCACCCCGTGCTGGCCGGGCACGCCGCTGCACTCGATGGCGCCTACCGGGAACTGGTGCAACGCCTCGGTGACGACGCTCCGGCCAGCGTGGACGCCGAGGGCCGGTTGCACGTGGCCGCGCTGACCGCGGTGCCGGATCCGCCGTCGCTGGTGGACCTGCGGATCCGGGTGGAGGCGATGCTGCCGCGGGTGGATCTGCCGGAGCTGGTGTTGGAGGTGATGTCATGGCTGCCGGAATTCACCGGGGCATTCACCCACGTCTCCGGTAACCCGGCCCGGGTCGCCGACCTCGGGTTGTCCGTGGCGGCCGTGCTGTGCGCGCACGCGATGAACGTCGGGTTCAAACCGGTTGTCTCCCCGGGCGTGGAGGCACTGACCCGCGACCGGCTCCATCACGTCGACCAGCACTACCTGCGGTTCGACACCCTCGCCGCGGCCAACGCGGTGCTCGTGGACGCCCAGGCCGATATCGAGCTGGCCCAGGTATGGGGCGGCGGGCTGGTCGCGTCGGTGGACGGGCTGCGGTTCGTGGTGCCGGTCCGCACCCACCACGCCCGGCCGAACCCGAAGTACTTCGGCCGCAAGAAGGGCGCGACCTGGCTGAACATGATCAACGACCAGGCCGCCGGCCTGTCGGCGATGGTGCTGTCCGGAACGCCACGCGATTCGCTGCACGCGGTCGATGTCGTGCTGCGCCAGTCCGGCGGCAAGATCCTCGATCAGATCATTTCCGATACCGGGTCCTACTCCGACATCGTGTTCGGACTGCTGCACTTGCTGGGCCGCACCTACCGGCCACAGCTGGCGAATCTGCCCGACCAGCGGCTGTGGCGCATCGACACCGCTGCCGACTACGGGCCCCTCGACAAGGCGGCGCGGGGCCGGATCGACACGGCACGGATCGCCTCCCACTGGGAAGACATGTGCCGGATCGCGGTGTCGATGCACGCCGGCGAGGTGTCCGGGCACGAGGTCACGCGGATGCTGTCGCGCGACGGCAATCCCACCCACCTCGGGCAGGCGATCGCCCACTACGGGCGGATCTTCAAGACCCTGCACATCCTGCGCCTGGTCGATGACGAACCATATCGGCGCGAGGGCAAGGCACAGTCGAACCTGACCGAGGGCCGCCACGATCTCGCACGGCGAATCTTCCACGGCCGCAAAGGCGAAATCACCCGCGCCTACCTCGATGGCATGGAAGACCAGTTGTCCGCGTTGGGCCTGGTCCTCAATTGCGTCGTGCTGTGGAACACCGTCTACATGAACCGGGCCCTCGAGCAGCTGCGAGACCAGCGGTATCCGGTGCTCGACGCCGATATCGCCCGGCTCTCACCATTCGTGCGCGCCCACATCGGTTTGGACGGGCACTACGCATTCCACCTGCCCGACTTCGGCTCATCGCACCGTCCTTTGCGCGACCCCGACGCCGCCGAAGACGGCGACTGATCGCCGGTGGCGATCTTTCAGCGCCGCCGCTGGGCTGCGGGGTCGGTGGCGGCCTGCCAGGCCAGCAGGGCGTCCTTGCCCGGCCGGGCGTACTTGGCCAGCGACCGCACCGAGGTGTGCCCGGACAACGTCATCAGCATCGGCGTCGACGCACCGTCCTCCGCGGCGTGGGTCAACCGGGAGTGCCGCAACTGATGCAGGGTGAACGGGCCGCCGGTGAACCCGGTCGTGTTCTCCTCGAACAATTCCGCCGCCCGCCGATACGACAGCCGGGCCCGCCCGGTACCCGGATCGGTATCGGTCACCGCCACATGCGGTTTCGCCTTCCGATCGGTCAGGAACAACGGCCCGGTCCGGCGGCCGGCGAGCATGCGCGGCAGCAGCCGAGCGGTGCCGGTCTGCCACGCCACCACATCGGTGGTCCCGCCCTTGCGCCGCACCCGAGCGCACCGGTTCGCGGTATCGAGATCGGGAACGTCGAGTTCGAGCAGTTCCTCTGCGCGAGCGGCGGTTTCGTACAGCATCGTCCACAGCACCCGTTCGCGTAGCGGCACATCCAGGCCCAGGATCGCGCTCACCTGGGCGCGGGTCATCGCCCGAGACCGGTCGGCGGGCACCGTGCGCGGGCGTAGCCGTTGCAGCGGGTCGCCGACCAGCCAGCCCTGGGCGGCCCAGTACGTGCACGCCGCCCGTAGCGCCGCCAGCCGGACGTTGAACGTCTGCGCCGACACCCCGCCCCACCGGAACCGGAACCAGCCATCGACCCGGTCCGGATCCAGCAACCCGACATCGGAGTCCGCGCCGAACCCGGCGACCAGCGCGTCCAGCGCGATACCGTAACCACGGCGCGTATTCGGCGATTCGATCGTGTTCAGGTAGACCTCGCGGGCGTCGGCGAGCCGGACCCCAGGTCGCAGGGACCGGACCCGACCAGGCTCAGCCATCATGACCGGCGGTCACGAGACTCGGCGGCAGGTGCAGTTCGGAATAGAGCTGCCGGTATTCCTCGCGGCGGCGCGCGTAGTGCTCGCCACCGTGGTCGGTGAGCACCAGCAGCGATACTGCGGGGGGCCAGCGTCGGGTGATGGCTTCGTCGGTCAGTTCGATGACCTCCGCCAGAGCACCGGAGGACCATCCGGTCAGGCGCTGGATCGGTTTGTCGGCGCGGGCGAGGTCTTTGACCTGGTTACGCAGCAGGCCCGGCCGCATCCCCCGCACACTCTCCGGCACGGATTCGGCCTCGTCACGGTAGTCACGCAACAGCAGCCGTTGCAGCCAGCAGCTACCCTCGCCGGTCAGGCGCACCAGCTCCGACAGGATCCGCACGTCAGCCTCGGCGAGCAAGTGTTTGGGTGTGCGGACACGGTGGTCGGCCAGCCCGGCGTGGGTGACGTGCGCGACCTCGACGGGCTCGGGTGCGTCGATGTCGGGATACAGCTCGCGGTAGCAGGCGTGGTGAATCTGGTAATGCCGTCGCGCGTTCGCGGTGGTCCGGACCCGGCTCGCCCGCGCCGCGTGCTCGGTGGGGCCGGTGAACTCCTCGATCCAGGGATCGTAGGGACGGTTGCGCAACCGCACGAGGGTGTCCCAGCTCGGGGCGCCCTTCACGTTCAGGACCAGACCGTCGTGTCCGGCGGCGTACAGCAGGGCAAGGGCGTTGAACAAGACCTGCGACAACAACCCGCGAGGCGGGGTCACCGGGGCCGCGACGCCGACACCGTGGCGGGCGGCCGCGCGCCCGAGAGTGCTCAGCCGCACCCGAATCCGGGGCACCATCGCCTGGAGCTGCGGCACGTAGACCAGGTCATGGGTGACGATCACCAGATCGCGGCGCTCCAGCGCCGCCAGTGTCGATCCGGAGCCGGGGTCATGCTGGCCGGCTTCCCGCAATCGTGACTGGACCGAGGAGTACCCGACCACCTCTTTCGGCAACTTGATGTCGTAGAGGATCTGCCGCCACTCCGCCGCCGGCGGAACCGTCTCCCAGTTCGCCGACCGCCGTTTGATGTCGGCCTCGGCCGCCTGGTCGAAATCCAGGATCGTCGACAGGTACAGCCGCTGACGAGGATTCAAGCCCGCCCACGCGGCCGCGGCCTTGCCCTGCGCGGTCATCGCCGCGCGAGCTGCCCGACCACACGGGCGAGTTCGGGAAGCCCGGCCTCGTGCAGCCGGGTCGCCAGGTCCGCGTCGGTGAGGATGTCCTCGCCGAGCATCGCCTCGATCTCGATGAGCTTCGCTGTGTCGATCGCCATCGGGGTCTCCCTCGTCCTATCTGTGTCTACCGCAGATAATTTGCCGATTCGCCCCGGCGCGGTGCGGATGTCGCGCCACGTCGCGCACGTCCAGAATACCCAACTATCGCAGATAATGAGTCATTATCTGCGATAGATCGTTAGCGCCGGATCCCGCTCGAATGTGCACCCGTGTTATCTCCCGGTCGGCCGCCTGTCCGATGTCTTGGTTTCTCGGCCAATGGCGAGAGGTGCCTGTGTTGCGGTCGCCGGCGGACGATTCGACGGTGCCTTAAGCTGGCAGGCTAGTTGGACAGGAGCTCGATCCTGATGGCTTCCTGTGTTTGGTTTCGATCAGAGCCATGTGATCAAGGTGTGGTGCGCAGTCGGTCCACTTCAGTGCTGGCGCTGCGGCGAGATGCCTCGATAAAGCGGAGAAGGGTTTGAAGTTCGTTGCCGTCGAAGCCGGTGAGATCTGAGCGGGTGCGTGCAGTAAGCCCGTCGTAGTATGCAGCGATCCGCGCCAGTCCTTCCGAGGTGGGGTGGACGAGGGCCCGGCGGCGGTCGTGAGGGTCGGGAACTCGTTCGACGCAGCCTGCTGTGGCGAGCCGGTCGATCATCCGCGTGGTCGATCCGGGGCTCAGCCCGACGCGTACCGCCAGTGCGCCGGCGGTGGTCGGACCGTCGCGATGCAAGGCGTGCAGGCAGTGGAAATCGGTCGGCACCACCCCGATTCGCTCGGCGATCAGCGCGTTGAGCCGGATCAGTTGGGCTACCCAGTCCGGCAGCGTGTCGACGATCTGGTCTATCAGATCCTTCCTGGGCAACTCGGCAGCTCGACCGATTTCCTGTTCATTCGTCATCGCTTGACACCACTTCGACCGCTCCAATAAATTGCGTCACGCAAATATTGCATGGCGCAATGATATCCTATTGCCCGCCGGCGGACGCCGAGCTGGACGGGCAGCGGGCCGAGGAGCTGGCCGGGCGAGCCGAACCTGTAGTCGGCGATGCGCGCTGAACACAGACCCCGAACACGGCATAGGCGCAGGGAGAACAGGAACTGAAATGGACAGCACTACTGCGGGGGTTCACGACCGCCCGTCCACGGTGAGTGACGACGATAATCCGTCCGACGTCGGCATCGAGGTCGCCGGAGTGGTAGTCGCGGGCCTGACCGTGAACTATCTCGTGGACCCTTGCGGGATCGATGACCGCACGCCTGCCCTGGGGTGGCGGCTGGTGTCGGACGAAAGCGCGATCACGCAAACGGCATATCAGATCAGAGCGGCCTCGACTTCGCAACGGCTTGCGCTGGACCAGCCCGACCTGTGGGATTCTGGCCCGGTGCCATCCGGTCAACAGGTTGACGTCGCCTACCGCGGCCGCCCCCTGTCATCGCGTGAACAGGTGTTCTGGCAAGTTCGGATATGGACGACCGGTGACAATGTATCGGCATGGAGCCCGGTGGGCCGTTGGGAGATGGGTTTGCTCGACGCGGCAGACTGGACGGCGGAGTGGATCACCGATTCGCACCCCGCGGCGCGGAAGGATGCTCCGCTGCCGATCTTCGCCAGGCATTTCACCGTGCCACCCGCGCGGCGGATTGGGCAGGCGCGTCTGTATGTATCGGGGCTCGGGCTGTACGAAGCGCGGCTCAACGGCCACAAAGTCGGTGTGGATGTTCTTGTGCCGAGTATCACCGACTACCGCAAGCGGGCGCTGTACCGTACCTACGATGTCGCCGAGCACCTGCAGCCCGGCGACAATGTCGTAGCACTGCTGGTCGGCAACGGATTCTTCAATGTGCCCGAACGGGAAGGCCGATATTGGGAGTCGGTGACCTGGAAAAATGGTATCGCCGCCGGGGAAACGGTCCGGCTGTCCGGCCAGCCGAAGGCTATCGCGCAACTGGAGATCCGGTACGAGGACGGTTCCGTCCAGCGAGTATCCAGTGACTGCACCTGGCGGGTCGAGGACGGACCGATCGAATTCTCCGGTTATTACGGGGGCGAGGATTACGACGCTCGCCGCCTTCGCCCCGGCTGGGATCAACCGGACGGCGACCACTCCCGATGGCGACATGCCGCTCTCGCCACAGATATCCCCGCGGCGCTCAGCGCCCAGTTCGAACCGGCGGTTACCGAGACGGAACGGCTGCGCGCGGTCGAGATGACCGAGCCCGAGCCCGGAATCTACGTGTTCGACTTCGGCACGTCTTTCGTCGGATGGCCCGAGATCGAGGTCGAAGGTCCTGCCGGAACTCGAATTACGCTCTTCCCTGGCTGGTACCTCGACAACGGCAGAGTAGATCAGAACGGGATGCTCGGATGGGTCTCGAACGTGGTCGTCGCCGATCACTACACGTTGGCAGGCCACGGGATCGAAACATGGCATCCGCGCTTCTCCTACCATGGATTCCGGTACATCGAAATCCACGGGCTGCCGGCCAGGCCGCTCATTTCGAGCGTGACCGGAATCGTGGTGCGCGCCGCAATCGGCGCCACCGCCCAGTTCGAGTGCTCCGAGCCGCTCCTGAACGCCATCGACGCACTAGCCGATCGCAGCATGCGCAGCGCCATGCTCGCGCCGACCATGCCCGCCGATCCCAACCGAGAGAAGGCCGGATGGCAGGCCGACCGCGGTGTGGCGCTCGGCGGCGTACACCGCTACGACTTCGCCTCCTATAACCAAGCAATGTTGCGTGAGGTCTTCGACGCACAGCGCGGCGACGGCGACCTTGCCGGTATCGTGCCCGATCCCACCGATTTCTGGTACATCGGCGATATCAACTGGAGCGGAGCGCCGATCGTCCAAGCATATGAAAGCTACCGCCTCTACGGTGATACCGCGTCGCTCCGCTGCCACTACCCGCAAATGCGGCAGTACTTTCGACTCCTGCAGACGCGGGAACAGCAGGGCATCTACCCTGCGGGTGACTTCACGCAAGGCTACTTCGGCGATTGGATGTACCCGGGCCAGCACTGGCAACAGCCGTTCGATCCCGACAATGACCACTTCACCCCACCCGAAATGACGGTGACATGGGGCTACTGGAAAATAACCACCGCCATGGCCGGCATCGCGCAAGCCTTGAACCACCCTGAACACGCACTCGAATACCAGCACAAAGCCGAGGCAATCGCGGCCGCGTACCACCGGACCTTCTTCGACCCCGCCACATCCACCTACTCCTCGGGCACGCAGACCGCCATAGCGCTCGGCCTCGACATGGGCGCACCACCGCAGGAACTTCACGACTCGGTATTGGCCACGCTCGTCGAGCGAATCAGGGGGTCCGGGAACCACCTCAACGCCGGGATGATCGGTCTACCCGCGATCGTCCGTGTCCTCACCGATGCCTGTTATCACGACGTTCTCTACGACGTCGCTGTGCAAACCAGCTACCCCAGCTACGGATACTGGCTCGAACGCGGCGCCACGTCACTCCCGGAGAGCTGGGAATGGGACGGCAGCCACGGCGTAGCAGATCTGAATATCCTCGGCGGACTGACCTCGTGGTTCACCCGCGGACTCGCAGGAATTCAGCAAGATTCCGATGCGGTCGCCTTCGACAAGGTCCGCATCGCCCCTGCGATGGTCGGCTCGATCACGACAGTGGC
>NZ_BAFU01000018.1 GCF_000308495.1 Nocardia brevicatena NBRC 12119 | reverse complement strand
GTTCGTCCAGCATGAGCACGCTGCGGTCCGCGACGGCGAACCCGTCCGCGGCCGTGGTCAGCACACACACCGGGTCGGCCGACTCCAGGATGTAGCCGATGCGTTCGCTCGGCTGTCCCAGGTCCAGCGGCACATAGGCGCCGCCGGCGGCCAGCACCGCGTACGCGGCGACCACCAGATCCAGCGAACGCCGCAGCCCCAGCGCGACCCGGGTCTCCGGGCCGACGCCCTCCGCGATCAGGCGACGCGCCAACCGGTTGACCCGCGCGTCGAACTCGCCGTAGGTGAGCTGCTCCCCCTCGTAGCCGATGGCGAGACGGTCCGGGTGAGCGGCCGCGGTGCGGGTGTAGGCCGCGAGCAGCGGTTCGGACTCCACCGGGCGGGCGGTGTCGTTCCAGTCCACCAGCACCCGCCGGCGTTCGGCGGCATCGAACAGGATATCGATATCGCCGACCGGCGCCTGCGGATCCTCGGCCAGCCGGTCGAGTACCCGCAGCATGCGCGCCGCCAGCGCCTCGACCTCGTCCGCGTCGAACCGGCTGGTCAGGTACTTGAACGCCAGCTCGATCGTGGTCTCGGCGGCCACCATGATCGCCATCGGGTAGTGGGTGTTGTCGTTGACGCCCACACCGGTCACCGACATGCCGTCGATGGAGCTGGTCGCGGCGATCGCCTCGGCGTCCACCGGGTAGGACTCGAACACCAGCAGCGTGTCGAACTGCACGCCGGTGCCGGCGGCCCGCTGGATGTCGGTCAGACCCAGGTAGTGGTGTTCGAGCAGGTCCGCCTGCTCCCGCTGCAGGGCGGTGAGCAATTCGGCCGTTGTCGCGCGGTCGTCGACCCGCACCCGCACCGGCAGGGTGTTGATGAACAGACCCACCATGGATTCCACACCCGGCAGTTCGGCCGGACGGCCGGACACGGTCGCACCGAACACCACATCGCCGCGGCCGGTGACCCGGCCGAGCAGGATGCCCCAGGCCGCCTGGACCAGGGTGTTCACCGTGACGCCGAGTTCGACGGCACAGGCGCTGAGCCGGGCGGTGCGCTCGGCGTCGATGACGACCACGTGCTTGTCGATCTCGTACCGCTCCTCGCCGCGCGGCTGCGGCGCCAGCTGGGTCGGCTCGGCACCTTCCAGGATCGACGCCCATTTCCGCAGCGAGACCTCCCGGTCCTGCTCGTTCAGCCAGGCCAGGAAGCTGCGGTAGGACGTCACCCGACCGAGCGCGCTCTGATCGCCGTGCACCGCGTACAGCACCAGCAGATCCCGCATGAGCAGCGGCATCGACCAACCGTCGACCAGGATGTGGTGGGTGGTGAGCACCAGGTGCCACGCCTGCTCACCCGTCCGGTACAAGGTGAACCGGACCAGTGGCGGGGCCGCCATGTCGAAGTGGGCGGCACGGTCGGCCACCACGCGACGCCGCAGTTCGTCGGCGCGTTCCGATTCGGGCACCTCGCGCAGGTCGATCTCCTGCCACGGCACTTGCACCGTGTCGAGTACCACCTGCACCGACTGGCCGGCGGCATCGGTGACGAACGCGGTCCGCAGGTTCGGGTAGCGGTCGATCACCGACTGCGCGGCGGCCTGCAACCGGGCGGGGTCCGGGCTGCCGGTCAGATCCACCACGGCCTGCATGGTGTAGACGTCGACGGTGTCCTGGGTGAGCTGCGCGTGGAACAGCAGACCGGACTGCAGCGGCGACAGCGGCCACACCTCGGTCAGCGCCGGATAGGTGCGCTCCCACCGTTCGATATCGGCCTGACCGACCCGCACCAGCGGCATATCCGACGGGGTGAAGCCGCCGGAGTCCGGGCGCCGGACGTGCTCGGCCAGCGCGGTGAGTGCCGCCACCCACAGATCGGCGAGTTCCTGCGCCCGTTCCCGGGTGAGCAGGCCGGTGGGGAAGGCGAACGAGGCGCCCAGGCTCGGGCCGTCCGCGGAATCGGTGACGATGGCGTTGATATCGATCACCGCGCCTGCGGGCATATCACGGTCCATCACCACATCGAGGCGACCCAGATCCGCCGACGGCGCCCAACCCAGTTCGGCGAGTTCGGCCGGGATCTCACCGGCCGAGACGCGACCCAGGTAGTTGAAGCCGATCTGGCCTGGCACCTTCTCCGGCAGCTGCGCGCCGGTCTCCGGGTTCAGGTAGCGCAGCAGACCGTAGCCGAGACCCTTGTCCGGGACCGCGAGCAGCTGTTCCTTGACCGATTTCACGATCGAGGCGAGGGCTGCGCCGCCGGCGAACGCGTCGGACAGGTCGGCGCCGGTCAGGTCCAGCGCCACCGGGTAGGCGGCGGTGAACCAGCCGACGGTCCGGGACAGGTCGGCGCCCGGCACCAGGTCTTCTTCACGACCGTGGCCCTCGAGCTTGATCAGCGCCGCCTGGGTGCGGGTCCCACGCCAGCGCGCGACCGCCATGGCCAGCGCGGACAGCAGTCCGTCGTTGACACCGCCGCGGTAGCGGGTGGGCAGGATGGTCAGCACCGCGTCGGTGACGTCGGCGGGCAGGGACACCTCGACCCGGTCCAGGGTGGCGAAGGTATCGCGCGCCGGGTCGAACTCGCGGGAGCCGAGCACCGGATCGGGGGTGCCCGAAACCCGCTGCCAGTACGGCAGTTCCGCGACCCGTTCCGATGCGGCCGCGGCCTCGACGAGGCTGTGCGCCCAGCGCCGCATGGAGGTGCCGTTCACGGGCAGCGCGACCGGCTGTCCCGCCACCAGCTGCGACCAGGCCACGGCCAGGTCGGGGATGATGATCCGCCAGGACACACCGTCGACCGCGAAGTGGTGCGCGACGATGAGGAGCAGGTCGCGGTGGTCTCCGGTGAAGGAGAACCACACGAACTGCGCCATGACTGCGCGCGCCGGGTCGAGCCGGTCCAGCGCGGCATCGTATTCGGCGGTGGCGATCCGGGTGAGTTCGGCATCGGTGACGGTGTCGTCGAGTTCGACCCGGTGCACCAGCGCCTCGACGTCCACCGCACCGGGAGCGAAGGTTTCGAAGCCGTACCCGTCGCCGTCGCGACGCACCCGCGCCCGCAGCACATCGTGGTGGTCGACCACGGCGGCGATGGTGGCGACCAGGATCTCCCGGTCGATACCGGCGGGCAGCGACAGCACCATGGACTGCGAGAACCGGCCGTGCGGCGTCTCGTCCGCCAGGAACTGCGCCATGATCGGTGTCAGCGGGATATCGCCGACACCGCCGCCGGGCAGTTCGTCCAACCGCTGCCGTTGCGCGGACTCGCCGCGGGTCGCGACCTCGGCCAGTGCCGCGACGGTGCGGCGTTCGAAGACATCGCGCGGTGTGAACACCACACCCCGTGCCTTGGCCCGCGACACCAGCTGAATGGACAGGATGCTGTCGCCGCCGAGCGCGAAGAACGAATCGTCGACACCGAGTTCGGCGACGCCGAGCACATCGGCGAACACCTCGGCGATGATCGACTCCACCTCGGTGACCGGGGCGCGGAATTCGCGCTGCTCCAGCGTCGGTTCGGGCAGGGCCTTGCGGTCGAGTTTGCCGACCGGGGTCAGCGGGATCTCGTCGAGTACCACGATCGCCGCGGGCACCATATGCGGCGGCAGAGTGCGGGCGACGAACTCGGTGACCTCGTCGGGGTCGATCGTGTGGCCCGGCACCGCGAGCAGATACGAAACCAGGATGGTCGCGCCCGCCGCGGTTTCCTTGCCGAGGGTGAGGGCGAACTCGACATCGGGGTGGCGGCCCAGGGCGGTGTCGATCTCGCCGAGTTCCACGCGGAAGCCGCGGATCTTGACCTGGAAGTCGGAACGGCCCACATAGTCGAGTTCCCAGTGCACCGACGGCACCGCGGCGTTACCGGCACGCTGTCCGGATTCGGCGTACCAGCGCACCACATCCCCGGTGCGGTACATACGGCTGCCCGGCTCTCCCCACGGGTTGGCGACGAACCGATCCGAGGTGAGACCGGCCCGGCTGTGGTAGCCGCGCGCCAGCCCACCACCGGCCAGATACAGCTCACCGGGCACACCCGGCGGCACCGGTTCGAGACGTCCGTCGAGCACCAGCGCCGACATACCGTGCACCGGGTCGCCGACGGTGATGTGCTTGCCCGGGGTGAGCTGGGCGTACGAGGAGATGATCGTGGTCTCGGTGGGACCGTAGGCGTTGAAGTACTTGCGTCCCGGCGCCCACTTGGCCAGCAACTCCTGGGTGGTGACATCGCCACCGACGGAGGCCACCTCGAGCTCGGCCAACCCGGCCGGGTCCATGGTGCCCAACACCGCCGGGGTGATGATCGTGTGCGTCACCCGCTCGGTGCGCATGAGCTCGGCCAGGTCCGGGCCGCCGATAATGCCGGCGGGCACGATGACCAGGGTGGCGCCGGTGTAGCCGGCGCACACCCATTCCAGCACCGACGGGTCGAAGCTGGGCGAGCAGATGTGCAGGAACCGGTGCTGCGGCTGCAACCCGTACAGGCTCGTCGCCACATCGGCCAGGCCGCGGATACCCGTATGGGTGACCATGACGCCCTTGGGCAGACCGGTCGAACCGGAGGTGTAGATGACATAGGCCGGGTGCCGCATATCCAGCGCGGTGATGCGGTCCGCGTCGGTGATCGGTGCGGCCGAGACCGCATCGACCTGCTCGCCGAACGCCGGGTCGTCCAACCGCAGCCATTCCACCTCACCGGGCAACCGGTCGGTGAATTCGCTCGTGGTCAGGCCCAGGATCGCGCCGGAGTCGGTGACCATATGCCGCATCCGGTCCTGCGGATACGTCGGGTCCACCGGCACATGCGCACCACCGGCCTTGGCCACCGCCCAGAACGCGGCCACCATCTCGTAGGAACGCGGGAAGGCCAGCGCCACAATCCGTTCCGGACCGACGCCGCGGTCGATGAGCACCCGCGCCAGCCGCGAGGAGTACTCGTCGAGCTCCCGGTAGGTGATCGAACGGCCCTGGTAGCGGATCGCGATCTGCTCCGGATCGCGGGCCACACCCTGGGCGAGCATATCCGGCAACAGGCCGGTGGCCATGACGTGATCACCGTGCACGTGCGTGAGCAGCTCGTATTCGGCGCCGTCCAGCAGCGGCAGATCGCCCACCGGGGTCCGCGGCGCGGCGGTGATGGCGGTCAGCAACCGCACGAACCGCTGCGCGAACACCTCGACGGTCTCGGGATCGAACAGGTCGCGGGCGAAGGAGAAGTCGGCCTGCATGCCACCGTCCGACCGGCCTGTCTCCCGCATGGTGAGCAGCAGGTCGAACTTGGCGATATCGGCGTCGAATTCCACGCCCTCGACCCGCAGTCCGGGCAGTTCGAAATCCGATTGCGGCAGGTTCTCGAACGACAACGCCACCTGGAACAACGGGTGCCGTGCCGTCGAACGCTCCGGGTTCAGCAGTTCCACCAGCCGCTCGAACGGCAGGTCCGCGTGCGCGAACGCCTGCAGGTCGGTGTTCTTGGTGGCGGCCAGCAGTTCGGCGAAGGTGAGCTTGCCCGGCACATGCGACCGCAACACCAGGGTGTTGACGAACATACCGATCATATCGTCGAGTTCGGCCTCACCACGGCCCGCGATCGGGGTGCCGATGGCGATGTCGTCGGTGCCCGACAGGCGTGCCAGGAACACCGCGAACGCCGCGTGCACGACCATGAACAGGGTCGCGTTGTGCTGTTTGGCGACCTCGCCCAGCGCGCGATACAGCTCGGGCTCGATCTCGAACGCCACGTGCCCACCGGTGAACGACTGCGTCGTGGGACGCGCCCGGTCGGCGGGCAGGTTCAACTCGTCCGGCAGGCCGGCCAGCACGGTCCGCCAGTACTCGGCCTGCCGCGAGATCACGCTGTCGGGATCGTCCTCCGAACCCAGCACCTCGCGCTGCCAGACGCTGTAGTCGGCGTACTGCACCGGCAGCGGTGTCCAGTTCGGCGCCCCACCCGAGATATGCGCCGCGTAGGCGATCATGACATCGCGGGTGAGCGGACCCATCGACCAACCGTCGGCGCTGATGTGATGCGCCACGAACACCAGCACGTATTCGCTGCCGCCGCGTTCGCCGTCGACGACGTGGAACAGCTTGGCGCGCAACGGCACCTCGACGGTCACGTCGAAGCCCAGCGACACCTCCGCGATGATGCGGGCCGGCACATCCGCCGCCGCCACCGGGATCGGCGTGAGATCCGGTACCCCCTGCTCGGCGGGCACGATCACCTGGTGCACGGCACCCTCGTATTCGGGGTAGACGGTGCGCAGCGTCTCGTGCCGGACGATCACATCGGCCACCGCCCGCTGCAGGGCGGCCGGATCGAGGTCCCCGGACAGCCGCACGGCCATCGGGATGTTGTTGACCGCCGAGGCGGTGTCGAACTGGTTGAGGAACCACATGCGCTGCTGCGCCAGCGACAGCGGGATGCGCTCGGGACGCGGACCGGCGGTCAGCGCCTTACGACCGGCACCCGCCTGCTGTTCGGCCTTGGCCGCCAGTCCGACCACCGTCGACGCCTCGAACAGCGACCGCACCGGCACCCGGGTGTCCAGGGCCGCGCCGAGGCGCGCCGCCACCTGGGTCGCCAGCAGCGAGTTACCGCCCAGCTCGAAGAAGTCGTCGTCCGCGCCGACCCGCTCCACCCCGAGCACCTCGGCGAACACACCGGCCACGATCTCCTCGACGGGAGTC
>NZ_BAFU01000019.1 GCF_000308495.1 Nocardia brevicatena NBRC 12119 | reverse complement strand
AACGGCCGATCTTCGCCACGGTCGCTCCCCGAACCAAGTCAGCAGGGTCAGGTCACCCGGTCGAGCTCTCGACCACAAAACTGTAGTAGCTTCCCGGGCTCGAGGCTGCCAATGCTCGCATGAACATCTCGCCGTCCGATCGGGGGATGAGCCTCATGTCGGCGTAATCCGGTATCCCTTGTTCGTAGTACTGGCGAGCGAGCCTGCCCCATGCGGAACCATCGAAGATATCCACCGTGACCCCTGAACTCGCAGACCAGCGGAACTCGGCGACACGTTCGGGCTCGCCAGATTTGCTGGCGAACATTGCTATCGTCCCAGGGGTTCCATTCATCACATCTCGTCTCTGCTCAGCTCGCCGGGAAGTTTGGGGTGATCCATCCAATACTGGAGTATGTGAGTATATCCTGGAGGGTAGACGACAGCTTGCGTAATATCGTGCACAATAGCGCAACCCCACGCACTGCCGGTTATTTTTCCTTTCTGAACTTCCGCCAATCGGTCGGCGGCCCACTCCGAAGCCGAAGGTGAGTAGCCTCGTGACTGCAAGAACTCGCGGTATTGATCGGGAGTAACCTGCTTGATACGTTCGACCAGATCCGACGGGAGCGGCTCGCCGATATTATTTGCGACATACGACGATCCTATGTAATTGGCATCGTTGCTCGTGCGCTCCGGGATAATATGCGCATTGTCAACTCTCGACATTTTGCCGTCCAAACCCTTGAGAACGTCGCCGACTTTTCCGTCGCGACCGGCCCTGATGTAGTCGAACATCGCGATCCCTTTCCCTTCCGGGGTTTTAGAACCATAAGCCGGACCATCGTTCGGCACGTACTCCTACAGTGAGCCCCTACCGTGAGGGCCGTTCCACTCGCGTGTATACGGAACATTGCCCACGCCGAGCATCTCGCTGGATTCCCAGGCTGTGATTTCGTTCTTCATCTTCTGGGGGGCGTCCGGACGCGGTTTGTATATACCGATCGGTACGTTTTGATGCACGACAAGGTAGTTCTCCCCCTCCCCGTGGGGCCAGTAGCGGATCTCGAGTTCCTCCAGTGGAGGAAGATTTCGCACACCAGCACGCGATCCTGGCCCGCCCTCGACCACGACATCGAGATGTTGCAATCCGGGCGAACCTGTCGAGCCAGAAGATGGACGAGGCCACCCGTCGTTGGTGGTCCCTGTCTCACGAACGAGCTCTGCGGCCTCTAGGTCGTCTGCTGATTTCTGCCCTACAACATACTTCAGTTCCCCAGCTGTACCACGGGGAAGCTTTTCATGGACGCGCGCTACGCCATCTATCACTTCGGTCGTTTTCAGGCCGACCATCTTGCGGATCCACCTGGCGATCACTTGTCGGCTCTCCGGCCATTACCGGTCGACTTGTCGGCGGCCGGAATATTATCGCCGAACGCGGGATCGGTGGCCATCGGCATTGCCTCGGCCGGTCCGAGGTAGCAGCGCAGCGAGGTCTTCGGGGTCCCGGTCTTCTTCGTGATCTGGGCGAGCGGCCTGCCCTCGCGACGCAGCAGACGAGCGTGCTCGATCTTGTCGTCGGCATGGGCCACTGGTCGGTCGATTCGGCGGCCGGTGGCCTCGGCGACCGCGCAGACGTGGGCGGCGCGTTCGGTGGTGAAGGTGTGCTCCATCCTGGCGAACAACGCCAAAAGCAGCACCGATAACCGACCCAGGCCCTCGTCGGTGGTATCGGTCGGCACCGGATCAGCAAGAGATTTCACTCCGATATCTTGCTCGCGCAGAGGGTGGACGAGGTTCGGCACCTCCCACCGATTGCGGCCCAATCGGTCCAGGGTATGCGCCACGATCCGGTCCCCGGGCCGCGCGCAGCCGAGCAGGTCGGTCGAGACGGGCCGGTCCACACTCGCGCCGGCCTTCTTGTCCACATAGATCCGCGCATCCGGAATTCCCGTCACTGCGAGCACTACCAATCGTTGGTCGAGACTCTGCCCGATCGAGCCGACTCGGGCAGAGCCGAGATTCCCTTCATCGGCCGGATGCTGTCTCGTAGCCAACATACCGAAAATTTACCGGACATCATCTCCGTACGATGCACGGAACAAACCGCCATATTGTCATTGGAACAACTTACGGAACAATCTGTGATCAATCGAACCAGGTCAACCTGGACAATTGATCAACTTTGCTTGTTCGGATACGACCCTAAGTTGTTCCCCACCCGGAAGCGGAACAGGTAGCCGGCGATATGCTCCCACTGATCACATGGCCGTGGGCCGCTCCCCGCGAATGAGACCGCTCGGTATTAGAGTCCTGTTTGGCCTGGTGAGGTCCGAGAAAGGACACTGAACGACATGGCACAGGACGCAAGCGACACTCCGCGGAGGACATCGTGCGAAAGCTCCGGCGAGCCGACGAGCTGACCGCCGCCGGCAAGACCGGCGAGGAAGCCGCCGCCGAGATCGGGGTATCGGCCGCGACGCTGTACAACTGGCGCCGCCAGTACGGCGGTGTCGACACTGCCGCGGCGAAGGAACTCAAGGAGTTGCGGGATCAAAACGCCCGGTTGAAGCGGCTTCTGGCGGATGCGGAGCTGGAGAAGGATGCGTTGCGGGAGATCGCGAAGGGAAAATTCTGAGCCCGGAGACCAAGCGCCGCGCCGTAGACATGCTCAAACAGGTCAAGAGCATGTCCGAGCGGTTCGCGTGCAAGGTCGTCGGGCTCCACAGGTCGACGTATCGGCGGCTGCGGGCCGCGCAGACCCCGGACGATCCGGACGCTGTTGCGCGGGCCTGGCTGCGCGTCTACTCGGTGAAACGTCCCGGTCACGGGTTCCGCCGTGCCTGGGCGGCGCTGCGCTTCGACGAGGGCGCAGGGGTCAACATCAAGAAGGTCCACCGGCTCTGGCGTGAGGAGGGACTGCAGGTCCGCGAACATCACCCTCGGAAACGGGCCGGTATCTCTTCGGCGCCGCCGATCGAGGCGAATGCTCCGAAAGTGGTGTGGGCGTCGGATTTCCAGTTCGACTCCACCGTCGACGGTCGGACGGTGAAGATCGCGTCGATGATCGACGAACACACCCGCGAATCGCTACTGCACGTGGTGGAACGCTCGATCACCGGCGAGCGGCTGGTCGCCGAGCTGGAGAAGGTGTTCACCACGACCGGTGGGCCGTCTCGGGTGCTGCGATTGGACAACGGTCCGGAGATGATTTCGGATGCTCTGCAACGGTTCTGCGCCGACCTGGTCGGGATCTCCTACATTCCCCCGGGCACACCCTGGAACAACGGTTTCGTCGAGTCGTTCAACCGGCGGCTGCGGACCGAGTGCCTCAACCGCAACCACTGGACCAGCCTGCTCGAAGCCCGCGTGGTGATCGGCGATTTCAAGGCCGACCATAACCGGAGGCACCGGCACCCGGCACTGGGCTACCTGACGCCGGCCGAGTACGCTGCGGCCTGCACCCACACCCACCACCCGGTGGCCTGCAAGATCAACTGAACACGGTACGAAATCACCTGGCTCTACTACCGGGTGGTCTCGTCATCGGGGACCGCTCACGATCTTCGCCCTGAACTCCGCCCCGTAACGAGAAGCGTTGGCCTCCATGATCGGGAACAGCAGCACCGAGTTCGGTGAGCGACCCGACAGCAACGACTCCCAGGATTCGGAACCGGCTGCCACCAGGGCGGCGGCCTGCTCCATTTCGGGGCCCAGCTCGCCGGACTCGGCCTGCTCCTGCAATTGCCGGGCCTCGTCCGGGGTTGTCACATTCGTCTGCGCAAGCCGCTCCACCTCCTGTTTCAGCTCGCCCAACGCCGAGGTGAGTCGGGCCAGGACCGCGTTGAAATCATTACTTCGATCCGCAATCGCCATGCTGTGACTCCTGGTTCGACTTCAGGCCTGCGGAGGCTTCGGCAGCGAATCTCGGCTGAACTCGCCGATCGCCGAGACGAAGAGATTGATGATTGCGCGCAGTAGGGTGAAGAAGACGTTCACCACGCTCACCACCGCCTTGTAGAGTTTGAAGGCCTCCCACCCTTTCGCGGCCAGATACGCCTGCCCGTACAACGGTATGGATGCCTTCGTGAAGGCGGCGGTGAGCAGGCTCACGATCAACATGAAGGTATCGGTGGCGTTCTGCGCCAGATTCACTGCTTGTTTGGCGGCGTCGTCGAGGTATTGCGCCGCTTTCCGCATGACCGTTTCGATGCTGTCGAACTTCGTGTTCCACGACCGGAAATGGCCGGCCGCCGCCGTCGACGCCTCGCTTTTCCAGGTCTTCGATATCGCGGTCTGCCCGCCGGCGAGATTGCCCTGCACATCGTCGATGAATTCGGCCAGTCGCCGCCAGGCATCGGCCTGGCCGGTAACCTTCGGGATATCGCCCGCCAGTAGCACGGCGACCTTGGTCCGCGGGTCCGGCCCACCCAGCATCACCAAGAGATCGCAGACTTTGTCCTAGGCGATACCGAAGGAAACCTCCGGTATCGCCTGGTCTCCGCGTACGGGATCCTTCAAATGTTCGGTGGGGGCGGAAGAATCGCCGAACCCGTCGGCGACACCGTCGTCGACAACGGCGACCGGGACGTTACCGTCGAGACCGGCCAGCGACCCCACGATCTGTCGGTCGACATCGACATAGTCGTTGGCCGTTATCGCCAGTGCCTGCTTGGCCCGGTCCATATTCTCGCTGCCGGACAGCAATACATCGTGCAGGGCGGGCAGCAAGGTAGCGTAATCACCTTTGATGAGGTTCATGATGGGGCCGAAATCGGGATCGTTGATATTCCGAACGGCATAATTGTGCCCTTCGAAAAGATGGCCTCCGGACCGGCCGACCTGCTCGGCCCAACCGCGAAGGTCACTGATCTCAACCGACGTTTCCGACGTCAATGTATTCCCCTACAGATATTGTGCTGTCTGCTTCAGACGTCGCCGGTCAGTCGCCCGTACACGATCAGCAGGATTATGTTGAGTACGCAGATTCCTAGAGACCCCCACCACTGCAGGGTCCATGTGCCGCGCATCATGACGAACGCCCCCGCGATACCCAGTCCGCCGGCCACACAATATCCGGTCTTCCAACCCACCCCGGTCGCAGTAAGGCCGATCACGATGGTGAACGAGGACAGCAGCACCGCACCGATCAGGAGTTCGCGCCGGAGCAGCCCTTCGGCCAGCAGAGCGCCGAACCGCATGGCGCCCGGGGCAGCCCTGCCCGGACCCCGCGAATCGCGCTTATCCCCCATGAGCTCTCTTCCTGCGTCCGGTGCCACAGCGATGGTCGCGGCTCCTGTGATACCGGTGAGTCGAACATGGTTCGCGCTCGAGGGCAATGCCCCTCCACAACCTCGTCCGGGTGACCGAACGTGCCCTCGTGAGGTGCCCTTCCTTCTACTACGGCCCATCGAATGCGGGCTCCACCAGCTCGATGAGGTGTTATGCCCCGCCTCGGCGCCCGGGCTTCCGCTCCTGGCTCGACCGGGTTGCGGGACCGGTGAAGCGACAGTCGACAGACCAACATAGCCCACCGGATGTAATGTGGCCGACCGAGTCTGGAACACTCGACCATCAGAAAGGTTTTTTGCTGATGTTCCGTCGTTTCACGACCCCCGCGCCCACCGAGTCCCAGGTGGACGATCTGGTGGCCGGCGCCCTGCCCGACAGGGTGCAGATCGCCCATGAGCGGTTGGCGCACCAGGACGATCCGGCGCTGCTGGAAGCGTTGTCGGAGCGCGAGCTCGCCGCGTCCCGCGAGTTGGCCGAGCTGGTGCGCGACCACGAACGCAACGAGAAACGGGCCCGGATCCAGGCCGCCGCCGACGCCGCCGAGCGGGTACGGCGCACGGCGGCCGAGCTGGCCGAACGCGAGGCCGCCGACCTGCTGCGGGCCGCCCAGGCCATCGGCGAGCAGCGGCGCAGCAGCAGCCCGCACGCGAAGGTGGCCCGGCTGCACCAGCGCAAACCCCGCGTACTGGGCCTGCTCGCCGGTGTGGTGGCGTTCTCGATGCTGTTCTCCGCGGTCACCGTGCAGCAGAACATCGCCCCGGCCGGAGGGGCGGCCAATCCGATGTTCTGGCTGTCCTACGGCCTGGAAGCCCTCATCAGTGCCGTACTGGTCGCGCTGATGCTGTCCACCGCCGACACCGCCGAATGGGGTGTGATCGACAAGCTGTGGCAGGTCTACGTCGTCGAGGGCGTCCTGCTGACCGCGAGTATCGCGTTGAACACCTTCCCGTATGTGAAGACGGGCAATGTGACCGGCTTCGGTATCCATGCGATCGCGCCGATCATGATCGGCGTCGCCCTGGTCACCCACCGACTCGTCGCCGAACGATACGGCCGGGCCATCGAGCAGGCGACGGCAGCGGTGCCCGATCACGAGGATCTTCAGGCCAGACTGGCGGCACTCACCCACGTCGGTGACGCCGCGAACCAGATCCTGCCGGGCATCCTCACCGAGCAGACCGCGCCCACAGGCCCGTCGGCGGACGAGCCCGCCGGCAACTCGCACGAGAGACCGGACGTCTCGACACCGCGGGCCGAGGCCGAAGCAACCCTCGAGAGTGCTGAAGCAGCGCACACCGCTCCCGCCGCCCGGAAACCCGAATCTCCTACCAAACCGGCGCGGGCCGCCTCCGTGCGAATCACCGACCCGGGGCAGCTGTACACCGAACTGGGCATGGCCACGACACCGCTGCAACCCGCCGGACAGAGCCGGCCGGCGACCCCGTTCGATTCGGACCCGGACGAGCACGGACCGACCGAGGCCGACCTGGACGCGCGCCTCGCGGCGGCGTTGCGCGAGACGCTCGACCGGCTGCGGTCCGGCGTGCAACCCCAGCCGACGGCGGCGCCCGGACAGCCATCGCTCGGCGCACAGACCCGCGCTCAGGGCGCCCCCGCTCCCGTGGAAACGGAGAAGGATCGGGCCGCTGTGGTCGACGCGCCCACCGAACCGATCGGGAACAACGGCTCGGAACCGGTCGCCACGCCCCTCGCCGAGGACGGCCCGCCCACGCGGGACGACCACGCGCCGCGCCCGGAGCAAGCCCGACCGGCCACGAACGGAAGCCCGTCGAGCGAACGAGGACCCGAGCTCATCCCGGCCGGCACGTCGCAACAGCGGCCCACCGATACCCTTCAACTCCCGGTGCTCGCTGCACCCGAACCGAACGGCGAGCACCCGCCCGTCGCCGAATCCACCTCTGCCGACGGCGGTGATCAGGCGCGGGAGGCCGACGCCGAACCCGTCGCATCCACGGTCGTCCATCTCGCCGACCGGACTCCGGTCGCGCGCTGAACGACCATCTCCTCGGAGTCGACCGCTGCCTCCGGCCGATAGAACGGGGCGATAGCGGCCCGCCACCGTAAGTGGTGCCGGGTGTCGGGCCGGGGTGGTGCGGTTCGCCCACTCGAATACACCGTTGGAATCGGTGAAGAACCGTTCCAGCGCTGCCCAACGTGGTCACGGTCGGTTGGGATCATTTCCCCGTACGCCGAGGGTGAGCCGGTGCCGGAGGCTTCAACCACACCCGCCCGATAGCCACCGCCGCCGTGACCGAGTTGAATCCTTCCCGGTGACGGATATGGTGGCGCACCTGCTCCTCGGTGATGCCGTCCGGCTGCATTTGCTCCCGGAGACACTGTACGAAGTCGGCCGCGAGCAAGCTCACCAGTTCGCCATAGGAATACGGCATCGCCTGCGCGTCGGGTGCGACCCGGTAGCCCTTGTCGCGCGCATTGCGCAGGGCGTCCTCGACACAGCAGTCGATGGCCCAGACATATGTGTCCATCTGCTGAGCGAGCCGAGCGGGCATCGGCCGTCGCGGTCTACGGCCGTCGTAGTGCCATACCCACACATCCAGCAGCCGCAGCGCGAAGATCATCATCGCGTCGGCGGGGCGAATGCGGGCGTTAAACACGTCGAAGAATGCCCGGGTATCCGGCAGACGCAACTCGGCTTCGAGTGCCGCGGTCGGAACGGGCGTCTCGACATGACGCTCGGTAGTCATCGCATTCCCCTGTTCGGGTTCGCGGCGCCGCCCGCCATGGTGAGCAACGCCGAGCCGATCCCCCGGGCCGAGACGCAACGACCGATCGCAGCGACCACCGCTGTCCCCGATGGCCGAAAGGTATCGAGGGGTCGCTCGACCCAATACCGCACCGTAGGAGGGCGATCAGCGGGAGAGGGCAGGGCAATCACGCTCCCGGTCCGGTATACCGCCACGCCGGCCCCGTACAGCCGAGCAAACAATTCCGCCGAGTCCGGCAGATCGGGTCGAACCAAAAACGTCCATGTCCGTGAACGCGGATAGCCCACGATCGGCCCGGACGCGCAGCGGTGACGGCCGAGCTCGTCACGGACACGCTGCCCGAGATGTGCGGGCATCCCCAGACCCCATACGCTTCCGGCCCGAACCGAGATACTGCCCGTCCCCGGATCGACACCGGCGGCGAGCCCGCCAACACGGCGGTAGTACGCGCACCGCGTCGCCGGTGTGTCCTCGAAAGCGCCACCCCTCATAACGTTTCCCCTCATCTCTCACGGATTCGACCGATGCGCCGGGCTCACAGCGGCGGGAAGCGGGACTATGACTACAGCCACCCCGCCACTTTCGGGCGCAGCCACAGCTCACCAGCTCCGGACCTGTCACATACAGGACACGTGAATATCCAAATCAACTCATCGAAAGTCGCACGGTGACATGCGCATCTGCGATAGATATGGATTCAGATCGCTCGCACGTCCGGATCCAGATCCCTGAGGAGATCCCTTGTCCGAGAACGAGTCACCTACACTGCTGCGCCGCCAACTGGGCAGATTTCTGCGCGAGGCCCGCGAAGGCCAGGGCTTGACGATCGCCACCGCCGCGAAGGAAGTGCAGCTCAGCTTCAACGGATTACAGCGCCTGGAAACCGGCCGTGCCGTGAAGCCTCGAAGACAGGACGTGCGGGAACTGTGCATGTTGTACGAGGTGGACGCGGAACGAACCGAACAGGCCATCGGGCTGGCGACTCGTGCCGCGTCGGCCAGGGACGAAGACGGGGTGACGCCGCTCGGCGGGCTGTTCTCCGACGCGTTCAACATGTACATCGGGATGGAACGATCGGCTCGGCGGCTGGTGACGTACGCGGTACAAGTTCCTGGCCTGCTCCAAACCGCCGATTACGCTCGTGCCCTGATCAGTACTTTTCTATACAAGGGGACTACTGAGGACATCGAACAACGAGTGACAGTGCGCCGCAGCAGGCAAGTAGTCGTCACCCGCAAGACCAGACCGCTCGAGCTACAAGTACTTCTCGACGAATCTGCCTTGCACCGCATGGTCGGCGGACCGAAGGTGATGGCAGCACAGCTTCGCCACCTTGCGGATATGAGCACTAAACCGAATATCACCCTGCAAATACACCCGTACACGGCCGGCTACACACGCGGCATCTTGCACGGTTCGTTCGTGATCCTGGATTTCGGTGATGACAACAAAGGCAACCCGATCGAACCGCCTGTCGTATACCTCGATGGCGGTATGAGCAGCGACCTCTACCTGGAGAAACCCGAACTGGTAGAGCGTTACACTGAGATGGCCGACGCCATCCGCCAAACGGCGTTGGACGACAGGATGACGCGAGACCTGCTTCGCCGGGTAGCAAGGAGTTATGACGGTGACCGATGACCCGTCCATGGCACGCTGGTTTAAGAGCAGCTATAGCGAGTCGAACGGCCAGTGTGTCGAGGTTGCCCACTTCGCCGACGGCATGGTCGGCGTCCGCGACTCGAAGAACCCCACCGGCCCGGCTCTGATCTTCACCCCTGCCGAATGGGACGCCTTCCTGGCGGTCACCACAACCAAGTCGCATCACTGACGACAGCGCAACGAGCCCGGCGTCAGCAAGCGGCCCAGCCGAACCGGGCGAAAGAGATTTCGCCCACCACGACGTGCTCGAGTCGCAGAAACCCGTCGCGGTGCAGATTGTGCAGGCGGTATTCCGCGGCGTGCGCGTCGAGCCGGAATTCGCGCACTTCTTCGATATCGAATTTCGTATCCAGGAGGACGACCAGGTACAGCGGAATGCCTGCGCGAGCATATTGCACCTTCTTGTCCAGAAGGTCCTCGGCAGCTGTGGACGGCGAGGACACTTCCACCACAACCAACGCGTCACCGACCTCGGGCTTGGCGCCGCGCTCGGGCAGGCACCGGTAGACGACGACATCCGGACGGCGGAAGGTGAACTTCGGAATCCGCCAGAGCACGACGTCGATGTCGGTCTCCATGCGTACGCATTCCTCGGTACTCGGTAGCTGCTCCATAGCTCCGGCGAGTCTGCGCGCGACCCGATTGTGCTCGGGCACCGGAGACTCACAGACGATCACATGTCCGTGCACGACCTCGATCTCACGTGCGATATCGGCGGGTAACAGCCGGTATTGCTCTTCGGTCATCTGATGCGGTAGGTGGCCGGACAGATCGGTCGTCATATCGACAAGCTTAAGCATTCCGTACCCCGGCCAAGGTCTACAAATCGCACTTCCCTCGAGCGCATCAAAGGTGGTGGAACTGTCTCCGCCTACGCACGACAGGGACCCGAGCCAGTGGCTCGGGTCTCTGTTTCGGTATTGATCGGGCGGCGCGTGGCCGCGTCAGCTCACCAGGAGCTCTTGTGCACGCCGGGCAGCTCGCCCTTGTGCGCCATATCGCGCAGGCACACGCGGCACAGCCCGAACTTGCGGTACACCGCGTGCGGCCGCCCGCAACGCTGGCATCGGGTGTAGGCGCGAACCGCGAACTTCGGCTTCCGGTTGGCCTTGTTGACCAGAGCTTTCTTCGCCATGGCTCAGTTCTCCTTGAACGGGAAGCCGAGGTGCTTCAGCAGGGCACGGCCTTCTTCATTGTTGGTCGCGGTGGTGACGACAGTGATGTCCATACCGCGCGGGCGGTCGATCTTGTCCACGTCGATCTCGTGGAACATCGACTGCTCGTTCAGACCGAAGGTGTAGTTGCCGTTGCCGTCGAACTGCTTCGGCGACAGACCGCGGAAGTCGCGGATACGCGGCAGGGCGATGGACACCAGCCGGTCCAGGAACTCCCACATGCGGTCACCGCGCAGGGTGACCTTGGCGCCGATCGGCATGCCCTCGCGCAGTTTGAACTGGGCGATGGACTTGGTCGCCTTGCGGATCTGCGGCTTCTGGCCGGTGATCAGGGCCAGGTCCTCGACCGCGCCGTTGATCAGCTTGGCGTCGCGGGCGGCGTCGCCGACACCCATGTTCACGACGACCTTGACCACGCCCGGGATCTGCATGACGTTGGCGTATTCGAACTCGGCGTTGAGCGCGTCGCGGATCTCCTCGCGGTAGCGCACCTTCAGCCGGGGCTGGATCTTCTCGGTGGTGGTCATATCAGATGTCCTTCCCGTTGCGACGGGAGATCCGAACCCGCTTGCCGGTCTCCTCGTCGGTCCGGTAGCCGATGCGGGTCGGCTTGCCGTCGGAGTCGACGACCATCACGTTGGACACGTGGATGGGGGCTTCCTGGGTCACGATGCCGCCGGAAGAGGCGCCGCGCAGGTTGGCCGAGTTCGCGACGTGCTTCTTGATCCGGTTCACGCCCTCGACGAGGACCCGGTTTTCCTTAGGGAAGGCCTGGATGACCTTGCCCTTGGCACCCTTGTCCTTGCCTGAGATGACGAGCACGGTGTCGCCCTTGTGCACCTTCATGTCAGAGCACCTCCGGGGCCAGCGAAACGATCTTCATGAACTTCTTGTCGCGCAGCTCGCGGCCGACCGGGCCGAAGATGCGGGTGCCGCGCGGGTCGTTGTCCGCCTTGATGAGCACGGCGGCGTTCTCGTCGAAACGGATGTAGGAACCATCCGGACGGCGCCGTTCCTTGGTGGTACGCACCACGACGGCCTTGACGACGTCACCCCGTTTGACGTTGCCGCCGGGGATGGCGTCCTTGACAGTGGCGACGATCACGTCGCCGATACCGGCATAGCGGCGCGACGAGCCACCGAGCACCCGGATGCAGAGGATTTCCTTCGCACCCGTGTTGTCGGCGACGCGCAGTCGCGACTCCTGCTGAATCACTTCAGCCTCCTCGACCTGGACGTAAAAGCACGCCGGATTGCCGACCCGACGGGCATGGTCTGTTGCCGTCCGAACGCGCGCCTGCCAGCGGTTTCGTTCGATCGGATGGATCAACCACTGGGGGTTCGCGGCCGAATCGCGGGTACAGCTCCCGCAGGCAACCGGTCCAGTGTAAGCGAACGCCCTGGTCGGAAGGAAATCGGGGGGACAGGGTCCGTGCGGCGGGCCGTCCTCCCAGTATTGACCGGACGCCGGCCCCTCGCACCGGTAGCCTCGGGCGAGCTGGTTCACCGAGAACACGGGTGTGGGAAGAAGCCACATCGGGAGAGGAAATCCTGTGTCGTCGTCGGGTCGTCCCTTCGTATTGGACCGCCGCGCGTTCCTGGTCGCGCTGGGCGTGGTGCCCGCGGCCGCGGTGCTCGTCTCCTGCGCCGAGGAGAAGAAGAAGCCGCTGACCAAGGTCGATATGAGCGGCTCCGACCCGGTGGTGCGGCCGCAGGACGACCTCTACCGGCATGTCAACGGGAAGTGGCTGCGGGAGTACCAACTGCCGCCGGACAAGGTCTCCTTCGGTGCGTTCTCCGAGGCGAACGAGCGCGTGCAGCAGCAGCTGCGCGAGATCATCGAATCCATCTCCGATCCGGAGCCGGGTTCGGAGGCGCAGCAGATCCGCGATCTGTACGACGCCCGGATGGACCTGGACGAGATCGAACGGCTGGGTCTGACACCGCTGGAGGGGATGTTCGCCGAGATCGATGCGGCGAAGACCAAGCCCGAACTGGCCGCGGTGATGGGCCGGCTGCCGCTGTCCGGGCTGATCGGGTTCGGGGTCGGGATCGACCGCAAGAACTCCTCCGCCTACATCGCCTCCATGGGTCAGTCCGGTATCGGTCTGGGCGAGCAGTACTACCGCGAACCCCAGTACGCCGAACAGTTGGCGGGTTATCAGACCTTCACCGAGCGGCTCGTCAAGGCCGCGGGACTGCCGGACCCGGTAGGGATCGCACAGCGCCAGTTGGCCCTGGAGAAGCGGATCGCCGCCGCGCACTGGGACGATGTGCGCAATCGCGATACCGACGCCACCTACAACCGGCTCACCTGGGACCAGACCAAGGCATTGGCGCCGCAGTTCGACTGGGAGCCCTGGCTGTCGGCGATCACCGACCGGCCCAAGGAACTGTTCGCCGAGATCGTGGTCAACCAGCCCTCGTTCATCACCGAGGCCGGGAAGATCTGGGCCGAAACCGACATCGCCGTCTGGCGCGTTTTCCTGAGGCTGGAACTGCTGCGGCAGTACGCCAAATATCTGCCGAAGGAATTCTCCGACGCCAATTTCGACTTCAACGGCCGGCTCATGGCGGGTCAGCAGGAACGTCCCGAGCTGTGGAAGTCGGCGGTCGGGACGGTGGATTCGAACCTGGGCGAACAGCTCGGAAAACTGTATGTGGACAAGCATTTCCCGCCCGAGGCCAAGGACCGCGCCCTGGAGATGGTGGCCGACCTGATGGCGGCCTACCGGGACAACTTCACCACTTCGCCGTGGATGACCGAGCCGACCCGGCGGGCATCGATCGAGAAACTGGACAAGATCGATGCCAAGATCGGCTACCCGGACAAGTGGGTGGACTACTCCACGTTGAAAATCACCCGCGGCAAGCTCATCGAATCCCTGCGTGCCGTCAACGATTTCGAAGTGAAGCGTTCATTCGACCGACTCGGCACCCCGGTGGACAAATCCGAATGGGCCATGTCACCGCAGACGGTGAACGCCTACTATTCGGCCACCACCAACCAGATCGTCTTCCCCGCGGCCTTCCTGCAGCCCCCGTTCTTCGACAAGGACGCCGAACCGGCGGTGAACTACGGCGGTGTCGGCGCCATCATCGGCCACGAGATCGGGCACGGGTTCGACGACCAGGGCTCCAAATACGACGGCGACGGCAACCGCCGCGACTGGTGGGCCCCCGAGGACAGGACCGCTTTCGAGGCCAAGGCGAAACAGTTGGTCGACCAGTACAACAAGCTCGTTCCCGAGGGTCTGGGCCCCGACCGGCATGTGAACGGCGAACTCACCGTCGGGGAGAACCTGGCGGATGTGCGCGGCCTGCAGATCGCCCTGGCCGCGTTCCGGATCGCCGAACAGCGCAACGGTATCGACAATCCCGACTACCGGAGCATGTTCCTGTCGTGGGCTCGGACCTGGCGCAGTAAGCAGACCCCGGAGGTCACCGAGCAGCTGCTCGCCTCCGATACCCATTCCCCCGACGAGTTCCGATGCAACCAGGTGGTCCGCAATATCGAGGAGTTCTACCGGACGTTCGGGGTGGTGGAGACCGACGAACTGTTCCTGCCGCCGGAGCAGCGGGTCGCCCTCTGACGAGCGGATTCCGTAGCCGGGCGCTATGACGGGAGCCCCGGAAAGCCCCGGCGCGGGCCGCGGGCATCGTGCGCACCCCCTATTGCCCCTGAGTTAGCCAAGCCTGCCCTATGCTGAGACGGGCTCTTGGCGCCCTTCCGAGGAGATTCCTCGGCGAAGGAGGAAGTAACGATGCAGGCGATACGGAGACCCCGCAGTGGGATGCGGGCGGTGATCACCGCGCTCGCCGGAGTGCTGGCCCTGGGACTGGCCGGATGCGGCTCCACGGACGACGTGGCCGGCGGTGACGCGGGAATCACCATCCCCCACGCGCACGGCGAAACCGTCGTCGAAGGCACCCCGACGAAGATCATCGCCCTGGGCAATCAGTGGCTGGATACCGTCCAAGTTCTGGGCGTGACCCCGATCGCCTATATCGACAATGTGGCAACCCTGGCCCGTACCACTCCGCCGTGGGAGCCGAAATCGCTGGAATCGGCGAAAGCGCTGGAGACCGGCGGCAACGTCGCCGAACAGGTGGCGGCGCTGGAACCCGATCTGATCCTGGCCGATGCGTTCATCGCCGACCGGCAGACCTACAACCAGCTTTCCAAGATCGCGCCCACCCTGCCCGCGTTGACCGATGACGCCGTCACCCCGTGGCAGGACCAGGTGACCGCGCTGGGGCGTGTGCTGAACAAACAGGCCGAGGCCGACAAGGTGATCGCCGAGGTGAACGCCAAGATCGACGGTATCGCACGGGCCAACCCGGGTTTGCGTGAAAAGACCTTCGTCAGCAGTTGGCTCGCCGGACCCACTCAACTCATGGTGCTCAACGACCCCGAGGACGGGTCCGGGCAGGTCTTCACCCGCTTGGGGATGGATATCCCGGAGAACATCAAGGCCCTGCCGTCCAATGGCGGCCGAGCCGGCCTGTCCCCGGAACGGGTCGACGAGCTCACGGCCGACCTGCTGATCGCCGGATACTCGACCGGTATGGACGAGCGGTACCGGCAACTGCCGGGCTATGCGGACCTGCCCTCGGTGCGCAAAAACGCCGTGGTCTTCTTCGACAATGTCGAGATAAGCGCCGTGAACCAACCGACAGCGCTCTCCCTGCCCCACATTCTCGACAAACTCGAGCCGGCCCTGGTCAACGCCGCGAAATAGCCGTCCAAGTCGATCCCACCGCGGAGGTCTCGCTTGTCCACCGCCACCCGTCACCAACGGCTCCGGTATGCACTGCGTCCCGGCGTCACCTGTCTCACCGTGCCCAACGGCGCGGTGTTGTTGAACCCCCCACACAGCAGAAGACTCACCGGCCTGAGCGCGACTCGGCTCACGGCGCTGAAAATCCTCAACCGCGGCCCGTCGACACTGGACGAACTGGCCGGCGACCCGGCTGTCGTCGAATTGATGGGCGAACTGACCGCGGACGGATGGCTGGCGGTCACGGTCCTCGACGGTGACCATGAGCTGTACACCGTCACCCCGTTCTCGACACCGCCCGCCCCGCCCACAGGTTCCGCGCCGTCGCCGGGAGCGCTGTCGAAATTCGCCGTCCTGCATCGAGAAGCCGGTGGTTTCGTACTCGAACATCCGCTGTCGTGGTGTGATATCCACATCCACGACCCACGAGTGCTGGCCTTACTGGGCGGGCAGGAACCGAACGAGACGACGCTGCCCGACGATCTGGTCGCCCGCCTCGCGGCCGATCTGCACCGCGGCGGTTTCACTGTCATCGCCGACGAGGATCAGCGGTTCGCCACCCGTAGCTGGAATACCGCCGATCTGTGGTTCCACCGCCGCAGCACGCTCGGCGACCGGGTCGTGAACTGGGAACATTTCGGCCCCACGAAATGGGCGAAATCGCGGTTCCCGCAACCGCCGGCCCGCAAACCCGCCTATCCCGGCGAGCCGGTCGCCCTGCACACCCCCGACCTGGCGGCATTGCGTCACGGCGATCGCTCCTTCACCGCGGTGCTGGAAGATCGAGTGTCCACCCGGGCTTTCGACGACGCGCATCCGATCACCGCCGAACAGCTGGGTGAGCTGCTGTACCGCACCGCACGCACTCGCGAGACCCGCTCCCCCGCGCCGGGCGAGGAGCTGGTGTCACGTCCCTATCCCTCGGGCGGGAGCGTGTACGAGCTCGAGCTGTATCCGGTGGTGCGCAATATCGCGGGCCTGGCACCGGGTATGTACCACTACGATTCGTTCGACCATGTGCTGCGCCCGGTGGCGGACGCGGAATCGGTGGCGGTGCGGAAATTGATCAAGTCCACCTCGGCCACCTTGACGGAGGGCGCGGAACCGCAGGTGCTGATCATCATGGCGGCGCGGTCCGGCCGTGTCATGTGGACCTACGAGCGGGTCGCCTATGCGGTCATCCTGAAACACGTCGGGGTGCTGATGCAGACGATGTATCTCACCGCGACGGCGATGGGTCTGGGCGCATGCGCACAGGGATTCGGCGATACCGCTGCCTTCGTCGCGGCCGCGAACGTGCACGAGCTCGAGGAATGCAGCGTGGGCAGCATCATTATCGGTTCGCCCACACGCTGACCACAGCGCAGGCATCGTCGGAACGGACACCACATCGCATTACTCGGCGGGCTCATCGGCCTACCGCCGCGCGGCGGTATCCGCGAACGGCGAGAGCACCGAATACGGCGATCAGCCCCACCGACCAGGCAACGGTCTGCAGCAGCGGGGCCGCGATGGGGCCGCCCAGCAGGAAACCGCGCATGGCCTCGACAGCGCAGCTCATCGGCTGCCCCCGCACGATCGGCTGCAACCAACCGGGATAGTTGTCCACGGCAACGAAGCCGGAGTTGAAGAACATACCCACCAGCACCACGATCGCGAACACCTGCACGACCTGAGCGCCCGACCGGCTCACCCCGACCGCCACGACCAAGGGGGTGAAACCGGCTATCACGATAACCGGGACCATCAGGACACCGAACAGCCCGAACAGTCCGTTCTCGAACCGTAGACCGAGCACCACACCCACGATGACCACCAGTGCGGTGGCAACCAACGCCCGAACGCATTCGGCCAGCAGCCGACCCGACAACCCGGCGAACCGATGCACCGGCAACACCCAGAAACGCCGCAGCAGCCCGCTTTCCCGTTCGGCGAACAGCGATTGACCGGTCCCCATCGCCCCGTACATGGTGCCCGCGATGGCGATCATCGGGACGAAACCGTAGATGGGTTCGGTTTCGCCGAGCATGCCCAAGGTCCCGTCCAGAACCAACTGGAACATCAACAGCAGCAGAACCGGCATCACCAGCGTTGTGGTCACCACCTCCTGCTGTCTGATCCAGCGCCGCAACAACCTCTCGGTCTCCACGAGTACCTGATCGAGAAGCGCGGTCACCGTCGTTTCCTTTCCACCCGCACCGCCGCGACCGCGCCCAGCGTCAGCAGCCCCACGGTCCAAACCACGGCGACCGCCACATCGCTCGGGAACCGTCCATCGGCCAACCCGCGCAATGCGTCCGTTATCCGGGAGACCGGCTGATAACGGACGAACGGCCGAACCCACTCCGGGAACCCTTCGACGGGAACGAAACCCGTCGACATCATGAGCAGCAGCAACTGCGGCACCAAGAGCACGGTCGCACCCAGTTCGGGATTGCCGGTCGCGGTGCCCAAAGCGTCCGCGCAGAGCACCGCGGCCGCGCCGAAAACCAGGACCAGCACAACGAACACCAGCGCGGGCAGCACCCCGTGGAAGCGAAATCCGAAACCCGCGCCGACCGCCAGCGCCGCGGCCAACGCCACCACCGCACGCACCATATTCGCCGAAATACGGGCAGTGGGCGGCACCCACGGGCGCACCGGCATGGCACGCAGCCGAGTCCCCATGCCCCCGGCCACTTCCCGGGCGGCCCGGTCACCGGCGAACATGGCGGTGAAAAACATGGCGTACACCACGATCAGCGGCAGCAGATACTGCGCGTAGTCGATGCCGACGGCCGCCATGGACTTACGCAACGGAACATAGGCGCAGACGAAGAACGCCACCGGAGCGACGAAGGCGAGCACCAGATCGCCCTCGCGCAGAGCGGCGCGAATGCCGCGCTCACTCAACGCGGTCCACTGCGACCGGGCGGGTATCACCATCTCGGAGGCGTCGGCGACGGTGTTCACACGCCGACCTTGTCGTCGGCCGCGGGCCGGGTGAGCCGGATGAACACCTCATCCAGCGACGGCCGACGCAGTGCGATATCGATCAGGGCGATATCGGCGGCGGTGATCCGTGCCAAAGCCTCGGACAGGGTGACCGCGCCGTCGGGAGCCGGGAGCGAAACCCGGTCCGCCGATTCGGCCACGGCGCATTCGCCGAGCCCGGACAGCGCGGCCACCACCGCGGGTACATCCCCGGCGTCCGCCGGAACCACCTCGCAGAAACTCGGCCCGGACCGCGCCTTGAGCTCGCCGGCGGTGCCTTCGGCGATGATCGTGCCCTTGTCGACGACGATGATGGAATCGCTGAGCACGTCGACCTCCTCCAGGTACTGGGTGGTCAGCAAGATCGTGACGCCCTCCCGTTTGAGCTCCCGCACCAGGGACCAGAGGTTCTGTCGACTCACCGGATCCAGACCGGCGGTGGGCTCGTCCAGGAACACCACCTTCGGAAGCCTCACCAGGCCGCAGGCGATGTCTATACGACGACGCATACCACCGGAGTACTGGCCGACGCGCCGGTCCGCGGCATCGGTGAGCGCGAACCGTTCGAGCAGTTCCTCGGCGCGCTGCCGGGCCTGCCGCCGGCGCAACCCCATCAGCCGGGCGAACAACACCAGGTTCTCCCGCCCGGTGAGCATATCGTCCAGGGCCGCGTACTGACCGGTGAGCATGATGGACGAACGCACTCGCGCGGCATCGCGCACCACGTCGTAACCGGCGACCAGCGCCCGGCCGGCGTCGGGTCGAATCAGGGTGGACAGCACCGACACCAGGGTGGTCTTCCCCGCCCCGTTGGGTCCGAGAACACCGAGCACCTGTCCGGCCGGAACCCGGAAATCGATACCGCGTAGCGCACGAACCTCACCGAATCCTTTCTCGACGGATTCGACGACGATCCCGTCCTCGGCCGTGGACGGTTTCGTCGCACTGCGCAGCCGGCTATCTGTCCGCGGTCCGGTCACCTGACTTCTCCTCCGCTCGTATCGTCTTCGGTGCGGGTATCGCCGCGACCGCGGTACTCGAGCGCCGCGGCCAACGCTGTGACAGCGCGCCGCCACAGCGCGGCCAGGCGCTCGGCATCGGACTCGGTGAACAGCGCCTTGTTCCATCTCCAGTTGGTGTGCAGCAGCGGCCCGTCCGGCGTACTGCCGATACCGGCGATGACATCCAGCGCGTACCGCAGCGGCAGATCCGGTTCCGGATCGAGCGGCAGGGCCGTATCGAGACCGCCGGCGAGTATCGACCAGGGCCTGTCCTCATGGCCGCCGAGATCCATCCGGCCCAGGTAGTTGAACTCGACCTGCGGTTCGGGCGCATCAACGAGGCCGGGACTGCGGTCGACGTACCGGAGCAGCCCGTAGTCCAGCCCGCCGTTCGGGACGGCCGACAGGTGGGCGGCGACCGAATCGGCCAGGGCGGTCGCCGCCGCCGGATCCGCTTCGGCACAAGCGATACTCACCGTGTCCGGGCCGGCGCCCAAGCGCACCGGGAACACACTGGTGAACCAGCCGAGGGTGTGCGTGGTGTCGGTGCCGAACAGCTCGTCCGCGCGGCCGTGCCCCTCCAGGGCAATGAGCGCACCGACGGCGGGGTCCTGTCCGCGTTCGACACGCCAACTCGCCAATGTCATGGTCAGCGCGGCCAACAGGAACTCGCGAACACCCTCGTCCCTGGTGAGGGCGGCGAGAATACGTTCGGTGACGGCGACGTCGACCGATGCCGCGGTGACCCGCAACCCGGACCAGTCGTCCACCAGGGGATCCGGGAACCGGCGACCGACAGCGGGATCGGGTCCCGCCAGCTGCGCGGCCCAGTAGTCACGCTGGGCCAATACCTCCGGTTCCACGGCCCGCTCGGTCATCCGCCGCGACCACTGCCGGTAGGAGGTGAATTCCAGAACCGGTTCGACCGGAACGCCCGCCTCGACCGACGCCCAGATCTCGCCGAGACCGGCCAAGAGGATATGCCAGGACACGACATCGACCGCCAAATGATGGATGGCGAGCAGGAGAGTATCGCCGCCGATATCGGTGAGCCGGACCGCGCGCACCATATCGCCGGTGCGCGGATCTATCTCGTCCACGGCGGTACGCGCGGCGTCCCGCACGACCATGGCCGGGTCGGCGACCGGATCGGACCTCCAACGCAGCAGGACGTCGGCGGCGCGGACCGTGCCCGGCTCCCGGGTGACGAGCCGGGGCCCGTCTGGGGTATCGGCGAGGCGGGAGCGCAGAGTGTCGTAACCGTCGAGCATCGCCTGCAGGACGGTCTCGAGCCGGTCATCGGTGATCCCGCTCGGCAACCGCAGCAGCGTGGTCTGGGTGAATCGACGGTACCGGCCGTACTCGTACATCCACGAGACGATGGGCAACGGCGGCACTTCGCCGTAGTCCGGGCCGTTCCGGACGTCGCCGGATGGGGTGGCGGCCGCCGCGTCCACCGCGGCGGCCGCGTCCACCGCGGCGGCCAGTTCGCGGATCGTGGGGGCGGCCATGACCATCCGCGGATTCACCATCAGCCCGCGCCGCCGGGCCCTGCCGACCAGGGAGATCGCCACGATACTGTCCACACCGAGTTCGAAGAAGTCGTCGTCGATCCCCGGAGTGCGACCGTCGAACAGTTCGGCGAACACCTCGCTCAACACCTGTTCGCTCGCCGTGCGCACGCCGGCGGTGTCGGCCGAAATCGACCGCGACATCGTCTGTTCGGCCAGTCGATCCAGTTCGTGACCGTCGAGTTTGCCGTTGGCGTTCACCGGCAACCGGTCGAGCACGATGATCCGCGCCGGAATCATGTAGGCGGGAAGCCGGTCGGTGAGCGCCACCCGCAGCTGCGCCGGATCCGCCGCGCGTCCGTCCCGGGGGACGACGAATCCGACCAGACTCGCCCCGCCCGCCCGGCGCACCACGGTGACCGCCGCGGTGTCCACATCGGACAACCGGCGCAGCGCCGTCTCGATCTCGCCCACCTCGATCCGGTAGCCGCGTACCTTGACCTGGGCGTCGGCCCGGCCGAGATAGGCGAAACCGCCGTGGTCGAGCCGCCGCACCAAATCGCCGGTGCGATACATGCGCTGCGCGGGGCGGAACGGATCGGCGACGAAGCGCTCGGCGGTGGTGGCCGGACGGCCGATATACCCGCGTGCCACCTGCGGACCGGACAGGTACAGCTCGCCGACAACGCCCCGCGGCACCGGCCGCAGCGCGGAATCGAGAACATACCCGGAGGTTCCGGCGGTGGGTCGGCCGATGGTGGGTTCCGCGGTGTCCGCGACGGCGGCGACCACGGCCTCGACGGTCGTCTCGGTCGGCCCGTAACAGTTGTAGACCGCGGTTTCGGGCAGTGTCCGCAGCCGAGACCACAGCGCCGTATCGATCGCCTCACCACCCAGGGCGAGGACCGCCGGGGCGTGATCGAGCAACCCGGCCGCGGCCAACTGCGCGAACATCGAGGGCGTGGTATCGAGCATATCGATACCGTGCTGAGCCATCCCCTTGACGAGCCGGTGTGCGTCCCGCATCTCCTCGGCGTCGAACAGGTGGATCTGCTGGCCGGCCAGCAACCCCACCATCGGCTGCCAGGAGGCGTCGAAACTCAGCGACCAGGCGTGCGCGATCCGCAGCGGTCGGCCGAGCCGAGCCTGCGCGGGACGGTAGACGCGGTCACGATGATCGGCGAAATAGGCCGCCACCGCCGAGTTGGTACCCACGACACCCTTCGGCTCGCCGGTGGAGCCGGAAGTGAAGATCAGATATGCCCGGTGCGCCGGATGCCGGTGCACCGGGGGGATCCCGGCGGAGCGGCGGGCGATACGTTCCGCGCGATCCGGGTCGTCGAGGACGAGCACCGGCCCGGCGTAGTCGACCGGTAGATCGCGGTGTTCACCGGTGGTCACCAGCAGCGCGGGGCGCGCCTGACGCAGAATCGAGGCGATCCGCGCCGCGGGCAGCGTGACATCCACCGGAACATAGGCCCCGCCCGCCGCCAGCACGGCGAGCAGGCCGACGATGGACCCGGTCGAACGGGGAAGTGCCAGCGCCACCACGGATTCCGGGCCGATACCGTATTCGCCGAATTCGGCGGCCAGGCGAGCGGCGGCATCGCGTAACCGCCGGTAAGTGTACCGTTCGCCGTCGCCGGCGGTCAGCGCGACCGCGTCCGGGGTGCGCGCGACCTGCTGCTCGAACAGTTCCCAGATGGTGGCGCTCGCGCCGACGATCGGCGCCCGCGCCGCGGCGGCCGTCGCGGCGCGTTCGGTCGTGGTCAGGGCATCCAGCGCGTCGGGACCGGCATCCGCGATATCGGGCAGTTGCCGCAGTATCGACAGCAGCCGTTCGCCGGTTTCGGCCGCCGGCAGATACGGCAGCGCCTCCGGAATCGACTCGAGCAGAACCACCAGTTCGTCGTCACCGAGATGCGCCACGACGGTCAGTGGATAGTGGGCCGGCGATTCCATCCCGACCGGACGGAACCGGACCCCGTCCGCGCCGACCGTGTCCTGGACAGCGTCACCGATCGGCGCGTTCTCGAAGACGAACAGCGTGTCGAACAGGTTCGGATGCTCGGTTGTCCGCTGTATCGTGGACAGGCTCAGGTAGCCGATATCTCGCATGGCCGCCGCCGCCGACTGCATTCGCCGGCACTGGTCCACCACGCTCACCGCCCGGTCAACCCGATGCGCGATCGGAACGGTGTTGATGAACAGTCCGACCATCTGCTCCACCCCCGCCAGGTTCTCGGGCCGGCCGGAGATCGTGGTCCCGAAAACGACATCGCGACGGTCGGCGAGCCGGCCGAGCAGCACCGTCCACGCGAACTGGACCACGCTGGCGAGGGTGAGCCCATGGCCGCGAGCCCACCGCTGAAGCCGGTCCAGATCCGCGCCCGGCAACGACAGCCCGGTTTTCTCGGGAACCCTGCCGCGCGGCACCGCGCCGTCGGCGAGGAGCAGCGGACCGCTGAGCTTCCCGAGGTACTCGGTCCAGCCACGGATGGCCGCGGCCGTGTCCTGGGCGGCGAGCCACCCGATGTAGTCCCGGTACGGTCGCGGTCGCGGCAGATTCGCCGGCGAACCCCCGGCCTGGTATATGGCGAGCAGTTCGGTGAAGAACACCGCCATCGCCCAACCGTCCATCAGGATGTGGTGGGCGGTGAGGACGAGTCGCCGCCGCTCCTCTCCGCCGGGAACGGTCAGCAGGAGGAACCGCATGGCGGGCCCGTGGCTCAGATCGAACGGCCGGCGGCGCTGCGACTCGGCGATGGCGTCGAACCGGGCCGGTTCGGCCTCCCGCTCCGACCACGGCAGCTCCGCCCGGGTCGGCACGATCTGCACGGGTTTCGGCACATCGGTATCCCAGAACGACACTCGCAGATTCGGGTGCCGGTCCAACATGGCCTGGGCGGCGGTGCGCAGCAGCGAGACATTCAGCGGCCCGTCGATATCCACGACGAACTGCATGGTGTACGGGTCGACACCGGTCCCGGTGAGCTTCGCCAGGGAGAACAGCCCCTCCTGCAGAGGGCTCAGTGCCAGCACATCCTCGATTTCCGGCCGGCCGCTCATGCGCGTGCCTGCCAGGACGCGGTGAGTGCGGCCAGCGCGTCGGAGTCCAGTCCGGATGCCGTCATCGGCGCGTGCTCGACCTGCCGAGCCTCCGGGTCCGATGCCGGTTCGGCCGCCGCCGCGTCGACCGCGGCGGCCAGTTCGGCGATGGTCAGGCGCTCGAACACCATCTGCGGTGTCAACGGCAGCCCGAGCTCGGCCGCGCGTGCCGACCATTGGATGGAGATCACACTGTCGCCACCCAAGGCGAAGAACCCGTCCTCGCCGGTCACACCGTCGATCTCGAGCAACTCTTCCAGCAACCGGATCAGGGTGCGCTCGGTCTCGCCGCTCGTTCCGGCCGCGGCAGCCGCCGAGACCGCGGCGGCCACCGGTTCGGGAACCGCGAGCAGCCGCTCGAGCTCCGCGGCCGGCAGCAGTTCCAACTCGGAGACAGGAGTGTCCGCCGATGCGGGAAACATATGCAGCGCGGCGGAGAGCGCATCGGCCATCGATCGCACGGTCCGCGGTTCGTACAGGTCGGCATTGGCCACGACCCGCACTTCCATACTGCCGTCGGCGGCCACGTTCATGCTCAGGTTCAGATCCAGGAAGGAGATATCGAATATCGCCGGCAGCACCGTCACGGTTGTCGAACCGTTATCGGTCAGCGCGACCGGCGCCGGGGCCCAGTCCCGGCCACGGAAGTGCAGCATGGTCTGGAACAGCGGGTTCCGGGACCGCGAACGCGGTGGGTTCACCGCCTCGACCAACCGTTCGATGGGCAGTTCCTGGTGGGCGTAGGCGTCGATGACGACATCCCGACCACGGTTCACCACTTCCCGCAGGGTCGGGTTGCCGGACAGGTCGTTGCGCAGGACGGCCATATTCGCGAACAGGCCGATCATCGGATGGGTGGCCGCCTCGGTGCGGCAGGCGACGGGAGTGCCGATCGCGATATCGGTACCGCCGCCCAATATGTGCAAGACGGTGGCGACAATCGACTGGTACAACGCGAACTCGCTGGTATTGCACTGCGCGGCCAACCGTTCCAATGCGTCGTGCTGCCGCGCCGACACCGTGAACGTCACCACTTCGCTGTCCTTACCCAGGACAGGGGGCCGCCGGCGGTCGTGTGCCACCGTGATCTCCTCGGGCAATCCCGCCAACGTCGATCGCCGGTATTCGACCTCCACGCGACCGTAATCGCTCGGCCGCCCGTCCGGTCCGACGTCGAACAGCTCCCGCTGCCACAACGCGAAATCCGGATATTGGACGGACAAGCCCGGTCGCGCCGGGGCCGTGCCGGCGACCCGGGCACGGTAGGCGGTGATGAGGTCGTCGAGAAACACCGAGAACGACGCATGGTCGGCGACGATATGGTGCACCAGCACCGACAGCACATACTCCCGCTCGCCGAGCACCAGCAGCCGGGGACGGATCAGCGGTTCGCCGACGAGCGCGAAACGATAGGAGGCGATACCGGCCAATTCCGCGTCCAGGCGGTCGGCGGTGATCTCGGTGACCGGAAGGTCCACGGTCAGTTCGGGGCGCACCAGTTGGTAGGGGACCCCGCCCCGTTCCGGGAAGGTGGTGCGCAGAGCCTCGTGCCGGGCGATCACATCATTGATCGCCGCCGCCAGGTACGCGATCTCGAGTTCCCCCTCGATCCGCAGGGCGAAAGGCAGATTCCCGGCGACGCCCGGACCGTCCATCCGATGCTGGAACCACATGGCCAACTGCGAATACGACAGCGGCGGATACTCGGGACGGGTCCGCGTCGACAGCGGCGGACGTGCCGCGCCCGTCACACGCGTCGGGTCCGCCGGTGCGGCGCAGACCGCCGTGTCCCCGATGGCCGGGTCGGCGCCGGAGGACGCGACCGTGTCGGCCGTGTCGGCGTCCTCCGGCGTGTCGAGGTCGTCGTCCATCGTGTCCAGGTCGATCCCGAACTCGTCCCGGAAACGGTCCACCAGTAGCGCGGCCAGCCCGGCCGGGGTGGGGGTGTCGAATACCGCCCGGATGTCGAGTTCGAGCCCGAACCCGATGCGGATCTGCGCGACGAGCCGGGCAGCCAACAGCGAGTGCCCACCGAGCGTGAAGAACGAATCGTCGGCGCCGACCCGCTCGGTGGCGAACAGTTGCGCGAAGATCTCGCACAACCGCCGCTCGGTGGCGGTGGCCGGTTCCCGGAAAGCGAGTCCGGCCGCCGGGGTGGGTGTGGGCAGCGCCTGCTTGTGGAGTTTGCCGTTGACGGTCAACGGAATCTCGTCGATGACCATGAACGCGCTGGGCACCATGTATTCCGGCAGGCCGGCCGCTACCCGGGCCCGCACATCGTCGAGGTCCACCTCGTCGACGGACAGGCCGTTCGCGGGCACCACATAAGCCACCGGCATGGTGCCGACGGTCGGATCCTCGACCACGATCACCACGCAGCGACCGACCGACGGATGTTCGGCGACAGCGGCTTCGATCTCCCCGAGTTCGATTCGGAACCCGCGTATCTTCACCTGTTCATCGGCCCGGCCGACGAATTCCAGGGCGCCGTCGAGGTTCCACCGCACCAGGTCGCCGGAGCGGTACAGCCGGGCGCCCGGAGTGAACGGGTCGGCAACGAACCGCTCGGCCGTCAGGCCCGGCCGAGCGAGGTATCCGCGCGCCAACTGCGCACCACCCAGGTAGATTTCGCCGACCACACCGGGCGGCACCAACTGCAGCGCCTCGTCCAACACATAGACATACACATTGCTGTTGGGCATACCGATCGGCACCGTGCCAGGCCCCTGCGGCCCGTCCACCGCCATACTGGTGGCGCAGACAACCGCCTCGGTGGGGCCGTAGTGGTTGCCCAGTTCGGCATCGAAAACGGCGGCGAACCTATCGGCGACCTCACCGGGCAGTGCCTCGCCTCCCACCGGAATACGCTTCAGCGAGCGCCATTCGCTCACCTCCGGCAGCAGCAGGAATGTGCTGAGCATCGACGGCACCATATGCAGCACCGTCACTCCGTGCCGGGCGATCAGTTCCGCGACATAGGCGATATCGCGGAACGCCTCCGGCTTCGGAACGATCAGCCGGGCACCGGCCGAGAGGGTGATGAAGATATCGAACAGCGAGGCGTCGAAGCTCACCGAAGAGGACTGCAGCAGCCGCTCCCGATCCGTCATCCCCCAGTCCGCGGCGAACAGACGCACATGCTCGGCGATGGCGGCATGGGGAACCGGCACCCCCTTCGGTTTGCCGGTGGAGCCGGAGGTGTAGATGACATAGGCGAGGTGACCGGGAAGCAACGACCGCACCCGATCTGTATCCGTGGGGTCCGTCTCCGGCAGCGCGGCGGCTTCGGCCTCCGCGACAGCGAGTCCGGCCGGGTCGAGCAGCAGCGCCGGAGCGGCGTCCATCATCAGGTAGTCGATCCGGTCCTGGGGATAGGCCGGATCGATCGGCAGATAGGCCCCGCCGGCCTTGAGCACGGCGATCACCGCGACGATGAATTCCACCGAAATGGGAAACCTCAGGGCGACGAGGTCTTCGGCGCCGATCCCGCGGCCGATCAGCCAGTGCGCCAACCGATTCGCCCGCCGGTTCAGTTCGCCATAGGACAACTCGGTGTCGTCGGCCAGCAGCGCAAGCGCGTCCGGACTCGCGGCGACCTGCTCTTCCAACAGGTCGACCAGGGTGGTCGGCGGGATATCGACCAGCTTGCCGTGGGAGCGTTCCAGCACGGCGGCCCGCTCGGCGTCACCGAGCATGTCCAGATCGGCCAGGCGGCGGTCCGGGAAGGTCAACGCGCTGTCCAGCAGCCGCACATAGTGCGTGAGCAGTTGCCGCACCAGCGGTTCGGCCGGCGCATCCACCCGATATTCGGCCTCCACCAGCGCCGCGCCCGCCTTGTCCAGGACGATCGCCAAGGAGAGCGGCACCTGGGTATCCGATGTCCCCAGGTCGAGCTGCTCGGCGGTGACCCGCGGCAGTCGGAAACCGTTGGAATCCCGGCGCACACTGAAGCCGAGCCGGACCAACTGCTCCATTCCGTCCCGACCGGCGACCCGGTCCGGATTCACGGCGCCGATGACACGCTCGATCCCGACTTCCTGATGGGCGAATCCGTCCACGCAGGTCTGTTTCGTCGCGTCCACCACAGTGGTGAAGGTGTCGTCGCCGTCGACGGTTTCCCGCAGCAGCAGGGTATTGCCGAAATAGCCGATGAGATGCCGGCCTGCCGTGCCGCGCCGCACGGTGACCGGAACCGATACCAGGAAATCCGCTGCCCCGGTGTAGCGGCGAACCAACGCGGCGAAACCGGCGAGCAGCACCATGAACGGGGTCGCGCCCCGATCGCGGGCGAACGCCCCGACACGCTCGACCGATTCCGGCGACAGAACCCCGGTGCTCCGGCCGGCCGGCCTGTTCGCCGTGACGTCGGTCTCCCCGCCGGGCAGATCCAGCGGTTCGGGCAGCGGGCGCAGGGCTTCGCGCCAGTAGTCGAGTTCCTGATCCCCCGCCTCCGGTGGCGCGTCGAGCACCTCCACCTCGACGAACTGCGACACAGGCGCATCGAGCGCGCTCGCGTCGGCGTAGGCGGCGTTCAACTCGGTGAAGAAGACTCCCCAGGAATCGTCATCCCAGCAGATATGGTGCAGCACCAGCATCAGCACCCACTCGCGGATACCGGTGCGCACCAGGGTGGCCCGCATCGGCAGTTCGGTCGCCAGGTCGAACGGACGGGCGAATTCCCGCCGGGCCAGCACCTCCACCCGGCGTTCGCGGCTGTCCGCGGGCAGCTCGGTCAGATCGTGTGTCTGCCATACGAGGCCGGGGTCGTCGGCGAACACCTGATACGGCTCACCGTCGGCATCGACGCCGTAAGTGGTGCGCAAGATGGCGTGCCTGCCCACGACGACATCGAACGCGGTGTGTAATCGCTCGGGGTCGAGTTCACCGGTCAACCGATAGGCGACGCACAGGTTGAGGGAGGTGTTCTCGGGGTCGCGGGTCTGCAGGAACCACATTCGCCGTTGACCGGCCGACAGCGGATACCGTTCTCCCGCCGTCACACGCGGCCCGGTGAACGCCGGCTCGGGCGCGCTCAGACCGCTTTCCCGCATCCGGCGGCGCAGCAGTTCCCTGCGACGGTCGGCGACGGACACGCCGGAGCTTCTGGTGGGATCGGTGTCTGACATATATCCGGCCTCTCAGCCCTCGTTGGTGTTTTCCGTCATCAGCAGCACGATGTCGTCGAACGACGCGCCCCCGAGAATCGCCGCGACCGGAAGGTCGCGATCCAGCTCCGCCTTGACCCGTTTGCGGAAGTCCAGCGCCTGCAGGGAATCCAGACCGAGCGCGACGAGCGGGGCCGCGCTGTCTATGGCCTCGATGCCGTCCGCGCCCATCACCCGAGCGAGCTCGACGAGCATCAGGTCGGCCAGGTCGCCGTCCACGGGTGCGGCGGTAGGCGCGGACGCTTCGGGATGGTCGTCCCGGGCGGAGGGCGGGACCGCCGCCGGTTCCCTCGTCGGGGTGTGGGAAACGGCGGCCGGGGTATCGAACAATTCGCCGACCAGAGGCCCGTGGCCGAAGGCGGACAGCATATCGTGCAGATGCGGCCAGTCGCCCGCGGCTACCACCGCGTCCGTACGGTGTCCGGTGAGGCCGGCGGCGATCGCCTCGGAGGGTTCCATCGGCACGATCCCCATACCGTCGACCCTGGCCAGCCCGTCCGCGTCGAGCGGTCCGACAACCTGCCACAGCCCCCATTCCAGGGAGACGCAGTCGTATCCGCGCTCGCGTAATGCGTGTGCGGTGATATCGAGCATTCGGTTGTTCACCGCGTACAGCGGCTGCCCCCGTCCGCCCACGGTAGCGGCGATCGAGGAGAACAGAACGATCCGACAGTCCGACGCCAACGGCAGCCCGGCGAGTACGGTGTGCAGGCCGATGATCTTGGACCCGGCCGCGGTGTCGACCATCTCCCGGGTGATCTCGGCAATTCCGGCATCGATGTAGTTGACCGCCGCGTGCACCAACAGCGTGACCGGCCGATCGGCGAGACCCGCCGCGACCGCAGCGACCGCCGCCGGATCGGTCGCATCGCAGGCGTGGACAACGATCTCGGTGTACCCACGCCGCCGGAGCCGCGCCAATCGGCTCGCGACCGCGTCGGTCTCCCCGGAGCGGCTCAGCAGGGTGATCCGCCGTGCTCCGGCGTCCACGAAATGCGCGCAGAACAGCAGGCCGAGTTGACCGGTTCCACCGACGATCAGCACATGGTCCAGGCGGGTCTCGTCGACCGGGGCCAGGATGTCGTCGCGCACCAGGCGCTTGGTGTAGACAGCGCCGTCGCGCAGGGCGAGTTCCGGCTCGCCCACCGAGTGCACGGCTGCGATGACCCGGGCCGCCTGCGTGGACACGGATTCGGTGGCCGCGAGATCGAGATGCCGGAACGACAGGCCGGGGTATTCGACGCCGACACTGCGGAATCCGGCGGCGACGGCGCCGTGGAACATCTGGGGCACCGTATCGTGTTCCACCACCACTTCGCCGCCGATGGTCACCAACCAGCATTCGGCCCCGCGTGACAGTCCGGAGACCCCCGGCAGCCAGGCTCGTTCGGCGAAGAAGTCGGCCACATCGGCGAGCACTTCCGGACCGTCGACGGCCGGGCGCGGCGGAAGCAATACGATCAGTGCGTCGATACCGGACAGATCGGTCCCCGGTTCGGATACCCGCCGCGCGTCGAGCACCGTGATATTCGCGCCGTGTCGGTCCGCGGCCACTCGAAGGGCCTCGGCCGATTCGGTGCATTCTCCTGTGTGGTCGAGCACCGCGAGGGCGCGCGGCGCGACCAGCGACTGTCGGTCCAGGCGCCGCCAGCACTGCACCAACCGTTCGGGCCGAGGACGGTTCGGCCCTCCGGTTTCGGCAAAGGCGTCCGGACCATACGACGCCTTCGCCCACAATTTCTCGGGGTTCATCCAGGTGAGTGGGAAATCGAGCAATGGACGCGCGGGGCGTTCCTCCGCCGCGGGCACCCGCAGCGCCGTCCAGTCGAAGTTCGTGTCGTGGACGGCGATGGCCGCCACGTTCCGGCTGAACTCTCCGAGCCCTTCGGCGGTGCGCACGGAGGTGCCGAGCACCGTGAAGTCGCGAGCCTTGCCGCCAGGCCCCGGTGGGACCACGCTCAGGTTCTCCTGCAGTGCCAACTGCAGAATGGGGTGCTCGGCCACCTCGATGAAGGTGTCGATACCGCCGGCCGCCGCGGCGGTGATGGCCAGATCGAAGCGCACCCGGTTGCGCAGGTTCAGGAACCAGTAGTTCTGGTGGTTCATCTCGGGGGTGATCGGCGTACCCAAGGTTGCGCCGTAGCAGGCGATATCGCTCGAGGTGAAATGGCTGCCGCTCATTTCGTCACCCAGCATCGCGGCGGCCTCGACCGCGAACTCGCTCACGATGGAGGTGTGCGCCGGATAGTCGACCTTGATCTCCCGAGCGAACTTTCCCGCCTCGGTCGCGGCGGCCACCAGCGTGGCGATCGCCTTTCGTTCTCCCGAAACGGCGAGGATATTGGGGGAATTGACCACCGAGAGCTCCGCCCACCCGGTGTGCCGGGCCAGCAGGGCCTCGGTCTCGTCCCGGTTCATGCCCAACACGGCCATCGAATAGCCGTCCGGTGAATGACGGTCCACCGCCAGCGCACGGAGGGTGACCGCGAGCACCGAGTCACGTGGGGTCATCACGCCCGCGACGGCACCGGCGGCCAATTCGCCCTGGCTGTGTCCGATCGTCGCGGCCGGTCGTACCCCCGCGGCCTGCCACATCGCGGCCAGACCGTACATGTGGAACATCAGCGCGGGCTGGATCACCCATACAGCGTCCGCGTAACCGCCCTCGTCACCACGCAGATAGGACAGCGGTTCCGAGTGGCCGAAGCGGTCCAGGTGCAGGGCCGCGCACTCGTCGACGGCCTGCCGGTAATGCGTGGAGCGGTCGTAGAACACTGCGCCCATACCCGGACGCTGACTCCCCTGGCCGGGGAAGACGAACCCGATCCGGCGGGCGCGGGTCGCGCCGGAACCGGACACCACTGCCGGATGCTCCGTTCCGTCGACGACGGCGCGCAGGGCGCCGAGCAGTTCGTCCCGCGTCCGCACCAGCGCCAATGCGCGATACCGGCGCGGGATTCGAGTGCGGAACACCATATCGGACACCTGTTCCGGGGTGATCTGCGGACGAGTGTCGAGATAGCCCCGGATCGCCGCCGCCTCGGCACGCATACCGATAACGGAATCGGCCGTCAGCAGAACCGGAATGCTGCCGTCCGGCAGCCGATGGCTAGGCATCGGTGAACTCTTCCTCGAGATCGGCCGGGATACCGACAATGACGTGCGCATTGGTGCCGGCGACACCGAACGACGACACGGCCCCGTAACGAACGCCGTCGACCGGTTCCCAGGGTTCGTACTTCGTGGCCAGCCTCAGCTTGGTGGTCGACCAATCGAGTTCGGTGGTCGGATCGTCCGCCCACAGGCTGGGCACGATATACCCGTAGGCCCCGCACAGCAGCACCTTGATCAGTCCGAGGATGCCCGAGGCCGCCTGCGCGTGGCCGGCATTCGATTTGACCGACCCCAGCGCCGGACCGGCATCGGCGCGGGCGGCGGCCCCGTAGGTCCGTGCCAGTGCGGCCAGTTCCACCGGGTCGCCGATCGGAGTTCCTGTACCGTGTCCCTCGATCAACCCGATTGCCTCGGGTGCGAGATCCGCGACGGTGAGGGCGTCACGGATCAGGCGTTCCTGAGCGGCCGAGTCGGGTACCGCCAGTGGCGCGCCTTTGCCGTTGTGGTTTATCCGCGAACCGCAGAGGGTGCCGAACACGCGGTGGCCGAGTTCCTCGGCGCGCGAGAGGCGTTCCAGCACGAAAACACCAGCGCCTTCTCCCCACAGGGTGCCCGTCGCGGAGGCCGCATAGGAACGGCAGTGGCCGTCGGAGGCGAGGGCGTTGTTCTTGGCGAATTCGAGGAAGGCCGCCGGCGAACCCATCACACACACCGCACCGGCCAACGCCCAGTCGCATTCTCCGCCACGTATCGCGCTCGCGGCCTGGTGTAGCGCGGTCAGTGAAGACGCGCAGGCGGTATCGACGCTGATCGAGGGCCCGATGAGACCGAGGCTGTGTGAAATACGCCCGGCAACCGCACCGAGCGCGGTTCCGGTGGCGCGATACCCGGTGTACTCGGTGATATCGTCGGCCCGCGGTCCGTATTCGGTGCCGGAGACCCCCATCCAGCATCCGCCGGAGTCCCCGGCGAGCATGCCCGGGTTGATACCCGCGTGCTCGAGCGCTCGCCACGCGACCCGCATCGCCACGCGCTGCTGCGGATCCATGGCGACCGCCTCGCGTGGGGTGATCCCGAAGAACGTGGCGTCGAATTCGGCGGCGCTGCTCAGAAATCCGCCGGCGTCACGCACCGGAGACCAGCCTTCGGTGCGGTCCAGGGTGAGCACGCGGTCGAGCGGCCAGCCGCGATCACGCGGGAAAGGGGAGATCAATTCACGGGATTCGGCCAAGGCGGACCAGAATTCGGTGAGGGTTTCGATCCCGCCCGGCGCCTCGACCGCCATTCCGACGATTGCAATGGGATCGTCTTTGGTGGGGGTCATCTGCACTTCCTTACGAATGCCGTGCTCTGGGGCCGAGGCCGGCGATTACGCGACCACGCTGGTTTCCGCGACAAGCAATTCGGCGATACCGGCGTGGTGCTCGTTGAGATAGAAATGCCCCCCGTTGAACAGCGTCACCTGAATCCCCGCCTCGGTGTGGGCCTCCCAGGCATACAGATCGCGGGGCGCGACGAACGGGTCCGTGTCGCCACCCAGCACCGCGATCGGCGCGGCGATTCGGATATCGGGCGGGCAGGAGTAGGCGTCGAAGGCGCGATAGTCGGCCTTCATCACCGGCAGCGCCATCCGCAGGACCTCCCGGCTGGCCATGACGGCGTCGCCGGTGCCGTTGAGCGCCGACATGTGCTCGAGCAGTTGTTCGTCGTCGCTCGGGTGCGGGGGGAGGTCGGCGATACACATCGGAGCGCCGGCCGATGATGCCGCCAACAACCTGATGGGAAGACCGGCCTGTTCGGCCAGTCGAACGAATTCGAATGCGATGATGGCGCCCATGCTGTGCCCGAAGACGGTGATCGGCCGGTTCCGGTTGTGCGGCGAGGAACCGAACGCCTCGAACGCCCCGGCCGCGATATCGGGCAAGGTTTCGGCCGCGACTTCCCGGACCCGGTCCTGTCGGCCCGGGTATTGCATGACAATGGTGTCGAAATGCCGGGCGAGTTCCTTGCTGAACGCTCGATACGCGGAGGCACCCGCACCTGCGTGGGGAAATATCACGAGCGGTGCCGATTCCGGGGAACGCGGAGCGTGAAATTGCCTGATCCAGCCGAGTTCTGTGGGCATTTACCCGCACCTCTCCTACCTACGGCCCGTCCGGCCGACCTGCTTTCGTATGCGCCACCGCCACTCGAAACCGGCGAATACGAGGCGCCTGCGCGCGATCTCCGTCACGACGGGAGACGGACGTCGCGGCCGGTCGAGCAGCAGTACCGCAGGGACCTTAGCATAGGCTAACTTTACCGACCTGGACAACTGATCTACGGTCGGCTATTTCAGTATGCATAGGCTTACCTTACTATCATGGGAAAGCAGGGGACCGAAAGGTATCCCCGCCGTCAGAACGATTGGAAGAACGCATGACCAGGACGACCAGGCCACTGCACCGCGTCGCCGCCGCGACCTGCACGCTCGCCGCCGCCCTCGCGGTCGGCCTCGGTGCCGTATCCACCGTGGCCCCCGCCGCCGCCGCGCCGGTGGTCACCCCGATGCGCACCCAGGCCCCGGGTCCCGGCGAACTGCAGGCGAAACTGCAAGTGGCGCTCAACCGAGGCGCCGCCCCCACCGCCCGCGCCGCCGAACTCGAGGCCGGTGCGGCCGGGCTTCCGCTCGTCGACCAGGTCGCCGCCGCCATGGATGCCGCACCCCCCAGCTTCCGCTGGTCCATCCTCGGCCCCGTCACGGTCAACGGCGATGTCCTCAGCGCGCAGCTACAGACCGCCGTCGACGGCTATGACCCCTTCTATTACACCCTGACCTGGCGGCAGATCGACGGCACCTGGAAGCTCACCCGGGAAGCCCAGTGCACCGTCGCCAGGGTCGCTTTCCTGCCCTGCACCGTGTAACGGCATGTGACGTAACGGAACGGAGACCGGCCCACCGCTTACCGTCGGTGGGCCCCTCCGACCCGCCTCAGGCGACGTTCTCGACCATGAGCGATACGAGATCGTCGATCGACGCGCCCCCCAGGATCGCCGCTACCGGCAGATCGCGATCCAACTTCGCCTGTACTCGTTTACGGAAATCCAAGGCCTGCAGCGAATCCAATCCCAGCGACACCAGGGGAGCCGAGCGGTCGATGAGATCGGCTCCTTCCACACCCATGACCCACTCCAGTTCGACGAGTAGGCGTTCGGTGAGAGACCTTCGGTCGACCGCGGCCGAGCCGGGCCCGACCGGCGGACCCGTCACGGCCGCAGGAGGATTCGACAGTGCGCCGAACGGCATCCGACCCAGTAGTGACGCCGGTATCGCGCCCTGGCCGAATGCGCACATCACCTCGTGCACCCGAGACCAGTCGGCGGCGATGACCGCCGCGTCGGTACGGTGACCGGTCAACCCCACGGCCATGGCTTCCTCGGGCCTCATCGGGACCACCCCCATTCCGGACACACGCGCGAATCCCGCCTCGTCGAGCGGTCCGGCAACCTCCCACAGACCCCACTGCTGAGATACACAGTCCTCGCCGCGTGCCCGTAACCGTAGCGCGGCGATATCCAGCATCCGGTTGGTCACCGCGTACAGGATCTGCCCACGACCGCCCATGACGGCCGCGAAGGACGAACACAGGACGATTCGGCAGCGCTCGGCCCGCGGTAGCGTGGCGAGCACCGCTTCGAGTCCGACGACCTTCGCCGCCGCCGCCTTCGCGACCAGCCGCGGGGTGATCCGGGCCAGGTCGGCGTCGACGTAATCGACCGCAGCGTGCACGAGCAGCGTCACCGGATCACCGCCGAGCTCACCCGCCAACCGGTTCAGGCTTCCGAGATCGCCGATATCGGCGGAATACACCGAGATCTCGGTTCCGCCACGGCGTATCGGATCCACTCGCGCCGAGACCTCCCGGGTTTCACCGGACCTGCCGAGCAGGGTGATCCGCCGCGCACCCGAGGTCGCGAAATATTCACAGAAGCGGATACCGAGCCGACCGATTCCACCGACGATCAGCACATGGTCGAGAACGGCCGGATCGAGCGGCACCGTGGTCTCGTCCGGGACCAGCCGTTTGGCGTATACCGTCTCCCCGCGTAGCGCGAGTTCGGGCTCGGACGCGGTGTGCAGCGCACCGATGACACGCGCGGCCTGCTCCGGACCGGGTTCGCCGACGTCGAGATCGAGATGCCCGAACAGCACACCCGGATATTCGATGGCCACACTGCGGAATCCCGCGCTGATCGATCCGTGCACCCAATGCGGTGCCGGATCGGAGTCGATAACGGATTCACCGCCGATGGTCACCAGCCGGCATTCGCCGCCCGGTCGCAGCCGGGCGAGCGCAGGCAGCCATACCCTGTCCGCGAAGAACTCCGTGAGCTCGGCGACCGCGGTGGCCATGTCGATACCCGGCTCTCCGGCCGGCAACAGGATCACCGCGGTGTCGTAGTCGACCGGTTCCGACGCCCCGTCGAGTTCGGCGAGCGCCACACGGTCGAATACCGTCGCGGCCGCCCCGTACCGATCGGCCGCGGCGGCAAGCGCCGACGCCAAGTCCGCGCCACGGCCGGTGTGGTCGACCAACGCCAGAGCGCGGGGCCCATTCATCGGCCGTTGGGTAACCGGAAGCCAGGTGGTGGTCAACCGCTGTGGTGCCGGTCGGTCGGCGGCGGGCTCGCCCGTTTTCGGTCCGGAGACGGACAAGTCCGAGGCGGCCGGTGCCGGATCATCCGGGACCGCCCACAGTCGCCGTTGATTCAGGCGGGTATGCGGGAAATCGCGCAACGGCAACGTGACGGTCTCGCCCGGAAGCTCGGTGCGCAACGCCTCCCAACGGAAGTTCAGATCCGCGACGGCGACGCAGGCGAGATTGTGGGTGAACTCGCTCAGCCCGGTGGCATCGCGTCGGGACGTGCCCATCACCCGGATATCGCGGTCGATACCCGTCGAAGGCTTCGGCGCCATGGCGGCGTTCTCCTGCAATGCCAACTGCAGCACCGGGTGTTCGGCGATCTCGATCAAAGTATCGATACCGTCGGTGCACGCGGCGACCACGGCGCGGTCGAATCGCACCTTGTTGCGCAGATTCCAGAACCAGTACTGTCGGTGGCTCAGATCCTGAGTGATGGGGGCGCCGAGAGTGGCCCCATAGCAGGTCATCTCGCCGGCCGTGAAGGTCTGGCTGCTCATCTCCTCACCCAGCATGGATTCGAAATCGTTTCGCAGCCGGTGGAGAAACGTGGTGTGCGCCGGGTAGGCGACCTGGATCTCCTTGGCGAACCGCCCGCGGTCGATCGCCATCGCCACCACTTCGGCAATGGCTTCGCGGTCGCCGGAAATCGCGACGATGTTCGGCGCGTTGACCACCGACAGTTCGGCCCATCCCGACGTCCGGGCCAGCATATCCTCACATTCCTCGGCGCCCATCCCCAGTACGGCCATCGAGCAGCCGCTGGGCGCGATCCGCTCGACGAGCAGTGCGCGGTGGGTGACCGCGAGAACCGCATCGCGCAGCGTCATCACCCCGGCGACCGCCGCGGCCGCCAATTCCCCTTGGCTGTGGCCGATGGTCGCGCCGGGAAGCACCCCGGCGGCCCGCCACATCGCGGCCAGACCGTACATGTGGAACATCAGCGCGGGCTGCACTTCCCACACCTTGTCCTCATAACAACCCTCGTCACCGAGCAGGTAGCGCAGCGGCCGGGCGTGTCCATAGCGTTCGGTGTGGACCGCCACGCAGTCGTCCACGGCACGCCGATAGGCGGCCGACGTCCGGTGGTACAACGCACCCATACCGGGCCACTGGCTGCCCTGGCCCGGAAAGACGAAACCGATCCGACGCGCCGTCGCCGGGGCGTCGGATCGCACGACCGAGGTGTGCGCCTGCCCGGACAGGATCGCCCGCAGGGCGACGAGCAGTTCGTCCCGAGTTCGCACCATCGCCAGCGTCCTGTGCCGGCGCGGGGCGCGAGTGCGAAACAACATATCCGCCACCCGGTCCGGGGTCACCTTCGATCGTGGTTCGAGATAGGCCAGTACGGCCGCGGCCTCGGCGCGTACACCGTCGGCGGTGTCCGAGGACAACAGAACCGGGGTGCTTCCATCCGGAAGCCGGTGGCTAGGCATCGATGTCCTCCTCGGTGGCGATATCGTCGATATCGTGGTCGGCGACCGGCATGGCCACGATGGCGTGCGCGTTGGTGCCGGTCACCCCGAACGAGGACACCGCCCCATACCGCATACCGTCGATCGGTTCCCAGGGTTGGTAGTGCGTGGCAAGCCGGAGGCCGGTGGCCGACCAGTCGAGTTCGGTTGTCGGGTTGTCGGCCCACAGGCTCGGCGCGATATACCCGTACCGTCCGCACAACAGCACCTTGATCATCCCGAGGATGCCGGCGGCCGCCTGGGCATGGCCCATATTCGATTTCACCGACCCCAGCAGTGGTCCCGGGCCCGAGCGCGCATCACCATAGGTTCGGGCCAGCGCGACCAACTCCCGGGGATCCCCTACCGGGGTTCCGGTACCGTGGCCCTCGACAAGCCCGACCAGATCCGGCTCGATACCCGAGACGGCGAGGGCGTCGCGGATCACATGTTCCTGCGCTTCGGTGCTCGGCACCGCGATCGGCGCACCCTTGCCATTGTGATTGACGCGGCTGCCCAAGAGGCGACCGTAGACTCGGTGTCCTCGGGCGCGGGCCCGGGATTCGGGTTCCAGAACGAGCACCCCGGCACCTTCTCCCCAGAGCGTTCCGGTCGCGTCGGCGGCGTAGGAGCGGCAGTGACCGTCGACGGCGAGGGCATTGTTCTTCGAGAATTCGAAGAACGCGTGCGGTGTTCCCATGACACACACGGCGCCGGCCAGTGCCCAGTCGCATTCGCCGCCGCGGATCGCGGCAGCGGCCTGGTGCACGGCGGTCAGTGACGAAGAGCAGGCGGTGTCCACGCTGATCGACGGCCCGGTGAGGCCGATATTGTGCGAGATCCGTCCGGCGACACCGCTGAGCGATGCCCCGGTAACCCGATAACCGCTGTATTCGTTGACGCCGGCGATTCGTGGCCCGTATTCCATTACCGAGACGCCCATCCAGCATCCGGCAGCGTCTCCGGCGAGGGCGGCGGGATTGATCCCGGCGTGTTCCAGCGCCCGCCAGGCAACCCGCATCGCCACCCGCTGCTGCGGGTCCATCGCGACGGCCTCGCGCGGGGTCACGCCGAAGAACAGGGGGTCGAATTCGGTGGCCGCGCTGAGGAATCCCCCGGCGTCGGGCACCTCCGACCAGCCGTCGATGGCCCCGAGCTCGAGCAGTTGCGCTACCGGCCATTCCCGGTCACGCGGAAACGGCCCGATCAGCTCCCTGGCTTCGGCCAGTGCCGTCCACAGTCCCGCGGGGGTTTCGATCCCCCCTGGTGCTTCGACTCCGATACCGACGATAGCGATCGGATCGTCGATGGTTGATGTCATCCCTTACTCCTTCTGCTGCGTGGGCCCCGCGAGATGCACTACGCCCCCGGGCAATTCGCATGGTGTAGAAGCGGCCGATCAACAGCAGCAAGACGTTAGCATAGGCTAACCTAATAGCGACATACCTTCGCCGGCCTGCGCGGGATGACCTGCCGCTTCAGGGCGAGCCGCCACCCCGAGACCCTGCCCTTTGAGCCTTTGCATAGGCTTACCTTATTCCGCACGATGGTGCCGCACACCGAAGCCGAACGGAGCCGCAGTCGCCATGAGCCAGGCCGGGACCCCTAGCACCCTCCCCCGCGAACTGACCGATATTCCGGAAGACGTCCGACATGGACCCGCACCGGTCATCCCGGAGTTCCCCGCCCCTTACTCACTCCGCCCCGCCGACCCGAACGGCGACGACCCGGTACTGCTCGCCGAGTGGATGCGCAGGCCCCATCTGCTGGAAACCTGGGACCAGCCGTGGAGCGCGGAACGCCGACGCGCCAACTGGCAGGCGCAACTGGCCGGAACCTACTCGCGTCCCTGCATTCTCGGCTTCGACTTCGCCGCCATCAATCGCCCTGAACTAGGCATGCGCGATGTCGCCTATATCGAGCTGTACCGGCCCGCGAAGGACGAGATCGCCCGACTGTACGAGTCCGATCCACACGATATGGGCTTCCATATCGCCACCGCCGACCTCGAGGTGGTCGGACGCGGCGTCATGTCGACCTGGATAGGCCTGCTCGGACCACGGATATTCGCGGCGGAGCCACAGTGCCGGCGGGTCATGGGCGACCCGGACCACCGCAATCCCGCCATAGACCGCGCCTTCACGAAAAAGGGCTGGCACAATCTCGGCACCTTCGACATCCGGCCGGACCGGCGGATCACCCTGTGGACATGTCCGCGTACGGAACGAGACATCCCCGCCGTACGCGCCTAACGACCCGGCCCGCGACAGCGGCGCTGTGAGTCCGTTCCCGATGTGCGGTCCGGGCAACCCTCAGCGCATATCCGAACTTCCCCGCGCGGGTCCGACCGCCGAGCGCGCGCGAACCCGCACGGGCTGCAGCACCCGATCCGAGAGCTCACCCAGGCAGCTCAAATTCGGAAAACCGGGCCCCTGCGCCAGGCCGGCGAGATTGGGCAGATACAGCTTGCTCTCCAATCCCGACACGGCGAGGTCATGGCCGATCGCCGCCTCCAGCCGCGCCGCGGTGATCGGCCCACCGATGGCGAGCTCCACCAGATCGGTGGCGGCCATATCGAACAGCTCCAAGAACCACAGCGGCTGACCACCGGTCGCGTCCACCACCAAATCGAAGGTGTGCACCCGGTCCGGGCGATTCTCGTTGCGCAACGTCAAGGCCACACCATCGTCCTTGCCGACCACCCGCACCACACGTCCCTGCAGATGGTGAACTCGGTTGTCACCCAGCAGGTTCTCCTGCACCCGAACCGAGAAAACGCCTCGATCCGTACGCCGCACGACATCCCGGCGCTCCTCGATGCTCAGTCCCCGCCATTTCGCCGGATCGCTGAACAGGGAGTTCTCGAAATAGCTTTCGCCTCGGGTGTAGATGGTGGCGGCGGGTGAGATAACCGAAACGGTCAGCACCTCGTGTCGGACCAACTCGTCCATGGCCGATGCCGCGGTCTCGCCGCCGCCGATTACCGCCGCCCGCGAGGACACCGGCAGGCGGCGGCGGCCGACGAGATCCCAGAAGTCGGCGATACTCAACACTTTCGGGTGGTCGGCCGGCGCGCGCCGACTGCTCCCCGGACCGGTTATCATCAGCCGCTCCGCCTCGATGTCGGCCGTCGACCCGTCCGCGGCGACAACCGTTACCCGCCAGCCCCCGGCCGCCGCGGAGATCGTGCGCACCGTCCCGGCCACCAGTTCGACACTTGCCTTCTCCGCGACCCACTGCAGGTACCTGGCCCATAGATGATGTTCCGGGCTCGGGCGTCCACGGTCGATCCATTCGGCATAGGTGCCCCGCTCGATCAGAAACGAGGTCCAGCCGAACGCCGTCATCGCCTTGTCGATCGCTCGGTTGTGTCCGCGCGCCCAGGTCGAGTGATACGGAAAGCCGATGTCCTTCTCGGGGCTGGTGCCGAGCCGATGCCGGCCATTTGTCCAGCCGCCGCCGGGCAACCAGTTCCCGCCCACCGCATGCGGTTCCACCACGGTCACTCGCGGCGCCGGCAGCCCCAGTTCGCGCAGTACGTATGCTTTCGCCGCCACGGCCATGGCCTTCGGCCCCGCACCGACCACCAGAAGTCTGTCCACCGGATCTCCACTCTCCTCGCACCGGGCTTCCTTGCCGTCATCGGATTCGGCCGCCCGGCCGCGAACCCGCCGGCCGCTCCGGCCATCGGCGCCAAACCATATTTGCATAGGCTTACCTAATGCTCTACCCGGCGCCGGGAGGGCCGATCCGCCCAACCATGAGACATCCAACTTTACTTAGGCTAACCTTAACCGCATGGGTAGAGGAGCCAACGGCGTGATCCTGAAAATGTGGCGCGCCGACGATTACAAGCTGCGCGTCACATCGACCGAACACATCACCGATACCTACATACGCATCGGCTTCACCGCCGGCGGCCTGCTCGCCGACCACCCGGCTCATCCCACGCAGTTCATCCGACTCTGGATCCCCGACGCAACCACCGGCAAACTCCACCATCGCGGATACACACTGGTGGACCAGGACCCCGAGAACGACCACTTCCACATCGAATTCGCCATCCACTCCGGACCGGCCAGCGAATGGGCGCTGCGCGCAACCGTCGGCGATATGCTCGAGGCCTCGGTCCTCGGCTCGAAATTCGACCTGCCGGACACCGCCCCGAGCGAGTACATCATCATCGGCGACACCGCATCGCTGCCCGCCGTCAATTCGCTGCTCGACGCAATCGGCGACACCCCCGCGCGCGTCTGGCTGGAGTGGCAGTACGAATCCGACACCTCCCTACCGGTACGCGACAAGCCGAACCACACGGTGACCTGGCTGCAGCGCATCGACGATGGCCTGCTGCTGCGTGAGCGGGCACAAGAAATCTCGGTGTCCGACACCGTGTTCGCGTGGGTGGCGTGCGAGGGCGCCACCACGCGGTCCATCGTCAAAACACTCAAGACCATCCATGGCCTGCCCAAGTCCTCGATCAAGTACCAGGCCTACTGGAAGTAGCCCGTAACACCGACCCGTGCTCGGGCCCGGTTCACCCGCTGCGGCGATATAATCCCGCCGACGGTGAACCGGGCCCGAGCACGACCGAACAAGCCCGCGCCTATGTCTGCGCGAGCACCTCTTCGTCGCTCATCGCGGCCACCTCGAGATACATCCGGGCGATCTGCGGCAGCCGCCCTTCCTGCGGATCCCGCTCCTGCAGTCGCTGCGCGAGCGCCGAGACGGTACGTGCCGCGAAGATATCGGCGACCACCGCATAGTCGGCATCCAGCCACTCGCGCACCCGAGCGATCACCGTGGTGGCCAACACCGAATCACCACCGGACCGGAAAAAGTCGTCGTGCACCCCGATATCGTCGAGCTCGAGCACACCGGCCACGATATCGGCCAGAGCGGCCTCCACCTCGGTACGCGGCCTCCCGTCCGGGACGGTTCCGGCGTCTGTTTCCAGCAGGGCGGCCACCGCCCGCCGGTCCAGTTTTCCGTTACCGGTCAACGGCATGCTCTTCAGGAACTCGATACGCGAGGGGACCATATAGCCGGGCAACCGCTCCGATACCGCGTTCACGATATCGGCGGTGTCGAGTTCCGCCTCGCCCGAAACGGCGGCGACAAGCTTCGGCGCGCTCGTTCCCACCACCGTCGCCAAGGCGTGCCGCACTCCCGGCACACTCCGCAGTGCGGTCTCCACCTCGCCGAGTTCCACCCGGTACCCGCGAATCTGCACCTGGTGATCGGCGCGACCGAGAAACTCGATCGTGCCATCGGGCCAGTACCGCGCCATATCACCGGTTCGATACCAGCGCATCCCGTCGTACTCGACGAAGCGTTGCGCCGTCCGCTCGGGATCGTTGCGATATCCCGCGGCCACATTCGCACCACCCACCCAGAACTCCCCCGGTACCCAATCCGGGCAGTCCCGCCCGGCGGCGGAGACGACACGACAGCGCACATTGCGCAGCGGAACGCCGAACGGCACGGTCGCCCAGTGCGCGGGCGGGTCGGCGACCTCGCAGATGGTGTTGTGGATAGCGGTCTCGGTGGCACCGCCCAAACCGGAGAAACGGCAACCCGGAACCCGGCGGACCAATTCGCGAGCCAGGTCGGCACCGACCCAGTCGCCCCCGATGGTCACCGCACGCAGCGAATCACCCAGCTCGTCGCCGCCGATCTCCAGGATCATATCGAGCATGGCAGGCACACAGTTGAGGAGGGAAACCCGGTGGCGGCGCAGCAACTCCACCCATGAGGTGGCTTCGGCACGCTGACCGGCGTCGAGTGCGACGATCGAGCCGCCCGCCGAGAACATTCCGAAGATGTCGTATACCGATGCGTCGAACTCCAGGGCCGACAGGCCCAGCACTCGGTCGGTCCGGCCGACCTGGAACCATTCGTTGACCGCGTCTATGGTGTTCATCGCGGCGCGGTGCGGGACGTCTACCCCCTTCGGCACTCCGGTGGACCCGGAGGTGAAGATAACGTAGGCGATGCTCTGGGTATCCGGGAAAACCGGCTGCCGCAAGGGATTCGGATACTGCCGTGCCGCCGAAACGGAAAGGCAGCGAACACGCCCGGTGTCCATATCGGCGCCCTCGGGGACGAGAGCGGCGACCACCTCGCCGATGCGCAGGATCTCGGCCCGTCGCGCCGCGGGCTGGTCGAAACCGATCGGCACATAGGCGGCACCGGCCGCGAGCACACCCAGGACCGCGACGACCTGATCGGCCCCCTTGGGCAGTTGCACTGCCACCGTGTCACCGGGTCGGACACCGCTGTCGGTGAGTGCGCCGGCCACCGCCAAGGCCTGCGCCGCCAACGCACCGTAGGTCATGCCGCCGTCGACGCCGTCGCGGGTCCACATCACCGCGGGCGCGTCGGGATCGGTCGCCGCGTGGTCGAACAGGCCCTGGTGCAGGCAACGCCCGCTCACCGGGCCATCAGTGGTATTGACCTTCGCGCGCACCCGCGCCTGCTCCACAGGCAGCCGCACGGCGGCTTCGGCGTCCCAGCCCGCATCCCCCTCGCAGAGCCGGCCGACCGCCTCGGTGTAGTGGGTGAACATGGCATCGATCATGCCCTCCGGGAAGGCGGAGTCCCGGACGTCCCAGTTGAGCAGCAGGCCACCGTTCACCTCCGTCACCTGGGCGTCCAGCAGTACCTGCGGCCCTTGCGAGATGATCCATACCGGCTCACCGAACGTATCGGTGGCCGATTCGGCGAATAGCTCACCCAGATTGAGCGCACTGGTGTAGACGATCGGAGCCAGCACCGGCTCCCCCCGATGTCGACCGAGGTCACGCAACACCTCCAGCCCGGAATACGCGGCGTGCGCCCCGTTCTCGTGCATGGTTCGCTGTAAGGTCCGAGCCCGCTCGGCGACCGTCACATTATCCGCGACATCCACGTCGAGCATGATCGAGGAGCTGAAATCACCCACCACCCGGTCGATACCTGGATGCACCGGTTCACGGTGGAACAGCGGCACATTCAGCAGGAACCGGCTCTGCGCCGACCACCCGCCGATGGTCTCGGCGAAGACCGAGGCCAGGGCCATGGCCGGGGTGATACCACGTTCGTGCGCCGCGCTCAGCAATCGCCGCTTGGCCTCCGGGGCCAGCCAATGGTCGTATCGGACGGTGCGGTTCGGTGCGGCGCGTTCGGCGACGGGAACGGTCGGCAACTCCGGCGCACCGGGCAACTCGGCCATCCGCTGCCGCCACCACTCGCGATCGCGCTCTCGGGCCGCCTCGTCGATGACGCGTTCGGTGCGGTAGCGCCGGTAACTGTACTCCTGTTCGGGCAGGCGGCGACCGTGGTAGAGGTCGGCCAGATCGGCGACCAACACGCGGTAGCTCATGGCGTCGGCGGCGATCATATCGAGATCGAGATGCAGCCGGGTTCGTCCATCGGCGAGCAGACTCAACACGACGTCGATGACCTGCCCGTCCTCGATCGCCAGGCGTTGGTGCGTCATCCGTTCCCGCAGCCGCTCGAGTTCCGACTGTGTTTCTTCGTCGGATCGATCGCGCAGGTCGACCGTTGTGAACACCGAGCGCCCCGGCGTGGCCATCGCCTGCTGGGTGCCGTTCGGAAGAATCCGGGTACGCAGCATGGGATGGGCGGCGACGAGGTCGGCCACTGCCCGCTCCAGCCGAACCGGGTCGACCCGACCGCCATCGAATTCCACGTACAGGTGGGCGGCGACTCCGCCGAGTTCCTGTTCGTCGGAACGTCCGATCCAGTACGCGTGCTGCATCGGTGCGAGCGGAAACGCTTCGGATTCGTCCGTAGCCGGCACGAGATCCGCCGGGCCGCTCTCGGCCTCGAAGTCCTCGGCGACCGCGGAGTGAAGCAGGCCGGTATCCGTGCCCTGCTCACCCTCGGTGAGCATTCTGTGCCAGTGGTTCACGGTGGGTGCCGCGACCAGCTCGGCGAAGTTGATGTCGCGTCCTCGTTTACGCCAGCCGCCGGCCAGCTTCATGGTCCGGATGGAATCGAGCCCCAGCTCGATGAGATCTGCGTCGTCGGCGATCTCGTCCGCGGGGATTCCCAGTTGCTCGGCAACCGCCGCACGCACATCGCCGACCCGTATGGCCTCGACCCGCCGCTCTGATTCCGTCACCGCTGTCACTCCTTGCTTCTTTCGCGGTAGCCCCGCACCAGCAGAGTAACCTATCTATATAGGGTTGCCTAACCTAAATAGAAGTCCTGGTGGGCGCCGAAACCGAGCGGCCGGATTCATGATTCCAGGATCAAACGGCCTTCCGAAGTCCACCACGCACGATGTCCCGTCCGGAACAGCCGCGCACCGACCTGGAATGGGTCATCCGCGAACCGGTCCAGGTCGCCACCATCGGCAAACCCGACCGCCAGGGCCCGTCCGCCCACATAGACCTCGCCCGCCACACCCGGCGGTACCGGCCGACGCTCGGCATCGAGAAGGAGGACCTTCGCCCCGGGCACCGGTCTCGTCCACCCGGTTACCGCAACCGGACCCCGGGTCACCGCACCGAGGTAGGCAGGCGTATGGAAGGCAAAGGTAGCGACCGCATCCGGTGACACCGTGCGCACGGCGGACAACAGCTCGGGGCCACCACGGACTCCGGCCAGGTCCCAGCGCGTCACGCTCGGCAGCCGCCCGGCCCTCGCCGCCGCGAGTTGCACCGGCATCCGGGCCTCGGCGACCACCAGGGTTATGGAATATTCTTCGATCAGTTCGGCCAATGCCACCGGATCGCGTCGCTGCGCCTCGGTCGGCACGACCACCGTCGCACCCGACGACCACGCCGCGATCGAATCCACCACATTCTGCGCATCACCCCACGGCAGGGCCAACAATCGCACATCGGGCGGTCGTAACGCGGGATCGACCCGACAGGGCCGGCGATCGGCGGCAACACAATAGCGGTCCGCCACGACCGCCTCGATGGCGTCGACTCCCAACAGCAGTCCGCGCTCGCCGAAACGGCCGGCACCCGAGCGCACCGCCGCGACAAGGTCGCCGGGCAGACCGATCACCCTCTCGACGGTGCGGCCGGCGACCGCTCGCGATGAATCCTCCCGCCGGTCGGACGGGCCGAACAGATCACCGTAGGTCACCACATCGTCCCCGCAACGTGCCGCGACCCGACGTCCGGGCACCGCGTGACAATGGCGGATCACCGTGGCGAGGGCGGGCACATCACACGGTTCGACGCCGCTGGCCCATTCACCCAGCACCCGATCCCGGGGCTGTAGCTCCGGTTCGGCGATCCGGCCGACACTCCTGACATCGTCGATCACGGTCATAGGTCACCTCCTCGAACGGGCGGCGGGTCCGACCTCGGCCTCAGAGGTCCGTTCATTGCCGCTCCCGCTCTCGTCGACCGCCCGGTGCTGTCGCTCGCCGCGGTATACGGCCGTCACCACTCCGGACATCCTTACCTCTACCTGAGTGTAGGCTTACCTTATCCTCAATATGGTAAGAGCCTCCGGCCTCGCATGACCTACCGAATCCGGATCGTCACATCCACGGCGGTATTGTCACCCCACCCCACCGAGATCCAGGAGGCTCATGATGACCGATACCGAGTCCGCCCCGAACATAGTGGTGGATAGCTCAACCGAATTCGGTGCGCGAGTCGCCGCGCGACTGGACCGCGAACGGATCGTCTGGCCGACCACCGTCGACGGCGGCGGCACACCCCAGCCCAGCCCGGTGTGGTTCCGCCGGCACGATGGCGCATTCCTCATATTCAGTCGGCCGAATCGCCCGAAGATCCGCAACATCAGGCGCAACTCCCGGGTCTCGCTACATTTCAACAGCACCGAGATCGGTGGAGACATCTGCGTGTTCACCGGCACCGCCCGGGTCGAGGACGCGGGCGTGGACCAGGCCGAGGTCGATGCCTACCTAGACAAATACACCGAGAGGTTGGCCTCCCTCTCGATGACCAGGGAACAATTCCTCTCCGACTACTCGCTGCCCCTTCGGATCATCCCCGACCGGCTGCGCGGTTTCTGATCGACCACGACCGATGTTGTTCCGCAGGTCACCGTGGATGCCCCGGCGCCGGGCGGTCCCCGAGCAAGCCCTGAGGTCGTTGCGGTGAGAAGAAGACAGCAGCCCCCGCTGCCCAAGCGGCACGGCTTGGACCCGGCCCGGCTCCGGCTGCCCGAGGACGGCGACTGGGCCACGATCCGTGACCACCTGGTGCACCGACTCCCCCGGGTATCCCCGGACCGGATCGACGAGCTGCTCCGCGAGGGCGGCATCGTCGACCTCAACGGCCCCATCGCCCCCGACGCGCCCTATGTTCCGGGCGGCGCGATCTGGTTTCATCGCGACCTGCCCGAGGAAACGCCCGTTCCCTTCGACATTCCGATCGTGTACCGGGACGACACCATCCTGGTTGTCGACAAACCGCATTTCCTGGCCACTATCCCCCGCGGCCGACACATTCTGCAGACCGCTCTCGTCCGGATGCGCCGCGACCTCGACCTCCCCGACCTGATCCCCGCCCACCGCCTCGACCGGGCCACCGCCGGGCTCGTTCTGTTCGTCGTCGACCCGGCCCGCCGCGGCGCCTACCAGACCATGTTCCACCGCCGCACGGTGCGCAAGGAATACGAGGCCGTCGCCCGGCACGACCCGGCCCTGGAACTGCCGACCACGGTGTGTAGCCGGATCATCAAGGAAAAACACGTGTACGCCGCCCAGGAGGTTCCGGGCGAACCCAATGCCCACACCCGGATCCAACTGCTCGAACACCGCGACGGCCTGGGCCGCTACCGCCTCCACCCGCTGACCGGCCGTACCCACCAGCTCCGACTGCACATGAACTCGCTGGGCGTCCCGATACTCGGCGACGATCTCTACCCGGTGCTCACCGACAAACCGGTCGACGATTTCACCCGCCCCCTCCAACTGCTGGCCTCGGCCCTCGAATTCACCGACCCGGTCACCGGCACGCTCCGCCGCTTCGAGACCACCCGCACGCTCCAGGCGTGGACGTCCTACAAGGACTGGGCCGGGCCGGTCGGCACCTGACGACGTGCGGACCGGTCGGCGGAGTCATCAATCCGTGGTCGTACCAACGAGACCGCGCCCATAACGCATCACGGCCCACTGTCCGGCGACGGGCCGTCATCGGTGAACACAACTCTCAGGGCCGGCGGTGGTCCGTATGTCTCCTCCGCGTTCACGATCACCTCGATCCGAGCCGCTACCCGGTCCAGGTCATCGCCCAGGTGGCCGACGTGCGGTACGAACACCGTATCGACCCGCTGATGTTCGACCACCTCCAACAACTTCCCGATCGGGTCACGGGTCGTGTGGGAGAACGCGATGGTCTTGCAGAGGTTGAAGCCGAGCCGTTTCGCCAGACCGCGCATCTGCGTCTCGTCCCATTTCTGATGGACCCCGGAGATATCGGTGCGCAGATATGCGATGGCCTGGGCCCGGTCTGTCCACATCACCGCACACCCCCGATCAGCGCGACAGAGGTATCGTCGACGATCCGCAGGTCACTCCAGGCGCATTTATCCGGGCCTCCCACGGACGCCGAGACCCACTGGCCGGCTTTCCGCTCGGGTGGCGTTCCCCCGCATCGACCCGGCACCCCATGACCGCCTCCGATGAGCTGCTCGCTCCCGGCCGGTCTCCGGTAACGCGGCGGGAAGAATTCGCCGCTGCTCCCGTCCCAATCCGTTCGCATATTCCCCTCCTGCACGGTTGTTCTATTGACCAGGATCAACGCCACCGAGCCGAAACGGAACTGCCGTCGTATCACATTGCGCCGCCCTTTCACCGAACTTCGGGGCAGAACAACGGCTCCGCCATGCGGGAAGTGAAAGCCGGCCGTACGGAGCTCGACGAAATCGGCTGTGTCGCCACCGCGGCCCCGCCAGAGCCCGCTTCCGCAATCGGTGGTACGCCGTTCCGTATCGGCACGATCAGGGCACGGGCTCGCCGTGTTCGAGGTATCGGGTGCTGTTCTCGACACACGCGATATAACCCTGCCGGATACGCCGAGCCAGCCGTGGGATCACGACATCGTCGAGTCGTCCGACCGAAACCCATTCCCACCGGTCCAGTTCCGACTCCTGCAATACGATCGCCTGGTCGTCGCCGAGCTCACCGCAGTCGAACAGGTACAGAATCTTGTCCCCCTCACTCGGATTCGGCGCCCAATCGTGCACCAACAGACGCCGAGGTGGGCGCTCGATTCCGAGCTCCTCGCGAATCTCACGCCGGCAGGCGGCAGCCGGTGACTCGCCGGGTTCGACATACCCGCCGGGAACGTCCCAACCGTGGCCGTAGGTCTTGTGAACGAGCAGCACGTGATCCTCCCGCACGAACAGCGCCCCCGCCGCCAGACGCGCATATGCGATATCCTCTGTCATCATCTCCCCGCCTCCGGTACCCTGTACACCGAGCTCCCAGTAGAGCATGGAGGTGATACCGCGCCGAATGCGGCACCGCAGGCGCACCCCTGTCAGGGCGGCCCTATCGGCTCTCACAGCTGTGCCGGCAAGAAGACGCCCTCCCGAGCCGATCGACGGCCATGGCCGAGAATCCCGACGAATCACGCTTCGACCGCCGGGCACGCGACCGCGAAAATTCCCCGCCGTATCTCCGCCCCACCCGTGTCGTCCTTCACACTTCGAATCCCCGGTCGAACACGAAGCGGTGTGGTCAACGCCGTCCGACGAATACGCCGAAGGCCCGCCCCGACACATGCGGGAAGCGGGCCTTCGGTATACGACTCTCGGCCGAGGCGGAGCAGACCTACTTGGCCTTCTCCAGAACCTCCACCAGCCGCCACCGCTTGGTGGCCGACATCGGGCGGGTCTCCATCAACTGCACGCGGTCGCCCACACCGGCGATCTCGTTCTCGTCGTGCGCCTTCACCTTCGAAGTGGTCCGGATGATCTTGCCGTAGAGCGGGTGCTTCACCCGGTCCTCCAGCTCCACCACGATGGTCTTGTTCATCTTGTCCGATACCACGTAGCCGATCCGTACCTTGCGGCGGTTACGCTCCTCGGTCAGCTCGTGGAGCTCTGCGGCCGGGGTGTTGCGAAACAAGCGCCTTCGTGCGGAGCTCACCGACAGACACCTGTGACCGCCCATCCCACACAGGGCGGGGGGCGATCGATATCGTCCGAGATGCGAGATCCAGGCGGTGCCGATAGCGTCACCGCCAACCTCCGGCAACCAGGAAGGACCATAACCGTGGTCGATCGCCACGTTATCGACGTTCACATCCTGCTCATACGCGGCCACCGGCTGTTACTCACCCAACGCCGCGGCGGTGCCTTCGACGGAGAATGGCACCTTCCCTCCGGCAAAGTCGACGCCGGGGAACCGTTGACCGCTGCCGCCGCCCGCGAAGCCAGAGAAGAAATCGGCGTCGTCATCGACCCCACCCACCTGCGGTTCGTCCACGCCGCCCACGTCGCGAACTCCGGCCCCGAGCCCCGACTCGGCATATTCTTCGAAGCCTCCGAGTGGGTCGGGGAGCCAACCAATCAGGAACCCGACAAGTGCAGCGACGTGCGCTGGTTCCCGGTCGATCAACTCCCCGACAACCTCATCGCCTACCCAGCCGCAGGCATCCGCACCTACCTCGACGGTAAGAACAGTGAGGTATTCAGCGAAATCGGCTGGGAATCGGCACCGGCTCCCATCTAACGGCGCAAACGGTCGTGCTGGGCATGCGCCAATGCGACCAACTTCGCCCTCACCACATCGATCGATACGTCACTGAACTGCACATTCGTCGAGAAATTGAACTCATCCCGCCCGAGCATCGCCTCATCGACCCCGCCGCTGGTCAGATCCACCGCCGAATAGTTCAACAACTCTGCCGGGGTGTAGCGGCCGGTCTGCATCAGCCGATGCCACTCCGGTGTGCCGGGGTACGGGCGGAACTCGAATACCGATGCCCGAAATCGCCCCGGCAACCGGTCGGTGACCTCCCACAGTCGGTGCACGAGCCGCTCGGTGGCGTCTATCTCATCCCGTGTTTCGCCCGGGAAGCCGAGAATGAAATACCCCTTCACCCCGATACCGCGCTCACCCAACCGGCGCACCACCTCCACGGCCATGTCCGGTGTGATCCGCTTGTCGATGTAGTCGAGCACCCGCGCGCTACCGGACTCGATGCCCAACGCCACCTCCCGCAACCCATTCGCGGCCAGCTGCTCCAACGTGGCATCACTTGCCCGGTGCAGCACATTGATCCGGCCGGTAGCGTCCCAGCGCGCCCACCTGCCGACATCCTCGGCCGTGAACGCGTCCATCATCCTCTCGATCACCCGCCTCGCCCCCAAGAACAGGTCATCGACAAACCGGAACGCCCCCACCCCCGCCGCCCGCAACTCGCTCATTTCCTCGATGATGTTGCGCGGATCGCGCACCCGGATAGTGATATCGGGGTTCGCTGATACTGCCGCACCGCAGAACGAACAGTCGTACGGGCAGCCTCGCGCGCCAACCATATTCGCCTCCCACATTCCGTCCTCCAGATGTGGGTCCTGCACCAGGAAACGGCGGTCCACGAATGGCAGCGCGTCGATATCCGGCGCGAGGTGACGGCTGCCGCCCGGCGTTCCGCCGGTCACGGGTGTCCTTGTCATCGGATCCAGCCACATCACTCCCGGCAGTAGTTCCCTGCGACGGTAGTCGTACAGCAGTTCCACAACCCGGGTCTCGCCCTCCCCCACCACCAGCGCGGCGCAGCGCGCCATCCTCGGATCGGTCAGGACCTCCGTCGGCATCGCCTTGGCCTGATGCCCACCCAACATCACCTGAATATCGGGATCCAGTCCCGCTGCGATCCGCGCACTGATCTCATAGGTCGGGGCCAATAGGTTGAAACCCACCCACCTCGGCTCCGCCGCGTTCACCACCCTGATAACGAAATCGACGCCGAGACCTGCGGCTTCGGCGTCGAGAACCCCCACATTGAACCCTTGTTGTGCCGCGTAGGTGGCGATGTAGGCCATCCCCAGCACCGGCAGCGTGAAATCGTTGACCCGGGGGCGGTGCTCGTAGTCCCGCAACGGTGCGTTCACGAACACCGCGTCCAACGGGTGCTTCGGGTTCGCCCCGGCAATGTACCGTTCAAAGTCTTTGTTCAACATAGGTACCTCCCCATGCAAGGGTCAGCAATGTCCACTGCGATAACTGCTCACCGGCGATCTCCCGCCACACCGCTGCGAACTCGGGTTCGGTATCGGGCCAGCCGAGCTCCGGAGCCATCCGCGCCGCCCAAGTTCGAACCGCGAGATCAGAAAACGGGTACAGGCCGAAATCATTGGTGTAGTCGGCGACGGCCGCACCCGCTGTCCAGGCACCGATGCCCGGCACCGACACCAACGCCTCCACCAACTCCGCGCGCTGCTCGGCCGTGCGGCGCAACATGCTCCAGCGTTCGCCATGTTCGAGGAACGCCGCCGCTGCCGCGACCAGCTTCTTACGTTGGAATGTCATCCGTAGGTCAGCGAATTCGGAATCCGACATCCGCAATACAACTTCCGGGGCGGGCGCCCACATCAGCGCCGCACCACCGTCATCGACCACCGCGCCCGTGGCCCGCCCGAACGACCGATACAACGCGCGCGCGGTCGCGGCCCGGATAACCTGCCGTACGATGGCGGTTGCGATCGCATCCCACAGCGACGGGTTCGCCACCCGCACAACCACTCCCGCGTGCTTCAACGGTGACACCAGAGAATCCGGCCCCGACAGGGCTGCTGGATCGAACTCCTCGACCACCGTCGCCGCTCCCCTGCCCTGCACCGAGTCAACCCGCAAATCGAGGACGTCGCCGTGTCCGCCGGCGGTCAGCACCGACACCGACCTGCCATCGGTAACCGCGCGCCGCACCTCGGCACCGTCGCGGACCCAACCAGGGTGATCGGTCATCAAACGGACAGCCGGCATCGTCGTCTCCTTCGTCGTGTTGTGTCCGCCCATCATGTCCCCCTCGCGCTGCCGCCACGCCGGGGATCTACCTCCGCAATCCTGGCCACCAGCTCGGCCACGACCTCGTCCGGACTCAGCTCACCGCAATCGAGCAGGTACACCGGCCATCCGGCCGCACCCAATTCCTCGGCGACCTCGGCGAAACGCTGCACTTCGCCGGTGTCGTGCGCGGCTTCGAACCGATCTCGTTCTACTCGCCGGGCCAGACGCCGTGACACCACCCCGGCGTCACCGATGAGGATCACCGCCAGATCTGGCAGGGGAATGCCATGGTTGATCTGCCACACCAGCTCAACCGGTACACCGTCGCGTACCTGCAATACCAGCGACGACGGCAGATACCGATCCGTGACGACCAACGCCCCCGACCGCACCGCCGGCAGAATGTCGGTCGTCACGTGATGGTGTCGGTCGCCGGCGACCATACACGCCAACGCCATCCCGTGATACGTGTCGGCGTGGGCTCGAACAAACTCACCCAGCGGGGTCGCGGTCGGCTCGCACGTGGCATGCACCCATTCCCCGGCCTCCCGCAACCGTGCGACAAGCCCTTTACATGTCGTGGTCTTCCCGACCCCAGAGGGGCCGTCGATACTCACGAACATCCCGTCCCAATTTTCGCCGTACATACCATCTCCCTTCCAGCGCAAATGGACATGCACGCACCGGATACACGCCATGAACACAGAATTCGCCCACCCGCTGGCACCCCCTGCCGGTCTGAAACAACCCCACCCGATTGCTACGTCAAGGCTGACATACGAAAACGAATCCGTCAGCAAATCAACAGGTTTCAGAGATGAGGGAGCCTGACACCTTCGTCGAGGCTTCCGCCGGCACCTCGGTCAGCCGGAAGACCAGGCGGCCGAGAATCAAGCCACCCAGCATAATTGCGTCGGAGACCACCGCGCGTAGGTCTCGCCGTTCTGTTCTATTACATCGGCCTGCGCGACTATCCGCGCCAACTGTCCTTCCAAGTGGTCAACGGTTGGTACGAAAACCGCCTCGGCCCCGTGCAACCTGATTCGATCCTCCAGAATCACCAATCGCTGAACCTGGAAATCATCGACCCGGATCAGGACGCGCAACTGGTAGCCGAAACGGGTGGACAACCGCTTCATCCGGTGCTCGTCCAGTCCCCGGGCGTCGCCACTGAGGTCAGTGCGCAGGTAGACGACGGCAGGCACGCTCGGAGTACATCACGGTGTGTTTCCTACGGATACGAATGAGGCACCTACTGCTACTTGCCCACCACACCTCGACAGGAAGATCCAGGGTTCGCGCCCACAGTCCCGTCCAGTCGGCCAAGTCATGCGCGCGGGTCTTCGGGACGGGTAGCTCGCCATCGGGCGATAACACCGTCGACCTCGTCCTGTGGACGGTACGAACGGTCGCATGTATCGAGGGTGCGAAGACCCGTGGCGATATGTTCCAAAGTGGCACGATCATGACATTCGCTTTCTCGCCACAATCGAAGTGTGGTCGCCATCGCCTGAGTTCCGACGGGTGCTCTGACGGGCAAGCGTGGTACCTCGCCATTACGCGGCACCATGGCGTCCACGTCGGCTACGGGCAGATCAGCGGGAATCTCTGTCATCGGAGACCTCAATAGGAGTTGTGGTGGGGTATCGGATTCCGCACCGGGTTGGGCAGGTTGCCGGGTCCGAGCGGAAACCAAGGTTCTGTTGCCTCGCGCCCATCAAGAATCCCCTGACGTATAGGGACGCAGTAACCGCCAAAATAGGACTTATAGGGACACTTTCGAGCAGTATGAAGGCATGCCGAACGAACGCCTTCGAGGCGCAATGGCCGCCGCGAATCTCACGAAGCACGCCCTTGCCGAGCGGTTGGAAGTCAACGTGAAGACCGTCGAGCGGTGGATTACGCAGGGCCGATGTCCTCACCCAGGGCTGCGGCTCGCGGCCGCTCGCGAACTGGGTCGTGATGAGACCTATCTGTGGCCCGAACTCCTGGCGGGCAGTCGAACCACCACAGCGTCCCTGTCCGAAATTGTGCAGATCTGGCCAACCCGGTCCGAAGTGCCACACGAAGTTTGGCGTTCGCTCATGCAGCAGACCACGAACCGTATCGATGTTCTCGTCTACGCGGGCGGCTTCCTGGTGGAATCACTCGACTTCGTGGATGTCGTCCGCTCCAAGGCAGCGGCCGGTGTCGTGATTCGAATCCTCCTGGGCGAATCCGACTCGCCCGAGGTGACTGCTCGTTCTCGCGAAGAGGGCCTGCCGTCTTTACCTCAACGCTGCCGATCGACGCTCGAATACCTCTGGGAAACAACCTCCTCCCCCATGGTCGATATCCGCACCCACCGCACCCCGCTGTACAGCAGCATCTATCGCTTCGACGGCTCGATGCTTGTCAACACTCACAGCTATGGTGCCTACGCGGCGAGGTCGCCGGTCCAACACTTCCAGCAAGTGCCCGGCGGCCGCCTGTTCGGCTACTACTCGGAGTCGTTCGAAGCCGTCTGGGCAACGGGTCGTCCGGCACTACTCTGAGCTCATGGGACGCCGAATCGACTACCATCAAGATCCCAACGCACCGACCGCCAACAGCGTGCGGCCGAGCGCCGGCGCCTTCGTCCATCGTGATGGCGCGGTACTACTGATATGCCGTTCCGATAACGGAAATTGGTCGATGCCCGGTGGGGCGCACGATCCGGGCGAGTCTCTGACTCGAACCGCTGTACGTGAAACTCAGGAAGAAACAGGGATCGATATTCGTGTCACCGGGCTGGTCGGAATCTTCACCGACCCGACCCATGTCATCCATTACACGAGTAACGATGAGGTTCGGCAGGAATTCACGGTGATCTACCGGGCCGAGCCGATCGGCGGCACACCGGCACCCAGTGGCGAAAGCACACGAGTCGAGTGGATCCCGGTCGATCGGATTCCCGATCTGCGGATGGACCCCAGCCAGCGGAAGCGAATCGACTGGGCACTCACTCGGGACGAGCCCTACATCGATTCCGACGCCCGCTGAACAGCTACCCGCAACCGGGGCTCCGCGCGCGTTATCGCGGTGTGAACGACACTCCCCACCTCGTATCGTCGCAGGATCTCCGCCAGGCGTTCGTCCACGGTGAACGCTTCTCCGCTTGGACCGGTGGATAGATCCGCCCACCACATGAAATCATCGGCGATGCTCAGTCCGGGAACGTCATCCAGCGCAAACGGCTCGAAAATACTTCTGTCGAGGCCGCGCACTTCCGCTTCGACCTCGGACGCGGTGTGAAACGCAACCATATGACACACGACCGGCGAGTAGCCGAGCGATTGTAGTAACCGGGCCCCGTCGATCGGATGAAACCCGATATCCGGGTAGCCGTAACCGACGTCGTGCAGGTACGCCGCCGTTATCGCGTCTCCGCGTAAGGGCGACGGCAGGCGGTGCGCGACGCTTTCCATCCTCCGGCCCACAGCTATCGAATGAGCCCGACGCGGCTGCGTCAGCGGCGCCAGCAGTGCTGCCGTGACCTCGTCCACGGCGATCCATGCTACGCGCGGCTCACTGACATGGCTGTTGCCAAAGCGACCGACTCGCAACAACCGAATACGCCGAAGGCCCGCCCCCGACACATGCGGGAAGCGGGCCTTCGGTATACGACTCTCGGCCGAGGCGGAGCAGACCTACTTGGCCTTCTCCAGAACCTCCACCAGCCGCCACCGCTTGGTGGCCGACATCGGGCGGGTCTCCATCAACTGCACGCGGTCGCCCACACCGGCGATCTCGTTCTCGTCGTGCGCCTTCACCTTCGAAGTGGTCCGGATGATCTTGCCGTAGAGCGGGTGCTTCACCCGGTCCTCCAGCTCCACCACGATGGTCTTGTTCATCTTGTCCGAGACCACGTAGCCGATCCGTACCTTGCGGCGGCTACGCTCCTCGGTCACCTTCTCCTCGCTCATGCCGCATCTCCCTTGTCAGCGGGTCCGGTGGCCAGTCCGAGCTCACGCTCACGCATGACCGTGTAGATACGCGCGATCTCGTGACGCACCACACGCAGCCGGCGATTGTTGGTCAACTGACCCGTCGCCATCTGGAAGCGCAGGTTGAACAGCTCTTCCTTCGACTCACGCAGGCGGGAGACGAGCTCCTCCTCGGTCAGCTCGCGGAGCTCTGCGGCCGGTGTTCCGGTAGCCATCAGAACTGCTCCTCCCTCGTCACGATCCGGCACTTCATCGGGAGCTTGTGCATCGCGCGGCGCAGCGCCTCGCGAGCGATCTCCTCGTTCGGGTAACTCATCTCGAACATCACCCGACCCGGCTTCACGTTCGCGATCCACCACTCCGGCGAACCCTTACCGGAACCCATACGGGTCTCGGCGGGCTTCTTGGTCAGCGGACGGTCCGGGTAGATGTTGATCCAGATCTTGCCGCCACGCTTGATGTGGCGGGTCATCGCGATACGCGCCGACTCGATCTGCCGGTTGGTGACATACGACGGCTCCAGCGCCTGGATGCCGAATTCACCGAACGCCACCGAGGTGCCGCCCTTGGAGATACCGGTGCGCTTCGGGTGATGCTGCTTGCGGTGCTTGACCTTGCGCGGCATCAGCATGGGTCAGCCCTCCTGCTTTTCTGCCGGGGCGTCGGCCACCGCGGTGGCGGCGCGTCCGGCCTCGGTGCTGGTCGCGGTGGTGCCGGAGGATCCGGAACGACGCGGGCGGCTCGGCCGCTCCCGGCGCGGGCGGTCGCCGGCCGGAACGCTCTGGGCGGCCTGCTCACGGCGGCCGCCGACGATATCGCCCTTGTAGATCCAAACCTTCACACCGATACGACCGAAGGTGGTCTTGGCCTCGTACAGGCCGTAATCGATATCGGCACGCAGCGTGTGCAGCGGCACCCGGCCTTCGCGGTAGAACTCCGAGCGCGACATTTCGGCGCCGCCCAAACGGCCCGAGCACTGCACGCGGATGCCCTTGACGTTCGGCGAACGCATGGCCGACTGGATGGCCTTGCGCATCGCGCGACGGAACGCCACCCGGTTGGACAGCTGCTCGGCCACACCCTGGGCGACCAGCTGGGCATCGGTCTCGGGGTTTTTGACCTCGAGGATATTCAGCTGCACCTGCTTACCGGTGAGCTTCTCCAGCTCGGCGCGGATGCGGTCGGCCTCGGCGCCGCGGCGACCGATGACGATGCCCGGACGTGCGGTGTGGATGTCGACGCGAACCCGGTCGCGGGTGCGCTCGATCTCCACCTTGGAGATACCGGCGCGCTCCATACCGGTGCTCAGCAGCTTGCGGATGGCGACGTCTTCCTTGACGTAGTCCGAGTACTGCTTATCGGCGTACCAACGGGACTTCCATTCGGTGGTGATACCGAGACGGAAGCCGTGGGGGTTGATCTTCTGTCCCATTTACTTCGCCCCTCCCTTCCGGCGGCCACGAGTGCCACCGGCGGTGGGGACGCTCTCGACCTCGATCGTGATGTGGCTGGTGCGCTTGCGGATACGGAACGCCCGGCCCTGGGCGCGCGGCTGGAACCGCTTCATGGTCGCGCCCTCGTCGACGTAGGCCGTCGAGATGACCAGAGTGTCCGGGTTCAGGCCGAAGTTGTTCTCGGCGTTCGCCGCGGCACTGGCAACGACCTTGGCGACGGGCTCGCTGGCGGCCTGCGGAGCGAACTTCAGCAGGGCCAGGGCCTCGTCGACCCGCTTGCCGCGGACCATGTCCACAACGCGGCGAGCCTTCATCGGAGTCACGCGAACGTACTTGGCGGTCGCACGCGCGGTCGGGTTCTGAGTCTCGGTCGTCGTCATCGCCGCTTGCTCTTCCGATCTTCCTTGACGTGGCTCTTGAACATCCTGGTCGGCGCGAACTCACCGAGCTTGTGCCCGACCATGGACTCCGAGACGAACACCGGCACGTGCTTGCGGCCGTCGTGGACGGCGAAGGTGTGGCCGATGAAATCGGGGATGATGGTCGAACGACGCGACCAGGTCTTGATGACCTGCTTGGTGCCCTTCTCGTTCTGCACGTCCACCTTCGCGAGGAGGTGATCGTCGACGAACGGGCCCTTCTTGAGGCTGCGTGGCATTTCTTACCTCCTCCTTAGCGCTTCTTGCCGGTACGACGGCGGCGGACGATGAGCTTGTCGCTCGGACGGTTGGGCTTACGGGTGCGGCCTTCCGGCTGGCCCCACGGCGAGACCGGGTGGCGACCACCGGAGGTCTTGCCCTCACCACCACCGTGCGGGTGGTCGACCGGGTTCATGACCACACCGCGAACGGTGGGACGGCGGCCCTTCCAGCGCATACGGCCGGCCTTGCCCCAGTTGATGTTCGACTGTTCGGCGTTGCCGACCTCGCCGACGGTGGCGCGGCAGCGCACGTCGACGCGGCGCATCTCACCGGAGGGCATACGCAGCGTGGCGTAGGGGCCTTCCTTACCCATCAGCTGGATGCTGGCGCCGGCCGAGCGGGCCAGTTTGGCGCCGCCACCGGGACGCAGCTCCACCGCGTGGATGGTGGTACCGGTGGGGATATTGCGCAGCGGCAGGTTGTTGCCGGGCTTGATATCCGCGGTCGGACCGGACTCGATGAGAGTGCCCTGCCGCACACCCTTGGGGGCGATGATGTAGCGCTTCTCGCCGTCCCGGTAGTGCAGGAGCGCGATATTCGCGGTGCGGTTCGGGTCGTATTCGATATGCGCGACCTTGGCGGGCACGCCGTCCTTGTCCAGCCGGCGAAAATCGATCAGCCGGTAGGCGCGCTTGTGGCCGCCACCGCGGTGCCGGGTGGTGATCCGGCCGTGCGCGTTGCGGCCGCCCGTGCCGTGCAGCGGACGGATCAGCGACTTCTCCGGGGTGGACCGGGTGATCTCGGCGAAGTCCGAGACGGACGAGCCGCGGCGACCCGGGGTTGTCGGCTTGTGCTTACGGATTGCCATGAGTTCTTCTCTGCTTTCTGGAATCCCCGCCGCTTACGCGACCGGGCCTCCGAAGATCTCGATGGGCTTGCTGTCGGCCGAGATGGTCACGAGCGCGCGCTTGGTGTTCTTGCGCTTGCCGTAACCGAAGCGGGTCCGCTTGCGCTTGCCCTGACGGTTGGCGGTGTTGACGCTGGTGACCTTCACCCCGAAGACCTTCTCGACCGCGATCTTGATCTGGGTCTTGTTGGAGTCCGGGTGCACCAGGAAGGTGTAGGTGCCTTCCTCGATCAGGCCGTAGGACTTCTCCGAGATGACCGGCGCCAGCAGGATGTCGCGCGGATCGGCGATGGTGGTCACTTGCTCTCCTCCTGTGCAGCCTCGGCCGGGGCGGTGGGGTGGGAGCCGGCACCACCGTGCACGAAAGCGTTCAGCGCCTCGACGCTGAAGACGACCTCGTCGCTCTCCAGAACGTCGTAGGTGTTCAGCTGATCCGGCGCGAGGATGTGCACGGACTCCAGGTTGCGTGCGCTCTTCCACGCGGCGACGTCTTCACGGCCGATCACGAGCAGGAACTTCCGGCGGTCCGACAGCTCGGACAGGAAGGTCTTGGCGGTCTTGGTGGACGGGGTCTGGCCCGCGACCAGTTCGCTGATCACGTGGATGCGCTCGTTGCGCGCCCGGTCCGACAGCGCGCCGCACAGCGCGGCCCGGATCATCTTCTTCGGGGTGCGCTGGCTGTAGTCGCGCGGCTTCGGGCCGTGCACGGTGCCACCACCGGTGAACTGCGGGGCGCGGGTCGAGCCCTGGCGGGCGCGGCCGGTGCCCTTCTGGCGGTACGGCTTCTTACCACCGCCCCGGACCTCGCCGCGGGTCTTGGTGGAGTGCGTGCCCTGGCGGGCGGCGGCCTGCTGGGCCACGACCACCTGGTGCATCAGCGAGATGTTCGCGGTCACGTCGAAGATCTCCGCGGGGAGCTCGATGGTGCCGTTGGTCTTACCGCCGATCTCCTTGACCGGCAGCGTCAGGTTGGCCTTCTTCTCGAGGCTGGTCATGCGTGCGCACCACCCTTCACGGCGCTCTTGACGATCACGACGCCGCCCTTGCGACCCGGGATCGCACCCTTGATCAGCAGCAGGCCGTTCTCGGCGTCCACCTTGTGGACCGACAGGTTCTGCGTGGTGACGCGGTCATTACCCATCCGGCCGGCCATCCGCATGCCCTTGAACACGCGACCCGGGGTGGCGCAGCCACCGATGGAGCCCGGACGACGGTGCACGGCCTGCGCACCGTGGCTGGCGCCCTGGCCGCGGAAGCCGTGGCGCTTCATGGTGCCCGCGTAGCCCTTGCCCTTGCTGACACCGGTGACGTCGACGAAGCTGCCCTCTTCGAACACGTCGGCGGACAGTTCCTGGCCGACCTCGAAGGTGGAGGCGTCCGCGACACGGATCTCCGCGACGTGCCGGCGCGGGGTGACCCCGGCCTTGGCGAACTGGCCGGAGACCGGCTTGTTCACCTTGCGGGGGTCGATGGCGCCGTAGGCGAGCTGCACGGCGCTGTAGCCGTCGCGCTCGGCGGTGCGGATCTGGGTGACCACGTTGGGACCCGCCTTGACGACGGTCACCGGAACGACGCGATTGTTCTCGTCGAACACCTGGGTCATACCGAGCTTGGTGCCCAGGATGCCGGCCGCGGGCCGGTTCTTGTTGTCAGTCATATCTCGAGTCCCCGTCACTGAATGTTGACGTCGACGCTGGCCGGCAGGTCGATACGCATGAGCGCGTCGACCGTCTTCGGCGTCGGGTCGAGGATGTCGATCAGCCGCTTGTGCGTACGCATCTCGAAGTGCTCACGCGAGTCCTTGTACTTGTGCGGCGAACGGATGACGCAGTACACGTTCTTCTCGGTCGGCAACGGCACCGGCCCGACCACCCGGGCACCCGTGCGGGTCACCGTCTCGACGATCTTGCGCGCAGACGCGTCGATCGCCTCGTGGTCATAGGCCTTGAGCCTGATGCGGATCTTCTGTCCCGCCACGCTAAGTGTCCTTTTCTCCGCTTTCGTTTGTGGTCCGGATACCGGCCAGGCGTCCGTACCACCCTCATTTGCACAGCCCGAACACACGATGACGTCCCGGTCCGAGCGGGTCAGGCCCGGAGGGGGCGGCCCGCGTAATCACGCAGGGCCCCGCTCGGACAAGATCCCACACAGTGGAGACCACGACCGGGTCTCGCCCGATCCTCGCCGCTGTTCATCTGTCATGGTTCTCCGGTCCACGCGGTCGGGCGTGTCGCCCACCCGCTCATTCCTCGGCCCCGGATGAAATCCTGCTCGGGCTGTCGGAACTGTTGTCCCGGACGCACCCACACCGAATATCGGCGAGGTACTGGATGGCTACTGCTCGCCCCGCCCGGTCCGTGGCTCCATTTCGACCGCCGGTGGCCGGTCGAGGACACGCCCCGCTGCAAGGCAACCCGAACAGTATGCACGACCCCGGCGAGCCCATTCAAATCGGGGGTCCCGCGGACGGCACGACGGCGATACAGCGGGCCCGCGCTTATCTTACTCTTGAGTAAGATAAGCGTATGACGAATGAGACCGCGACCTATCGCAGTTGGAGGAAACTGCCGGACAACCGCTGGGGACATGCCCTGTTCTCGCTGGGGATGGTCGCCCGGGTGCCCTACTTCGGCACAGTCCTGCCCACCGTGGTGCGACTGGAGCCAGGCTTGTGCGAGGTCACCGCGCCGAAATGGTTCGGCGTCCTCAATCACCTCGGCACCTTCCACGCCATCGCCGCGTGCAATCTCGCCGAGGTGGCCATGGGAATGCTCAGCGAGGCGACGGTGCCGACCACGCACCGCTGGATCCCCAAGGCGATGAAGGTCGAGTACCTGAACAAGGCGGAAACCGGGCTGCGGGCCGTCGCCCGGCTCGACGAGATCCCCGACTACGCCGCGATCGTCGAGGGACGGGACGTGGTGGTGCCGATATCGATATATGACAAACACGGCCACGAGGTCGTGCACGCCGAGATCACCACCTGGGTCACCGCTGTGCCCAATGGCGCTGTGCCTTTTGGCGCCGCCCCCGGCGGCGCGGGGTTGCAGTGTTGAATTGCCCGCGCGTTCGCGCGGGCGGGGTTGCGGCCCTGGCGGGTCTCGCGTTTCGGCACCCGAGACTCGCGCCTTCGGCGCATGCGCTTCGGATGCCGAAACGCGAGACGGGCCGCAACCCTTTGTGGGTCTCGTAAGACTCGGCGCAGTGGGTCTGGCCGGGAGGGCGGTGTCGCGTCGGTCGGTTCGGATCCGGGTACCGAGGGGAGGCGGTCGAGAAGGTGGCGACCACCGGGTTCTGTCTCTGCGCGGCGCTGCTGCGCGACAGCACTGCGGTCGGGCGGAGCCGAAGGCGGGCCCCGGCCACCGGGGTGGGCGGTCCGGGAAAGAGGCCTTGGATCTGCCATCGGGCGATGCCGGCGTATCGGTCCGGACCGAAGTGGCTCCGTCCGTGCTCGATCCGAGTGAGCGGTGGGCGCCGCCGCGCGTGTCCGCGACGTGTCGCGCCGGTAGTGGGGGCGGTTGCCATCAGGAAGGTGGTACGGCTTGAATGCCAGCATGGCAGTGGGCGTGGTTCGGGAATTCGATGTGTGCGTGGTGGGCCTGGGTCCCGCGGGCCGGGCACTGGCGCACCGCGCCACGGTGGCCGGTCTTCGGGTCGCCGCGGTCGATCCGCGACCGGATCGGCTGTGGCCGCCGACCTTTTCCTGCTGGATCGACGAACTGCCCGACTGGCTGCCACACAGCACCATCGCGAGCCGGATCGAGGCGCCCGTCGTCTGGACCGACAAGGAACACCGGATCGAACGCCCCTACGTCGTGCTGTCCAAACCGAGACTGCGGGACGCGCTGCCGATCGGCGACGCCACGGTGTACGCCGGGCGGGCGACCCGGGTCCGGGCGCATACGGTGGAACTGGCCGACGGCACCACCGTCGACGCGACCACCGTGGTCGACACCCGCGGCCTCCCCACGACCGGCGACCGCCGCGCCGCCAGTGCCCACGGCATATTCGTGGACGCCGAAACCGCCGCGCCGATGGTCGCCGACAGCGAAGGACTGCTCCTGGACTGGCGCCCGGAGAACGGCACGGGCCCGGACGAGCCGCCGTCGTTCCTGTACGCGGTGCCACTGGGCGACGGCACGGTGATCTTCGAAGAAACCAGTCTCGGCCTGCGCGGCGGTATGCCTCAGCACGAACTGCGCAGGCGGGCACTGAACCGACTTGCCGCACATGGCATCCGGCTCACCGGCGAGGAACCGGGCGAGGCCGCGCACTATCCGCTGGACCAGCCGCCGCCGCGCCGCGGCACCGGGCGGGTGGTCCCCTTCGGTTCCCGCGGCGGCATGATGCACCCCTGCACCGGCTACAGCGTTGCCGACTCCTTCGCGCTGACCGATACCGCGGTTACCGCGATCCAGCGCGGCGAAGACCCGATCGCCGCGCTCTGGCCGTGGCGGGCCCGGCTGGTCTACTGGATGCGGATGCGCGGCCTGTGGGGTTTGGGCCGGTTGACGACGGCTCAATCCATCGCCATGTTCGACTCGTTCTTCTCCGCCTCACCGCGCGAGCAGCGGGCCCTGTTGTCCGCGCACGACGATTACGCCGCGCTCGGCGTCGTACTATTCAACACGGTCGCCCACACCTGGCCGTTCCACTGGCGTTACGACCTCGTCGGCTGGACCAACCGCAACCGCTGGGTCGGGTACGAATTCCCCTCCCCGCGCTCCACCGAGACGGACGACTCGGTCGAAATCGGCGGTGTCGAGCGCGAATGAGAACGGTTCCGGAAGACCCAGCGGTTTGCCGAACGGCACTCCGATGTCCTGGCAGTAGTCGACCGGGTCGGTGGTCCCGTCGGGTTCGCCGAACAAGGTCACTGTCCGCTCCCGGCGGCCGACCAGCAGATACGACGGGATTCGGGACCGGGCGTAGCCGAAACGCTTTGCCCTACGGTGCCGGTCGGGGTGGTCGCTGGTGACTTCGAGGACCATGAACCTGTTCGTCATACGAGGCGCACTCGACCCGCAGATCAGGAAGAGAGGGCCTTACCTGTTCGAGACCCTGCGTCAAAGTTATCCACAAGGTCCCCAAGGGGTCAGCCGCTGGTTTCGGCGGCGCGCCGGTAGCCGCGGACGGCCGGATATCCGAAGACCACAATGATCCCGACAACCCACAGCACGGTGTCGATCAGCGGTTCGGCGACCGGACCGCCATAGGACAGACCTTTCATGGCCTCGATGGCGCAGCTCATCGGCTGGTTCGCCACCGCGGACTGCAACCAGGTGGGGTAGGCCATGATCGGGACGAAACCGGAGTTGAAGAACATCAGCAGGGTCGTGACGATACTGACGGCGTTCACCAGCAGCACGCCCTCGGTCAGGGTGGCCAGGGCGGTGACGAAGACCGCGAACCCCATCCCGAACAGGACCGGGATACCGATCAGCGCCACGGCGGCGAGCGGCCCCTGATCGAAACGGAATCCGATGGCGTAGCCGACCGCGATCACGAACAGCGTGGTGATCAGCACTCGGATGGCCTCGGCCAGCAGCCGGGCGGTCAGTCCGGCGGCCCGGTGCACCGGCATGGTCCAGAACCGTCCGAGCAGCCCGGTGGCTTTCTCCGCCTTGAAACCCAGCGCGCTGACCATCGCACCGGTCATCGCCGCCACGAGGGTGATCATCGGGACGGTGCCGTAGACACTCGGCCTGCCGGTGGCGGCGGTGATCGAATCGCCCAGGACAACGCGGAACATCAGCAGCGTCAGCGCCGGGTACACCAGGGCCTGGATGGTCGTCGTCGGATCCCGCATCCAGACCATCAGCAACCGTTTGCACTGGATCATGCTGTGCGATGCCCAGGCCCGCAGCGAGGATTCCGATCGGCCCGCGACCTTCGGCAGCGCCGCGGCCGGCCGCACCGCCTCGCTCGCCGTTTCGTTGACAGTGCTCATGCTCGCCTCACACTCGCCCACACCGCGAAGGGCGTGAATACCACGGCCAATCCGGCCAACCAGACCAGCGGCACCCACAGCACCTGCCAGGTCACCCCGTCGGCGGCCATATCGCGCAGCGCGAAGGAGAACTGCGAGATCGGCTGGTTGCGGACGAAGGGTCGAATCCATCCCGGGAACCCGGTCTCGGGAACGAAACCGCACGACATCATGCCGAAGATCAGGGTCGGCAGGGTCAGCGCCTGGCTCAGCGACTGCGGGCTCTTGGTCAGTGAGCCGAGACCGTCCGCGCCGATCGCCAAGATCGTGCCGACGGCCAGTGCGAATACCCAGAACAGTACGGCCTGGCACCATCCGGCCGAGAATCGGAATCCGATGACATGGCCGAAGATCATCGCGGCGGCCAACGAGACGAGCGAACGGACCAGGCCGGCCGCGAGCCGCGCGGTGAACGGAACAAGTGACCCGATGGGCATGGTCTGTAGTCGAGTACTGAACCCGGTCAGCGCCTCGAACGCGGCCAACTGCGCATTGGACATCATGGTGAATGCCATGGTCTGCAGCACGATGATCGGCATGACGAACTGGGCGTAGTCGATGCCCTGGAACTTCATCACAAAGCGCAGCGGCAGATAGAACCCGACGGTGAACACCAGCGGGGTGATCACCGCGACGACCAACTCGCCCTTGGTGGCCATGGTCCTGACGATGCGGGCGGTCAGCGCCCGCCACTGCGCGAACGAGGAGACCCGCGCCCGCGGCAGTTCCGTGAAAAGCCCGGAACCGGCGACTCCGGTATTCGAGACGGTCACGCCGAATCACCCGACCGGCTACCGGAATGACCGGTTATGGACAGGAACACATCGTCGAGTGAGGGCCTGCGCAAAGCGATATCGGCCAGATCCACCCCGGCCGCGTCCAACCGCCGCAGCGCCTCGGCCAGGGTCGCGGCGCCGTCGGGTGCCGGGATGGACAGCCGGTCGGAGCCGGCGAGTTCGGCGGTCACCGCGGCGGGCACCAGTTCACCGAGTGCGGCGGCGGCCCGGCCCAGGGCGGAGGGGTCGAGGGGGACAACCTCGCAATAGCTGCCGCCGGTCTTCTCCTTGAGTTCGTCGGCGGTTCCCTCGGCGATCACCGTGCCCCTGTCGATGACGATGATGTTGTCACTGAGCACATCGGCTTCTTCGAGGTACTGGGTAGTGAGCAGGACGGTGATGCCCTGTTCCTTCAGTGCGGTGACCAGATCCCAGACGCCCTGACGGCTGCGCGGGTCCAGGCCGGTGGTCGGTTCGTCGAGGAACACCACCTCGGGCCGCACCACCAGCCCACAGGCGATATCGACCCGACGCCGCATACCGCCGGAATAGTGACGCACCGCGCGACGTCCCGCGCCGACGAGATCGAATTCCTCGAGCAGGGTGTCGGCGCGCCGACGCGCCACCTTCTTGCTCAGCCCCATCAGCCGGCCGAACAGCTCCAGGTTCTCCCGACCGGACAGATTCTCGTCCAGGGCGGCGTACTGGCCGGTCATCATGATCGATCGGCGCACCCCGGCCGGGTCGGCGCGCACATCGCGGCCCGCGACCACGGCGGTTCCCGAATCGGGACGCAGCAGGGTGGACAGGATTTTCACCGTGGTGGTCTTTCCCGCTCCGTTCGGACCCAGGATGCCGAGGACGGTCCCGCGCGCCGCGGTGAAACTGACACCTTGGAGCGCGTGTACCGGACCGAACGATTTCCGCACGTCCTCGACCCGCACGGCGACCTCGGCCGGTTCGGGGCCGCCATCCGCGTCGACGGGTGCGGCGTACGCCGGTCGCGCCGGCGCGGCGGCCCGGTCCGACGCGGGGTCGGCGGCGCGGTCGGCGGCCGCGGTGGTGGTGACCACGGCCTCCGCGGACATCACCGCGTTCGCGGTCGGTTCGGCGCGATCCACCGACCGACCCGTCTCGTCGGCGGACGGTTCGGCTTCATTCGAACTCGGCATCAACTCTCCACTATCGGCCGGATGAGGCGACGGGTCGCCGGAGCGCTCGGATCGGCGTCCCGCTAGGTGATCCTCGGCGCCGGGCGCGATGTTACCGACCCCGCTCCCCGCTTCCGGCACGCCGACCCCTACCCTCATGGCATTCGGTTTCAACTGTGTTTCTGCTCACAATTCGACCATCGGGGGTGGTTCGCCGCTGGTCGCCGGACGCAAGGGCAGCACACGGGCAGTATTCGCACCTTGTCGGCCCGGTATCACGCCCATAGTCTGAGCCCCATGGCCGATACCGCACAGCCACAGGTGGCGGTGCGTTCGGGAGGATCCGGCCGACCGAGCGTGCTCACATCCTATGACCCCCGCACCGGGGAAACCGTCGGCAGCTATGCCATTCAGGGAGCCGACGATATCGATCGCACTGTCCGTGCGGCGCGTCCGGCCGAGAAATGGTGGGCCGCCCTGAGTTTCGGCACGCGTAAACGGTGGTTGCTGGACTGGAAACGGATAATCGCCCGACGCGCGGGCGAATTGGCCGACCTGTTGCGCGAGGAAACCGGAAAACCCGAGGCGGACGCTGTGATCGAGGTGATGCTCGCGGTCGAGAACCTGGACTGGGCTGCCCGCAACGCCGGACGTGCGCTCGGACGCCGGTCCCTGGCGCCGAACTGGCTCACCCGCAATCAGCACGCCTCGGTGGGGTATCTGCCACTGGGCGTGGTGGGAGTGCTCGGCCCCTGGCACAACCCGGTGTTCACCCCGATGGGGTCGATCGCGTACGCGATGGCCGCGGGCAACGCGGTGGTGTTCAAACCTCACGAACTGACCACCGGGGCCGGTGTATGGCTGGCGCAGACCTGGCGGGAATTGGCACCGGATCAACCGGTGCTGCAGGCGGTCACCGGCGATGATTCGACCACTGCCGCGTTGTGCGAGGCCGGAATGGACAAAATCGCCTACGCCGGTCCGGAAGCAGGTGGCCGCGAGGTGATCACGCTGTGCGCCCGGTCGATGACCCCCGTGGTGGTCGAGCACAGCGGCAAGGGCGCCATGATCGTGCACGTCGACGCGAAACTGGAGGATGCCGCCGAGGCCGCCGTCTTCGGCGCCATGGCCAACGCGGGCCAGAACGCGACCGGTATTCAGCGCGCGTATGTCGCCGCCTCGGTCTACGACCAGTTCCTCGAGCTGGTCGCCGAACGGGCCCGCGGGCTGCGGCCCGGCGCGGCACAGCGCTCCTCCTACGGCCCGATGATCCTGGAAGCACAGGCCGAAGTGGTGCGCAGACAGGTCCGCGACGCGCTGGCACGCGGTGGCCGCGCCGTGGTCGGCGGGTTGGATTCGATCAGGGATCCCTATATCGAACCGATCGTGCTGGCCGAGGTCCCCGAGGATTCGCTGGCGGTGACCGGTGAGGGAATCGGCCCGGTGTTGATCGTCAACAGGGTGGCCGATCTCGACGAGGCGGTGAGCCGGGTGAACGGGGCGGGCCGCGGCATCGCGGTATCGGTGTTCACCCGCGATATGGCCGAGGTGGAGAGCTTCGCCGAACGGCTGCGCGTCGGCGTGGTGACGGTCAATTCCGCCACCACCTATGCCGGAATCCCGGCCCTACCGTTCGGCGGGGTGGGCGAGTACGGGCAGGGACACAGCCACGGAGAACTGGGGTTGCGCGAGTTCAGCCGGACGCTGTCCATCGCCCGTAAACGGCTCGGCGGTCCGCTGTATCTGTCCACCTTCGACCGCAAGCCGCGGCAGCTGCGGCTGACCCGGACGGTGTTCCGCCTCCGGCACGGCATCCGGGGCTGAGCGCCGGCGCCCGGCCGGTCGGCCTGCCGACCCGGTTCACCGGCCGAGCAGCACCGCCATCATGAGCGCGTGCAGCCGGGCCGTCTGTTCGGGGCGGGCGTCGAATCGGATCAATCGGCCCACGTCGATGACCTGACCGATGGCCGAATGCACCCGGAATCGGGCCTCGGTCGGGTCGGTGTCGAGCAGATTCGCCCATTCCAGCACGTTCTGCCGCTGGATGGTGCGCAGTTTGTGCTGTTCGGTTTGGGGCAGGTTGGAGAATTCGGCGTAGTAGACCGGCATGATCTCCGGCATGGCGAAACTGAGCCGGATATAGCGCTCGGCGATCCGGTGCGTCGCGTCGGCGCGGCCCGTCGCCTCGGCCAGGGCCTCGGTGATGGCGATGGCGAGCCGGTCGCCGGTGCGGTGGAAGGCGGCGGCGAGCAGATCGGATTTACTGCTGAAGTAGCGGTAAACACTCGAGGCGTTGATCCCGACGGCGGCACCGATCTCCTCGATACTGGCCTCGTGGTAGCCCTGGCGGCCGAAGATCCGGATGGCTTCGGTGAGAAGCTGCTCACGCTTCGATGTCACCGGCAGGCCGCGCTGTCGAGGGGTCGGGTCGGTGTCGCGTGGCGCGGGCGGGAGTTCGGTGCGCACGATCGCCCAGGACATATCCCGCAGCAGCGGCAGCAGGCGAGCACTGGACAGTGCGGTGCGGTGGGCGGAGATACTGCCGATCACGCTCAGCACGCCGGCCGCGAGCATGGCGATATCGGCGGGAGAAGCGTCGGGGCGCAGTTGGGACACCGGTTCCCTGAAGGTGGCGTTGATATCGTCGTAGAGAGTCTTGACGCGGGCCCGGTCGGCCCGTTCCAGATACCGTCCCTCCCACCGGTACAGGCCCGCTTCCCGGCGGACCTCGATGGTGTGCTCGGCGACCGCTGCGATGAGCTTGTCGAGCCGCTCCTCCGGACCCAGATCGGGCCGGTCCGCGGCCCGGGCCGCGTCCAACAGATGCCGCGCACCCTCTTCGGCGGCGGCCACCAGCAGGGCGTACTTGTTCGCGAAGTGGCGGTACAGCGCCGGTCCGGAGATCCCCACCTCGGCGGCGATCTCATCCACTCCGACCGGGTAGTAGCCGCGCTCGCTGAAGGCCCGAGCGGCCGCCCGTACGATCTGTACCTTGCGGTCCTTGGGTCGGCGACGCGCGGACTGACCATTGCGACGCTCCGCCGAGCGGTCGCGCACCAGGTCGATCCCGCTGCGTTCGGCGACCATGCACCTCTCCGTTCTGTCGACGACACTGTCGGTTGACAGCGCCCGACCAGTCAACCTAAGTTAACCACAATTCGCAAATGTTAACGATAATTCATGGCCCGGCTAAAGCCGACCCGCATCCTCAGGGAGCACGCATGGTCAATATTGATTCCTCCTCAGCACAGTCGGCCGCGGGCTTCACCGTGGTACGCGACGGCCGGGTACTGCGAGTGACGATCACCAAACCCGCCCGTAAGAACGCCATAGATTACGACACCATGGTCGCGCTGGGCGACACCTTCCTTGCCGCCGCTGAGGACAAGGCCGTCCGGGTCATCGTGCTGACCGGTGCGGGCGGCGACTTCTGCACCGGTGCGGACCTGGCGGCCACCGCCGCCGAGGGCGCCCGCGGCATCACCCCGGATATGGTGATGGACGCGGCGAATCGGCTGGTACGCGCCATCGTCGACTCCCCCGTTCCGGTTGTCACCCGCCTGCGCGGCGCGGTCGCCGGGGTCGGTGTGGGTATCGCGCTGGCCGCCGACCTGGTCTACGCCGAAGCCGATTCCTATCTGCTGCTGGCCTTCGTCAATATCGGCCTGATGCCCGACGGCGGCGCGGCCGCACTGGTCGCCGCGGCGGCCGGACGACCGCTGGCCACGCGCATGGCGCTGCTCGGCGAACGCCTGCCCGCCCCGGCCGCACACGAAGCCGGTCTGTTCACCGCCGTACTGCCCACCGCCGAGGAACTCGACGCCGCGGTGAACACCACGGTCGAGAAGATCGCGCACGGCCCGCGCCGCGCCCTGGAACTGACCAAGAAGGCGCTCAACCGCGCCACACTGGCCGCCCTGGACACCGCCCTGGCCGACGAGAAGACCGGACAGGCCGAGCTGCTCCAGTCGCCCGATTTCTTCGAGGGCGCCGCCGCCATGCTCGGCAAACGCAAGGCGGTCTTCGCCGAATAAGACACCGCACCCGCACCCACGAAAACGGCCGCCCCGGCTTCACACCGGAGGCGGCCGTTTCACCGATCACCCGCCTTACAACCCCAGCCCGCGGGCCAGGACCGGCCAGGACTCCAAGAACTCGTCCCGCCAGTAGCCCCAGGAGTGGGTGCCGTTCTCGCGGAACTTGAAGGTTGCCGGAATACCCAGTTCGCCGAGCCGCTGCTGCAGGTTGTGCGTGCAGAAGTTGGTGCCCGCCTCGATCACACCGCCGACCAGGATCTGGTTGGCCAGACCGGTAGAGCCGGGCAGGGTATACGGGCCGTTGAGAGTGTCATACCGGCCGGGCAGGCCGTTGCCGGTGGAGATGTAGAGATCCAGGCCGCGCAGTCCCTCGGCATTGACGTACGGGTCGTTCTTCACCCATTCCTCGGAGCCCTGCGGGCCCCACATGTTCATGGTGTCGCCACCGCCCCAGACCTCCACGGTCAGCTTGACGAACTCCGAACCGACCGGGTCGCTGGTCTGGGCGCAGCCGCTGTAGGCGGCGACGGCCTTGTAGAGGCCGGGCTTGGCGATGGGCAGCGCCAGCACGGTGGTGCCCGAGGTGGACAGTCCGGCGATGGCGTTCACGCCGTTGGTGCCGAGCGCGCCGTCGACGAGTGGGGGCAGTTCCTCGGTGAAGAAGGTCTTCCACTTGTTGCGACCCAGTACGGGATCGTCCTTGATCCAGTCGGTGTAGTAGCTCCAGCTACCGCCGATGGGCTGGATGACATTGACGTTCTTGTCCGCGAGGAATTTCAGGGTATCGGTTTTGACCTGCCAGGACGCGTCGTCCTCGCCGCCACCCGCGCCGTTGAGCAGATAGAGCGTGGGGCGCGGTACCGAGGCATCGGCCGGGCGCTGCACATCGACGGTGATCTCCTCGTCCATGGCCGCGGAGTACACATACAGCCGGATATTGCGATCGTCGCGGTAGGCGGCCTTCACGATGCGTGATCCGTCGGGGGCGGTCGGGTCGGCGAGCAGGCGCTGGGACTCGATGATCGGATCGGCCGCCGACGCCGTGGATGCGCCGAGACCGGAGACCAGTCCCATGAGTACCGCCGTTGCCGCGATCATCGCCGCGGCACGCCTTCCGCCACGCCGGGTGAGTCGACGTATCAATTTCGCACCTTCGCTTCTTATCGAATATCCGTTCGAGCGCCGCGCGCCTGGGCGCGGAATTCCCCGGATGTTGTCGGACACGGGTCCACGCGCCCTAACTTCACGATCATGTAGTCGGCGCGACAGCGCGTGCCGTTACCCCGACGTTGCCCAATCATGCCCGATGCGACGAACCGGTTACGAACGACCCGCCAGGACGGCCGGTCACCACCCCCGGCGCCGGGACTCGGCGGGGGTACGATGCGGCAGTTCGAGGATCGTGGTCTGGTACTCGTCGACCGATCGGTCGTACGCATCGTTGCGAGTGTCCGTGGCCGTTCCCGGATCCGTCGGTCGCAATCCGTGTTCGGCGAGGCCGCCCAGCGCCCAGACCCAGTGTTCGGCAAAAGTTTTCACCTCGTCGGCGGCGAAGACCTCGGTCGCGTAGTCGAAGCGGGTGAGCAGACCGTTGTCGGTGACGTCGACCGTCAGCGTGAGCAGCAGATCGTCCGCGGGGGCATCGGTGTGCATCTCGGCCGGGCGCAGATCCCGATAGCGCAGCGCGAAGCGTCCCCGATCGCTCGCGACCAACTCCGCACCTGCCTCCGGGTTCGAATAGCGGAGCAGGGCGTAACCGATACCGGAGGCCGGCACCGACCGATGCAGATCCTTGACCTGGGCGATCGCCGCCCCGGCGGCCGGACCGCCGACCAGGATCTCGTCGGTATCGACATCGTCCAGGCGCAGTGGCAGCGGGAACTCGGTACGGAAACCGCCGACCACCGCGCCGACATCGGGACGGGTCGCCGTCCGTCCGTCGGCCTCGAGCCGGACCACTGAGCCGAGCATCCGCGGCACGGCCTCCTGCGCGGCGGTGCGCAGCGCCACGGCCACCGCCGTGAGCAGCACCTCCGGCACCGTGGCCCCGTAGAGCTCGGCGACACCCGCGACCGCCGCCGCGCCCTCGCCGGTAATGGTGAGCGAGACCCGACGGCGCGGCCGCAGGTCCGTGGCCCCGAGCGCCGGAGTGGGCGCGGCAACGGCCAGTAGCTGCCGCCACCACAGCGCCTCCTCGGCGATATGCGGCGAAAAGGCCCGGTCGGCCAGATCACGCAGCAGCCCCACCACCCCGGTCTCGGTAGCGGCGGATACGGGTAGCCGGCCGGGGTCCCAGGCGGCGGCGAGTCGATCGATGATGATGCGCCAGGAATGATCGTCGGCGACGAGCCCGTTCGCGACGACGACCAGTCGGGTGGCCTCGGGCGGCCCGGAAGCGACGAAACGGATATTGCGCCCGGTCACCGGGTCCAGTTCGGCGGCGGCGGCGCGCACCACCTCGTCGATGGGCACGGCGCCTCCCCCGGTCTCCGGAACCGACCGGGAGAACGGACTGTCGCTCGGTACACCGGGCAGGATGCGCAGGGCGCCGGTGCCGGGATCCATACGCACCCGCAGCATGGGATGCTGCGCCAGGATGTCCCGTGCCGCCGTCTCGATATGGATCAACGGACATTCCCGAGGCACATCCAGTGCGATGGCGCGGACCTCGATACCGGGGGTCGGTCTGCCGAGCAGCCGCAGCGCGGTGGGGGTGGCCGGCAGATCGACCACGGTGGCGCCGGTGGGTCCCACCGCCGATTCGTAGCGGGCGGCCTCATGCCGCGGCGCCGCCTCGTGACCGGTCGTCGGGATATTCCGCGCCGTCGCCTCGTGATCGGACCGCGCCGCCTCGTATCCGGTCATCGGGGTGTACTGCGCCGTAGCCTCGTAATCGGCCGGCGCGTATCGGGCGGTGATCTCGTAATCGGCCGGCCGGTATTCGGCCGGCGAGTAACCGGCGGTCTCGTGCCCGGCAGCCGCGTAACCGGCGGTCTCGTGCCCGACAGGAGCGTAACCGGCAGCCTCGTGCCCGGCAGGAGCGTAGCGCTCGGTCGGTTCGTACACGGTGCCGGACTCGTATCGTGCGGCCAGTTCCGGCCGGACCGCGGCCTCGAGTCGGACCTCTTCTTCCCGATGGGTGATCCTGCGGCCGATGTACTCCAGCGCGCCGCCGCGCCAGCGCACCACATCACCGGTGCGATGGAGTCGCTCCCCCACCGCGTAGGGGTCGGCGACGAAACGGACCGCGGTGGCGCGGGGTCGATCGTGATAACCACGCGCCAGTTGCACACCGCCCAGGTACAGCTCGCCGACCACTCCCTCGGGCACCGGTCGCAGCCGATCGTCCAAAACCAGTGCCCGCATACCGCGGATCGGACCGCCGATGGTCAGCGGGCCGCCCGGGACCAACCGGTCGCCGACGGCTGCCATGATCGTGGCCTCGGCCGGGCCGTAGCCGTTGTACAGCGCGCGTCCGGGTACCTTCGCCCAGTGAGCGGCCAGTTCGGCCGGTACCGGCTCGCCGCCGGTGATGACCACGCGCAGCCCTACCACCGCCTCGGAGTCCAGCGAGGCCAGTACCGAAGGGGTGAGGTAGGCATGGGTGATGTGCTCATCGCCGATCAGGTCGGCCAGTTCGGTGCCGCCGATCGGCTCCGCGGGTGCGACGACCAGAGTGCCCGCCGCCCCCACCGCCAGCAGCAGTTCCAGCAGCGCGGCATCGGATGAGGGCGACGCGAACGCAAGCGCACGGGTCGCGGTGTCCAGCCCATACCGGTCCACCAGTTCGGCGCGGAGATTGGCCACACCGCTGTGGGTGACCACCACGCCCTCGACCGATCCGGGCGAACGGAACGGGTACACCACATACCCGGCGGTGGCGGGGTGGATCGGGCCGCGGCGGTCGGCGTCGGCGATCGGCGCGGCGGATCGGCGCGTCACGTCCATGACCAGAGCACGGTCGTCCAGGGTGATCCACCCGGCAGGCAGGAGGGGCAGATCCGTGAGAACGACGCTCAACGTGACGCCGAGCATGGCGCGAGAGTCGGCGAGCATATGCGCGATCCGCTCCGGCGGATATGCCGGATCGACCGGTATCAGCATCGCACCGGTTTTCGCGACCGCCCATACGGCCAGAACCGATTCCAGGGAACGGCGCAATGCCACCGCCACCGGCACCCCCGGTCCGGCACCGCGGTCGATGAGCACCCGGGCCAGCTGGGTGGAGGCCATATCGAGTTCGAGATAGGTGAAGGAGCGACCGCCCGCGACCACCGCGACACCGTCCGGGTTCACGGCCACCGCATCGGCCAGCAGATCCGGCAGAGTGCGCGGCGGGGCCGCCGGGCCGCCGGTGCGGCCGGTCAGCTCGGCGTATTCGACCTCGTCGAGTAGTTCCAGGTCGCCGACCTCGCGGTCGGCGTCGCGTACCACCGCCGCCAGCAGCCGCTGGAATCGACGCCCGAACCGCTGCACGGTCGCCTCGTCGAACAGGTCGCGCGCACCGGTCAGCCGGGCCGCCAACTCCGGTTCGGTGTCGGTGGTCTCCCGTATCGCCAACCGGAGGTCGTAGGTGGTCGGCCCGAAATCGGGTGCCAGGGCGGCGAATGGCACTCCCGGCAGTTCCAAACCGGTAACGGCCGGATCTTCGAAGGACAGCGCCACCTGGCACAACGGATGCCGGCCCGCCGGGGGCGCCGGATCCAACTCGGCCGCCAACCGCTCGAACGGGATATCCGTGTGCGCGAAGGCCCGCTGATCGTTCTCCCGGTGTGCCACCAGCACCTCGACGAAAGTCGAGCGAGGCTGGACGCGGGTGCGCAGGACCAGGGTATTGGCGAATTGCCCGATCACCTGCTCGAGTTCGGCATCGCCGCGCCCACAGACCGGGGTTCCGATGGCGATATCACCGGCACCGGATATCCGGGCCAGGAACACCGCCAGCGCCGTGTGCAGCACCGTGAACAGCGTGACATCGTGGGCGCGCGCCAGTTCGACCAGTCCGGCCCTGGTGCGGGCATCGATCACGAAATCGGTTGTCACGCCCCCGAACGACGGTGTCGTCGGCCGGGGTCGGTCGACCGGCAGGTTCAGCTCGTGCGGTAGGTCGGCGAGTTCGGCCGCCCAGTAGGCCAGTTGCGCTCCGGCCGGTGACTCGGGGTCGTATTCGTCGCCGAGCAGTTCGCGCTGCCGCATCGCGTAATCGGCGTACTGCGGCCGTAGCGGCGGCCAGGCGGGCACAGCCCGGTTGCGGCGGGCCAAAAAAGCCTGCGCCAGATCCCGCAGGAACGACCGAATCGAAGCGCGGTCGGCGCAGATCCGGTGCATCACCACCGCCAGGGCGTGCTCGCTCGGCCCGAGTTCGGCCAGGGCGAACCGGACCGGCACCTGCGCGGTGATATCGAATTCGACCGCCGCGAGCCTGCGTAGCCAATCGGTCAACGCGTCCTCGGACACCGGCTCGGCCCCCAGCTCGCACACCCCCCGATCCGGCGGCAGCACCTGCTGATATCCGATACCGTCCACTTCCGGGTACACCGTGCGCAGCGACTCCTGCCGCTCCACCACATCGGCGACGGCGGCGCACAGCGCCGAGAGGTTCAGCGTGCCTGGCAAGCGGACGGCGAACGCGAGATTCTCCCGCATCCCGTCCGGTTCGGACCGATTCGACCACCACAGCCATTCCTGCGTAGGCGACAGCGGCGCCCGCTCCGGGCGAACCGGCACCAGCCCGGACCGGTCGTCGACCACGGTGAGCGAACGCAACCGGGCGGACAGGTCGGCGACCACCGGCGATTCGAAGATCAGCTGGGCGGATACCGTGGTCCCGAACAGTTCACCGAGCCGCGCCGCCACCCGGTTCGCGGTGTGGAAATTGCCACCCACCTGGAAGAAATCGGTCTCGGCATGGACCGGTAGCGCGGGGGCGAGCACATCCGTATAGGCCATGACGACGGCCGTCTGCGCATCTGCCGGCGCCCGGAATTCCGGCCTCGGCGCGGCGGGTTCGTGTGCGATGGGCGGCGCGGTGGAACCGGGTGCGGAATGGGCGGGCTCATCCGGCACGCCGGACGGGAAGGGCTGCTCGGTGTAGTCGTTGCGACCCAGATACTCCAGCCCGCCGTTCTCGGTCCAGCGCACCAGATCGCCCGTGCGGTAGAGGCGAGAACCACCACCGTCGAACGGATCGGCCACGAACCGGGAGGCGGTATGTGCCGGGCGGCCGTAGTAACCGCGCGCCACCTGCGGTCCGGTGATGTACAGCTCCCCCGCCGCGCCGACCGGAACCTGCGCCAAGCGCTCGTCCAGGACATACGCGGTCACCCCGCGGATCGGCGGACCGATCGTCACCGGTTCCTCCGGCACCAACGGGGCGCTGATATTCGTCATGATCGTGGTCTCGGGGGTGCCGTAACCGTGGTAGAGCTCCCCCACCCCGTCGACGACCGGCCGAACCCAGCGGCGCACCAGCTCGGCCGAACACGCCTCACCGCCGGTCACCACGACCCTCAGCTCGTCCAGGCTCGCCGGGTCGATCGCGTCCAGGACCAGCGGCGGCAGGACGGCGTGTGTCACGCCTTCGCGGCGCAGCAGCGCGGTCAGCTCGTCCCCGGTGGAGATGGTCGGCGCGGCCACGACCATATTCGCCGCGCCCCCGACCGCCAGCAGCAACTCCAACACCGCGGCGTCGAACGACAGCGGCGCGAAATGCAGGGTGCCGGCATCGTCGGTCACCCGATATCGGTCCCGCTGTTCGGCGCACAGCCCGGCGAGCCCCGCCTGGGTGACGACCACACCGTTCGGGTTGCCGTGCGAATCGGCGGTGTAGCTGATGTAGGCCGGATGCTGGGCCCGCAGCGGACGCACCCGGTCGGCGTAGGTCACCGGATCGGGCGAGTAGTTGTCGAGCAGCCGTTCGGCCTCGGGGGTGTCCAGACGCAACCACTGGACCCGGCCCGGCAAAGTGGCGGCGACGGTGGCGACGGTCAGTCCGAACACCACATCGGCGTCGGCGACCACCTCGTCGGCCCAGTCGGCCGGGTCGGCCGGGTCGAACGGGACGAACGCGGCGCCGGTCTTGGCCACCGCCCAGATGGCCGACACCGACTCCACCGATCGCGGAATACCGATGGCCACCCGGTCCTCTGGGCCGATACCCCGGGCGATGAGCGCCCGGGCCAACCGGTTGGACCATTCATCGAGCTCGGCGTAGGTCAGCCTGTCCAGCGTCTCACCGGCATCGGCGAAGGTGAGCGCGATACCGTCGGGGTTCATCTCCACCGCCGAGGAGATCAGCTGCGGCAGGGTGGTGACCCGGGGGCGGCGCGGGGTCCGCGTCGGACGGGGCCGGAGCGAACGCGTCATACCCACATCGCTCCCCGGATCTGGTCGCCCCGCTGCTCGACTACCGAATCCATGTGCCTGCCTCGCCTAGCCGTCGTTACCTCGCCGGGCGCAGCGTACCCTCCATACCGCCGCGTCCGCGCCGCTTATCATCGCATCGGCCCGGGACGCACGGGTCGCTGCCCGCCGACTCGAGTCCGGTCCGCTCAGGTTCGGTCCGCCGCATCGTCCACCTCGGCGAGCAGCTCGGCCAGTTTCGGGCCGATCTCGGCGAGCGCCTCGGGGGTGGTCATCTCCTCGTGCCGGCGCGGGAGCGGATAGTCGACCACCGTTCCGTCCACGTAGCGTTCCCAGGTGCCCGCCACCGCCGGGTGTTCTTCGGCGCTGAAGAAATGCAGTGTGCCATGGAACGTCCCCGGTCGGTACTCGTTGATCAGCCGGGTGGACCGCATCGCGCTGCGGTACATACGCCGCAGCCGTTCCAGTCCCAGCGCCGCCATATCGGGCGGGATCATCGCCTGTAGGACCGACAGCGCCTCGTCGCCGAGATCGTGGATGTCCTCATCGGCGAATTCCGTATCGGCGAATTCATCCCCGGTCCGGATACCGACCTCGGCGAGCGCGTCGCGCACCGCGGACCGGAAATCGGTGTCGTCGATATCGGCGAGGCTGTCCAGCATGACCAGCAGCGAGACCTGTTCGCCCGCGGCCTGCAGTTCCGTGGCGATCGCGTGCGCGATGACCCCGCCCAGCGACCAGCCGAGCAGGCGGTACGGGCCGTGCGGCTGCACCGTCCGGATCTCGGTGACATAGCGGCGTGCCATATCGATGAGCGCATCCGGCAGATAGTCCTCGCTCAGCGCGGGCGACTGCAGACCGTAGATCGGATACTCGGCCGAAAGATATTGCGCCACACCGGCATAACTCCAGGCCATGCCGAACATGGGGTGGACGCAGAACAGCGGAGCGTCCGCGGTGACGCCCTCCGGCACCCGGGTGCGCAGCGGCAACAGCACACCCAGGGCCGTATCGGCGTCCACGTCGTCGCGGCCGTCGAGGATCCGGGCGGCCAACTCGGCCGGAGTGGAATCGGTGAAGAACCACTGCACCCGCACCTGCGCCCCGATACGGGCCCGCAGCATGCTCACCACGCGGGTGGCGAGCAGGGAATTACCCCCGAGTTCGAAGAAATCGGTGTCCAGACCCACCTGCTCGGCGTCCAGCACCTCGGCGAACACCTCGGTGACCGCGTGTTCCAGCGGGGTGTTCGGCGCCCGGTAGGGCCGCCCGGCCAGCTCGGGCACCGGCAACGCCTTGCGGTCGAGTTTGCCGCTGGCGTTGAGCGGGAAGGCGTCCAGGACCACGATGGCGGTGGGGACCATATAGGCGGGCAGGGCACCGCGCAGATGCTCCGACAGCCGCCGCTCATCGATACCGGTGGCCGGGTCGGTGGGCACCACATAGGCGACCAGCCGGTCCCCGAGACCGCCGCGCACCAGTGAGACCGCGGCGTGCCGCACCGAGTCGTGGGCCGCCAGAACGGTTTCGATCTCACCCAACTCGATGCGCTGACCCCGCAGCTTCACCTGGAAATCGCTGCGCCCCAGGTATTCCAGGGCTCCGTCACGCCACCGGACGATATCCCCGGTCCGATACAGGCGGGCACCGTCGGTGTGAGCAACGAACCGTTCCGCGGTGAGCGCGGGCGCGTTCTGATAACCGCGCGCCAACTGCACACCCGCCACATACAGTTCGCCCGCCGCACCCGGCGGCACCGGACGCAACTGCCGGTCCAACACATGCACCCGGGTGTTGGCGACCGGACGCCCGATCGGCACCGCCGCGCCGGCACCGCGCTCCTCGGCCGGCTGTGCCGTGACCACCGTGGCCTCCGCGGGCCCGTACCAGTTGACCAGGTCGACCCCCGGCAGGACGGCGGCGAAGGTATCGGCCGTCTGCCCGGATAGTGCCTCACCCGCCGCGAAAACCCGGCGTAGCGAGGGGTACCCGGACGCCGCGAGGTCATTGCCGGACATCGCGTCTCCGGCGGATGCCCCGTGTCCGGCGGCAACCGGATCGAGGAACGCGTCGAGCATGGACGGCACGAAATGCACGGTGGTGACCGCGTGATCGCGGATCACCCGGGACAGATACGCCGGATCGCGGTGACCGTCGGGTTCGGCGATCACGATGCTCGCGCCGGTGTGCAACGGCCAGAACAACTCCCAGGTGGAGATGTCGAACGTCGTCGGCGTCTTGTGCAGCACCACGTCGGAACCGTCGTGCGGGTAGGTGCGCTGCGCCCACCGGAACTGATTGGCCATCTGGCGATGCGTGATCGCCACGCCCTTCGGCCGGCCGGTCGAGCCCGAGGTGTAGATGACATAGGCGACGTTGTCCGGTCGCGCCTCGCTGCCCTCGCGCATCCTGTCCGAGGACGCGGTGTCATCCGGGCGAACACCATGGTCGAAGAGGACGGCGGCGCCGGGCTCGACGGCATCCGATCGGAACGCGGCGGCAGCGTCCCCGATCGGGAGCGTGTCCACCGATGAGGCCGCGAGGCCCCGCTCCGACAGGTCCGCCTCGTCGGGCACCGAGGTCACGGCACGGTCCGCGGGCAGCTCCAGGGCGTCCACCGCCAGCACCGGAACCCCCGTCTCGGTGTGGAATCCGGTACCGGTTGTGGTCAGCACGCACAGCGGGGCGGCACCGGCCAGGACGTACTCGCTGCGCTCGGCCGGGTGGTCCGGGTCGATCGGCACATACGCCCCACCGGCCCGCAGCACCGCGTACACCGCCACCACCAGCTCGATACCGCGCCGCATGGCCACCGCGACCAGGGTTTCCACTCCCACGCCCCGGCGGCGCAACTCGACCGCCAGCGCCCGGGACCGACGATCCAGTTCACCGTAGGTGAGCACCACATCGCCGTAACGCACGGCCACGGCCTCGGGTATGCGCGCCACCTGCGCGTCGAACAGCGCCGGCAGGGTCGCCTCGTCGAGCAGCTCCGGCACCGCGGTGTCGTTGCGGGCGGCCAGTTCGGCGCGTTCGCTACCCGACAGCACGTCGACCTCGGCGACCCGGGCGTCCGGGGTGTCGACGAACCGGCCGATGAGCATCTCCAGCCGGTGCGCCAGTGCCGCGGCCTGCTCGGCGTCGAACACATCGCGCAGGTACTGCAGCGACACCCGCAGCCGATCGTCGAGCACGACCATCACGGTCAGCGGGTAGTGGGTGCCGGTCACCGATCCCACACCGGTGACATTCATACCGTCCACCGAGCCCGCGCGGGCGAGCCCTTCGGTGTCGATCGGGAAGGATTCGAATACCACCAGCGAATCGAACAGATTCTCCACGCCGATGGCGTGCTGGATATCGGCCAGTCCGAGCCAGTGGTAGTCCAGCAGTCCGGTCTGTTGGGCCTGCAAACGGGTCAGGACCTCACCGAGGGTGTCGCGGGCGCCGAGCCGCACCCGTACCGGGAGGGTGTTGACGAACAACCCCACCATCGACTCCACCCCGGGCAGCTCCGGCGGCCGGCCGGACACCGTGGCACCGAACACCACATCGTCGCGGTCCAGGCTGCGGCCGAGCAGCAGACCCCACGCCGCCTGAACCACCGTGTTCACGGTGACGCCGTGCCGGGCTGCCATCCCGGTCAACGCCGCCGTCGTCTCGGGAGAAAGCGCGAATCCGGTCTCCCCGGTTCCGGCGGTGATCGCCCGGCCCGGGTCCACCGGCGCCAGCACGGTCGGCTCGGTCACCCCGGCCAGCGCGGCCCGCCACGCGGCCGGCGCCGCCTCGTCGTTCCGGGCGGCCAGCCACGACAGATAGGTGCGATACGCCGGTGCCGCGGGCAGTTCCGTGTCGGCACCGTCGAGCGCGTACAGCATCAACAGATCCCGCATCAGCAGCGGCACCGACCAGCCGTCGACGAGGATGTGATGGGTGGTGACCAGCAGGCGGTAGGAGATACCACCATCCGCGGCGGTGGTGCGCAGCAGCGCGAACCGCAGCAGCGGGGCGGTCCGCATATCGAAATGGTCCGCCAGATCCGCCGCCCGCAGTCGATCCAGTTCCACGGCCGCCGCATCCGGTGGCATATCGGACAGATCGACCTGTCGCCACGGCACCCGCAACCCGTCCTGCACGATCTGCACCGGATTGCCCGCGCCGTCCTCGGCGAACGCGACCCGCAGGTTCTCGTACCGGTCCAGCACCCCCTGCGCCGCGGCGCGCAACCGCTCCGGGTCCACGGTCCCACCCAGTTCCAGCATGTACTGGATGGTGTAGGCGTCCACCGACGTATCGGCCAGCAACGCGTGGAACAGCATCCCCGACTGCAGCGGCGTCACCGGCCACACCTGCGACAGCCCCGGATATTCGCGCTCGAAACGCTCCATATCCGCCTCCGCCGGCCGGACCAGCGGCGCGTCGGACACATACTCGGCCGCCGATTCGACAGCGCGGGCACGCCGGGCGATACCCGCCACCGTGCGCGCTTCGAACACATCGCGGGCGGAGAACGCGATCCCGCGCGCCCGCGCCCGCGACACCACCTGAATGGAGATGATGCTGTCGCCGCCGAGTTCGAAGAAATCGTCGTCCGCGCCGACCCGTTCCAGGCCCAGCACCTCGGCGTACACCTGTGCGACGGCCTCCTCCACCGCGCCCGAGGGCGCGCGGTATTCGCGCGGGGCGAATTCGGGGTCGGGCAACGCCTTGCGGTCGAGTTTGCCGTTGACGTTCAGCGGCAGCGCGTCCAGCACCACGAAGGCGGACGGCACCATATAGGACGGCAGCGCCTTCTCCAGCGCCGAGCGGATCCGCCCGGTATCCAGGTCGGTTCCGTCCACACGCGCGGGGACACCGACATCCTGTGCGGATACCGGCACCAGATAACCGACGAGCCGGTTGCCCGTATGCGGGTCGGTATGCGCCACCACGGCGGTCTGCGCGATGTCGGGCAGAGCGAGTATCGCGGCCTCGATATCGCCGAGTTCGATACGGAACCCACGGACCTTGACCTGGAAATCGGTGCGGCCGCGATAGTCCAGTTCGCCGTCGGCGGTCCAGGCGACCAGGTCGCCGGTGCGGTACAGCCGCGTGCCGGTGCCGAAGGGGTCGGCGACGAAGCGTTCGGCAGTGAGATCGGGGCGGGCGAAATAGCCGCGGGCCAGTTGCGCGCCGGCCAGGTACAGCTCGCCCGGTACTCCGACGGGGGCCGGCCGCAACCGGGCGTCCAGGACGTACACGCGGCTGTTCCACTCCGGGCGGCCGATCGGTACCGCGCTCGTATCGTCGTCGGTGACGCGGTGGTTGGTGACGGACACCGCGGCCTCGGTCGGGCCGTACAGGTTGAACAGTTCCGCGCCCGTCGAATCCCCGGACTCGACACCGGTGTCGGCGGTGCGGAACCGCTGGGCCAGTGCGCCCGGCAGGGCCTCGCCGATGGCGAGCACCCGGCGCAACGAACCGGCGAGCACCCCGTCGGACGCGGTGAGCAGGGCGTCCAGCATCGACGGCACCGTGTGCAGGATGGTGACCGATTCGCGGGCGATGAGCTCACCGAGGTATTCGGGGTCACGGTGCCCGTCGGGAGTCGCGATCACCAGCCGGCCGCCGCAGACCGCGGCCGACCAGAACTCCCAGACCGACAGGTCGAAGGTCACGGGGGTCTTCAACAGCACCGCGTCGCCCGGGCCGAGGCCGAATTCCGCCGTTTTCCACAGCAGCTGGTTGACCACGGCGGCGTGCGGCACCGCCACACCCTTGGGACGTCCGGTGGAACCGGAGGTGAAGATCACATACGCCGTATGGTCGGGCCGCAGCACCGCGCCGCGCTCGGCGACACCGATCGGGGCGTCGTCGAGCCGTGCGATCTCGTCGGAGTCCATGTGCAGCACGGGTGCCCGGTCGGTGTCGAAGCCGGTGGCGGCGTCGGTGAGGACACAGAGCGGCCGCGCCGTGTCGAGGATGTAGCCGGTGCGTTCGGCGGGCTGGTCGGGATCGACCGGGACGTAGGCACCGCCCGCCCTGGCCACCGCGTACATGGCGACGACCAGGTTCACCGACCGCCGGATGGCCAGCGCGACCGGGACTTCGGGCCGCACTCCCGCGGCGAGCAGCCGCCGAGCCAGCCGGTTGACGCGTCGGTCGAGTTCGGCGTAGTCGAGTTCGACCCGCCCTCCCTCGGGCAGATCCGCGACCAGTGCCGGCGCGTAGGGTTCCGCGGCGACCGTGTGGTCGAGCAGTGACGCCAGGGTGGTGCCGCGCGGCACCATGGGGAAGGCGGTGTCGTTCCAGTCCGCGAGCACGGTGCGGCGTTCGGTGGGGCCGAGGATCTCGATATCGCCCACCGGGGCGGCGCTGTCGGCCGCGACGGCCGCGAGTATCCGGAACAGCCGGGCGATGAAACCGCCGACGGTTTCGGCGTCGAACAGATCCGTGGCATAGGTGATGAACCCGCCGATCCCGGCCGGCACACCCGATTCGTCGTAGTTGTCGCTCACGATCAGGTGCAGGTCGAACTGGGACACCTCCAGTTCCGCGTCGACCCCGCTCACCGACAGACCGGGCAGTTCCAGGGCGGTACGGGCCACGTTCTGAAACGACAGACCCACCTGGAACAGCGGATGGTGGGCGGTGGACCGCGGCGGGTTCAGCACCTCGACCAGCCGCTCGAACGGGATATCGGCGTGTGCGAACGCCGCCAGGTCGGTTTCCCGCTGCCGGGCCAGCAGTCGGGCGAAGGGTTCGTTGCCGTCGATACGGGAACGGAACACCACGGTATTGACGAACATGCCGATCAGATCGTCGAGTTCGCGTTCCCCGCGCCCCGCGACCGGGGTGCCGATGGCGATATCGTCCACGCCGGACAGCCGCGCCAACAGCACCGCGAACGCCGTGTGCACCACCATGAACAGGGTGGCGTTGTGGGCGCGCGCCACCTCCAGCAGCGCGGCGTGGGTCTGCGCGTCGATCACGACCGGCACCCGCCCGCCCGCCATGGACGCGACGGCGGGCCGTGGCCGGTCGGTGGGCAGTTCCAGCACGTCCGGCAGGTCGGCCAGCGCCTCACGCCAGTAGGAGATCTGACGTGCGGCGACCGAATCCGGGTCTCGTTCGTCGCCGAGCACGGCGCGCTGCCACAGCGCGTAGTCGGCGTACTGCACCGGCAGCGGCTCCCACCCGGGCTCCGCGCCCGCCAGCCGCGCCCCGTAGGCCACCATCACGTCCCGCACCAGTGGACCCATCGACGAGGCGTCACCGGCGATATGGTGCACCACCACCGCCAGCACGTATTCGGGATCGGAACCGGCGGGCACATCGGTGATATCGAACACCCGCACCCGCACCGGCACCTGTTCGGTCACATCGAACGACATCGCCGCCAGCGCGTATACCTCGCCGGGTACCTCGTCGCTACGCACCCGCCGCGGCGCGGTGTCGAGCCGCGCCTGCCCGACGGGCAGCACGACCTGCACCGGGCCGTCCGTGGTCTCCGGGTATACGGTGCGCAACACCTCGTGCCGCGCGAGCACATCCTCGAGCGCCGCACCCAACGCCGCGATATCCAGCTCACCCGAAAGCCGCAGCGCGAACGGCAGGTTGTAGGCGGCCGACCCGGCGGCCGCGGCCGCGTCGTCGCCCTGGTCGAACTGGTTCAGGAACCACATCCGCCGCTGCGCCAGCGACAGCGGCAGCCGCTCCGGACGCGGAATACTGCCCAGCGTGATCCGCCGGTCGGCGTGGGTTTCCGATTCGACGGCCGTCGCCAGCGCGCCGACGGTGGGGGTCTCGAACAGTGTCCGCACCGGAATCCGGGCGCCGACCGCGGCGCCGAGCCGGGCCACGGCCCGGGTGGCGACGAGCGAATTGCCGCCGAGGGCGAAGAAATCGTCGTCGACGCCGACGCGGGATACGCCGAGCACCTCCGCGAAGACCTCGGCGACGATTTCCTCCACCGGGGTACCGGGCGCCCGGAACTCACGAGCGGTGAACGTCGGGGCGGGCAGTGCCTTGCGATCCAGTTTTCCGCTGGGATTGAGCGGGAACGCGTCCAACGCGACGATGGCCGCCGGAACCATATACGGCGGAAGCGTTTTTCCGATCGCGGCGAGCAGTTCGGCCTGGTCGATGGTGTGATCGGGGGCGGGAACCGCGTAGGCCACCAGCTGGTCGCCCAGCGACGAGGCGGCGACCAGCGCGACCGCCTGGCTCACCGCGGGCTGCGCCAGCAGGGCGGCCTCGATCTCGCCCAACTCGATACGCTGGCCGCGGAATTTCACCTGGAAGTCGGTGCGGCCGAGGTAGTCGAGCACGACGGTTCCGGTGTCACCGTCGGGCCGCCACACCACCAGGTCGCCGGTGCGGTACATCCGTTCGCCGGTGCCGAACGGGTCGGCGACGAAACGGTCGGCGGTCAGGTCCGGGCGGCTCACATAGCCACGGGCCAACTGGTCCCCGGCCAGATACAGCTCGCCCGGCACGCCGACCGGGGCCGGGCGCAGCCGCGCATCCAGGACATACACCCGGGTGTTCCACTGCGGCAGGCCGATCGGCACCGACCGCCGCTGCGACCCGGCCGGCCAGTAGGTCACCGATACCGCGGCTTCGGTGGGACCGTAGAGATTGTGGATATTCGCCTCGGATACCGCACGCACGGCGGTGACGGTTTCCGGGGGCAGCGCTTCGCCGATCACGAACACATCGCGCAGGGTTCCGATACTGCCGGGCGCGGTGTGGGCGGCGAAGACGGTCAGCATGGACGGGACGAAATCGGTGACCGTCACCCGGTGGGCGGCGATCATCTCCGCGATATAGCCGGGGTCGCGGTGTCCGTCGGGGGTGGCCAACACCAGTTTCGCGCCGGCCCGCAACGGCATGAAATAGCCCCACAGCGACACGTCGAAGGTTGTCGCGGTCTTCTGCAGGTACACATCGAGTTCGTCGAGCGGGTACTCGGCGAGCATCCATTCGATCTGATTGTGGATCGCGGCGTGCGAGACCGCCACGCCCTTGGGCCGACCGGTCGAACCGGACGTGAAGATCACGTAGGCGGGATGTTCCGACCGCGGCGGGCGCAGCAGTTCGTCGGGGCGGACGGGATCGGCGGGGATACCGTCCGTGTCGAGGGTGTCGATCGGCAGGACGGGAGTGTTCTCCGGCAGGGACGCCGCATCGGCGGCGGTGGTGAGCACGCACACCGGGTCGGCGGTGTCGAGGATATGGGTGATGCGTTCGGTCGGATGGTCCGGGTCCAGCGGGACGTACGCGCCACCGGCCGCGATGATCGCGTACATACCGATGACCAGCTCCGGGGAACGCCGCAGCGCCAGACCGACCAGCGATTCGGCGCTCACCCCGCGCGCGATCAGCACCCGGGCCAACCGGTTGACGCGCGCGTCGAACTCCCGGTATGTCAGCTCCGTACCCTCGTACACCACGGCCGGCGCGTCCGGCATCCGGGCAGCGGTCCGCCGGTAACCGTCGAGCAGCAGTTCCGGCGCCACGGGATGGTCGGTGGCGTTCCGATCCAGCAGGATCCGGTCCCGCTCTGCGGGAGCGAGCAGGTCGATATCTCCGATGACCTCGGTCGGGGAGGCGGTGACGGTGTCCAGCACCCGGACCAGCCGCTGCCCGAATTCGGCCACCGTGGTCTCGTCGAACAGATCGGTGGCGTAGGTGAACGACGCGATCAGCCCCGCCGGCGAGCCGTCGTCGGAGTTGCGCGGAACGATATTCAGCTGGAGGTCGAATTTGGCGATGGCACCGTCGAATTCGAGCGCGGACGCCGACAGGCCGGGCAGTTCCAACTGCGGCATGTCCAGGTTCTGGAAGAACAGCGCCACCTGGAACAGCGGGTGGTGCGCCTGCGAACGCACCGGGTCCAGCACTTCCACCAGCCGTTCGAACGGCAGCTCCGCGTGGGCGAACGCCGCCAGGTCCGTTTCCTTCACCCGGCCCAGCAGGTCGAGGAACGGCTCGGTGGAGTCGATGCGGGTGCGCAGGACGAGAGTGTTGACGAACATGCCGACCAGATCGTCCAGTTCGCGTTCGCCGCGTCCGGCGACCGGGACGCCGACGGTGATGTCATCGGTGGCCGCCAACCGTGCCAGCAGTACCGCGAAGGCCGCGTGCACCACCATGAACTCCGAGACCCCGGCCCGATGCGCCAGATCGGTGATGCCCCGGTGCAGCCGCTCGTCGATATCGAAACCGTGTATCAGGCCGCCGCCGCTCGAGACTCCCGGGCGCGGCCGGTCGGCGGGCAGGTCGATCCGATCCGGCACACCCGTCAGCTGCCGGCGCCAGAATTCGATCTGTGCCGCGGCAACCGATTCCGGATCGCTCTCGGAGCCCAGCAGTTCCCGCTGCCACAGCGTGTAGTCGGCGTACTGCACCGGTAGCGGGGTCCAGGCCGGGGCCTGTCCGTCGCGCCGGGCCAGGTACGCGGTCAGCAGGTCCCGCAGGAATGGGGTGATGGAGGCACCGTCGGCGGCGATATGGTGCACCACCATGGCGACGATGTGCTCATCGGGGCCGAGTTCGGCCAGTCCGATCCGCAGCGGCACCTGATCGGCGACGTCGAAACCTGCCAGCGCCAGGGTCGCCAGCCATTCGGGTAGCGCGCTCTCGGTGAGCGGCTCGGTGGCCAGTTCGGGGATCGCCTCGTTGGACGTCAGGACCTTCTGGTAGCCGATACCGTCCACCGACGGGTACACGGTCCGCAGCGTTTCGTGGCGGGTGATCACATCCCCCACCGCGGCCCGCAGCGCCGCCACATCCAGTTCGCCGGACAGCCGGATCGCGAACGGGATATTGTTCACCGCCGAACCGGGGTCGAACTGGTTGAGGAACCACATACGCTGCTGGGCGAGCGACAGCGGAATACGTTCGGGGCGTTCCATCGGCACCAGGGCGCGTCGCCCACCCGTTCCCGTGAGCTGTTCCAGCCGGACGGCGAGGCCGGCGACGGTGGGAGATTCGAAGACGAGCCGGGCCGGGACCCGAGTGGCGACCGCTTCGCCGAGTCGGGCGGCGACGCGGGTGGCGATCAGCGAGTTGCCGCCGAGTTCGAAGAAGTCGTCGTCGGCACCGACCGGGCCGGTGGGGGTGAGCAACTCGGTGAAGACCTCGGCGATCGCCTCCTGCAGGCGACCCTCCGGTGCTCGGTAGTCCTTGGTCTGCAACTGTGGGGCGGGCAATGCCGACCGGTCGAGTTTGCCGACGGGGGTGAGCGGGATGGTATCGAGCACGGTCACGGTGGTGGGCACCATGTGGCGGGGCAGATGCCGTTCGGTGTGTTCGATCAATTCCGCGGTGTCGACCGAGTGACCGGGGGCGGGATGGACGTAGGCGGCGAGGATGGTGGCGCCGGTGTCGAGGGTGTGGCCGATGGTGACGGCGAAGTCGACGGTGTCGTGGGCGGCCAGTACGGCGTCGATTTCGCCGAGTTCGATGCGGAAACCGCGGATCTTGACCTGGAAGTCGTTGCGGCCCAAATATTCCAGGGCGCCGCTGTCGGTCCAGCGCACCAAATCCCCGGTGCGGTACAGGCGCGATCCGTCGTCGGTGAAGGGGTTGGCCACGAACCGTTGCGCGGTCAGCCCCGGCCGGTCGTGGTAGCCGCGGGCCAGTTGCGCCCCGGTCAGATACAACTCCCCGACAACCTTGCTGGGCACCGGCACCAATCGCTCGTCGAGCACATAGGCGGTGATCCCGCGGATGGGTGCGCCGATGGTCACCGTCTCACCTGGCACCAGCGGGTCGCTGATATTGGTCATGATGGTGGTCTCGGTGGGCCCGTACCCGTTGTAGAACTCCCGGCTACCACCGCCGGCGAGAGGAACTACCCAGCGGCGCACCAACTCCGGCGGACACGCCTCACCGCCGGCCACCACCACCCGCAGATCGTCCAACCCGGTCGGATCGATCGACGCCAACGCGGCCGGGGTGATGAACGCGTGAGTGACCTGTTCGCGCCGCAGCAGGCCCGCCAACTCGTCCCCGCCGTACACCATCGGCGAGGCCACCACCACGGTCCCCGCCCCGCCGATCGCCAGCAGCAACTCCAGCACCGAGGCATCGAACGACGGCGAGGCGAAATGCAACGCCCGTGTCTGCGCGGTCAGCCGATACCGCTCCTTCTGCTCCTCGCAGAACCCGGCCAGTCCCGCCTGGGTGACCACCACCCCCTTGGGCCTACCGGTCGACCCGGACGTGTAGATGACATAGGCCGGATGCTCGGCCCGCAACGGCCGCACCCGATCGGTGAAGGCCACCGGATCGGCCGGTTGGTCCTCCACCAGCCGCTCGGTCTCGGGGACATCGATGGTGAGCCATTCCACCCGATCGGGCAGCCCCGCACCCACCTCGGCCACCGTCAATCCCAACACCGCCCCTGAATCGACCACCATGTGCTCGACCCGCTCGGCCGGATAATTCGGATCCACCGGCACGAACCCCGCGCCCGTCTTGGCCACTGCCCACACCGCCACCACCGACGACACCGACCGCGGCACCCCCACCGCCACCAGATCCTCCGGGCCCACCCCCCGCTCGATCAACACCCGCGCCAAACGGTTGGACCGCGCATCCAACTCCGCATACGACACCCCGCCCCCGGCCCCCGTCGCATCGGCGAACACCACCGCCACACCCTCCGGGTTGGCCTCCACTGCCGCCGCCATCAACTGCGGCAATGTCGTCACCCGCGCACGACGTACCCGAGCGGGACGGGTGGGGCGGGTTCGGGGTGAGCGCACCGCTCCCGTGCCGCTCTCCTGGTTCTGATCGCACCACTGCCCGACCCGCGAATCCATCTACCTGCCTCGTCCTACCAGTCTCATATCGTCGACGGCGTGCCACGGCGCTGTCGTCGCGCCTGTTTCCGTTCCTAGCATCGGTTCGGTGCACGCCGGTTGTTACCTACCGGTACCGGCCATCGGCTCGCGGTACCCCGTCGGCTCCGGAACATTGATTATCGCCCGGCACCATCCGACGCCACGCCGCTGAGGCGACTCCCAGTTCTGGGGGCTCCCTCCGGGTGACCCGGACAACACCGGACAGCGGCCGGTGCGCGTCCGATCGAGCTCGGGCGCGGACCGGCCGCGACAGCTCAGCCCAGCAGTTCGGGCAGACTGCACACGGTGGGGATCCGTGACCACCCGCCGCCGGGACGACCGTCGGAATCCAGCACGAGTGCCTGCAGGTCCTCGAGCGGAGCCGGGTCGATCACGCCGAGCCCGGCCCGGTCGGACCACAGATGGGTGACCCATTCGTCGGCCAGCGACTCGGTGAGCTCGTCCGGCTCCGGCACCAGGACCACCGACGCACCCGCCGAACCGGCCGCCACCACCTCGACCAGGGCCGCGAAGCTGTCCGCCCGTCCGTACCGGAACGTCCGGGACTCATAGGTCAGCCCGGTGACCGTGCGCAGTCGGGAAACCACCGCCGCCAACTCGTCGTAGCCGACCACCTGGCCGTCGCCGCCCACGAACGCGATATCGCCACCGCGCAGGGCCCGGATCCGGTGGGCGTAGGTGACCGGCCGCGGTGATTCCGCGGCGACCTCCGACGAGACCGGCATCTCGTCGAGCACCAGCCAATCCACCTCGGGCACGGCCGGCGCCCCGCCCACGGCGAGTCCGGCCTTGACCGTCAGACCGGTTCCCACCGCGGTGTCCAGGGCGTCCACCGGTACGACGGCCGCGCCGGCCTTGAGCACCGCCCAGGTGGCGATCACGGTGGCAACCCCGCGCTCGAGCCCGACCACGACACCGGTGCCGGGGCCACATCCGCGGCCGATGAGCACCCGCGCCAACTGCGACGAGCGGGCATCCAGATCCTGATAGGTGACCGCCTCCTCGCCCCACACCACGGCGGGGCCTTCCGGGTCCTCCTCGACGGCCGCGCCCAAGGCCTGCGCCAGCGCGGTCCCCGCGGTGGCCGCCGGCACCACCTGTTCGACACCGACGCTCATCCGCTCCCGCTCGGCGGCGTCGAGGATATCGATATCCCCGACCCGCACCTGCGGATGCCCCGCGACCGCGGCAAGGATACGTTCCAGCCGGCGCCCGAACGCCTGCACCGTGGCCTCGTCGAACAAATCGGTGGCATAGCCGAGTACGGTGATCAGTTCGGCGGGGACACCGTGGGCGTCGCGCCGCGGATCCACATTGACCTGCAGATCGAACTTGGCGGCGATCGCGCCCTCGTCCAGCATGGTCACCCGCAGACCCGGCAGTTCCAAGGTGGCCTGTTCGTTGTTCTGGAACGACAGCACCACGCCGAACAGCGGGTTGTGCGCGGTCGCCCGGCCCGGTGCCACCACCTCGGCCACCCGTTCGAACGGGATATCGGCATTGGCGAAGGCCGACAGATCCGTTTCCTTCGCGCGGTCGAGCAGTTCGGCGAAGGTCAGCGTGGATTCCACCCGGGTCCGCAGCGCCAGGGTGTTGACGAACATGCCGACCAGATCGTCCAGGGCCCGTTCCCCGCGACCCGCGATGGGCGTGCCCACCGCGATATCGGATTCGCCGGTCAACCGGGCCAGCAGCACCGCGACGGCGGCGTGCATCACCATGAACAGCGTGGCGCCGTGTTCGCGCGCGAGCCGGTCCAGCGCCCGGTGGGTCTCGGCCGCCACCACGAATCCGGTGGCGGCGCCGCGCATGGACGGCACGGCGGGGCGCGGCCGGTCCGCCGGCAGTTCCAGCTCCCCGGACAGGCCGGCGAGCTGGGTGCGCCAGTACGCCAACTGCCGCGCGGCGATCGAGTCGTCCTCGTCGTCGGTGCCGATGACCTCGCGCTGCCAGATCGCGTAGTCCGCGTACTGCACCTGCAGCGGCGACCAGCGCGGCGAATTACCGCTCAGCCGCGCCAGATAGGCGGTCATCAGATCGCGGGCCAGCGGTGCCATGGACGCGCCGTCCGCGGCGATATGGTGCACGACCAGCGCCAGCAGATACTCGTCCGGTCCGGTGTTCAACAGCAGGGAGCGCACCGGCACCTGGGCGGTGACATCGAACCCGGTGGTGAGCAGTTCGGTGACCCGACCGAACGGGTCGGTGGTGGTGTCGGTTTCCAACCCGCCGCTGTGCACCTCGGTGACCGGCAGGACCTGCTGGTATGGAGTGCCGTCCGGCCCCGCCGGGTACCGGGTGCGCAGCGATTCGTGCCGTTCCAGCACATCGAAGACGGCGTGGCGCAGCGCGGATACGTCCAGGTCGCCGTCGAGCCGGATGGCCAGTGGGATGTTGTATGCCGGGGAGCTCGTGTCGAACTGGTTGAGCAGCCACATCCGCTGCTGGGCCAACGACAGCGGAACCCGCTCGGGACGCTCCACCCGGGTCAGGGCGGGCCGGTCCACCACCGTGCCGACACCCGGGGTCACCCGGGCGGCCAGATCGGCGACGGTCGGCGCCTCGAACAGCTCCCGAACCGCGACATCCGCCGCCAGGGCCTCGTTGATCCGGGCCACCGCCCGGGTGGCCAGCAGCGAATTGCCGCCGAGGGCGAAGAAGTCGTCGTCCAGGCCGACCTGGTCGGTGCCGAGCAGATCCGCGAACACCCCCGCGACCGCCTTCTCCACCGGGTTGGTGGGCGCCCGGTACAGGGCGCCGCCGGTGACCCGGGGTTCGGGCAGTGCCCTGCGGTCGAGTTTCCCGTTCGGGGTCAGCGGCAACGCGTCGAGCGCCACGATCGCGTCGGGAACCATGTAGTCGGTGAGGAATTCGGCGACCTGCGCGCGCACCGCCGCGGGCTCGACGTGTACCGCCTGCTCGGCGGCCGAGACCACATAACCGATGAGCCGGTCGCCCGCGGGCCCGTCGGTGCGCACCAGCGCCACCGCCTGGCCCACTCCCGGGCAGCGCAGCAGCGCCGCCTCGATCTCGCCGAGTTCGATCCGGAAACCGCGCAGCTGGACCTGCTGGTCGCCACGGCCCGCGTATTCCAGATTGGCGCGACCCGCGAAACCCGCCCAGCGGCCGATATCACCGGACCGATACATCCGCGACCCGGGCGGGCCGAACGGGTTCGCCACGAACCGGGACGCCGCCAGACCGGGACGGCCCAGATAGCCGCGGGTGAGTTGGGCGCCCGCGATGTAGATCTCCCCGGCCACGCCGACCGGCGCCGGATGCAGCCGGTCGTCCAGGACGTAGGCGTCCAGTCCGGGCAGGGCCCGGCCGATGACACTGGCCGAGTTGTCCACCGTCTGCTCGTCCAGCGACAGGAACGACACGTGCACCGTGGTCTCGGTGATGCCGTACATGTTCACCAGCCACGGCGCGTCCGAATCGGTGCCGCCCGGACCCCCGTGCCTGCTGTACCAGTCCCGCAACCGGCGCAGGTCCAGCGCTTCGCCACCGAACACCACATACCGCAGTGAGAACCGCTCCGGCTCCCCGGGACCGGCGTTCGCGTGCGCGACCCGGTCGGCCTCGGCGAGCTGGTAGAACGCCGACGGAGTCTGGTTGAGCACCGTCACCCGCTCCCGGACCAGCAGCTCCCGGAACTGCTCCGGCGACCGGGAGGTCAGATAGTCGACCACGACCACCGTGCCGCCGTTGGCCAACGCGCACCACAGCTCCCAGACGGAGAAGTCGAACGCGAACGAGTGGAACAGCGTCCACACGTCGGTCTCGTCGAATTCGAACAGCAGTTGCGTATTCGCGAACAGCTCCACCACATTGCGGTGCGCGACCCCCACGCCCTTGGGCAGACCGGTGGAACCGGAGGTGTAGATGACGTAGGCGAGATTGTCCGGGCGCAGGCGGGCGAGCCGATCGGAGTCGGAAACCGGTGCGTCGGAGAAGGTCTCGGTGTCCTCGAGCAACACCACCGGCAGTTCCCCGACGGGTACCGCGTCCCGTTCGCCGGCGGTGGTGAGCACGGCCGCCGGAGCGGCGTCGGCGAGCACGAATCTCAGCCGCTGCGCCGGATAGGAGGTGTCGATCGGCAGGTACCCGGCCCCGGAGATCAGGACGCCGAGCAGCGCGACCGGCAGTTCCTCGGTACGCGGAACCGCCACGGCCACCAGGGTTTCCGGTCCCGCGCCCTGTGCGATCAGCGCCCGCGCGACCCGGTTGGCCCGACCCATCAGCTCCGTGAACGTGAGCGAGGTGTCGCCGAAGCGAATGGCCGCCGTGTCGGGCTGTCGCCGCGCCTGGGTCCGGATGAGGTCGACCAGCGTCACCTCGGGCACATCGACGCCGGCGCTGTTCCATTCCCGCAGCACCAGTTCGCGTTCCCCGGGTGCGAGCAGATCGATATCGCCGACAACCGCCGTGACGTCGGCGGCCACGGCGTGCAGGATGCGTGTCAGCCGGTCGGCGTGATCCCGCACGGTCGACGCGTCGAACAGATCCTCGGCATAGACGAACGAGAGGGCCGGACCGCCCTGGCCGTCGGTCCGGTCGGCGAGGTGCACCCGCAGATCCAGCTCGGCCGTCAGATGCTCGACCGTGGACGACGTGACGTCACCGGCGGTGAGCACGACCCGGAACGACGAATGCCCGGCGGCGGCGCGCACCGTGTCGAGCATGGTCGCGAGGTGGGTGGAGGACCGATCCGCCCCGCCGAACGCCTCGGCGGTGGTGCGGCGGGCAGCGGCGAGCAAGGTGTCGAAGGTCGCGCCCGGTTCGACCGGGGTGCGCAATACCGCGGGGCCGGCTGCGGCATTGTCGGGAGCGAACGCGCCGACGGCGATATCCCGGCTCCCGGACAGTCGGGCCAGCAGTAGCGCCAAAGCGGCGTGCACCACCGAGAACAGCGTCGTTTCCCGTTGCCGCGCGATCTCCGCCAGCGCGGCGTGTACCTCGGCGGGGATATCGCGGTGAACCTGCGCCCTGCGCCGCGACGGCAGCGCCGGACGCGGCCGGTCGGCGGGCAGCTCTCCCTGCTCGACGAGCACGCCGGGCACCCGCCACCAGTCCACCGGCGCCGCCGCGCCCATCTGCGGAGGCACCGCGATGAACCGGTCGATGACCGTACGCAGCAGTTCGGTGAGCGCCCGCGCCGCCGGCTCGGTGACCGTGTCACGCCGGTACCACACCCGGCACCGCAGCCGGATGCCGGGCTCTACCACCACAGTCACCGGATAGTGGGTGTAGGTCATGGACGACACGTCCACGACCTCCAGGCCGTCGATGGAACCGCCGGCCTGCTGGAGTCCGTCGGCGTCGATCGGATAGGACTCGTAGGCCACCAGCGTGTCGAACAGGCCGGCGCCGCCCGCAGCGCTCTGGATATCGGCGAGCCCGAGATAGTGGTGCTCCAGCAGTCCGGCCTGCTCGGCCTGGATCCGCTCGAGCAGCTCGCCCACGGTCTGGTTCGGGTCGAGCCGCACCCGCACCGGGATGGTGTTGGTGAACAGGCCGACCATTTCGTCCACGCGGGTCAACTGCGGCGGACGCCCGGAGACAACGGCACCGAAGACGATATCGTCGCGTCCGGTGAGGCTCGCCAACAGCAGCGCCCAGATCGCCTGCACCACCGTATTGACGGTGACCTCGGATTCGGCCGCGAACGCGGTCAACGCCGCGGTCTCGGTGTCGGTGAGGGTGAACTCGAGCTCACCGATACCGTCCTCCGGCCGCACCGCCTGTTCTGGCCGGTCCAGGACGGCGGCGAGTTCGGTGGGTCGGGCCCCGGCCAGCACCTCGCCCCACCGGGCCAGTGAGGCGTCGACGTTCCGGCGCGACAGCCAGACCAGGTAGTCACGGTACGAGGGCGCAGGCGGCAGCGGCGACGCGTCCCCGCCGGTGGCGTACAGGATCAGCAGATCCTTCATCAGCAACGGCAGCGACCAGCCGTCGAACAGCAGGTGATGCGCGGCCAGCGCGAAATGGATGCGTCCGGACACCGTGCGGTACACGGTGATCCGCAACAGCGGTGCCACCGCCGGATCGAACCGGGTGAGCCGCTCCTGGGTGAGCCGGGTCGGCACCTCCACATCGGGGATATCGGTGACGACCCGCCACGGTATTTCGGCGCCGTCCAGAACCAGCTGCACCGGTATGCCGTCCGCGGTGGTCACGAAGGCGGTCCGCAGGGCGATATGCCGTTCGACCAAGGCCTGTGCCGCACGATGTAGGCGGTCCAGATCGACGGTGCCGGCGAGTTCGAGCGCCAGCAGCATCACGTAATCATCCGGCGCACCCTGGGTGAGTTGCGTGTGGAAGAACAGTCCGGCACCCAGCGGCGGCAGCGGCAGCACATCCGTCGATCCCGGATAACCGGTCCGCCAGGTGTCGAGCTCATGCCGGCCGACCCGCACCAGCGGGACATCCGAGGGAGTGAGCCCGCCGGCGGCCGGATCGTCCACATGCCGGGCCACCGCGGTGAGCGCGGCCATCCAGTCGTCGGCCAGTTCCCGCACGGCCGGCTCGTCCAGTACACCGGCCGCGTACTGGAACGACACCGCCATCCGGGCCCCGTCCGGGCCGTCGGCGACGATCGCGTTGATATCGATCGCCATACCGGCCGGCATGGCCGGATCGGGAGCGATGTCGAACTCGCCGAGCGCGCCGGTCGGCAGCCAGGCCGAACCGTCGATGCCTTCCGGCAGTTCACCCGCCGAGATCCGGCCGAGGTAGTTGAAACCGATCTGCGCCGACGGACCGAGGAGTTCGGCGGCCGTATCGGCGTCGAGGTAGCGGAGCAGACCGAATCCGATACCCCGGCCGGGAAGGGCGAGCAACTGCTCCTTCACCGAGCGCAGCAGCTCCGCGATCGCGGCCGCGTCGTACAGCGCCGCCTCGGTGTCGATGCCGGTCAGGTCCAACGCGACCGGGTAGGCACTGGTGAACCAGCCGACTGTGCGGGTGATATCGGCGCCGGGGACGGCGCTTTCCTCGCGTCCGTGGCCTTCCAGCCGCACCCGGGTGACCGGTGCGTCGATCCCGCGCCGCGCCCGCCAGGTCCGCACGGCCAGGGCCAGCGAGGCCAGCAGACCGTCATTGACCCCGGACCGGTACAGGGCGGGCACTCGGGTCAGCAGCACCTCGGTGATATCGGCGGGGATCTCGATGCCGAACCGCCGCACGGTCGCGTAGGTGTCCACCCGCGGGTCGAGGGCGCGGGCGCCCAGGGCCGGATCCGGGGACGACAGGACCCGCCGCCAGTAATCGATCTCATCGCGGCGCGCCGGATCGGCCGCCGCGTCGCGGATACCGTGCGCCCACCGCCGGAACGAAGTCCCCACGGCCGGCAGCGCGGGACGCTGCCCGTGCGACAGCTGTGCCCACGCCAGCACCAGATCACCGATCAGAATGCGCCAGGACACGCCGTCGATCACATAATGGTGCACCGCGAGAAGTAGCGCGTCAGCGGCGTCGGTCCGGCGCAGCCAGGTCCCGGCCACCATTCGACCGGCGAGCGGGTCCAGTCGCGCCACCGCGGAATTCATGGCGGTGCCCGCGAGTGCGGTGAGCTCCTCGTCGGTGGTACCCAGGGGCGCCTCGACCTCGGCGATCAGCGTGTCCGCGGCCACCGAGCCGGGGACACCCACCTCGAACCGGTATCCGTTTCCGTCCCGGACCAGGCGGGCGCGCAGCATATCGTGGTGGGACAGGACGGCATCGAGGGTTTCGACCAGCGCCGCTCGGCCGATCCCGTCCGGCAGGGCCAGCACCATGTTCTGGGAGAAACGCCCGTACACCCCGTCGGCGAGGTACTGGGCCAGGATCGGGGTCGGCGGAACGTCACCGATACCGCCGCCGGGCAGTTCCGCGAGCACCTCCACCGGCGTCGCGTCCCCGACGACCGCGGCCTCGGCGAGCGCGGCGACGGTGCGTCGCTCGAATACGTCCTGCGGGGTGAACAGAATGCCGGCGTTGCGCGCCCGGGAGACCAGCTGGATCGACAGGATGCTGTCGCCGCCGATCGCGAAGAAGGAGTCGTCCACGCCGACCTGCTCCACACGCAGCACCTCGGCGAACAATTCGGCCAGCCGGGTCTCCACCGGACCCGAGGGCGCCCGCGACGAGGTCGTGGACGCGAACACCGGCGCGGGCAGCGCGGCGCGGTCGAGTTTGCCGACCGGGGTCAGCGGAATCTCGTCCAACACCATGATCGCGGCCGGGATCATATGGGCGGGCAGCGAGTTGCCGAGGAAGGCGGGCAGTGCGTCGGTGTCCACACTGCGACCCGGGTGCGGCAGAATATAGGACACCAGCGCGGTCGCCCCCGAGGACAGTTCGGTACCCATGGTGACGGCGTAGTCGATATCGGGATGCGCGGTGAGCGCGTTGTCGATTTCGCCGAGTTCGATCCGGAAACCGCGCACCTTCACCTGGAAATCGGAGCGGCCCAGATATTCGAAGGCCTCACCGGCGGCGGTGTCGACGCGACGCACCAGGTCGCCGGTGCGGTACAGCCGCGCGCCCGGATTGCCGGTATCGGCGCCGAACGGGCTCGCGACGAACCGTTCGGCGGTCAGGCCGGGCCGGTTGAGATAGCCGAGCGCGAGCGCGGGGCCCGAGAGATACAGCTCGCCCACCACGCCCGTGGGCACCGGGCGCAGTCGCGCGTCCAGCACGAACACCCCGAAACCCGACAGCGCGGACCCGATGGTGATCTGTTCCCCCGGCTCCAGGGGGCCGGTACTGGTGGCGATGATCGTGGCCTCGGTGGGGCCGTAGGAGTTGATGAAGGCGTGCTCACCGGCCCAGCGGCCCAGCAGCTCGGGTCCGAATTTGTCCCCGAGCACCACCACGGTTTCCAGGTCGTCCAGACCGCTCGGATCCACCGATTCCAGCGCGCCGGGGGTGATGAGCATATGTGTCACCTGCTCGGCGGCCAGCAGTTCGGCGACCTCGTACCCGCCGAACACGGTGGGCGGGGCGATCACCAGTGTCGCGCCGGAGGTGAACGCGAGCAGCAGCTCCAGGATCGAGACGTCGAAATTGGGCGAGCACACGTGCAGGACCCGGGAGTCGCTGGTCACGCCGTAGTGTTCGTTGGCCGCGGCGACCACCGTGGCCAGGCCGCTGTGGCCGACGACGACGCCCTTGGGCTTACCGGTGGACCCGGAGGTGTAGATGACGTAGGCGGGATGCCGCTCGTAGAGCGGGCGCACCCGGTCGGTATAGGAGATGGGGTGGCGGGGATGCCGCGCGATCCGCTCGGCGTGTATCGGATCGTCCAGTTCCAGCCAGGTGGTCGCGGAGCCGAGCGACGAACGGTGCGCCACGGTGGTCAGGCCGAGGACCGCCCCGGAGTCGGTGACCATGTGGTCGATGCGTTCGAGGGGATAGCCGGGGTCGACCGGCACGTACGCCGCGCCCGTTTTGGCGATCGCCCAGACGGCCAGCACCGATTCCAGGCTGCGCGCGATCCCGATGGCCACCACCTCGCCGGGACCGACGCCGCGTTCGATCAGTTCCCGTGCGAGCTGTGAGGACGCCTCGTCGAGCTGCTGATAGGTGAGCTCACGCTGGTCGGCGGGTTCGCCCGTGGGATTGTACCGAATGGCCACTTCGGCGGCGGCGGATTCCACCGCCGCGGTGAGCAGCTGTCCGAAGAGTGGGCTGCCCGAGCGGCGCCGACGGCTGCCACGAGCGGAGCGACGGGCAGTTTCCATTCGAGTGCATTCACCTCTCGCGTCGAGTCCGGACCCGGCCATGCCCACATAACCTGGGCATATCCACCGGGGCAGGCGCGGCCTGAGCCATCATACGATCGGCCGCAACCCGGCCATTGCCGCGGCGGTTGCCGCCGCAGGTCTCCGGCGCTATATCGAGGGGTAATCGCCGGGTGTTGCACCTCTGGAGAGGCGGGTGAAGCAGGTCACAGCCAGCCGCGCCGGACCGCCTGTACACCCGCCTGGAAGCGGGTGCTCGCGCCGAGGCGTTCCAGCAGCCGAGCGGTCCGCCGGACCACGGTGCGCCGCGACATGCCCAGGCGGCGGGCAATCGTATCGTCGGTGGCACCCATGCTCATCAAGGTGAGGATGGCGCGGTCACGATCGTCGAGTCCGCCCACGGTGGGATCGACCGAGATCGGCGCGGCCATGGTCCACAGCACGTCGAAGGTGTGGACCAGCAGGTCGAGCAGTGGCGAACAGGCGATGCGCAGGCCCATCGGATCCGGGCGGCGGTCGTCGGTGTGCAGGACCAGGGCGGCCCGCTCGTTGTCGGCGACGATGAACTTGAACGGCGGGTCGGGCAGGGTGCGTGCCTGCGCGCCCCGGGTGTTGGTCGCCAGCGCGCAGCCGAGGCGTTCGGGATCCTGGTAGATGGTGTCCTGGTAGAGGATCTGGTATCGCACCCCCTCGGCCATCCGGGACTGCTTCAGCTCGGATATCCGGTGCTCCCGACCGATATCGCCCAGGTGCGGACCGCGCTCGACCAGTTTGACGGTGTCGCGAGCCGTGCGGTGCAACTCCTCGAAACCGGCCAGGATCTCGGCCCGGTTGAACACCGGCACCACCTCACCGTCATAGGGCGACCGTCCCACCGGGCGAAGCGTCCCACCGAACCGGGACACCGCGGCGTGGACGGCGGCGATTTGCTGTCTGCGCGGCTCGGCGACGAGCTCCACAGCCTCGGTCATATCCCGAACCCCTGATCTACCGGCCACCGAAACCCCTTCGGCGGCGACGTCTCCAGTGCCCCACGAGAATCAGTACGACGGCCCCCATTCCAGGGGTACACCCCTGGCCGCCAGCCAGGGCCGGGGATCGATCTTGTTGCCCCCCTGGTCCCAGATCTCGAGATGCAGATGCGGACCGGTGGACTGGCCTCGATTGCCGACGGTGGCGATGACATCACCGGCGTTCACTCGCTGACCGTCCTGGACGAACATCTCGTTGACGTGCCCGTAGACGGCCTGGGTTCCGTCATCGTGCTGGACCCGCACCCAGAGTCCGAAACCGGAGGCGGGTCCGGCCTCGATCACGGTTCCGCTGCTGACCGCATGGATCGGCGCACCGAGCGAATCGGCGAAATCCAGTCCGTAGTGCATGGCACCCCAGCGGCTGCCGTAGCCGGAGCTGATGGCCCCGGCCACCGGGCGCACCGTGGACGCGGGAGCGATCTGCTGTTGGATCTGATTGATGGTCCGTTCAGCGTGGGCCAGTGGTGCGGCGACCTCCGGCGGGAGGTTCTGCAGCCCGAACGGCGCCGGGTTGGCCGGCCTCTCGGCGATCTCGGCGGCCACCGCGGTAACCGGGGCCTGCGGCGCCGGAGCGGGCGCGGCCTGGGCGGCCTGCGCCTCGGCGACCCGCGCCTCGACGGCCTGGATCTCGGCGGTGGACACGGGCTCGGCCTCGACGACCTTGTCGGCGTCCTGCGGATCCGGGAGCAGCGGGGTCCCGTAGGCGATGGCCGGGGCGACCTGCGCCGCGGTACCGATGAGCGCACCCGCGGCGACCGCGGCACCGGCGGCGGCCTTGACCCGCTCGGCCGCCGACACCTCGGCCCGGTGCCGGGTGGGACGAACCCTGACTTCGTCGCCGATCAGGCTCATGACGGTTATGGAGCTGGGGCCTACTCGATGGTGCGCCACGGGTTAGTCCTTGCGTTCCGTTCGAACTCTGGTCGCGGACGCCGTTCCGGTTCGGCCGGCTCCGGGGAGCCGCCCGGGCCGAAAATAACGTTTCGGCATCCGTTGTGACGGCAACTCTACCTCGTCGTGATCATTCCGCAATGTTTAGGACGGAAATTTCGGTTATCTGCAGGTCGCGCCTTCAATCCATCGTTACTTTCCAGGTCCTAGGTCGTGATCTTTCCGTCATACCGGCCTCCGATCACCTTCGACCGACCGGCGCGCCGAACCGGGCGCCCGAAGGTCCCGAACCCCGCCGGCCCACCCCCCGATCAGGGGCCCGCACTCCCGCCTGAACCCCTGCGTGACGAAAAGCCGGTCAGCGGGACAACTTTCGCGTCGAAACCATCGATGATGACAACCAATTTCGTTTAGACTCGGTCCCGGCACCTACGCCGCGGGTATCCGCAGTCACTCGCGCCCGAGCCGATCGAGGAGAGCGCAATGTCCCTAGATGTCCCCACCGCCTTACTGGAACGCGCCGAACGTGGTGAAGTCACCGATGCCGAGTTCGTCGAATGCGTCCGGAACTCGCTGCCCTATGCCTGGGAAGTGGTCAGCCGGGTCGCCGGTGAACTGAAGTCCGGCAACGCCGAATTCACCGATAACGTGGTACCCCCGCCGGACGAGACCGCGCGCGGACAGCTGCTGCGCGCCATGGCCTCCGACGCCATCCGCGGCGGCCTGGAACGGCATTTCGGTGTGAAACTGGCCTTCCAGAACTGCCATAGGGTGGCCGCCTTCCCGCTCTCCGCGGTCGGTGGCGAAACCTACACCACCTTCATCAGCACCCGGGCCCAACTGCTCAACCAGAGCCCGGAACTGCGTAACTGCTAGAAGCGCAGACGATTTCGGGCCCGGTACGTTGCTTCGCACCGGGCCCGAACCATATCGGTGCGAACTCAGACCAGACTGATGACGGTCAGTTCACCGTCGGCGTACTGGGCGCGCAGCCGCTTCTTGTCGAACTTGCCGACACTGGTCTTGGGCACCTCGGGGATGAAGGCCCAGTGTTCCGGCAGCTGCCATTTCGTGAATTTGTCGGCGAGGAACTCGCGCAGTTCCTCGGGCTCGGGCTCGGCCCCCTCCGCGGCCACGATGGCGACCAGCGGCCGCTCGTCCCACTTCTCGTCGGGGATACCGATCACCGCCGCCTCGGCCACCTCCGGGTGGCCCACGATCGCGTTCTCCAGATCGACCGACGAAATCCATTCACCGCCCGACTTGATCACGTCCTTGGCCCGGTCCACCAGGGTCAGGTAGCCGTCGGGGCCGATCTTGCCGACATCGCCGGTGCGCAGCCAGCCGTTGTCGAACTTGTCCGGATCGACCTCGGCCCCGTCCGGGGAATAGTAGGAGCCGGTGATCCAGGGACCACGCACCTCCACTTCGCCCAGCGACCGACCGTCGTTGGGCACCACGCTGCCGTCGTCGGCAACCAACCTGGCCTGCACACCGGCGGGGAACCGACCCTGGGTGATCCGGTAGGCCCATTCCTCCTCACCGCTGACCCCTGCGGGCGGATGCGCGACACTGCCCAGCGGTGACGTCTCGGTCATCCCCCAGGCGTGCACCACCCGGACGCCGTGCTTTTCCTGGAAGGTGCGCATCATCGCCGGCGGCGCGGCCGAACCGCCCACCACCACCGTCCGCAGATGTGTGATGTCCTGCGGGGACGCCGCGAGGGCGGCCAGCACACCGCCCCAGATGGTCGGCACCGCCGCGGCGAAGGTGGGCTCGACCGCGGCCATCATCTCCAGCAGCGGACCCGGCTGCAGGAAACGGTCCGGCATGATCAGACTCGCGCCCGACATCAGGGCCGCGTACGGCAGGCCCCAGGCATTGGCGTGGAAGAGCGGCACGATGGCGAGCATGGTGTCGGTGGGCAGCATGCCCAGACCGCTCGGCGTACACGCCTGCATGGCGTGCAACCAGTTCGAGCGATGCGAGTAGGCGACACCCTTCGGGTTGCCGGTGGTGCCGGAGGTGTAGCACATGGCGGCGGCGGAACGCTCGTCGAGCACCGGGAAGTCGTAGGTGTCCGGTTGGCCGGCCAGCAGTTCGGCATAGGAGTGCACCTGCACGCCCTCGGGCGCGGTGAGGGTGGTGGCGTCGCCGTTGGCGACGATGACGTGCCGGACGGTCTTCAGGTTCGGCAGGTATTGGGCGAACATCGGCACCAGGCTGCCGTCCACGATCACCACCTGGTCCTCGGCGTGGTTGGCGACGTAGGCCACCTGGTCGGGGAACAGGCGGATGTTCAGCGCGTGCAGCACCGCCCCCATGGCCGGGACCGCGATATAGGCCACCAGATGTTCGTTGTTGTTCCACATGAAGGTGCCCACCCGGTCGCCTTCTCCGATCCCGAGCTCGCGCAGGGCGTTGGCCAGCCGGGCCGATTCCGCGCCGACCTCGCGATAGGTCATGGTGCGCATCCCGTCGCCGGTCCAGGTGGAAACGGTGGAATCGCCGACGAAAGTGGACGCGTAACGCAGCAGCGTCGCCAACGACAGCTGGTCGTCCATCATGGTGCTCAACATCGGAAAACGCCCCTAACTCCTTGGGTGGACAGCCATGACGCGGCTCCGCCGCCAGGAGAACGAAGGCCTCCGGTGCGACATGACCCACGTCACAGACCGAGAGACTACCCAAGAGTAGTTACCCGCGGTGACGTCTACCCGGGAGCGGAACACGGAGACCGGCACGTCGGAACACGGGTACCGATTCGGACGGCCGAGCGGAAATCAAGGAAACCGACCCGCCGGGACGACTCGAGGCGTACGCAGTGCCGGCGACGCCCCCTGCGGGCCGCCGGCACTGCGTTCTACGACATCGAGCACGTAATCGGTGATAACTACTCGCCCCCGGCCGTGCCAAGCCGGAGAAAGAAACGACACACGAATGAGACGCGCACCCAGGGCCGGCGCACTTGTGACATTCGCAAAAAATACCCTTTGAACTGCCCCCATTCACTTTCCCACCGGTTTCGGGCGGGCCGGCGGATTCAAATGCAAATGCACGGGCAGCGGGATCCCCGTCTGATGGGCAGAGCCGAAACCGGCCATCGAACCCTCCGCAGCATCTGGCCGAAAATATGGATTCGCTGTCCGTCGATCCCTTCGGAACGGTTGTTCACCGGTTTACCCTCGGTTCCATGACAAGGCCGTCGATCATCATCATCGGAGCCGGGTTCGGTGGACTCGGCATGGCGCTGGAACTGCTCCGTTCCGGCATCGACGATTTCACCATCATCGAACGCGCCGATGACCTCGGCGGCGTATGGCGGGAGAACACCTACCCCGGAGCCGCCTGCGATGTCCCCTCCCCGCTGTACTCCTGGTCGTTCGAACCGCGCAGCGACTGGCCGCGCCGCTTCTCCGAACAGGCCGATATCCACGAATACATGCGGGGGGTGGTCGCGAAATATGGGGTGCAGCGCCATATCCGCTTCGGCACCGAGGTCACCGACGCCGAATTCGACGAAGCGGCCGGCAGCTGGCAGGTCCGCACCGCCGACGGCGCCACCCTGACCGCCGATGTCCTGATCTCCGCGGTCGGCCAGCTGTCGCGCCCGGCCCTGCCGAACATCCCCGGTATCGAGACCTTCACCGGCGCGGCCTTCCATTCGGCCGAATGGAAGCACGGTATCGACCTGACGGGGAAACGGATCGCCTGTATCGGCACCGGCGCCAGCGCCATCCAGTACATTCCGCGCATCCAACCCGAAGCCGAACACCTGACCCTGTTTCAGCGCTCGGCCGCCTGGGTGCTGCCGAAACCGGACACCGTCTACCGCCCGTTCCACCATGCTCTCTTCAAGTACGTCCCGCCCGTACGCTGGGCCGAACGCTTCGCGGTCTGGCTGTTCTTCGAGGTGATGGCCCTCGCCCTCACCGATCTGCAGTGGATCGCCGAGCCGACGATCGGGGTCGCCGACCGCCACCGCGCCAGGCAGGTCCCCGACCCGGTGCTGCGCGAGAAGCTGACCCCCGACTACAAGGCCGGCTGCAAACGCGCCCTGTTCTCCAACGACTACTTCCCCGCCCTCACTCGACCGAACGTCAGCGTGGAAACCACCGCCATCGAAGCGATCACCCCGACCGGCCTGCGCACCGCCGATGGAGTGGAACACGAAGCCGACGTCATCATCTACGGCACCGGATTCAAGGGCACCGAATTCCTCACCCCCATGAACATCTACGGCCTCGGCGGCCGCAAACTGGCCGACGCCTGGGCCGGCGAGGGCGCCCGCGCCTACCTCGGTATGTCGGTCCCCGAATTCCCCAACCTGTTCCTCATGTACGGCCCGAACACGAACGTCGGCTCCGGCTCCATCGTCTACATGCTGGAATCGCAGGCCCGCTATATCCGCCGGATCGTCGAATACCTCACCGACCGCCCCGGCCGCGGCCTCGCCATCCGCCCCGACACCGAACAGCGCTGGGACGACTGGCTGCAGAAACGTCTGGAGATCACCCCCTGGAACTTCTGCACCAGCTGGTACCGCAACGCCTCCGGCCGCATCACCAACAACTGGCCCGGCGCCACCCTGCTCTACCGCCGGAAGACCCGCCGCTTCGACCCGGCCGAGTACGACGAACGCCAGGCCGCCCGGCTCACCGCCTGAACCGAGCGGTGCCGATGACGAGCCGGAACAGGAACCGGACGCATACGATGCGGCTCCTCGGCCGTCGAGCCGGTAGACTCCCACCATCCGGCCACCGGCCCGGCCCTCGTAGCTCAGGGGATAGAGCACCGCTCTCCTAAAGCGGGTGTCGCAGGTTCGAATCCTGCCGAGGGCACAAACCTGTGACGCGTTTGCGCAATTCAGCGCGATTTTCTGAGCCGTGCGTCGCTTCCGGTTCGTCAATGGGCACGAAATGCGCAGGTCAACCGATTTCCCTTGTGCGAACCCCTAGGAAACACGAAACATGGGCAACCTGACCGACAGTTCGCCGGAATCCAGGACCGGCCGACTCCGGAGCCATCCACCTGCCGTTTCAACAGTATGGCAAGCGCATTCGCCTCCGAGGCGGTGGCCTGCCCGACCCAGGCCATCACCGGCCCGACACTCGGCGATCCCGCAAAATAGCCGCGAGCATGTGGGACACCTCCAAAACCCGGATCACCGGGCCAACCTTCATGAACCGTGGGAGCCGATGCCTGGCAGACCAGGGCCGCGCCGGCATCGAAGGACTCGAGCAGGAATTGGGCGGTCGGCGGGTCTCTCGGCTACGCGCAGCGCTCACTGTCCTGACAATGCATCAGAGCGGCTACCCGGCGTTCATCGACAGTGTCAAGTCGCCTGCCGGCGATTCCGAACCGGTGATCGCTGCAGGCTTCTCGGCTCGCTCGGCGTCGCAGACCCAGGGGAACGCATCCGCAGTAGGGGGAGCACTCGTCACCTTTCGTGCGGGCCAGCGTGCTGGATTACCTGGCGCGAGCGATACCGGAGTCGGCGTACCCGCTGTTGTTGCACGGCCTTTGCGACGACGACTACATCGTGCGCGAGACGGTCCTCGATGTGCTCGACGACCTCGGTTCAACGGAGGTGATACCGCTGATCGAACCGTTGCTGGGAGACTCTCACGAAGATGGCCGGCAGGCAGCTCGAGCTGCCGTCAACACCCTGCGCGAGGGTACAGGCTCGACTGGCCGAGTGACTGTTGAAGCGACCGGAACGACGAGGCGGTCTGGCGCCTCCCCGCCTGCCCGGTCGGGCGCCGTGTCACGTAATGGTCGTATCGCCGACAGTGGCCGGTTCCAGCTCGGATGCCGTGGAGCACATGTGCGCTTGCAGATCTCGCCGGCACCACGATCAACACGGTGCGGCACTACCATCGGCTCGGCGTTCCCGACGAACCCCGAGAGAGCACCAAACCTCTACCGAGCAGTACCGCCGACACCACCTTGTGCCGGCGCTGTATATCCTTCGGCTGCGTGATCGCGGAGTCCTTGTGGCACAGACCGGTGCATACGAGTATGACGTGCTGCAGATGATAGACGCGGAAGTTCACCTTCGAGTCACAGTCGCGAGGCAGCTTCGTCGTCCAGAAAGGCGGGGGCTCGCGCCGGCCGGCCACGCCGAGACCGCCCGCTCGACCTGAGGAAAATTCGCGACGGCGTCTACCTGAACTCCTGGACCGAGGCCGGCGGCGCCACCGTGACCCACGTGGAGGACTTCGCCGACGCGACGCCGTACTCCAACGTCACCGTCGACGGCACCCTGTACAACCTCGTCGGAACCATCACGGAGGCATGACCGGCCAGCAAGCTATGTTCGATGACTCCATGACCAGATGGCCGTGGCTCGGTCGCGTCGGCGCGCCCGTCGAACCACATGAACGCACTGGACCAAACCGCCGATGAGATCCTCGAAGCCCCCGCCGCATACTGCCAACGGATTGCCGACTCAGGACACTGGTTGGGAAGGCGAGCCGCAGTAACTCAGGACAGCCGTTCCCAGCTGGCCTCTTTCACCACATAATGCCGACCGATACCGTGCCCGACCGCGCCGTCGACGGTATAGAGCTCGTCGTCATCACCCTCCACGACCAAGGTGCCGGACAGCTCGAGCACCTTCGACACGTCGGCGGCGTCCCATTCCCGCAGTCCGTCGATATAGACGACCGAGCGCGCGCCGCACATGAGAATCGCGCCGGTCATCGAATTCTGGGCAACGCCGAACAGCGTCACCGGGCCGTCCAGATATTCTTCGAAATTCATTTCTACCTCACCGCGCGTCGCAGGGCATTCATTATCACGGTACAATACGCCGGAAGGCGAGGCCTATCACTGCGCTATCATAATAGCCTCCGTAGCTATGAAAGTCCATACTACTCTTCACGAAGGCCCTCATCGGATCCTTTTTCCGCCGCACCGGGTTCGGGTACTCCATATGATTCGCATTCACCCAGGCATCGATGTCTTCGAGATACAGACCGAAATCGAAGTTTCCCATCCCGGGCCCCTTCGGGCAGCACAGATCGCCCGACATATCGACCTGACCGGTTTCCGGATCGGGTTTGAACAAGTCGGGATTCGGGTCGGTGGACCGAGAAACCGGCCAGCCGTTGTTGTGATAGAGTGGATTCCCGGCGGCATCCCGGACGTGTTCCTGCCCGGAATAGAAGTGCTTCGCGTACATGACCACATCCCACTCGGAAGGTTGACCGCTCGGCAAGTACTGCTCCACGTTTCGCAGCTTGGATAGCTGCGAATCCTCCGCCACCATCTGCATAAATTCTTCTCGCGTCGCGGGCTGGCGCCGCAGGATATCCTCGAAGCGCTGCTTGTAATGCTGGACCAATTCTTGGGTGTTGAAGCCGTGTTCCCGCATTGCCATTTCGCGCTCATAGTCTAGCATACTGATATCGTCCGACAGCTTCGCTGCCGCTTTCCGCCCCGCCTCCCGGATCTGATTTATATATTCCTCCCAGGCTTTCACCGACTTTCTCAGCTCGTGTACCTCCGTGGACCCCGGGTTGAGACGGTGTTCCTTTTCCGCTCGCCGCAGAGCCGCCTGCACTTCACGTAGTGAATTCCGCGCATTGTCCATATCACTGTTCAAACGGTCCAGCGGCGCGAGTATTTTCTCGTATTCGAACTGGCGGGGGTAGGAGTCGGGATCGCTGAACATCAGGTTGTTCGGTGGATGCAGTGGGTGGCCGGCAAACATACTCGAAATACCGACGCACCCCAGCTCGAGTGTCCTGATCTCATTCAGAGTCATCTTCCGGCCAATCTTGTTCTCCCACATCTCCACAATTTGATCTTTCGTGTACGTGCGACGGCTGACGCCGTCCAGCGGTGGGATGAATTCGCGCTGCGTCCAATCACCTTCGACCCGAAGTGCCCCGGGCTCCTCGCCCGCCGCTATCCGGGCCGCCTCCTCGTCGCTCAATCCGGTTCGCCGGAGGGGCACGGTGGGCGGATCCTCTTCCTCCTCGCGCCGTGCGGCCTCTTCTTCCTCCGCAGCACGACGAGCCGTTTCTTCTTCATCCGCATGCCGACGTGCCGACGCCTCGTCCGCCTCACGGGGGGTCGTCTCGTCCGCCTCGTTGCGTGTGGTCGTCTCATCCAGACCACGATGCGCCGCCGCGGCTTCCGCTTCACGACCACGAGGTGCCGTGATCTCACCCCCACGACCACGCGGCGGGGCCGTTCCGCTGTCACGGCCGCGCGGCGGAGTCCGCTCGCCCTCACGAACGCTCGGCGGAGTGGCCTCACGATCGCGACCGCGCGGCGAGACTACCTCGTCCCCGCGTGCAGGAACGGGTGTAGCCGTGTCGTTTTCGCCGCGCGTGGTGTGGGTCTCCTCGTCGGTTCGGTGGCTCCCTGTCCCTTCGGTCTCTTCGTGCGGACGCGGCCGAACCCCGTCCTCCGATCGCACCTCGGTGTCCGGCCGCGGCTCGCCCTCGGGACGCACCACGCTCTCCGGACGCACCTCACTTCCCGGACCCCCTTCATGCTCGGGCTGCGCCACGCTCTCAGAACGCGACGCACCCCCCTCATGCTCGGGCTGCGCCACGGTCTCGGGTTGCGTCTCGTCCTCGGATCTCACCGGCACCGTTTCGTCCCGGTGTGCGGGAGCCGGTGTGTCAGTGCCGGGTTCACCGCGTGAGGCCGGCCTCTCCTCGGTTCGAGGGCCCCCTGTCTCCTCGGTCTCCTCAGGCGGCTGCGGCCGAGCCCCGTCGTCGTGTCGCACCTCGGTATCCGGCCGCGGCTGCCCTTCGGGACGAGCCGCGGTCTCCGGACGCGCCTCGCCTTCGGTCCGCCCATCCGCCTCGGTCCGCACCGCGCCGGGCGAGTCTCCTTCGTCCCCGGGCTGCGCCGAGGTGTCGGAGGAATCGTCGTCACGCCCGCCGGACGCACCGTCGTCCCGGTCCGCGCCCGGCCTGTCGGCGGCACCGCCCTCGTCTCTGGGAGGCGAAGAAGGCGGCGGCCCGTCATCACCGGGCGACGCGGATGTCCTGTCTCCCGCACCCGGTCCGTCACCGACGGGCCTTCCGACGTCACCGACCGGCGCCCCGATCTCGGGTCCGGCCGGACCGCGCAGCGCGTGTGGCATCGAACCCAGCACACCACCGACCATGCCGGGCAACAAGTGGTCCCACCCCAGGTCCAGCCGGCCGGTGAACGGCACCACCGACACCACTCCGGCCACAGCACCCGCAGCACCGCCGACTCCGGCGCCAACGAACCGAATTCCGACCTGGTGGAGCCTGCTCCGCGCCGCGGAAGTGGTGTTGTTCGCGAAGCGGCGCTCCAGTCCCATCATCGTCCGCACACCGAAGAACTCACCCGCAGCACCGGCGGCGGCGCCGGAGACGACCCCCAAGCCGATGTCATTCCAGTCGAACTCCGTCCGGTAATGTTCCGGACCCGTCATCTGCACCGCCTGTGCGACAAGGGGAATAGCACCACCCTGGACCGCACCCAACGTCACGCCCTTGAACGCGATCGCTCGCACCAACCGTGCCGCAGCCGCCCGCGCCCCCTCTGTCCCCAGGCGGGTGATCAGTTCACGGAACGCGGCCCGCACTGTCAACCGGGTCGCCGCCGTCGCCAACACGCCGTGCACCTGCCCCACACCCGGGACGAACGCATCCACGCCCAACTGGATGACCAGCGCCACCAGGGACCCGATGATCACATACTTGCTGTACTCGGTGGACAGCGCATTGTGCATACACTGTTCCGACAGCCCGTAGCAGGCGTCCGCCGCGTGTTTCAGGTCGCCGTCGAGGTCGATGCCGTATTTCTCGAGCGCCTCCCCGACCTGCCCTTCGATCGCCGACAGGACCTTTTTCCGGGCCTCGCCCGTCAGCTGCGACACCGCGGTGATCGCATCGCCGATTTCCTTCCACGCCGCGCCCAGCCGACGCAACGCATCCTCGTCCCCCTCCGGCCACGGACCGGCCACCGCGGCGATCACCCAGGAGGGAATCTCCTTGGGAATTTCGAGCGTCATCGCTTACCAGGGCGGTGCTCGGCGACGACCATTCATCCTCCGGACCTGTACTCGCGGTCAGCGCGCGCCGGTTCGGCGTTTCCGGGCTCGGCCGACTCGGTGATGTCGCGGATTCCCCGCAGACTCGGCGCATCCGGAAACAAGTCGGGCAGGTCCGGCAGATCACCGGCGGTACCGGTGATCGGCGCAACGATCTCGGCCCGTCGCCGCTGCGCCGCCAGAGCAGCGGACCGGGCCGCCTCGGTGACGGATCGGGCCAGCCGTTCGGGCGAATTCGCCTGGAACGCCTGGGGCGACAGCTGCACGTCCATCACGATTCCGTATGCGTCGACCGTCACTTCCACCAGATGATCGGAAGACGAAGCCGACGAGCGCGCAGCCGTGAGCTGCGCGGCGATGTCGGGGAGATCCGCCGACTGTTCACCGAATCCGCCCAGCAGTGTATCTACGAGCCGTGTCAATCCGGAGTGGGCCGAACGCGGATCCTCGGAACTCGGTCGATTCATGTGGACTCGTCCTTTCGTCAGTGACCGATTTTCGACCCATCGGCCCGCGTAGTCTCCGCGGGCTCCACGGGTTCCGGTTTCGACCAGGGCGTCGAGTACCTCCGCGACCCGCCCGACGGCCGCGTTCGGTCGGTGGGCCGGGTGGGCACGGCGGGTGGCCGGTCCGCATTCTCGGAGGCGGCAACTTCGGGTGGGCGCTTCTGCTGCTTGTTGTCCTTCTTCCGTTCACGGCGTTGCTGTTTCGCTCGGGAGCCCTGGGGCTGCGCCGACGAGCGGGTGCCAGGTGGGTTTCCCGACGGCTGACCGGACTGCGAGCCGGGTGATTGCCCGCCGGGACCAGGGCGCTCGCTGGGTCGAGACCACGGACTGCTCGGCGCCGGACCAGCCGTTTCCGCACCCGAGGACGCATTGTCGAGCGAGGCAGGCGGCATCGTCTGTGCCGCCTGCGCGATGGTGGCTCCGGACGGCGGATCCCCGGTGACGAGACCGGCTCCGTCCTCGACGGCTCCGTCCTCGACGGCTCCGGCCGCCGAGGCCGCGTCGCGGACCGAGGGCGATTGCGGCGGTTCCCCGGACGGCCCGGAAGGCGCAACGGCTCCGGAGCCCGGCATGTTCCCGGTGGTGTCATCGGCAGCCGGTGGTCGCGAGCCGCGCTGCCCCTGCTCACTGCCGACCGGCGATTCCGAGTGCGGCCGCTGCCCATTCGGCGACTTCGAATCGATACCGGACAGCGGTGACACGGTGTTCGGTCGCGACGCGGGGTAATTGCTCCCCGGCGAACCTGCCGGGCTGAATGCGGTTGTTTCGGACGGCGATTCGTGACCTCGGACCCGGCGACCGGCATCGGTATCCATATTGTTGAATACGTTGCCGATATCTTTGAAGGATTGCCCGCTCGATCGCAATGTCCCGACCAGGTTCCGCAGATTCACCACGGTCTGCTTCGCGTCGGAATCGTACGTCTGCTCGAAGACCTTTCCGGGCTCGTCGTTACCCCAGCACCGCCCCTCGGTACCGAGCACGGTTTCGAGATTGTGGAGCGCCGCAGCCAACTCCTCCGCGGCCCCTGCAATCGTGGGGCTCTGACCAGCTAGTTCGTCGGAGTCAAGGAAGAATACGCGGCTCATGAACGGCACCGGTGGGTACGGTCATGCCGCGACAATTGTCACGCCAACGACGGCCGATCGACCTCATAAGTCCCTATTTTCGATTCCGGACGTCAGGCACGCCCAGTGTCACGCATTCCCACCAGTGGAGACCGGGAACCTGGTGCATGCGCCTGCCGCTCGAACGAGAGGCGTATGCATATTGGACGTCGTATAGTCGATGCAGCGCACACCGACAACCATGTGACGAGCACTCGGGGAAGCCACGGATGGACGATCGAAGTCTGGATGAATTGACCGAGGCGACCGCCAGGATGAAGCGGCTCATCGGTGCGTTGCTGGATGGCCTGGATCAACAACGCGAGGACATTCCGGGCGTTCACGAACGGTTGTCGCGATGCCGATCGTCGGCATGGTCGTCGGATCGGCTGGCCGAGGTCACCGTCGACGCGTACGGGCTCGTCGTCGATGTCCGGTTGGTGGCCGGGGCTTTCCGAGGCGGTCCGCCGGCACACCTCGCCCGATCCATCACCGAGGCGGCCCGCGCCGCGGCCGATGCGGCACGGCAGCAGCTGGCGGAAATCATCTCGCCGATCACCGGGATCGCCGAGGAGCTGCCGGACCTTCCCGATCTGCTGCCGGGCGCGCCGAGTCTGCGCGGCATCCGGGAAGTCGTCGAGGCAGCCACCCGCACGGCGCCCGACACCGACCAGACCGCGGAGCGCGATCCCGGCAAGGAGTGAGCGCGCGGCGGGCAGCAGGCCGACGACTTCCTCGAGATCGCCCGGACCACCGTCTCCACCTGGACGTTCCGCACCTTCCCCGGGCAGGCCATACCTGCGCCGTGCGACAACTCCCGCAACAGGAATCGCACCGAAGTCATCGCCCCTGACCTCTCCCGAGCAACCGCGACCGGCGCCGGCCGGTCCGGAAGCGCTACCGCTCGGTGTCCTACCGGCGGTTCGTACCGGGCCAGGACCACATTCGCCGTTACGCTCAGGCAACCGTGCGGTAAACCGCGCCTGGTCCGCCATTACCGGCTGCCTCTGCGGAGCATCCCCAGGACCCCCGCAAGCCCGCGCCGGATACGGGCCGAGGCGGCCGAGGAGGCCCGTGTAACAATGCGTCGTCATGGCCATCAAGCTCGACCTATTGGATTCCGCGTTACTCCGTGAACTGGCGTCCGACCCGCGGGCACCGATCCTGGACCTGGCAGCACGTTTGAAAGTCGCCCGCAATACCGTGCAGGCACGGATGAAGCGCCTGGAAACGTCGGGGGCGGTGCGGGGATATCCGCCCCACGTGAATCTGCAGGCGTTGGGCTTCGCTGTACACGCGTTCGTCGGTATCGAGACCGACCAGAACAGGATGGACGACATCATCGAGGCGCTGCGCGCCTTCCCCCACGTGCTCGAGGTCCATGCGACTACCGGACACGCGGATCTACTCGTGAGGGTGGCGGCCCAAACGCAGCAGGAGCTGCTCGACATCATCAAGCGCATGCATGCCATCGGCGGCGTGCGGCAGACCGAGACGATGCTCGCCTTGGCCACACCGATCGAGTACAGGGCACTGCCCCTGGTCGATCACCTCACCAGAAGCCGCGAACGGTCTTGACGAGCCACGTTCGGCCCGACTCGAGCAGAATGCTGCGGTCGACACAGTGCTCCAGATCACTATTGATCAGATTGATCATCATTTTCCGTAACAGTTGATGGATTCTCCACTACACGGCAAATTTTGCTGAGCTGATTGCTAGTTCGATCCTTGTGCAGCTCACGATCTGGGTTGTGGAAAGTGTGGTGACTGTTCATGACCAGCGTTGCCCGCCCGTTCGATCTCCGAGCGTCGACACCGGTCCCCTCCTACGACCTCGCAGACCGCTACCGCCCCGGCGTCGGTCCGGTCCTGTTGACGGGCGTGCAGGCCATTGCCCGACTGATGGTCGAACAACACGCGCGAGACGCCCGAGCAGGCAGACGAGTCGCAACGTTCGTCTCCGGCTACCAAGGCAGTCCACTGGCCGGCGTCGACAGGTTGTTGGGCGGTATGCCCGGCGTGCTCGCCGCACACGACATCGTCTTCGTACCGGGGCTCAACGAGGAACTGGCGGCCACCTCGGTCTGGGGCAGTCAGACAGAGCTGCACACCGGCACACCGACCCACGACGGCGTCATCGGTATCTGGTACGGAAAAGGCCCTGGCCTCGACCGCGCGACCGACGCGCTGCGACATGCCAATATGTACGGGGTCAACCCCCGCGGCGGCGTACTGCTATTGGTCGGCGACGACCCGGCATCCAAGTCGTCGACGGTGCCTGCCGCCAGTGAACGGTCCCTGGCCGCCATGGGAATTCCGGTGCTCTTTCCACGCAATGCCGAGGAAATCATCACCATGGGCATGCGGGGCATCGCGCTGTCTCGGGCATCGGGTTGCGCTGTCGCGATGAAGATCGTCGCCGATGTCGCCGACGGGGCGTGGACCGTCGACACATCGGTAGCAGACCTCACCATTTCCACCCCCGAGATCCACTGGGAGGGAAAGCCTTACGCTTACCGGCAGCGTCCGATGGCCGCGCCGACCCACAGCCTGCTCGCCGAGGCCGATCTGTACGGGCCGCGGTGGGCCACAGTGCACGCCTTCGGAGAGGCAAACGCCCTCGACGAGATCGAGGTCGATCCCGACGGCGCGCGGATCGGAATCGCCGCCACCGGACCCACTTTCGACGCCGTGAAGCAGGCCTTGCTGGATCTGGGAGTGGATGAGGCCACCATGCGGCACTATGGCATCAGGCTATTGCGCATCGGCATGCCGTACCCGGTCGGTCAGCAGGTCGTGACCGAGTTCGCGCACGGGCTGGTGCAGCTCATCGTCGTGGAAGACAAAACCGCCTTCATCGAGACCCAGATTCGTGAGATCCTCTACGGCACCCCCGACGCGCCACAGATCATCGGTAAGAAAGACAACCAAGGCAGACCGCTGTTCCCGGTCGGCGGCGAACTCACGCCGGGTCGCCTGCTCGGGCCGCTACGCCGAGTACTGCGAGACCGAGTCGAACTGAAAAAGGCTCCCCCGCCCCCGCTCACGCTCGAGGTCCTTCCGGCAAAGCGAACCGCCTACTTCTGCAGCGGCTGCCCGCACAACCGTTCCACCGCGTTGCCGGAGGGCTCCATCGGTGCCGGCGGCATCGGCTGCCACACCCTGGTCACCATGTCCGGCCGCAGCGATTCCGAGGTAACCGGCCTGACCCAGATGGGTGGCGAAGGCAGCCAATGGATCGGGCAGGCGCCGTTCACCGACGTACCGCACATATTCCAGAACATCGGCGACGGCACCTTTTTCCACTCGGGTCAACTGGCCGTGCAGGCCTGCGTCGCGGCCGGAGTGAACATCACATACAAGCTGCTCTACAACGAGGTCGTGGCCATGACCGGCGCGCAGGATGTCGAAGGCGGACTGAGCGTCGCACAGCTGACCCACAAACTCACCACCGAGGGAGTCGAGCAGATCATCATCTGCGCCGACGAGCCCAAGCGGCATAACCGAAAAGCGCTCGCCAAAGGCACGCTGCTGTGGCATCGCGACCGCCTCGACGAGGCGCAGCGATTGCTGCGCGAGATCCCCGGTGTCACCGTTCTCATCTACGACCAGCACTGCGCCGCCGATGCCCGCCGCCAACGCAAGCGCGGCACTCTCCCGACACGCAATACCCGCGTGCTGATCAACGAAGCGGTTTGCGAGGGCTGCGGCGACTGCGGTGTCAAATCCAACTGCCTGTCCGTACAGCCGGTGGAAACCGAATTCGGGCGCAAGACTCGCATCGACCAGACCTCCTGCAACACCGACTACAGCTGTCTCGACGGTGACTGCCCGTCGTTCGTCACAGTCGAGCTACCGGATGCCGAACATGCGAAAAGCTCCCGCAGTGCAGGCAAACACGCCGGCGACACCATCGAGCCGCCCGAGGTGGTCGATCCGGGATTCGAACCGCCGCGCCACACCCAAAACGTCCTACTCGCCGGAATTGGCGGCACAGGCATCGTCACTGTCAACCAAGTGCTGGCCACCGCTGCCTTGCGCGCAGGATATGCCGTCGAAAGCCTCGACCGGACCGGACTGGGCCAGAAAGCCGGGCCCGTTGTCTCGTACTTGCGATTCTCGACCACCGAACTGGAGCCATCCAACCGCCTCACCCCCGGCAGCGCCGACTGCATCCTCGCAATCGACCTGCTCACCGCCACCGACACCGCAAACCTGCCCTATTGTGCCCCCGCACGCACCGTAGCGGTCGCCTCCACCGGCCGGACACCTACGGGCGACATGGTCTACGACAAAACCGTCGACTACCCGGACACCCGGTCGCTCCTGAACCGTTTGGAGGCAGTCACGCATTCGCTGATTCACCTCGATGCACTGACCTCTGCTCAGGCGCTGTTCGGCAACACCACCGCCGCCAACTTCCTTATCGTCGGCGCCGCAGTCCAGTCCGGCGGTCTCCGCCTGCCCGCCACCACGGTCGAGGAAGCCATCGCAATCAACGGTGTTGCCGTCGCCGCAAACATCTCGGCCTTCCGCTGGGGCCGAGTCGCGGTGGCCGATCCGGCGGCGTTCACCGGCGCCGTAGGCGAGCCCGCGCCGAAACGTACTTCGGCGCCCGTACCCGCCGATCTGATGACCGGCACCACACTCGATGGCGAGGTGCGACGGATAGTCGAACTCCGCGCCGGTGAACTGATCGCGTACCAGAACACGAAAGCCGCGCGGCGCTACATCGATTCGGTCCAGGCCGTGTGGAGCGCCGAGCGCAAGGTCACCGAACGGACCGAGTTCAGCGAGGCGGTCGCCCACGGTCTGTACAAGTTGACCGCGTACAAGGATGAGTACGAGGTGGCTCGTCTACTGGTCGATCCCGCCTTCCTCGCCGATATCCGTGCTCAGGTCCCCGGCGGCGAGAAGCTCACCTACAAGCTGCATCCGCCGATGCTGCGGGTGCTGGGCCGCAAGAAGAAGATCGGTCTGGGCCCGCGAAGCCATGTGGCGCTGAAAGTCCTGGCCAAGGGCAAGTTTCTGCGTGGCACCCGGTTGGACCCTTTCGGTTACGCCCATGTGCGGAAGGTAGAACGCGAGCTGCTGTCCCACTACACCACGATGATCGAGCGACTCACCGACGAGCTCCGCCCGGAGACCTACGCCACCGCCACCGAAGCCGCCGGCCTGCCCGATCTGGTCCGCGGTTACGAGGACATCAAGCTCGGCAATGTCGAGTTGTACCGGTCGCGTCTGCGCGAACTCGGCATCGAGTGCTGATTTCCCAGCTGTACCCCGTCCATCCCGAGACGTTTCGCACACCGGCGAGCTCTCGCGATTCCGCTCGCGGCCTTGCCGCCGCGGCCCGCGTTCCCCCACCGAACCAGCCGGAAAGGCCCCTCCCTTGACCACAGCACATACAGACGCCGACGCCCTGGTCTTCGGCCGCTCCCACATGCTGAGCACCCGACCTCATGAGCAGGTCGTGTTCTGTGAGGACGACGCATCCGGGCTCAAGGCGATCATCGCAATCCACTCCACTGCACTGGGCCCCGCACTGGGCGGCACCCGCATGTACCCTTACGCCGGTGAGGCCCGCGCGCTCGATGACGTGCTACGCCTGTCGTGGGGAATGACCTACAAGTCCGCCGCCGCGGGCGTCGACCTCGGTGGCGGTAAGGCCGTGATCATCGGCGACCCGGCCGTCGACAAGAGCGACGCGCTGTGGGCAGCCTACGCGCGATTCGTCGAAACCCTCGGCGGGCGATACATCACCGCGGGTGACGTCGGCACCGATACCGACGACCTGGACACCATCGGCCGCTATACCTCCTACGTGACAGGCCGCAGTACGACCGCGGGCGGCTCCGGCGACAGCGCCCGGCTGACCGCGCTCGGCGTTTTCCATGCCATGCGCGCAGGCGCCGAATCCGTTTGGGGCGCGCCTACTCTCGCGGGCCGCACGGTGGGCGTAGAGGGAGTCGGCAAGGTCGGCCGCGAACTGATCGCATTGCTGCTCGCCGACGGTGCCGACGTCTGCGCCACGGACGTGAACGACGCGGCACTGCAACGCCTGTCGAAGGAGAACCCCGACGTTCGGATAGTGGACACGGTTGCCGACGCCCGGGTAGATGTGTACGCGCCATGCGCGCTCGGCGGCACCCTCACCGCAGCCGGCGTCGAGACCATCGAAGCCAGGCTGGTATGCGGCGCAGCCAACAACCAACTCGCGAGCCCCGCTGTAGAGCACACCCTGAACGAACGCCGGATTACGTGGGTACCGGACTTCGTCGCCAACGCCGGCGGCATCATCCAAGTCGCCGGGGAACTGAACGGCACAGACAGCACCACTGTCGAAACCGACGTCGCGCGCATCTTCGACCGGTGCCGCGACATCATCACAACAGCCAAGGCCGAAGGAATCGGCACCGGCACGGCAGCAATTCGGTTCGCAGAGCGACGGCTCGACTCCTTTTCCCGATCACCCGACCACGCCGCCGCCGAATCGTAAGAGACAAGAGTCGGGTACGAGCAAGCCGGCAGGTCCAACGCCGACTCGCGAGTGCGGAGCGCTGCAACGCGCACCTGCTACAAAACTCCCCACGTGAGACACCCGCTGAGATTCGACGGGCACGGTACGGGCACATAGCAGGCGATCCGGTCGTATGCTTCACGCAGGCAACTCGGGCCGATGAACGGGATGGCAGGGTAACGGTGGTCGCGATTCGCA
>NZ_BAFU01000020.1 GCF_000308495.1 Nocardia brevicatena NBRC 12119 | reverse complement strand
CGGAGTGGTTCCGGCGTAGAGCCGGATATCCGCTTGGCGGATGTTGAGAATTTGGGAGTGAGCCCGGCTCGCTCTCGTCGGTCGTCGGCAAGTTGAGGGCTGAATCGGTGAATCCCCATGTTCGTACCGGTAGCGCTCGATAGGGTCGCTGGCATGGCCGAACTCGATCCCATCTGGGAGCTCGACATTGCCGACGAAGGCATCCAGTACGACAACGACTCTCGCACGGTGCAAGATTTGAACACGGGAGAGGTGATCGGCCTGGATAAGTGGATTGTTGTGACATCCACCGACGTAACTGCCAGGACAGTCGAGTATGGCGTCCGTGTCCGTGCTGCCGAGCCGCCAACAGTCGGCAGATGGACCAAGATCACCGGCCAGTAGCCCCGCAACCATTGCCTGCCAACACCTCTCAGCGGTCTAGGTAACGGCACTGGTCGCTATTCCGACAGCTCGGTGTACACCTTCACGCGCACACCGAATGCTGGCGCGAAGTGGAATAGCGCGCCGCATCAGGCGCAGAAGGGCTCGTTCATGGACCTGGGATCAATCGAGTGGGGACCGATCGCCACGTGGTCGGGTACGGTCGTGACCATCGTGTTCAGCGTGCGGACATGGCCTGCTGAGCGGGCGGCGAAGAAGTCCGCTCAGGATGCCGCGCAGCAAGCTGAACATTCTACTGCCGCAGCTGAGAAGTCCGCCGAAGTTCAACAGCAGATTGCAGAGGTAGCCCGGCGCGCGTTCCCTGAACCGAAGGATTTTGCCTTCAGCATCGAGCACATGCAGCGCGGGCAGTTCCGGATCCGAAACACCGGCAAACGAACCGCCTCGGACATCAAGTTCATCGAGCCTGAGCCCATCGAGGGCATACCGGATGCGTGGTGGCCTGTGCCGCAGTGGGTGAACGATGATCCGATCACCTTTGAGCCTGACCGCTGGGCGGACTTTCGCGCGTCTGCCATGTCTCCTGTGACGGGCCAGTGACAAGCCGTGTTCCCCAAGGAAGTGACAATCATCTTCGACGAAGCCCCAGATCCCATGGTGCTCGAAATGCCGTTGGACCGCTAAGTCCCTCGAAGCGCCTACAGGATTTTGGCGTCGGTCACCACATCGTCAGGTCCGACGACGTAGGCCACCAACCGCACCGCGCGATCCTTCGGAACCACTCCCACGAACCCGGCCGCGCGGGCATCGTGTCCATCCAGCCACCACGCGGGAACCCTCACCGGCAGCCCGTCCCGGTACCGCTGCAACTCCATCGGCACCGGCCGCGGATGCTCGACGATCGGTAGGCCACTCTCAGCAGCGAACGCCGAGCGCGGATCCGGGGCGGCATACCGGCGTTCCAGCTGCTCGCCTACCCACCGATACAACCCGGACCGTGCCACCCCGGCCGTTCCGCCAGGTCGGCGTCGGTGATCGCGACGACGGAGCCGTTTACAACGGCCGCACCACAGCCCCTGGCCACGCGGATTTCACGGTAGCGCGCCACTGTCTGCGGTAAATCCTTGGTGCCGGATCCTGTGCGAATGTGCCATCGGGCCACATCGCGCAGTTCACCATGGCCCGGACGCCTCTACCGAGAACGAGGCGCCACCGCGTTAGCGCCGGATTCCGTACGGCTACACCACTACCCCCTGCCTGTTGTCTCGCAGCTCTTCCAGGAGCGATCGATAGAAGTTGGCGTCGTGCGTGTCTCCGGGTGTGAATAATTCGCGCTGCCCGTAGCGGTCCAGGTAGTGTTCGTGTTCGCGTTCCAGGTCGAACACCGAGATCGGATCGGCGGTGTCCCCGAGGCGTTCGAGGCGGTCTGCACGTTCGCCGAACACGCGGCTGCCGGCGCGGACGTCGTCGACCCACTCTTCGGGCATCGAGAAGAGGTCCTTGCTGAAGTCCGCAACAGCGCTCGGAGGTAGCCCGTCGCGTTCCAGTGACCAGTTCATCAGGAGCCGGGACGACCGGCCGTTGTAGTCGTCCCAGGGGTGGATGGAGACGAATCGCTGTTGAAGTTCGGCAGCGAGCCGGTACGGGTCGGCGTCGGGCTGGTTGCGGGCGTCGTTGTACCAAGTTGACAAGGACTGGAGTTCGTTCTGTATCGCCTCGGGCGAGGAGATGCGGTATCCGATCCCACCGTAGCGGAGGGGGGCGGTATCCGGGGGGAGAAGTTCCAGGTAGGGATTCGCCCTGACCGCGGCCATCTCCTTGTCGGTGAAGGGGTGCAGGTGAGCGCCCCACCGCCTGCCGCGGGCGAAGATCCCGCCGTGGTCGGGTGCGGTGAAGTGTGACAATCGCTGGTGGAGTTCGACCATGAACGGTACGGTCAGTTCTCGGTCACCGTGGCGTCGGGCGAATGCGCGGGCGTCCAGGTAGCCGGCCCATTCTCGTTTACCGAACAGCAGTTCCGGATGCTTCTGACGCCCGGCCAGGGCCAAGTGCAGGAACGGCTCGTCGATCAGGAGGCCGGCTTCCAGTGCGCGCTGGGCCGGGGTGTGCAATCCCAGCTCTGTCGACCGTTCATCGATCACCGTATCGATCGCTCGGTTTCGGCGACCGAGCTCGCCGGGCACCCTACGGGGAAGTTGTCCGGCAATGGTCTCGCCCTTTGTCGACCGTTCATCGATCACTCGGCTCTCACGCCGACCGGCGCCGTCCGGGTGCGAATCGTGTTGTCGGCCACCGCCGTCGACGCCTGAAATGCGCCGCCCGCTCTGCTGGTCGGTCGTCGATGCTCGATCCGCAGCGCCTCGAAGATCTTCGGCGACCATACGGGGTAACCGTTCGGTAATCGCCTCGTTTGCCGTTTTGGACAACCGAACAATCCCCGAGGCGACCTCTCCGCGTAAGAGTTTGATGAGAATATCGTTGGTAATCATTCGGCAGCTCGCGGCAGTTGTCGACGTTCGAGCAGCGGCGGCAACCCTGCACACTTCGTGCGTGTATCCATGCTGACCTTGTTGTAAAGCACTCTATCGTGGATAAATAATACCGTTTGGTCTGACTCCACGACACGGCATGCGGGGCCACATCTGTGAAAGGTCACGCAAAGGAGTGACCACAGAAAATGTCCTACTGCCCGCAGTAACTACTCGTGTGAACCGGGCCGATGCGGCAGTCCCGGGTCTCTGACACTGCGGTCTGCCCATGGCGGTGCCCACGAATGTTCACGGTATTGGTTGGAAGATAGGCTCGGCGTGATGGCCGAGGATGATTTCACGATCGAGCTCACGCGGGACCAGGCGTTGGTGCTCTCCGAGTGGCTTTCTCGCGTGATCGGTACTGCGGTCTTCGATGGTCTGGTGGATCGGGATCGAGCGGTTTGGTCGCCGCTGTACACGATCGCCGGCGCGTTGGAGACCTCGTTGGTGGAGGTTTTCACGCCGGACTACGTTGCCCGGGTGGAGGCGGCGCGGGAACGGCTGCTGGACTCCCTCGGCGAGGTGGGCTTTCCACCGATGGACGAGAAGTAACGGCACGAGTGGAGGTGGGGGCAGGTCGGGCCGCTTACCCCTGGCCGGTCGGCCCCAGCGTTGCAGGCGTTCGCGGCGGACGCGGGTGCGTTCGCAGCGTTGCGCGGTGAGCACGTCGGGATGGCGGGTGTTGGCGTTGCGCCGGCGTGGGTAGTGCTGCAGATGTCGGGCGAGCACGGTGTGGTCGGAGTCGCCCATGACGAAGGTGCGCAGCGGCCCGAACTGGGCCTCGATCGGGTTCGCCCACGAGGCGTGGGGCGGGACGGTCTCCTGCCCAACGAGAGCCCTGCGTAGCCAGGCATTTTCGTTGAACGCGTGGATCACGTCCGGACGGCGTCGGCGGCCATCGGCCGCGATCGCCGGCACCGGCGCACACACCACTCACGCCACCGGATTCCCCGCGGCGTGTACACATGTTCGTGATCAACACACCAGCGCGCTCACGGCCCCGCGGGACCGACAAGCGAAAGCGGCCGGACTCGATGGTGTGGTTCCACACGGTCTACCGCACACGGCCACTTCGCCGGCCATCAACGCCGGGGCGAACGTCAAGGTTGTTCAGAAGACGCTCGCGCACAAGACGGCACGCTAACACTCGATCTCTATGGGCACTTTTTCGATGACGATTTGGACCCTATGAGGACTCGATGAACCGTGAAGCTCCGACCGCTGCGGAATGAGCAGGGGACCGCATCCGACGAGAGCGGCGGAAACAGCGGTCTACCTGCGGCGTAGCAGTGCCCCCAGTGGGATTCGAACCCACACTGGGCGGATTTTAAGTTTGACATGCTGAATAGTTGCAGGTCACGGCATCGTTGGTGATCGTGGGCGAATCGCTGTGACCTGGGCATACGCCCCGTTGACAGTGTTGGCGGGGTTTGTCGTGTGCGTGCCTGCTGCGGACCGGCTGCGGACTGCGCGGGCGGGAGGGGCTGGTGGATGCGAGTTTTGTCGTTGCGTAGTTCCACACGCAGATACGCTGTCAGGGTGGTTAATTGGGTACCGGTGTTCGGCGCTGCGGTCACGGCGGTCGGCGCGCTCCTGATCGCGTTCTATACCCAGCGTCAAACTCGTCGAGACGTACGCACCATGATCAAAAGTGACCTCGAAGCCCTACGGCTTCTGAAAGAAGTGGCACCGGACAGCGCCGAGGTAGCGAGCCTTCAGGGGCATGTCGAATGGCGTATCAAGGAGCTGGCTACACACGAGCGTGGCGCGCGGCGCAATTGGCCCCAAGTCTTAGCGGGCCTGTTGGTATGGGTCGTTGCGTTCGCGGTTGCGATGCCGGCCGTCAACTATGGGTCGTGGTGGCTTTGGCTCCTGGTCCCGGCTGGGGCCCTCTTTATATTCGGGTGTGGCGGACTCCCTGGCCTTCGCAAGACGGTTCGCGAAACGTAGGGTCCGATAAAACGGCGAGAGGTTGGCCCGGCTGGATGGTGGTCTGCACATAGGTGGGGGCTGGCTACCCGCCTGCCCCGATAGGGCCTGCCCTTCTCGCGTAGAGGCTCCGCGGTCAAGGGTGGCGAAGCCATCAGCGAAGCTGACGCCGGAGGCGCCCTTGACGGTGGAGGGGCGCGGGAACACAATGCAGGCCACCAGTCAGCCGGGCCACGCGGCCGAAGGTCGCGCTACTCAACCTATGCGGTGAAAAGCTCAATGAGCGAGGGCATGAGGCCCACCCCCATTCCGGTAACGGTAATCGCAATTCCCCAGATGGCGATACAGAAATCCTTACCGGTGCTGATATTCAGGTCAGATCTGAAGTTTTCCAGCGCTTCGGTAATAGCGGTCTCAACATCTGATGCTTCGAGGTGTGGCGTGCCTTCGACTCGCGCTATGTATTCATGCAGGTCCGTGATGGCTTCCCGGATTGCTCTCGTCTCTGCTGCAAGCCCCTCCAGCTGTTGCTCGGCCGTTTGATTGGTGTCTATGTGGTGGTGAGCGACAGCTCGTGCTGTGAGTCCACCCTCGGCGCGGGCGATGGCTGTAGCTGTTGGAAGATGAACTGTCGCGGCGCGTCTTCCAGTCAGCTTCGCCCGGATGTCCCCGGCCAGTTTTTGAACAGCCTCTAGAGCTGACGATATGCGACCAGTTGCTTTCTCCCATGCGATGAAGAGACCCATGGCCGTCACGATCGTGCCGACTAGCTGAAGGACGTCCCCGGAGGTTTCCATGTTGGAGCAGTCGCGGTGAACCTTGGGAGTGTTACGGGATGTTCAGAGCGCGGAATACCCCGAGCAAGCTACAGAACCACAGCCGGTCGACCGGGCCGGGGCCGGTGGATGCGTGATCGACTGCGGGAGGTAAGTCCGGTAGGGCACTCGTCGTGCCCAGCACCGTTCGGTTATGCCAGAAGCGACCAAACTCGGATCGGATGCGCCGAGTGCGGTCGTGCCGCCGACGTGCCGACGCGCCGCGGTCCGCCAGCGTAGCCAGGGCCGCGCTGCGCGTCGCCGCGCGGCGGCGCTCTTGATCCTGTATGGCGAAATTCGGCAACAACCCGTGGAAGCGGGATCGGCGGGCTGACCGGGTAGGACAGAACTACAGCCGTACGACGGCAACGGTCTTGTCGTCGTGTCGTTTCGCGCGCGGTTGTTGTCGTCCGGCTGGGTCAGTCTGGGCTTCCCAGTGCTCGCAGCGGACCAATAGTTCGGCAAGTCCGCTGGCGTCCAACTGGGCGACATCGGACCAGGAGATACCTAACGGTGCAAGCGGTTCCGCGGCTCCGTCGGTTGCCAGGATCACCCATGCCACGTCATCGCGGGCGTATCGGGCCGTGATCGAGTGCTGGGCGGCAGCATGGTCGGCCTCGGCGATCCAGTATCCGCCGTCGCGGTTCCGGCGTTTTCGCTCCTGGTGCTGAAGCTCGCCGAGAATGGCGCGGTGTTCGTCGTCGTAGCCGCTGCCTGCTCGGAGACGCTCCCGGTAGCGTGTGGCTTCGGGCAAGTCGAGTCGATCGAGACGGTCATCATGGATCGTTTCGAATGTGCCGTCTGTTCTGCCCACAATGATCGGGGAATCTCCCAGGGCAAGGACGTCGATAGCGGTGTGGCCGACGCGCACGATTGACACGGTGCTCGAGGGTGCCGCGCCGGGTTGTAAGCCGAGACGACTGGAGGTGGTCTCGATGGCGCGCGACAACGCTGCGGTCAAATCTTCCGTTCCGGTCTCGCACTGGGCGCGGAGCTCCTGTCCCAGTGTGTCGACGAACGTTCCTGCGGTCGGCATGTCAGGAGCGAACGATGACGCGCCATCGAGCACGATGACCGAATTACGGGTGGTGAGCACGCGGTCATCGCCCGATCGTGCATCCAGTTGCGCGGTGGCGACTTCCATGTGTTCAGCCTTCGCCTCGGTACGGGCCGACGAGGATGCGGCTGTCGGTGACTGCGAAATCCCGATCGAAATCGCATGACACCACGCCATTGACGAAGTCGACCGAGGGGTCGAAGAGGCCGGCGAGGTTTCGCGCGAACCAATGCGCGACCCCGGCCGAGCCCACGCTGGTGATGCCGGCGATATGGACGACGACCCGGCCCCCCTCTACGCGGCGGGAGAAGTAGCCGATATCCGTCAGAGTGGTGGGGTCGTGACGGTAGGGGGACCGATGGCGTTCGCCGGTGCGAGCGTCTGTGATCCACCATCCTTCGTCGGTGCGCTCGAAGTCCAGGACGGGATCGTCGTCCAGGAGCGCACGAGCGACGGGCGCCGACTTCGGGCCGCAGATGACGACCACGTCCCCGTCGGGCACCTCGGTGGTATCGGGATCGACCGCGAACTCATCGAAGGCCAAGGACAGTTGCTCTAGTGTTGCCTCGATGGCCTTTTGGGCGGCTTGGTCCGCGGTGTCGAAGAACGCGCGCTCTCGTCCCTCTTCGAACCCGAATCGCCTGGGAATCCCTACCGAGACGGGGCCTACTCCGAAGAAGGCGCGTTCGGGCTTGGGGGCGCTGGAGCGGATCTGGCTGATACGCCCCTTGGTGAGCCCGAGGTGTTCGGCTATCTCGGTGTAGCTCATTCCGCGGTCGCGGTGGGCTTCTTCGATAGCGGCTTTTCGTAGGCGGGCGAGCTCTGTGGCGCGCTGCTGGTAGACGGTCATCAGCTCCGATGCCCGGCGACCACGTCGGATGGGGTCCGGGTCGGTCCGGACCTGATCGAAGTCATCAGCAATCGCCACGTCCTCGAGTTTAGAGGGTATTGACTCGGTCACAGTGGAGGCGTAGCCTGGGTTTATCCCCCCTAAACCAGCTCGAGTCTCTCTCATTCCTTGAGTTTAGAGGGGGTAAACCAATCGAGCTATCCGCAGGAGAAGTGACATGGCGATCAGCAAGGGTTTCCGGTTCCCCGTCGATTTCAAGCAGGCGTTCCCGAAGGGGCTGCTGTTGATGGGTCCGGTCGGTCCGGCGATCAAGTACAACCCGGACCGTAACGCGGTGCAGGAACAGAAGTTCGACATCGACCCGAAGACGGGTGAGGGCACGAAGCTGCCGATGTGGACGGCCACGGTGACCGACCCGCACGAGGACAAGGCCAAGCGGGCCTCGTTCGAGATCACGTTCCTGTCGGAGTATCAGCCGGTCCCGGCCGGTCAGCAGATCACCGAGGACATGTGGTTCATCGAGTTGGAGGGTCTGACCGCCGAACCGAGGGTGATGGGTCAGGGCGAGTTCAAGTACCTCGGCTACACATTCCGCGCGACCGGGATCAAGGGCGATGTCAACACCCCGAAGGCCACCACCGGCAAGGCGGCGGCGTGATGGGCGACTACACCGGGGTGTACGGCTTCTACTCGCATTTCGGCCCGGTGAGCGCGACCCATCACCGGTCCGAGGCCGGTGAGGACATCGTGGTGGTGCGGGTCGGGACGAACGTGTCGTTCCACCTGCCCTACGACCAGGCGGTTGCGTTGCGCGTGGACCTGGGTGAGGCGCTGGCCCGTTTCCCCCGGACCGCTCCGGCGATAACGGGGAGGGCGGCGTGATGGCCTCGACGGGTGAGCGTGCGCGCTGGTTGATGCGGGGTGCGGCCATGGCGGCGGTGGTGATCATCGTCGGCGTAGGCGTGGCCGCCTTCGTCCTGTCGTACGAGACGCTGCGGGACCTGGCCGAGTTGGCCGGCATCGCCCGCGAGCATTCGTGGCTGTTCCCGGTGATCGTGGACGGCACCATCCTCCAGGCCACCGTGTCGGTGATGGTGCTGTCCGGCCACGCCAAAGAGCGCCGCTGGTTCTCCTGGGTGCTGGGGGTCGGGGCGGTGGTGTCGGTGGCCGGTAACAGCCTGCATGCCTTCACCAATGGGGCTCCGTTGCCGAACTGGGTGGCGGCGGTGATCGCGGCGATTGCTCCGGTCGCGTTGTTGGTGGACACGCATGGGGTGGTGATGCTGTTCCGCGCCGCCCAACGCAAACCCATCGGCGAACCCGTGACCGAGGATGCCGCGGAGTCCGCGACGGAACCCGGTCCGGTCCCGCTGGAGGAGTCGGCGGCCGTCGACCCAGAGCCCGTCTCCGACCCCGAACCGGTGACCACTCCTGCTCCCGCCGTGGCTGCGGCGGTGGTAGCTCCGGTCCGACCTATCCGTCCGATTCCTGTTCCTGTTCGTCCGCGACCGGTGGCACAGCCGATGCTGCCGCTCGCGATCGGGGGTGCCTGACATGTTGTCTGTTCGTTCCGTCCTGGCCGGTGCGGTGGTGGTTCCGCTGCTGGCCCTCGTCCCCGCCGCCGACGCGGTGGCCGCCCCGAATGCGTCGGGGTGCGTGATGTTCTGCGACGACCCCAAACCCGCACCGGGCAAGTGCGTGATGCTGTGCGACCGGCCTCCGGTCCCGCCTGCTGATGCGCAGGGGTGCCGCCTGTTCTGCGAGCTCGGCAAGCCCGAGGGCAAGGGGGTGGTGTGATGCTGCTCGGTGACCTGATGACCATGGGCGGGATCGCCACTACCGGGTGGTTTCTGTGGCAGTGGCGCAAGGCCGGAGCCGGTCCCACCGTCCCGACACCGGAAGACCATGCGGCGCTGGCTCCGCCGGAGTTGCGACCGGCGGTGTTCATCGTGACCGACCCGGCGCAGCTGGCCCTGATGTGGCCGGCGCTGGGGCTGGGTTCTCCGGAGCGGGGCTGGCCGAATATCACGGCGGCGGCCTACACCTCTTCGGGGATGACGGTGGAGGTGCAGATGTTGGGCGGCCAGTCGCTGCGGGACTGGAACACCGACGCGGTCCGCGAGGCCCTGGCCGCCTACCTGGCCGTGCCCGAGGTGCAGGTGACCGCCCCGGCACCGGGGTTCGTGCGCCTGCATCTGCGCACCTTCGATACCCTTGCCACCCCGATCCCGGTGGGGGAACCCGTGACGGTGATCGTGCCGCAGCTGCCCGCCCGGATCACCGCCGCCTCGGTGGGGGTGGACCTGGAAGCGGTTCCGGTGGGAGTGACCGAGGACTTCGACCAGTGGCGCCTACAGGTGCTGTATCGGCACATCCTGATCGCGGGAGCGACCGATTCGGGCAAAGGCAGCGTGTTGTGGTCGATCATCGCCGGGCTCGGGCCTGCCATCAAGGCCGGGTTGGTGGATGTGCTGATGGCCGACCCCAAGGGCGGGATGGAGTTCGGACGCGGTCAGGACCGGTTGTGGACCGATTTCCAGTGGACCGCCGAGGGCATCGTCAGCATGCTAACCACCGCCGAGGCGCAGATGCAGGAGCGGGCGTCCCGGTTCCGCGCCGCCGGTATCCGCAAGTTCGTGCCCTCCCTCGACGAACCCTTGAAGCTGATCGTCATCGACGAGTACGCGGCGCTGTCGGCGTTCGCCACCCGCGAGCAGATGGCCGAAGGGTTGCGGTTGTTGGGGTTGATCCTGACCCAGGGCCGCGCGGTCGGCTACAGCGTCATCGTCGCCCTGCAAGATCCCAGCAAGGAGACGGCGCCGAACCGGCAACTGTTCCCCACCCGCATCGGGCTGCGCCTGGACGAACCCACCCAGGTCCGGATGATCCACGGCGACGGTGCCCGGGACCGGGGTGCCCGCTGCGACACGATCAGCACCCACACACCGGGTGTCGGCTACGTCGGTGAGGACGGCACCAGCGGATTCGTTCGGGTGCGGGCGTTCTGGGTCTGCGATGACGCGGCCGACGCCATCGTCGACGCCTATGCCCCGGCACAGCCGGACCTGTCCCCGCAGGACGACTACACCAGGTTCGACCCGGACGACCTGGGCGACGGCGAGCAGCGGGGGCGGGTGGCATGAGCACCTCCCCCGATACCCCACGGCCCCCGGTGCGGGTGCGCCTGGTCGGTCCGCCCGACTCGGTGGCCGCGGTGCTGGTCCAGTTGGCTCACTCGGGCGCTGAGGTGTCGGCCTCGGCGATGTATCCGAGCCGCTACAGCACCACCGATGTGCGCATCTACGCCGAAATCACCCCCTCACTCGGAACGGAGAAATGACCATGCCCCGCAAGCAGATTCCCACCGACACCACTACTGCTGATGTCGTGGACCTGACCGCCCGGCGACGCTGCCACCTGGAACGCTCCGGTCTGGATCCGGTGTCGGTGGCGGTGCACCTCTACGTCGAAACCGGTTCCACCCCGGATTGGGACTACGCGGCCTACCGCGACGACGGCTCGGGGTGGGCGGCATGAGCGACACCCAGCCCGAGCAGGTGCGGCTAGTGATCGAAGCCACCGACAAGCCCACCACCAAGCGGGGCCGTCCCCACCGCTCCCGCACCGACCGATACGCCCCGTGTCCGGGGCAGCTGTCCCTGTTCGACTCTGTCACCAGCGAGGAAACCTGATGCAGACCGTGGCTCCCCACCTCGAGGAGTCCCCGAAGGTCCGGCAGACCGCGGCCCAGCGTCGCGCTCTGCCGGATTTCCGGGATATCGCCGAAGCGGTGGCCGACCAGGAAAAGGTGTGCCGGCGACCGATCCCGATGCGCGTCTACGACCCCAAGACCTTCACCGTGGAATACGTCGGCGCCCCGTGCAAGTCCACCATGGCCTCGGTGTGCCCGGCCTGCGCGCAACGCAACCGGTATCTGCGGATCACCCAATGCCGCGAGGGCTGGCACCTGGACACCGACCCGGCCACCGAGAAGACCGCACCGAGCCAGCGGCAGCAAGAACTGTTGGCACAGCGGGCGGATGTGTGCGACGGCTACCGGGCGGCCAAGGCCGACGACGACACCGAACTGGCCGAGTTCTTCGCCGAGACCATCACCGGTATCGACGCCGAACTCCGCGCCCTGGGCCTGCGTAAACGGCTGCCCCCGTTGGAGCCACCCGTGAAACAGCGGCGGGTGCGCTCGACGCGGCGGCGTCAGGACGTGCCGAACCTGCCCCGGCTCAAGGTGTCCAAGCACACCATCGGCCGCCAGTTCGCCGGTAAGTATCGGCCCTCGATGTTCGTGACCTTGACCCTGGACTCCTATGGGCCGGTGCGCTCGGATGGGTCCCCGGTCGACTTCGACACCTACGACTATCGGCGTGCGGCGCGGGACATCGTGTTCTTCTCCAACCTGGTGGATCGGTGGTTTCAGAACCTGCGCCGGGTGGTCGGCTACAACGTGCAGTACTGGGGCACGGTCGAACCGCAGAAACGCGGGGCGCCCCACCTGCATTTGGCGATTCGGGGCGCGATCGGTCACAAGGTCATCCGCCAGGTGACCGAGGCCACCTACTTCCAGGCCTGGTGGCCGCGCTTCGACCCGGAGAACGAGGTGTACTCCGGTGAGCACATGCCGGTGTGGGACCACCGGGCGGCCACGTTCGTCGACCCCACCAGTGGCCGGCCGTTGACCGGGTTCGACGACGCATTGGACATCCTGGCCGGGGTGGACAACTGGGAGCCGGCGCATGTGGCGCGGTTCGGGGTGCAGGTCGATTCCAAGGGCATCCTCGGCGGCACCGAGGAGGTCAACCGGCACATCGGGTACATGACCAAGTACCTGACCAAGTCCATCGGTGAGGTCCTGGAAGCGAAGACGCCGCGGGCGGCCGACCACTACGACCGGCTCCACAGTGAGTTGCAGCGGGTGCCGTGCTCCAAACGCTGCCCGGTGTGGTTGCGCTACGGCATCGTCCCGGTCGGCGCCACCGACAAGACGGTACCCGGCCGCTGCAAGGGCAAAGCCCACCGCCGCGACACCCTCGGGCTGCCGGGGCGGCGGGTGCTCAAGTCGGATCTGTGGTCGGGCAAGACCCTGGCCGATCACAACGCCGATCGGGCGGAGTTTGTTCGGCAACTGCTGGCCCGCTTCGGCATCGAGAAGCCGGACCGCTCCCACCTACAGATCACCCCGGTTCAACCGGGCGACCCGAACGCGCTGCCGCGTGACCATCTGATCTTGGCGACCATCGCCCGACGCTCGGCCTGGCGGGCGGAATACACCAGGGCACTACTGGCGGCGGCCGGGCCGCCGGGCGGGCAGGAAAGTTCGGCAATTCCGGAAGCGGCATAGCACCACGGGAGGGAGACAGTGATGAGCGAGGAAGAGACCTATTTGCGGGCCAAGGACTGCGAGGCGCTGACGGGGATTCCGGAGGCCACCTGGCGGTGGTGGGCGCACGTCGGGCGGGGTCCGGCGAGCTTCAAGCTGGGGCCGCGTCGGCGGGTGTGGCGTAAGTCGGTGGTCCTGGCGTGGATCGCTGAACAGGAGAAGTTGACCGGCACGGGTGAGGCTGCCTGATGACGACTCGGCGTAATCCGCGGTCGGGTGTGGAGGATCGCTGGTATCCGACCGTGACGGTGGTCGACCCGGTGACGGGCGAGAAGACCCGGAAGAAGATCAAATCGCCTCGGTGCGGCAAGGGGAAGCGGTGGCGGGCTCGCTACGTCGACCCGAACGGGGTGGAACGGGCGCGCTCGTTCGACACCAAGGCGGCTGCTCAGCGGTTCCTCGACGGTGATGTGACGACGAAGGTCGTGACCGGCACGTGGGTGGACCCCGACCGTAGCGGGGTGCTGTTCGAGGTCGTGGCGGAGAAGTGGTATGCGACCAAGAAGTTCCGCAAACCGAAAACGGTGGCCGGCTACCGGTCCTTGTTGGATACGCTCGTTCTACCGGAGTGGGGCAAGAAGCCACTGCGCGATATCGAGTTCGAGGATGTGCAGGCGTGGGTGGTGCGGCTGTCGGAGTCCGGGGGCTTCCGGTTCAAGGGCAAGGGGCTGTCGGCGTCTCGGGTTATCCAGGCGTACCAGGTCCTTGATCAGGTGTTGCGGTTCGCCATCAAGGCCAAGCGGCTTGCGGTGAACCCGGCTGAGGAGATCGACCTACCGCAGAAGTCCTCCGCCGAGAAGCGGTTTCTCACGCACGTGGAGGTCCTGCGGCTGGCTATGGCGGCCGGTCGGTTCCGAACCCTGGTTTTCGTGTTGGCGTACACCGGCATCCGGTTCGGTGAGGCAATCGCCCTGCGTGTCAGCGATATCGATCTGAAACGCCAGCGAATCACCATTGCACGTTCGGCAACGTATGTCGCCGGACAGGGCATCGTGGAGACCGACACGAAGAACCACACATCGCGGTCGGTTCCCGTCCCTCGGTTTCTGGTTGACCAATTGACCCAGATCATCGAGGAGCGGGACCAACAGGCGCTGGTGTTCGAGAGCCGGAACGGTGGCCATCTGCCGTTGGGTGAGTTCCGCTGGGTCTTCGACCAGGCAGCGGAGGCGGCCGGTTTGGATGGCGTGGTGCCGCATGGGCTTCGTCATACCGCGGCGTCGCTGGCTATCAGTTCCGGGGCGAATATCAAGGTCGTTCAGAAGATGCTCGGCCACAAGACGGCGACGCTCACTCTCGATCTGTACGGCCATCTGTTCGACGATGATCTCGCCCCTGTGGCCGACGCGATGCATCGTGGGGCGCTGGCTGCTGCGGACTCTCTGCGGACCGACCAGGCGTCCGACACCGGTTCCGGTACCGGAAGTAGCGATCTACCTGCTGCATAGCAGTGCCCCCAGTGGGATTCGAACCCACACTGGGCGGATTTTAAGTCCGCTGCCTCTGCCAATTGGGCTATAGGGGCTTGCGGATCACACACTACCGACTCGTACGTTTGTACCGGAATACTCGAGGAAAGAGTCACACTGTGGGATCTGTCCGCACGGCCTCGCACGCCTCGACCAGGACATCGGCAGCGAGCAGCCCGGACTCCTCCGCGCTCTCGCGGATATCTTCGGACAGCCCCCGGTCGGTGGTCACGGCGCACAAGGCCAGTTGTAAGGCCTCGCCGAGTAGGCCTAGTCGGTACACGACGAGCGGTTCGTCCAGTTCCTCGTCCTCATCCTCCCATCCGACGGGCTGAGCGGCGTGGATGCGGTGGCGGCGGAGGGTGTCCTCGCCGAGCACTTTCATGAACTCGACCGCCGCCGCCATACACCGGTTGTGGGCGACCCGGTACTCGTTACGATCGGCACCCTTCTCGATCAGCACCGCGGTGACACTGGCCGCGGTGAACATACCATCGCAAATCCTGGCGGGGGTCACCTCGGCCGAGCCGGGCCGGGCGGTGGCGAGCGCGGTGGTCACCGCGTCGATCCACCGCACCACCAGCTCGGTACCGGTGGTTTCGGCCGGTACCGATCGCTCCGGTTGCCGGGCTCGCTGCCGCCGAAACCACCGCCAAGGTTTGCCCATCGCGTTCACCCCTGTTCGGACGATGTCTTACCGACCAGCGAATGCCGGCGGCCGTATCCGAAGTAGATCACCAAACCGAGCGCCATCCAGACAACGAAACGCAGCCAGGTCTCAACCGAGAGGTTCACCATCAGCCACAAGCAGGCCAGAACCGCCAGAATCGGCAGCACCGGCACGAACGGAACCCGGAAACCGCGCTCCAGCTCGGGGCGGGTGCGGCGCAGGATCAGCACGCCGAGGGCGACCAGGACAAAGGCGAACAGCGTGCCGATGTTCACCATCTCCGCCAACGTCCCGAACTCGACGAAACCGCCCATGATCGCGCACGCCACACCGATCAGCACGGTGACCCGCACCGGCGTGCCCCGCTGCCCGGTGCGGGCGAGCGCCCGCGGCACCAGCCCGTCTCGGGACATCGCGAACAGTACCCGGGTCTGGCCGAGCAGCAGCACCATGACCACGGTGGTGAGACCGGCGAGCGCGCCGACGGAGATGATGTTCTTGGCCCAGGTCGCGCCGTGTTGGGCGAAGGCGGTGGCCAAGGTGGCGTTCTCCCCGGCGAGGTCGGTGTAGGGCACCATCGCGGCGAGCACCAGCGAGACCACCACATACAGCACGGTGACGATGATCAGCGAGCCGATGATGCCGCGCGGCATATCGCGCTGCGGGTTCTTGGTCTCCTCCGCGGCGGTGGCCACCACGTCGAAGCCGATGAAGGAGAAGAACAGCAGGCTGGCGGCCGCGAGCAGGCCGTACCAGCCGAAAGTGCTGTTACCGGCGCCGGTGACGAAGGAGAACAGCGACTGCCGCAGCCCCTCTCCCATATCGCTCGGCCGCGATTCGGGGATGAACGGGGTCAGGTTCGCGGCGTCGAAGTAGCGCAGGCCCGCGAGGATCACCAGCAGGATCACCGCGAGCTTGATGGCGACCACGACCGCCGACACCCGCGACGACACCTTGGTTCCGGTGGCCAGCACCACCGTGAGCACGGCGATCAGCAGCACCGAACCCCAGTCGAACTTGGTCGACCCGAAGTGCCAGACCGGGGACGAACCCATCAGCTCGCCCAGATACTGTGACCAGCCCTTGGCCACCACCGAGGCGGCGAGGGCGAATTCCAGGATGAGATCCCAGCCGATGATCCAGGCCGCCAGCTCGCCGAAGGTGGCGTAGGAGAAGGTGTAGGCGCTGCCCGCGACCGGGACGGTGGAGGCGAACTCGGCGTAGCACAGGGCGGTCAGCCCGCAGGCGATGGCCGCGAAGACGAACGCCAGCGATACCGACGGTCCCGCGACATTACCGGCCGTGCGCGCGGTGAGGGTGAAGATACCGGCGCCGATGACGACCGCGACCCCGAAAACGGTGAGGTCCCAGGCGGTGAGATCCTTGCGCAGTTTCGCGTCCGGATCATCGGTGTCACGGATCGACTGTTCGATCGATTTGGTTCGGAACAGCGAACCGCGGTGGTTCTGGATCGCCACGGCGTTCTCCTTTCGACGGGCCTTAACGCACGCCCGCCATCTGTCGGGTTATCCATGGTGACAGGACGACGACCACCATACCCGCAAAAACGGCAACCGTACCGGTAATACCGAAATAAGCGAACTCGTGGTCGGCGCTGTAATAGCGGGCCACCATTCCCGACAGAGCGGTACCCATGGCGACCGAGAGAAAATACAGCGCCATCATCTGGGCGCGGAACAGCTCCGGAGCCAACTGGGTGGTGACCGCGAGTCCAATGGGCGACAGCAGCAGCTCCGAGACGGCGAACACGGCCATGACGAACAGCACCAGCAGGGCGGGCACGGCGCGGCCCTCGGTTCCGGCCAAGGGCACGAACAGCCAGAAGGCGACACCCATCCCCACCACACCGAGCGCGAACTTGTGCGGGGTGCTCGGCGCCCGATCGCCGAGCCTGGTCCACAGCAGTGCGAACAGCGGTGAAAGCACCACGACCCATACCGGCTCCACCGAGCCGATCCAGTTCGCGGGTGCCGCCCAACCGAAGACGGACCAGTTGATCCGCTCGTCGGAGTACACCGCGAGCACGGTGAAGATCTGCTGGAACAGCATCCAGAACATCACATTGGCGATGAACAACGGCAGGAAGGCCCAGACGCGGCTGCGTTCGAGGCGAGTCACCCGGATGTGGGTGAGCAGGACGACGAAGTAGACACCGGCGGCGCCGGCGATGAGCACGGTGGTGACGGTGGGCAGGTTGTCCAGGGTGATCAGCCCGGTACCCCACACGAGGGCGACAACCACCGCGACACCCACCACTCCCGCGAGAAGCGGCGTAGCGGACGCCCGCGACAGGGGGTTCGGTATCTGCTTGCCCGCCGAACCCAGATTGCCGCGGAACGCCGCGTACTGCGCGAGCCCCAAGGCCATCCCGACGGCGGCGGCGGCGAACCCGGCATGGAATCCCCAGTTCCGCTGCAACAGCCCGGTCAGTAGCGGACCGATCAGGGCGCCGAGGTTGATGCCCAGGTAGAACAGCGTGAAACCACCGTCGACCCGCGGATCGCCATGCCGGTAAAGCGTGCCGAGCAAAGAGGAGGCGTTCGCTTTCAGCCCGCCACTGCCGACGGCCACCAGGACCAACCCCACCCCTACACCGGCCGACCCTGGCAGGATGGCCAGTGCGAGATGTCCGGCCATCACCACCATACCGCCGTAGAAGACGGTGCGTTCCATTCCGAGCAGCCGGTCGGCCACCCAGCCGCCGAGCACGGTACACAGATAGACCAGCCCGCCGTAGGCGCCGACCAGGCCGAGCGCGGTGTCCTGCGACAGTCCGAGACCGCCGCGGGACGTCGAGTAGTACAGGTAGTAGCCGAGGATGGTGAGCATCCCGTAGAAAGAGAAACGCTCCCACAGTTCGACGCCGAACAGATTCGTCAACCCGATGGGATGACCGAAAAAGGTCCGCCTCGAAGCAGGCGGACCGGTTGTTACTGCGTCGGGCATCCTCCGACCTTCGCACGTTCGAGGGGGTAATGGGGCGTCCATACCGAAATCAACCGGAACATACGTCCGCTAATAGCGTGCATGGCGGCTGCTCATGCGAGATCGACGGTGACCGGGCGGACAAGGCCGCCGCTCGGGCAGGCGCACCACGTGGCCCGGGACGTCTCAGTGGGAGTCGGCAATGGACAGCGCGATCCCGTCCAGAATGTCGTGCTCGCTCACCACCAGCTCCCGGATCCCGGCCCGGCGGGCCAGCTCGTCGGCCAGCACCTCGGTGATGACCGCGCCGCCGCCGATCACATCCACCCGCCCGGGATGGATGGTGCGGATCGCCGCTCGCTGATCGTGGTCCAGACCGACGATCCGGTCGCATACCCGGTGCACCTCGTCCAGTGGGAAGCGGCTCAAATGGGTCCTGCTCGAATCGTATTCGGGCAGCCCGAGCGCGACCGCGGCCAACGTGGTCATGGTGCCCGCGACACCGACCCAGGTATGGGTCCGATCGACCGGTACATGGGTGAATGCCTCCGCGAGCCGTTCGGTCGCGAAAGCGCGGGCAGCGGCGATCTGCTCGGCGTCCGGCGGATTACCGGGCAGGCAACGTTCGGTGATCCGGACGCATCCGATATCGGCCGAGAACGCCGCCGCCACACCGGAAGCGTCCCCGACGACGAGTTCGGTGGACCCACCACCGAGGTCCACTACCAGAAACGGCCCCGATTCGGCGGGCAACTCCCCCACCGCGCCCGCGAACGACAGCCGCGCCTCCTCATCGCCGGTGATGACCTCCGCGTCCGCGCCCGGCACCACCGTGCCCAACTCGGCGCGGGCCATGGTGAAGAAATCGTCCCGGTTCGCGGCATCCCGAGTGGCCGAGGTCGCCACCATCCGCACCCGTTTCACCTCGTGTGCGCGCATGAGCGCGACGTAGTCGGCCAGCGCCGCCCGCGTGCGTTCGATCGCCTCCGGCACCAGCCGACCGGTCGCGTCGACCCCCTGCCCCAACCGGACGATACGCATCTCCCGGTGCACATCGCGCAGTCGGCCGTCCGCGCCGATATCGGCGATGAGCAGACGGATCGAATTCGTACCGCAGTCGACCGCGGCCACCCGATCGTTCACGACTCCCCTTCCATACGCTCGAATACCGGCCAGTCCGCGGGAATGGCGGTACCGCGCAACCCGTGTTCGGCGGCCAGCGCCACCGCTTCGTCGCCGAGCGGGTTCACACCCGGCCCCTTCGCCAGCGCGTGCGCCATCAGCACATGCAGGCATTTCACTCGTTCCGGCATACCACCGCCGGAGAAATCGGTGCCCAGTGATTCGATGGCGTCCCGTTCGGCCAGATAACTTTCGTGCGCGGCGCGATAGGCAGCGGCCAGATCCGCGTCCCGACCCAACCGTTCGGTCATCTCCCTCATCATGCCCGCCGACTCCAGCCGACTGGCCTCGGCGGTCAGCCGGGGATCGGTGAGGTAGTAGAGCGTGGGGAACGGGGTGCCGTCCGGAAGTCGCGGCGCGGTCTTCACCACGGCCGGGACACCGTCGGGGGTGCGGTAGGCGATGGCGAGCACCCCGCGCGGGGCGCGGCCCAATTGTTCGGCGACGATCTGCAGATCCCGGTCGTCGGGTTCGATCACCTGGGTCCTTTCGGATGCGGGGCGGGGTCGTCGGCCTGCGGTTCGGCACCGGGCCGGGGTTCGGCGATACTGCGCCACAGGTCCGTGTACCAGGGGTCCGGCACCCGGGGGCGGGTTGACGGGTCCGGCGGGGCGGGGGCCTCGATACCCGGCACCTGCACGATGTAGGGAGTCTCGCCGGGCATCACCAGCCGCAGCCGGTCACGGGCCTCGGACCGGATATAGGCGGGGTCCCGTTGCTGGTCGCGGCGGGCCCGCAGGCCGGCCAGACCGTCTTCCAGCTCACGCCGCTCCTGCGCCAACTGGGCGGCCTCGGCGCGCTGGGTGAGGTAGGTGCGCATCGGCACGGCCAGGGTCATGGCCAGCGCGCACACCACCATCGCCAGGATCACCGCCCTGCCGGTGGACAGACCGAGAACGGTGTGTCCCGACATTCGCTTCTTCTCGATGCGGCGGCGGAGCCGGGTCGCCGCGTCCGCCCGGCCGTGCACATCGGCGGCCGGGCGGGACCGTGCGGCACGCGTCGTACGGCGGTCCCCGCGGCCGGCGGGACTGTTACCACGCGTACGTCGCTCGGTCATCTCGGCCCTCGAGAACTCAGACCTCGAAGGCGAACCGCGGGAACGCGACATCGCCCGCGTACCGGGCCGAATCGCCGAGGGCGTCCTCGATGCGCAGCAGCTGGTTGTACTTGGCGACGCGCTCACTGCGGGCCGGGGCGCCGGTCTTGATCTGGCCGCTGCCGACCGCCACCGCCAGATCGGCGATGGTGGTGTCCTCGGTTTCCCCGGACCGGTGGCTCATCATGGTCTTGTAGCCGTTGCGGTGGGCCAACTCGACCGCGTCCAGTGTCTCGGTGAGGGTGCCGATCTGGTTCACCTTCACCAGCAGCGCATTGGCGGCACCCTTGGCGATACCGTCTTCCAGCCGTTCGGGGTTGGTGACGAACAGGTCATCGCCGACCAGCTGGATCTTCTCGCCGATCTGATCGGTGAGCGCCACCCACCCGTCCCAGTCGTCCTCCGACAGCGGGTCCTCGATGGAGACCAGCGGGTAAGCGGCGAGCAGTTCGGTGTAGAACTGCGTCATCTCGGCGGCGGTGCGCACGGCGCCCTCGAATTTGTAGCCGCTCTCCGCGGTGTAGAACTCGGTCGCGGCGACATCCAGGGCGAGCGCGACGTCCCGGCCCGGCTTCAGACCGGTCTTCTCGATCGCGTTGCCGATCAGGTCCAGCGCTTCCCGGGTACCGGCCACATCGGGGGCGAAACCGCCCTCGTCGCCGAGCCCGGTGGACAGGCCCTTGCTCTTGAGCACCGCCTTCAGGGCGTGGTATACCTCCGCGCCCCAGCGCAGCGACTCCTTGAAGGTCGGCGCGCCGATCGGGGCGACCATGAACTCCTGCACATCCACCCCGGTATCGGCGTGCGCGCCGCCGTTGAGGATGTTCATCATGGGAACGGGCAGCACATGCGCGTTCGGACCGCCCAGATAGCGGAACAGTTCCAGCCCGGACGATTCGGCGGCCGCCCGGGCCACCGCCAGCGACACACCGAGCAGTGCGTTCGCTCCCAGCCGGGACTTGTCCGGGGTGCCGTCCAGGTCGAGCAGCGCCTGATCGACGGTGCGCTGTTCGACGGCGTCCAGGCCGATCACGGCCGGCGCGATCTCGTCGAGTACCCCTTCGACCGCCTTCTGCACGCCCTTGCCCAGATAGCGGTCGCCGCCGTCACGCAACTCGACGGCCTCGTGCTCGCCGGTGGACGCTCCCGACGGCACCGCGGCGCGGGTCAGGGTGCCGTCATCGAGGGCGACCTCGACCTCGACGGTGGGGTTTCCGCGCGAATCCAGGATCTCGCGAGCTCCGACCTGTTCGATGATGGCCACGAAAACAACACTCCTTCGGCTGTTGGCACGGTAGTGATCAGGGACGAGCCGTGCGGTTGCGAGCCTATCGTCCGCTCCGGCCGGCGAGTAACCGGCACTCCGGGCATGTGTTGTTCATCCGGGCGCGGGGCACCCCGGCACGCCACTCGAGCGGACCCGCGAGTGGCGGATTCCGATAGCGGAGTCGGGTCAGACGCGCCGACCCACGCTGTATGCCGCGGCGCGGTCGCGCACCAGTTTCATATAGCTCTCCGAGCGGTTGTACGTGTACAGCGCTTTGCTCCACCCTTCCGCTGTCGTCAGTTGCCCGCCGGAGTCGCACAGATATTTGGCCGCGGTCAACGTGGCGTCATCGATACTGTGCGGGTCGGCGACACCGTCGCCGTTGGCGTCCACACCCCAGCGCTGCCAGGTTTCCGGAATGAACTGCATCGGGCCCACCGCCCGGTCGTGCACCGAATCCCCGTCGAGACGCCCGCCGTCGGTGTCGACGATTCGCGCGACCCCCGGCGAACCGTCCAGCGGCACACCGATAATCGGCGGATCCACCCGTCCGTCATCCCCCACCTGGGACCCTCGATACCGGCCGTGTTTGCTCTCCACACTGCCGATACCGGCGAGCGTCGTCCAGGCGATACCGCAATCCGGCCGCGCCCGGCCCATCACCGCCGCCGCATATCCGTACGCCTCCAGCGCGGGCACCGGGATCTCCAGGCCATCGGCCTGCTCCTGTGCCCACCCCCGCAACTGCGACGCGGAGCGGCCCGGGGCGTCGAGATCGATCATCGGCAGCAGGGTGCCGGGGCCGGGTGGGATACCCTCCGGGATCGGCACCAGATCACGATCGAGCCCACAGCCGGCGAGGACCGCGGTGAGCAGTGCTGCGATGAGGGCAGCAACCTTCTTCGAGAACACTCTTCCATAATCCAGGTGGGCGACGCGACGGCCGTGGACGAACACGGGGCCCGCCCCGGATTCCGAGGCGCGAACGACCTTCCCCGCAGCGGCCCGGTATCTGCTGCCGGATCATGGAGGCTGTTTTCTCACCGAACAGATATGTCCCGAACATTATGTGCACGTTCGGGACATATCGCCGGCGGGCACGGCTCGAATTCGGCTTGTTCGATCAGAGCCAGCGGGACGCGTTCTGCTTATCGGTGGTGGTCATATTGATCGCACCGTCCTCGACAACCTTGGCGATGCGCTCCATGATGTCCATCAGGTCCTCATGGGCCTTGTTCCACCGGTTCTGCTTGGCGTCGTAGGCGATCTTGGCCTCGTCGGATTCCCAGGAAGACGCCAGCTGATTGACGTAGTTCAGCAACTCCCCATGGCTTTCGGAAATCCGCCCCTTGGAGGTGCGGATATCGCCGGTCATCGCCAACAGCTGGCCTTCCGAGTACTTCATCGACATAGCATTACTCCTGAGCTTTGAACGGAAATGGGTTCTACGACTAGATCTTCAGGCTCGAGCCCAGTTCGGCGGAGGCGCCCAGGGCGTCGATGGCGTCCTGGTTCGCCTGCTCGGCCTGCGTATAACCTTTGCCGTTCTCGCGAATGAGGACCGCGATCTCGGCCAGCACATCGTGCAGCGCGCGGGTCTGGCGGTCGTAGTCGTCCATGATCCGGCGGAAGGCGAGAGCTGCGGTGCCTTCCCAGTTCCCCTGCGAGCCCGCGACAATATTACGGACGTTGCCGAGCTCGGTCTGCAGCGAATCGTTCACTGTCTCGACATGCTTGGCAGCGGTCTCCATTGCCGCTACATCGGTTATGACGTTGCCCGCCATGGCTCCTCCTTATGAGTTCGGTTCCGGACCCCTGCCTCCGCAAACGGCCCGAACTTGCCTTACATGATGATTGGACGCACCAGCGGCCGAATCGGTTCCATGTATTTCGAGAGTGCCCCGCCTGCTCATGGGATGACTTCCAGCGAAGTTGCGAGGTCTACACAGATACGTGTGATCGAGTCCTGCCCCCCTGTCCGGTACTGACACCCGATACTGACCTGGGTGCTGTGCTCGACAATAACATGCCAGTCGACGAGTGACCCGTCTTCCGGATGCTCGGTATAGGCCAACCCGGGACGCCCCGCGAAGACCACATCACGGCGGAGAGCGGTGACGGAACCGGCTGGGCGCTGGGCGATCTGCGTCTCCAGGGTGGCGGCGACCCGGTCGTAACCGACATCCGGTGCCACGGGCTGTTGGACGACGGTTATGCGGGCGCGAGGACCGCTGTCGGGCACCAGGTCCAGACGGTGGCCGGTGTCGGCGGATGGGTCGGCGACATGCCAGCCGGCGGGCACGGTCAGCCGAATGTGTCCGAAGGTCTGCGACTGCGCGGGAACGGAAGTGGGTGGCTGCCGCACGGGCTCGGAGGGCGCGGTCGGTGACGCGGAGGCGGGTGCGGCCGCGTGAACGTCGGTGTCGTCGCTTCTGCCCCGGACCAGGACGAGACCGCCCGCGATCACCAGCGCGAGCACCACCACCGCGGCGACGCCCAGGTAGAGCGGAAAGCGGTTGCGGGGCAAGGGGGTCGCGACGGCACGGTCACGCATCGGCTGCAGCCACTCGGTATCGGGGCGCGCCGCCGGAAGCACCGACCGATAGGGCTGTTCCTGGCGGACATCGCGCGCCAGATCGGCACCCGCCACAGCGTGCAGTTCGGTCGAGGCACCGCACACCTCGGCGACGATACCGCCGATCCGCTCCAGGAAAGCCTGGTCGCCTCGGCCGGTGACCAGCACGCATTCGGATGGACGGCCGTCGAGCAGCCGTTCGAGCAAGGATCGGAAAACCGCGGGAGACGTTGCGTCCGCCGCGATTTCGGCCGCGGCGAGATTCGGTTCGTACTCACAGGATTCGACGCGGAGTCCGTCGTGAGTCGGGATCACGGTGGATGCCGTGGTCGCCAGGGCACCGAATTCCACCACCACGGTGCGCCGATCGCGGTCACGCCGCGCGGCGAGTACCGCACGAACGGCAGCCTCGGCGAACACCACCTGCGCGGCATATCGGCAGGCAGCGGATTCGACCACCGCCAAGCGGCGGGTATCCCATTCGGTCGGGCATACGAGGGTGAGCCGCCCACACGGGCCACCCACACGCAGTTCCGCGAGCGCATGCCCGATCACCGCCTCCATCGCCTGCTGCGGAGTCGGCATACCCGGCTCGTAGGCGATCCGGTCGGCGGTGAGCAGCTGCGGTACCGACACCGCGATCGACGGAGGTGCGAGAGGTTCGCCGACCACCAGGCGACCATCGCCGCCGGGGGTGACCGAGGGTGGGATATCGGCGTGCGTATACGCGCTCCACGCCCACAGGTGAGTGTCGGTCAAGGCCAGGTCGACGACGGCTGTCACTGCGTCGGAATCCAAGAGGTCTGGATGAGGTCGGTGCCCTTGCGACCGATCAGGGTGCCGCGTCCCGGCGGCAGGGCGGTGGGTCGGACATTGCCGAGCAGGGCGCCTTCCTCACGGTTACCGCTCATGAGCAGGCCCGGGGTGGCGACATCGCGCATCCGGGAGATGACGGGCTCGTACATCGCACGCGACGCACCACCGGAGCGGCGCGAGATGATCAGATGGAACCCGACATCCTTGGCCTGGGCCAGCAGGTCGACGACCGGTGCGATCGGGTTGCCGGCGGAACCGCCGGCAACCAGGTCGTAGTCGTCGACGACCAGGTACAGATCCGGCCCGGACCACCACGACCGGTCCCGTAGCTGCTGCGGCGTGATATCCGAACCGGGCAGGCGGGACTGCAGGAGAGCGACGACATCGCGCACATTGACCGCCAGCCCCTGCGCATTGGTGGCGTAGGCGGCCAGCCGGTCGCTGTCGACCGCGCCGAGCAGGGTGCGGCGGAAATCGACCAGCACGATCGCGGCATGGCCGCGCTCATTGGATTCGATGATTCCGCTGATGATGTTGCGCAGCAGGGTGGTCTTACCGCATTCGGTGTCACCGAAGACAAGGAAGTGCGGGTTCTCGTCGAAGTCGAGGTATACCGGCGCCAGCTCCGCCTCGTCGATACCGATCGGGATCTTCGAGTTCCGCTGGTTGCGGTCCACTCCGGCGGGCCAGCCGATATGGCGGAGCAGCTCGTCGCGGACGAGCCGGTCCGGCAGCATCCGGACCGGGGACGCATGCCGACCGGGCGTCGCCGCCGCGATCCGGTTCACGGCGTCGGCGACACCGATACTCAGATCCTCCGGGTTGGAACTGCCGTCCACTCGCGGCAAGGCGGTGAGCATGTGCAGGTTCTCCGGTGTCATACCGCGACCGGGCCGGCCCAACGGGACCAGCGCCGCGACCTTGCGGCCGAATTCGGAGTCGGCCGGATCACCGAGCCGCAGTTCGAGCCTGGTGCCGATCTGGTCCTTCAACGCGGGCCGCGCGTCCATCCACCGCGACAGCGAGATGACCACGTGCACGCCGTAGGACAGACCCTGCACCGCCAGCTGCATGATCGGCTGTTCCAACGGCTCGAAATCCTGGCGGATGGAACTGAAACCGTCGATGACCAGGAACACGTCGCCGAACGGATCCTCGTGCGCACCCGCCGCGGCGGGGCTGCTCGACGGGTCGGTGGCACGCAAGCGCCGGAAATCGGCCATCGATTCGATACCGAGCCGGTGGAATCGCGCCTCGCGCTGCCGAACGATGGTGGTGATCTCGGAGATCGTGCGACGGACCTTGTTCTCGTCGAGCCGCCCCGCGACCGAACCGACATGCGGCAGGCCCTCCAGGCCGGCCAGGGTACCGCCACCGAAGTCGAGACAGTAGAACTGCACCTGTTCGGCGGTGTGGATCAACGACATCGCCATGATCAGCGAGCGCAGCATGGTCGACTTGCCGGACTGCGGACCACCCACCACCGCCACATTGCCGAGCGAACCGGACAGGTCCACTACCAGCGGGTCGCGCCGTTGATCGTAGGGACGGTCGACGATACCGATCGGCGCGCGCAACGACGCCATCGCGGAGTGGTCGCCGGTCAGCAGCGAACGCGGGATCAGCTGGTCCAGCGACGGGGCGTAATCGAGCGGTGGCAGCCAGATCTCGTGTGCGGGCCGGCCGTGGCCACGGATCCGCGACACCAGCATGCCGAGGTTGGAGACCTGCTCACCGTCCTCGGTCAGTGGTTCCGGCTCGTCGAGGGGGTCCGGCGGCAGGGGTATCCGATCCGCGAAACGGAAGTCGACGTGTTTGGCCGAGAACGGGCGGGCCGTGATATCGATTTCACCGGCCTGGGTCGCCACGGTGATATCGCGCTGCGAGCCACCGCCGACATACGGGCCCGAAACATACGCCGCCTGAAACCGCTGGATCTCACCCGAATCCGATTTCAGATACCCGCCGCCGGGGCTGTTCGGCAGATTGTAGGCGTCCGGAACGCCGAGTACCTGACGGGATTCGTTGGCGGAGAAGGTTTTCAGGCCGATTCGGTAGGAAAGGTGGCTCTCCAGACCCTTCAGCTTGCCCTCTTCCAACCGCTGTGAGGCGAGCAGCAGGTGGACGTGCAGCGAACGGCCGAGCCGGCCGATCATCACGAACAGTTCCGCGAAATCCGGGTGCTGGGTGAGCAGTTCGGAGAACTCGTCGAGTACCACGAACAGCGCCGGCAGTGGATCCAGATCGGCACCCGCCGCGCGGGCCTTCTCGTATTCGGAGACATTGGCGAAGTTGCCGGCCTGGCGCAGCACTTCCTGGCGACGGTTCATCTCGCCGGCCAGCGCGTCCCGCATACGGTCGACGAGGTCTGCCTCTTCCTCCAGGTTGGTGATAATGGCCGCCACATGCGGAACGCCCTCGAGCCCAAGGAAGGTGGCGCCACCCTTGAAGTCGACCAGGACCAGGTTCAGCTGGTCGGGCGAATGGGTGGCCAGCAGGCTGAGTACCAGGGTGCGCAGGAATTCCGATTTGCCGGAACCGGTGGCGCCGATGCACAAACCGTGCGGACCCATACCCGACTCGGCGGCCTCCTTGATATCGAGAACGACCGGCAGACCGTCCGCCCCGACACCGAACGGCACCCGCAACCGTTCCCGGCCGTAACGCGGGCGCCAGGCGTGCTCGGGATTGAATGAGCCGATATCGCCGAGGCCCATCAGCTGGCTCCAACTGGAGATGGTCTCGGTCTCCTCGACCTCGATATCGCTGCTGCGCTGGGTCGCCGCGCGATACGGGGCGAGCCGGCGCGCGACCTGCTGGGCCTGTTCAGGGCTGATCCGGTCGATCACCGCGAACCGCTCCTGATTGCCCGTGGCGCCGCGGCCGATGCACTCGCCGTTCTCGACGACCATCTTGATACCGCGTGAAACCGCCAGGCGCGGAGCGTATCCACACAGGTCGATGATGGTGACACCCTCGTACCCGGATTCCCGGAGCTGATCCTCCTCTGCCTCCAGCAGACCGCCGTCCACCACCACGACGATGTGCACGAGATTGGCGTTGGCGGGTTGATTGCGCGAGTATCGGACGCGATTGGCCAGCAGCGGCTGCAGTCCGGCCATGGCCTCGCGGATGGACCCGTAGAACATACGCCGGCTGCCCACCCCGTCCTCGGCATCCGGGTGTTGGCTGTGCGGCAGCCATTTGGTCCATTCCCAGTCGCGGACGGTATCCGGACCGCAGACCACCGCGACGAGCACTTGGTCCGGCCCCTGAAACATGGCCAGCTGCACCAGCATCGCCCGCACCATGTCGCGGGCCTGGGCGCGGTCGCCATCGAGGGCGATGGTGGCGAAACCCTTCACCGCGATGGCGGTGGGCAGATCCGGAACCGTGGAATGCGCTCGCACGAAACGCCGCAACGACACCGCGGCGATCGGTTCCAGTTCCTCGACCGGACCGGTTTCCGGCGCCACCAGACGGGTGGCCAGCCGTTGCCCGCCGGTGCCGATACGGGCATGGCAGAAGTCCTTGTCGCCGGCGCGCCGCTCCCACATGCGGCTCGTCCCGGCCAGCATCCAGATGAGACCGGGCTCCGGATGACTCCACTCCACCGCGGCGCGCTGCTGCCGGGCGGTTTCGTCGACATCCTTGCGGACCTGGTCGAGATAGCGCAGATAGTCCTTGCGGTCCTCGTTGGCCTCGGCGGCCTTCTGCCCCTTGCCACCTCCCTGTCCGGCGAACATCCCGACCATGGAGAACAGCATCATGACCGGGAACATCATCGACATCGGGTTCGACGCGATACCGCTGCCCTGGGTGAACAGCAGCGCCATCATCCCCACCATGCCGATGACCATCACCACCGGCATGAGCTTGAGCAGCAGGTTTCCCGGAGTCACCCGGGGGATTTCGGGCGGCGGCTGGAGCGTGACCTCCCCGCCGGGAGTGCGCGGAATCTCCCGGCGCGCGCGCCGCTGAAACCGGACTGTGCTCATCGAACGAGAATCCCCCTCATTGGAATGCAATGTCCGGCTCAGTGTAGAGGCAGGCGCCGACATGTCGTACAGTTCGACCTGCATTCTGCTGCCCGGATCGGTGCCGCGCAAGCGCTCCACATCCCGCTCGAATGCGCGAAATACGAGGTAGGAACCAGTAGGGGGAGTCTTGACGCACGCGCGGCCGGCCCACATGGAGGAAGAATCCTCACGCGGGATAGTCCGTGCACCTGACCTCGCCAGGGTTACCATCCTCGCGAAACACACCCAGGTCGATATGGCCATCCCGGTCGATGTCCCCGTGGCGCTCGTCATTCCGAGCGTGGTCGACATGGTGGCCCAGCACAGCCGGACCAACGATTTCGACAACGAGGGCGAACGCTACGAACCCGCCGACTGGGTGCTTGCCCGGATCGGCCATCCCCCCTTCTCCAATTCGCTGAGCCTCGGCGAACACGGCGTCCGCGACGGTGAGCTGCTCATGCTGGAAAGCGCCGCCGATACCGCACCCACCCCGCTGTTCGACGACATCATGTACAACGTCGCCATCGCCGACGCCGATCATTTCCGGGGATGGACACCGCGGACCGCACGGATCACCGGTTCGGTACTGGCCGTGATCACCATGCTGGTGGGCTGTCTCGGCCTGCTGACCACCCCCGACGCCTTGGCCGGCCGGATCACCGGTTCGATCGCGTTCGGGGTCACCGTCCTGCTGGTGGTCGCCGCCATGATCCTCGGCCGGGTCTACGGGGACAGGGGAACTTCGCTGGTGCTCGGCGGATGTGCGCTGCCGATGGCGTTCACCGCGGGCATGCTCTTCGTCCCCGACCATTACGGCTGGGCGCATATGCTGCTCGGATCCATGCTCTTCGGTGCCACCGCGATACTCGTCTGGCGGGTCACCGGGGTCGGACTCGGCCTGTTCATCGGTGCGGGCGCACTGGCGGTGTACGCCGTACCGGCCGCGCTCGTCGGTCTGCTCACCGATCAACCGGTACGTGCCATCGGCGCCGCGGCCGCCGCCCTCGGCCTGGGCGGCCTCTCCCTGGCCCCGCGGGCCTCCATGCTGCTGGCCAAGCTGCCGCTGCCGCCGGTACCGGCCCCGGGCACCCCCATCGACCCCACCGAGGACGATCCCGACGACCACCGCGCCCTGCCCACCATGGACGCCCTGCGCGCCAAGGCCGAACGCGCGCGGATGTATCTGAGCGGTCTGGTCGCCGCCACCACCCTGGTCACCATTGCCGGCTCCCTGGCCGCCACCGACCCGACCCGGGGCGGTTTCTACTGGCAGGGCATCGCGCTCGCCCTGGTCTGCGCGGTGGTGCTGATGTTCCGCAGCCGCACCTACGCCGGCGCCGACCAAGCGGTGGTGCTGATCACGGGTGGTGCGGCGATCGTATTGATCACGCTGATCGGCGCCGCCTTCGTCACCGACCTACCGCTGGTGGTGTTCGGCGCGGCCATGGTGGTGCTGATCGCCGCGCTGATCCTGGGCATCATCGTTCCCAACCAGTCGGCGACACCGCCCATGCGCCGCGCGACCGAACTCGTGGAATACGGGTTCGTGGCAGCGGTGCTGCCGCTGGTGTTCTGGGTTACCTCGCTCTACTCTCTCGTTCGCGAGCTGTGAACGCCGGCGTGCGCATCGCGGCGGTCGCCCTGACGCTGGGACTCAGCGCCTCCTTCGGGCTCGGCGCGAGTCAGGGCATCGCCTACGCGGACCGACCACCGCCGGCCGACCCCGCTCTGGTGCCGCCGGGCGCGCCGGCCGCACCTCTGGAAGCGACCGAGAACAAATCGAACACCCCGTGCACCAGCACTGTCACCGGGGGCGAAGGTCCGGCCACCCCGGGAGCTCAAAATGTCCTGAACCTGTCCGGCGCGTGGCAATTCTCCCGCGGCGTCGGCCAGACGATTGCCGTGATCGACACCGGTGTCTCCCGACACCCACGGCTACCCGACCTCGTCGGCCTTGGCGACTATGTGAGTGCCGGCGACGGACTCGACGATTGCGATGCGCACGGCACGATGGTCGCCGGGATCATCGCCGCCCGTCCGGTCGAGGGCCAAGGGTTTCACGGAGTCGCCCCGGAGGCCCGCATCCTGTCGATCCGGCAGACCAGCGCGATGTACCAACGGAAGGGCCTGTCCCAACAACAGCGGCCCGAGGATCCGCCCCAGGGTTACGGCAATATCGACGCGCTTGCGCGGGCCGTTGTGCGCGCCGCCGATCACGGTGCGACGGTGATCAACATGTCACTTGTCCTGTGCACGCCCGGCAGCCACAACACCGCCGATGGACCGCTGGCCGCGGCCCTTCAGTACGCGGTCGACGTGAAGGACGTTGTCGTCGTGGCCGCGGCCGGAAACAAGCGCGAGAACTGCGCAGGCGGCAACCCGGGGATCGATCCGATCAGACCCCATGCCGACCTGTGGGGGTCGGTGACCACCAACGTGACTCCCGCCCGGTACGACGACTATGTCCTCTCTGTCGGTTCGATCGATACCAACGGGCGGCCATCCGAATTCACCGTGCCAGGGCCGTGGGTCGGCGTTGCCGCGCCGGGTGAGGACATCGTGTCACTCGATCCGCGGGGCGCGGGAGTGATCAATGCGACCAGGAACGCTCAGGGGGAACAGGTATCTCTGCAGGGCACAAGCTTTGCCGCACCCTACGTCGCCGGAGTGGCCGCACTGGTGCGCTCGAGATACCCGCACCTGCGGGCCCGCGAGGTGATCGAACGTATCGAAGCCACCGCCCACCCGCCCGCCGAGGGCTGGAACCCATATATCGGATACGGCGCCGTGGATCCTGTCGCGGCACTCACCCACGAGGTGCCCGAGCAGTTACCCCCCAAGCAGCCGAATCCCCCGCGCAACCGCCAACTCGCGGTACCTGCGCCCCCTCGGCCTCCCGACCATACCGCCCGCAATGTCGCCCTGATCGGAAGCGGGGTTGTCGGCAGCGCACTGATCCTCGGCTATCTGTCATCATTTCCGATCCGGCGCAGGTTCGGTGTCTCCGGCGACGACTCCTAGTCGAGCAGGGGCGCGCTGATCGCCGGCATCACCACGGCGGTGGCCCCGTGGATGCCGTAAATGGCCGCCTCGGTCCGTTACTGCGCAACACGATCAGTGCGTCGCCGACGGGTATGCCGGTGGCGGCCGGCACGAACCGGCCCGGTAGGTGGGGTGTCGCTCCAGCCGGCGGGATGAAGATGAAGAGCCTCGAGGCCATGTCACGCACGGCCTTGACGGACAACCAGGCCTGGAGGTTCCGGTCCTCGGTCGGCGTGCCGGGGATGCCGAAGCCGACCGCGGCATGCGGCGCCCAAGAGGCGCGCCGACGAAGATGATGATGCCTGTGCCGATCGGTCCGGGGAGCACGGTGGCGACATGGGTGAGCATGGGGGTGCTTTTTCCCTCGGTGACAGCGCCCACCACTTAGCGACGCAAGTAGTGATAGCGACGATATTCTATCCTCGACAGGAAATCTAGCGTCGCTATAATGTTGTCATGTCCGCCATCAGCGAGCGCCGCGAACGTGAACGCGCCCACCGTCATCAGCTGATTATCACGGCCGCGCGCGAACTCGCGGAAACCGAAGGCTGGGAGGCAGTGACGACACGACGGCTGGCCGAACGCGTCGAGTACAGCCAGCCGGTGCTGTACAGCCACTTCAACGGCAAGGACGCCATCGTGAGCGCCGTCGCCATGGACGGATTCAGCGAACTCGCCGCCCACCTGCGCCGCGCACGGCAGGCCGCCCCCGGACCCGGACAGGCCCTGCGCGCCGTCTGCCGCGCCTACCTGGAGTTCGCGACCGAGCGACCTGCCCTGTACCAGGCCATGTTCATCCTGCCCACCGACCTGAAGTTCGCGAGCGCCGAGACACCGCCCCCGCTGCGGGCTGCTTTCGACGAGTTCGTCATCTGCTTTTGCCCGGACAACAAGCGACGCGAACTATTCGCCGAAGTCATCTGGAGCGCGTTGCACGGCATGGCCATCCTGTCGGACAGCGGCCGCATCCCCCCGGACGGACAGGAGGAACGGCTCGACTTCCTCATCACCCAGATCGCCGACACCCCATGAGACCAACCACACCCTGAGGGGCTTGAAAGGAAGGATCCGAGCAGAGCCGCCGGCTTTCGGAAGGAACGGACAGTCGTGGAAGATCGGAAAAATGCTGTGGCGCCGGATCGACATCGGCGATCTTCAGACGTGTGAGCTCATAGAGCAGATCATCAAAGGCCTGCACCTGGTCCGGTCACGGCCGCCATTGACCGGGCTCGGCGAGATCGGGCTCGAGCGGGCGCAGTCGCCCGGTACGGGCAGGCTGTCCGCCGTGCGAGTTCGTCGGCACCACCACCGCGTACCCCCTACCTTGCGCCACACACCGATGACAACTCGCTCGGTTTCTGCCCACTTCCGGCGCCATTCCTGGACCTCACCGTCAGCGGCGCCGCAGCCGATGGCAAACGCGCGAGTGGCCTCCCACGTCGGGAACTTCTTCACACCGGCCGCTTCCGCGAGCGTGGTGTGCGAGCAATTGTCGACCGCGGCCATCTTCCGAAACGTCCACCCCGGCACCCGATCCATGCGCTCTCGCCGCTGCTGCGCGAACTGGCCGATCGGACCGGTTCCTCGATCGGTTTACGTCTTCTGCCCATCACCTGGAATCACGCCCGCTTCGGATCTCGGACGGTCGCCGATGGCACATCGGCAGAATCGTCTCCGCGCCGCATCACGACCAGCGTCGCGGTGCTGAATGTCGCCGGGGCACCGATCGCGACGAGTGGGTTCACTCCGCAGAGAACGAGTACGACAGCCGTCGTGGCCAGCAACACGAAAACCATGGCATAGCAGGCGAACCACCGCCCCGGCAGGCAATTCGTGGAGGGACAGGGATGAGGCTTCGACGACCCCAAAGCCAGAACCTTCTTTCTGATGAACCGGTCGCGGCGCCGTGAGCGTCCGCGTAACACCACAGCTCACTGCGGGTGCATCCGATTTGTTCGGATTCGTCCCGATGGCATCCGAGTTTGCGCTTTACCGGAGTTCGGGTTGGCACGCTCGGCATGTCCTCATGGACGCCAAGAGTCGCGCCACGCCGCATTCTCGACATGGAACCCGATGCGGCGCGTAACTTCCTCGTACGGGTCCTGTGGTCGCAGGAGCCCGGAAAACCAGGTGGCTGTCGGGGAAGAGGTCGACGGTGAGCTGATCGGCATGGGGAGTCCTCTCGGTCGGTGTTCTCATCCGAACTCTTAGGACCGCCGGCGCCGATTCCCCCGGAACCGGTAAGCGACAATGGCTTTCGGCTTTGCGGGGGATGCGGCTCGGAAAGCCCTATAACCTCTGCGACCGGTGTGCGAGCTGCGCCCGGACGATGCTGCCGGTGGCCGTTGCGGAGAGCGGCATACGCACGAAGGAGGACATATGGGGACACCGGGCCCGGAGGCCGTCCCACCGAAGGGAAACGACCTGAACAGCTATGACGAAGAACGCGGCTGGAGTCCTCCGCCGAACGACAACACCGACGAAAACCATCACGCAGCAGAAGACACCGAACGCCAACAGAAACCTTCCCCCTGCTCGATCTGTGAGGTGTGCTCATCCCTCGAAGCCCCCGGCCCAGTCGAGCAGGCCGTCGAGGAGTTGAACCAGGCCGCCGCCGAGCGTGAGCTCTTCGAGCTTCTCCGCAGGCAAGGCGTCAAAGGGCCCGTCTGGGAGACAGTGGTCGTCGCACTATCCGAGTACGCCACCCAGGTCCTGGACCCATGGATCTGGACCGGCGAGGTCTATAGCAAGCTCGCCGAGAAAAAAATCAGGCTCGAGGCCAGAGCCACCGAGCGTGAGGCGTTGACCGCGAACCGGGACTACCGGCAAGAGATCATCGACCGAACCGTTGTGGGCGCGCTGACGAAGTTCCGAGACCACATGCGCGCAGGAAAGGGATGGGACCCGTGCCAAGGGGCGAAGCTCCGTACATACTTCATCACCGCATGCCTCTATGAATTCCCCCAAGCCCTCGGAGAAGACCTCCGGTGGCGCCGCACCCACCAACCTCTTTCCTCCGACTACGACGATATCGCCGATCTGCTGGACACCCGCGACTCGCCACGAACTCTCTCCAGCCGCGACCCCATCGAGACAGTGACCGACCGTCTGATGATCCAGGCGTATCTCGCGACCTTGACACGCCCCGACAAGATCATTGTGCTGGCCGTCGCACAGGGTTACACCCAGGGTGAAATCGCACATCTATTCCCCGACCTGGCGCTTACCCCCAAGGCGGTCGAACGGCGCCTTCAAAGGATTCGCAAGCACGCCCGCCTGAACCTGAGGAGCCTCGGATGACCCCCCACAACTTCACCACCGCGGCAGATCTGACCGCACGCACCCAAGGGCTCCTCGAAAGGTCATCGTTGAGCGAAGACGGCCCACGTCGACTGCGTCGCCGCGCTTCTCGCGACCAGGTCAACCGGATCCGTGAGCTTCTGACCCGCTCCACTCGGGAAACCCGGACAGACCGACCGGAAAACGAGGACGTCGGCTCCGATCACATAGGCGAGCAGACCCACCACGGCCTCCCACCGGACCCTCACGATCTCGCGCCGGCTCCGACCGCCGCCACCCTCGACCGAAAGTCCCCGTCAGCAGCGCTCGAAAGACTGATCGCCCGAATTGCCCTCCAGCTCACAGACGTCGATCACACCACCGCAGCGGCAGCCACCGAGCGCATCCTCGCCGGTCTGATCGAGCACCTCGATGTCGACTTCGGATATCTGCGGCGCATCGACCGCGAACGACAGGCAACCGTTCTCGTCGCGGAATGGCCCCGCAGAACGGCACCCGACCCGGATCCACTCGACGTCGTCTACTTCGACCAGGCATATTCGCCGCTCCACTCCCTCGAGAACATAACCGAGCCGACAATCCTGCATGCAGTCTCCTACTTCGACCAGCAGGTGACCTCTGCTGTCGTGCCACTACTACTGCGTGGCGAATCGATCGGCCTGCTGGGTTTCGTCAAGCATGGCGATTGGGTCTGGAGCGACCATGAGTTGGGCGCGCTCGAGGTGCTTTCCTCGATGCTGACCCAACTACAAGCACGCATCGACGCCGAAATGAAAGTGCGGTACGTCGCCGCGCACGACGATCTGACGGGCTTGCCCAATCAGCATGCCCTGATGAAGTACATGGAGCAACGACTGCGGCCAGGACACCCCGGACCGGTGGCAGCGTTGTGTGTGAGCCTGAACAGATTGACGACCGTCAACAACCACCTCGGGCGCACCGCAGGCGATAACATCTTGCGCACCATCGCGGCCCGCTTGAGAGACCACTTGGAACAGGCCGACATGATCGCCAGGATCGGCGATGAGTTCGTCATCGTGCCGGCGAGGCCGATGGACGCCGTGACTGCCGAGTTCGTCGCAGCCGCGATCCAGCAGGGATTGATCGTCGGTGTCACTGTCAACGGCAAATCCATCAGCTGCGGGATCAGCGTCGGCGTAGGCGTCGGCATCCCCGGCGAAGCACCCCCTGACGTGCTGCGCCGAGCGGACCTGGCGCTCCGAGCAGCGAAAACACAGGACGGCAATGGGGTCGCTGTCTACACCGATGTTGTTTACACTCAGTTCGAGCTCCAAGACGACCTCACACTCAGCCTGCACAGCGCGGTCTCCGACGACTCACTGATCCTGCACTACCAGCCCGAGGTCGACCTACTCACCGGCCGCATCCTCGGTTTGGAGGCGTTGGTGCGCTGGCAGCACCCCACCCGCGGCCTGCTGGCGCCGGACAGGTTCGTCGGGGTAGCCGAAGCCACGAACCTTGCCGGTGAACTCGGGGACTGGGTGATCCGCACCGCCTGCGCCCAGTTCGCCGCTTGGCGCTCTCGCGGACTCGCCTCGGACATAGTGATGCGGATCAACACCTCACCGCGACAATTGATCAACCCCACCTTCGTCGAGCGCGTCGAAGACGCCTTTCGGCAGCACAACCTCGACGGCGGATCTGTATGTCTGGAAATCACCGAGAACGTCTCCGTTCAAGACATGAACCGGACTCACGAGACGCTGCACGCCCTCAAGCGCTTGAACGTGCAGATCGCCATCGATGACTTCGGCACGGGGTACAACACGTTGTCACATCTCAAGGCGCTGCCGGTAGACACGGTCAAGATCGACCGCAGCTTCGTCAAACGCCTCACCGACAACGCCAAAGATCGCGCCATCGTCGAATCCATTGTCGGACTCGCCCGTTCCTTCGATCTCGAGGTCATCGGGGAAGGAGTCGAAACCGCAGCCGTCGCACGCGCCCTGATCGGCCTCGGCTGTCACCGTGCCCAAGGGTTTCTCATCGCACGTCCCCTGCCTGCCGAGGAGATCGAAACGCACTTGCTCGCCACCCGGATTGCACTGCCTCTTGAAAAGGGGCGATCCACCCAAAGCTAGCCTTACCGCGGTAATGACACGGGCGTCTTTACCGCGGTAAGGGCTTGGCAAGCGCTACCGCTCGACGGACAGCGCCGAGATCAACCGGGTGGGTTGGTCCGGATCGGGATAGCCGCGGATTGCTTCCGCTGGGACCATGGGCTCGGGGCGGTCCCGTCGCGTGGATCCCAATTGTCGATCACCACCGGGTACGGACCCCGCAGGGCTCGATCACTTTCGGATTGTCTGCGCTGTCGGATCGAATGGCAGCGGCCCCGTTGTCGTCGGCACTACCACGAAATCCACGACCTCGAGCACCGCGCGCAGCGCGTCGGCGGCGTCCCCGTTACCAGCACCGGCACTGTCGGCTACGTCTTCCCGTCCTTGGCAACCGTGGAGTTCGGTAAGGGCACCACCGCCGAGGCAGTGAAAGCGCTGCCGAGACCCGATGCCTGGGCCATGGCGGCCGGGTCCAGAGGAGGCGAAGGCGGCGGCAGGGTCGGTTGTTGCCCTGGCTGTATGCCTTCGCTGTCCGGGATCGTTCCGGACGGGGCAGGACTGTCGGGCTCGGCTGTTCCCGGGTCGATGATGTTGTTCGCGTCGCCGGTTTGCGGGTTGTCATCTGATTCGGCCCGGTTTTCCGCGTCGGTTCGCTCCTCCGGCGCGGTCGTGTTCCTCGCGCCCGGGGCCGCTTCCGGTGCCTGAGTCGCGGTACCGGGGTCACCGGTTTGCTCGGATGGGGGTGCCTGGCCCGTCGGGTCGGTGGTCTGGGATTCGGGTGGTGCGGCGGATTGGTTGTCGACGGCGTCGATGACGGTGGCGGCGGCATTGCCGGCGGCGGTGATGATTTCGTCGAGGTTGCCGACGAGGATCGCGGTGGCGTTGACGAGATCGGGGATACTGCCGGTGATAGTGCCGACCGCGGTGACCATGTTGGCGATATCGCCGGGAGTCCACCGGCCGGGTGCGCTGGTACTTTCCGGTGTATCCGGGGGCGTCGTGGTGGTGGACGCGGGCGACGAGCCAGGGTCGTCCGGCGCCGGCGAGGATTGGTTCGTGGTACCGGCGGGTTGGTCCGTGGTGTCCGAGACCGACGTGGCAGCCGGAGTGAGGCGAACCGCGGGGCCGGAGTCGATGGTCGTTGTCGGTTGGGCGCCGGCCGGTGTGGTGGAAGCGGTTTCCAATGCGAGGCCGAAGGTCTGGACCGGTGATGTGATGTTCGTTGCGGCGGAAGGGGTTTGCGCCACCACGGTCATGTCCTGCGCCGGTGTGGAGGGTGGGGTGACGGCGGCCGGATCGGCGGAAGCTGTCGGATAGCCGGGTTGCCTGCCGGTGTAGGCGAGGTCGGTGTCGGCGGACGGTTGCCCACCGGGGGAGGTGAATGCCGGGACCGGTAGCCGGTCCAACGCCGCGACGATCTCGTCGTAAATGCCGATGATGGTGGTGTTGGTGGTGTCGCATAGGTCGGCGAACGCGGCCGCCCTGGTGTCGATTTCGGGGACGAGGACCGTGTCGAGCCATTTCGCGCAGAGGGTGGGCGCGTCCGCGTCACCGGCGAGCGCGCTCTCGGGCAGGGCGGCGCGCAGTTCGGCGACCACGGACCCCTCGGTTGCGGGACCGGCGTGGTGGCGCGCGCAGTCGATGATCCAGTCGATCTGCGGCGGTGTTCTCCCGCCCGCGGTGTCGGGTCCGTAGTCGCGCCGGGCGATGTCGGCCTTGCCGCGCACCGCGTCCTCGAGTCGGGTCACCGCCGCCGATACCGTGATGTGGATCGAGCGCAGGGTGTCGAACCCGGTGGTGGCGCGGGTGGCGGCATCGGCGAGGAACCGGTGTGCGTTCGCGGCGGCGGCGGAGCCGTTCCAATACACCGGTAGGCTCCCGGCCCGGCCGGCCAAGGCCTGCGCCTCGTGATCGAGGTGCCGGTCGAGTTCGGTGCCCAGGGCGGTGGCGAACACCCGCAGCGGTTCCAGGTCCATCCCGCGCTCTCGGTCGTAACCGGCGGCCAGCGCCGCGTAGTCCCCGCTCACCGGCGCGTTGCCCGTCCAGTCCCGGTACCGGGGCAGGAACACCTCGAAATACCGCAGCCCCTCGGCGCCGCCGTCCAAGATCGCGTCGATACCGGCGGCGGTGTCGGTCGGCTTCACCGGAACGCTCCCGCGACGACACCGAGGTCGGTGGCGGTGGACCGGTCGACACCCACACAACTGTTAGCACCGGCCCGCAGCGCGCTACCGCAGTCGTACACACAGTTGGCCCACGCGAACAGATACCGCCGCGCCCCGTCCAAGCCCTCCTCCAGGCGGTCGCCATATCCTCGGTAGGCCCGGCCTGCCTTCCCCACGTCGAAACCCGCGATACTGTCGGTGATCCGCGCCGCGGCGTCGTTGACGGCCTGCCCCGACCCCTGCAGGTCCCGGGCAACCCCCTGCACTATGGAAACATCCAACAACATCGGCGGTCCTCCCCTCCTCACGGCGGCGGATCGCCCCCGCCGCCACGGATCGCCACCCCGGTCAACCGAAGCCGTGCCGATCCTGGACTCGTTCTGACATAAGGGTTAGACGCATTCCGGCCCGAATGGTTCCACGGAATCCGAGGATTTCGCCCATGATCTCGTCGGCCGGCCCGCGGCCGCCGCGGTCCCGATCAGTTCGCCGACGCCACCGGCTGCGGCGCCGGCGACGGGTCCGGGGCCACACCGTCGTGCGCGACCATGGCTTCCGCGCGCCCGAGACTCGGTCCGGGCGCGAGCAGTCCCACGATCGGCCACGGCGCCGGTTCGGCCTTCTCCGGCATACCGAGTGCCTTCGCGGCGGCGAGGTCCTTGATGCCGTAGCGGACACCGGTATCGGCGATGAAGAAGATGCTGTCCTTGCGACGGCTGTCCGGTTCGATTCCGGTGGTCTGCACGTAGGCGCCGGCGCCGGGGGTCATATAGGCCGAATCCGCGTGGGGGCCCGAGCCGTCGGCCTGGGCGAGCGGAACCAGTCTCGCACTGTCCGACATCGGCAGGTCCACGCCGGTGATCACCGACAGTTCGGCCCGGTTGCCGGTGGTTTCGCTCGCCTCCGGGATCGGTTTCCAGGACAGGCAGCTCACCGGCTGGTCCCTGGGATCCAGGATGGTCGGCACGGTTTCCGGATAGGTCTGTACCCGCAGAGCGGAGGAGACCTTCGCATTGGTGCGGTCGCTCTGTCCGATGGTGTAGTCGGTGGAGGTCTGCGGATTGGCGTTGCGGATGATCTCGGCGGTGAGCGGGGATATGGCCTGCAGACCGTCGCGGAGCACCACATAGTTCTCCACGCCACCCGTGGTCACCTGCACGACCTCGCCGATACTGTGACCGGCGATCGCGTAGTCGGGGATACCACCCGGATCGTCGATCGTCGGCGGCACGATCTGCGGTACCTCGGGGATGGCATTGAGCAGGCCTTCACTCACCGGTCGCGGTGTCGCGCCGGTGATGTCGAGCGCGTCGGTGACCGCGCGATCGGCCATATCGACCCGTGCGCGTTTGTTGTCGTAGACCAGGTAGGTGGAGCTCGCGCCCTGGACGAACAGCGCTTTCCCCTTCTCCAGCACGGACGCCTTGTCCCCCAGTTCCGGCTCCCCTGCCAGCACCGAGGTGGTGAGATCCTGGCTGCCGTCGCCCTTCATCATGTCGCAGACGCTCCACGGACGCCCCGTACCGGAGTCGTCGGTGGGCAGGGCGCCGGGAGCGCCGGGAATGCCGATCAGCGGGCCGCGCGGTCTCGTGCCGAGTTCGGATTCCTTGATGATGGCCGCTTTCGGGGCCTCCCCCACGGCGAGCCGGGCCGAGGCGAGGTTCAGCGCCGGATGCACCACATCGTCGATCACCGCGTAGACGGCGCCGGACTCCTTGCCGATGAGGATCTTGTTGGTGCCGATCTTGTCCTGCGGGCGCAGCAGCGCGAGCACCCCGCAGCCCGCGAGCACCACGATGGCCAACACCAAACCGGCTGCGTAGGCGCGGGATTGCGAGCGCATTGGATCGTGCAGCATGCGCACATCCCGGCGCACCAGAGCATGCTCCATCCGACGCACCAGAAAGCGGTAACCGCTGACCTGCCACCGAGTAGTGGGCTTAGAAGGCATCTTTTATCCCCCGAACAGTGCTCGCGTTCGTCGAACACAGTACAGTTTCGACAGATCCAGTTCAGCTCGGCCACCCGATCGGCCGACACCGGTACATGGGGGATATGGATGGCCGATCTGGCCGTGGCGGGGCCCGGCAAACTTTTCGGGCGTATTTCGATGCGCAATCTGCTGGTCGCACAGCTCATCGGACTCGTGGCGGGCGTGGTGGCCCTGATGGTGGGTCTCGGGCCGTGGCCCGCGCTCACCGCCGCCGTCGTGGTGGCGGCGCTTCCGTTGATCCCGGTCGGGCGGCGCGTCCTACTGGACTGGCTCGACACCGGGTGGGCGTACCTGAGCCGGACCGACTACGGCATCGGCGACACCGACGACTTCCGCGGGCCGGACGGCCGGTCGCTGGGCCTGTTCCGGGACGGCAGCCGGGTCGTCTCGGTGATCGAGGTGCTCGCACCCAAGGGCGGGCTGACCAGGCTCGGCCGCTCCACCGTGCACGCCTCGCATCTGCTGCCATTGGCCCAGCTGGCGCGCTGCCTCACCCAGCACGACATCCTGCTCAGCGGGATCGACATCATCAGTCACGGGCATCGCAGCCGTTCCGGCACCCCGGCGGGCGCGATCTACGAATCGCTGCTCGGTCCGCTGCCGGCCACCGCACACCGCACGGTGTGGCTGGCCATCGCGTTCGACGCGGTCGCCTGTGCCGGGGCGACGCAGCGCCGCGGCGGCGGCGACGAGGGCGCGGCGCGGGCGGTGACCATCGCGACCCAGCGCATCATGCGCACGCTGGAGGACGCCGACTGCACCGCCCGTATCCTGACCGCCCCGGAGATCCGGCGAGCGGTTTTCCAGGTCATCCAGGACAACAACCCCCGCGAGCTCACCCACCGCTGGCGTTATGCCGAACTCGGCAACTGCGTGAACATCGGCGACGCGCTCGATCCGAAACACCTGGATTCGGAGGCGCTGTCGCAACTGTGGGTGCCCGTGTCGCAGGGAACCACGGTGGCCGTCCGGCTACGGCCGGGCCATTCGGCGGACACGGTGAATATCGGTGCGGCGTGGCGCCTCACCGCCCGGGAACTGCCCGAGGACCGGAAAATTCCGGGAATGGTGTCGATGAACGGCCGGCACCGTGACGCCCTGCTCGCGCATCTGCCGCTCGCCCTGCCGGGGCTGGAGGAGGTCATCCCGATGGCGGAGTACCCGGTCGAGGCCATCGACGCGCTCCAGCTGCCGTCGGCGGGCTGTGGTCAGCTGATCGGCTCCGACGAGCAGGGCAACGGTGTCGCGGTGCGGATCATCGGTGCCGGTATCGCCTCGGTGTATGTGGCGGGTGAGCTCTACTTCGCGCAGCAGCTGGTGTTCCGGGCGCTGGCGGTGGGGGAACGGATCCTGATCCGCACCGATCGTCCACACTCCTGGGCGCAACTGGTGGAAACCATCGGCAGCTGGAAGCGGTTGAGTATCGCCGTGGAAACCCACCAGTCCGATGCCGGATACACCGCGACCGTGGTGGACGGCGTCATCGGACCCGCCCCGCACGCGGGTATCACCACCATTTTCGTGAGCGGCGATCCGATGGGATGGCCCGGGACCCCACCGGATCTGTCGTTCCAGCAGCCGGGCGCCATCGGCAACCATGTGATCCTGCGGACCGGCACCGCGCGCGTGGACCTGAACCTGGTGTCGATCCCACGCGAGGCCACCTATATCGGTCATCCGCGCGGCCACGTGCCCGCGCCTCGGTAGCCCGACGGAGCAGCCGGTGCCGACGCCGGCGATTCGGCCGAACGGTCCGGTGGTGGTTCAGCCCGGATAGGGGTCGGTTGCGCGGGCCTCCCGCAGCACCCGCCCCCACCAGGCGAGCTGCCCCAGCATCCGTTCGGCGCCATCGATGGCCGCCCCGTCGCCGGTGTTCCCTTCCGCGTCGAACTGCTTCTTCGCCCGATGGAAGCTCACCGATTCGCGGACCGAGACCATATGGATTTCCGCCACCACCTGCCGCAGCTGTTCGACGGCCCGCAGCCCGCCGGACATTCCGCCGTAGGAGACGAACCCGATCGGTTTGGCCCGCCATTCGTGTTTGGCGCTGTCCAGCGCGGTTTTCAGGGAGGCCGGATAGCCGTGGTTGTACTCGGAGGTCACCGCCACGAAGGCGTCGGCCGCGGCGAGCCGTTCCCGGAACCATACCACTTCGGAGGTTTCGGTGAGGTCGACGGGCAGCGGGATTTCGACGAGGTCCAGCACGCCGATATCGAACTCGGCACGGGCGCGGGCGGTGCGCAGGAACCAGTCGGCGACCACCGGCGCGAACCGCCCCGGCCGGGTGCTGGCCACGATGACCTCGAGTCGCAGCGGTGTATCCACCGCACGAGCCTAACCCCGACCGGGTCAGGGCAGTTCGAACGGCAGTGACACCCCCGCGTGTACTCGACAGTCATCGCAGGTCTCGGTATCGCCGACGGCCGCGACGGCCCGGCGGATCAGTGCCTTGAACGGTACGATATTTCGCTCGAATTCGGCGAACACATCCACGGCGCGCACGCCCTCGCCCTCTGCGACGCCGGCGTCCAGATCGGTCACCAGAGCCACCGCGGCGTAACACATTTCCAGTTCCCGGGCGAGCACCGCCTCCGGGTGACCGGTCATATTCACCAGGTCCCAGCCCTGTCCGGCGAACCATCGGCTCTCGGCCCTGCTGGAGAAGCGCGGCCCCTGCACCACCACCATGGTGGCCGCCGAACGCACCGGCATTTCCTCGGTGGCGGATTTCGCCGTGATACCGCGCAGTTCCGCGCAGTAGGGGTCGGCGAAGGAGACGTGGATACCGCCGCGGTCGAAGAAGGTCTGCGTACGCCCGGATGTCCGGTCGACCAACTGGTCCGGCACCACCACGGTGCCCGGCCCCCAGTCCGGGCGCAGGCTGCCCACCGCGCACGGTGCGAGGATCCGGCGCACCCCGAGGGACCGCAGTGCCCACATATTCGCCTGGTACGGCACGGTGTGCGGCGAGTATTCGTGCCGGGTGCCGTGCCGCGGCAGGAAGGCGACCGCGCGCCCCTCCACGGTGCCGACCGTGATGGGGGCGCTCGGGTCGCCGTAGGGGGTGTCGACTCGAACCGTCTCCGTCGCGTCGTCGAAGAAATCATAGAAACCGCTGCCGCCGATGACGGCCAATGCGGGTCGGGCTTGTGTAATCATGGCGCGATTCTCCCGCGTCGGGCGGCGCGGCGCGCACCGTAGGGTGCACTTCGGGGTCTCGCCAGCCTCCGGTGTGGCGCTCGGCGGGCTCGCTCACCTGACAAAGTAAACAGGCAAATGTACCCTGAGGGGGTATCGATCAGTACTCGGACCGGCACAGAGGAGACCACGGTGAGACACGATGCCGAGAATCGCGAAGCGGCCACGTCCGAGACCACCCCCATCGAGTCGCCCCACCACCACACCGGCCACGGGTACATCACCGCCAAGGACGACTACCTCAAACGACTGCGCCGCATCGAGGGCCAGGCCCGCGGCCTGCAGCGCATGGTCGAGGAGGAGAAGTACTGTATCGACATCCTGACCCAGGTCTCCGCCATGACCAAGGCACTGCAAGCGGTGGCCATGGGACTGCTCGAGGACCATATCGGCCACTGCGTGGTGGACGCGGCGATAGCCGGCGGTCCGGAGGCCGAGGCCAAGCTCAAGGAGGCCACCGACGCCATCGCGCGGCTGGTCCGCTCCTGAGACACCTTGCGTGGGTTGTGTTGGTCGGATCAGGCCGAATCGGGCGGTAGCGAGCGCCGGCCACCGAGGAACCGATCCGCCGCGCCGAAGCCGAACGGATCCGGCCGGCCGACCTGTGCACCCAGGCGGGCCGAACGGCCGGCCGCCGCGCAGCCCCGTTCACTGGACCTGCGCTTCTGAAGAGAGAAACCCGTCACTACTACCGCTGGGTGCCCACACCGCCATTGGGGCCGATCATCACCGGATCCACCAGTAGGGTCGCGATATCACTGCGCTGTCCCCGGCATGATCGCAAGATGAATGGCCTCGCCACGGGCAAGGGTTTCCAGGGCTTGTGTTACCTCGCCGATGTCGAAGCTGTGTGTATGGAGCCGATGGAGCGGATACCTACCCGACTCGATCAACCGCACTGCCTGCTCGAGCGAGGTGTAGTCGACCCCGAGCACCCCCTTGATCGTCAACTCCTTGGTGATGATCCGGTCGCTGAACAATCCCGGCACCGTGCGTACCCCCTTGAGGCCTGCCAGTACGACAATCCCGCCTTGGGCCGCCATATCGATCGCATCGGTGACCGATTCCGCCGCCCGGGGTGTCGTGTCGACGACAACCCGCGCGCCGACGCCGGCGGTGAGGTCGCGAACTACGGCCACCGGATCTTCGGCCTCGATATTGATCGTGGCATCGGCGCCGAATTCTCGGGCGAGCGTCAGTTTGTCGGCGTCCCGCGCCAGCCCGGTCACGATCACCCGTCGGGCGCCGGCTTCCCGCGCCGCGAGTACGGACGCCAGTCCACGTTGTCCGCAGCCGAGGACGACCACATCATCCCCGACTGCTGTCACGGGGGTATTCACGGCCCACGCGAAACCCGCGCCGAGCGGATTGAACTGGACCGCCACCTCCGCCGGGATATGGCGGGGCATCTTTCGCAGTTTCGACCCCGGCGAGAGATACATATAGTCCGCGTAGCCGCCCCACAACCCGGGCGCACGGTCGGTAGTGGAGAATCCGTAGATTCCGACCTCAGGGCAGTGGCGAAAGTCCTCACGCATGCAGTGTGCACAATGACCGCAGCCGAAGCGCGGGTATACCGCCACACGATCACCGACATCGACCTGCCAGCGCCGCCGCGCGCCGTCACCGATTTCGGCGATTATCCCCAGCGGCTCGTGCCCGAGGATCACCGGGAACACCGGACGGTATTCGCCGTTGTATTGTTCCCAGTCGGTGCCGCATATTCCGCAGGCCTCCACCCGTATCAGTGCGTCATCGGCACCGATCGCGGGTAGGCCGATACGGTCCAGTCGAATGTGGCCGGGCTCGACGAGCACCGCGGCACGTGCAGTCTCCGCCATCGCCGTTCACGCCCCGAGATGCGGCCACTGGCCGTAAGGAATCAGCGATATCTCCCGGACATGCGCGTCGATATCGATCGCGAAACCGACCGCCTCACCCACCTTGCGGGACGAGAACAATGGGAACGTCTCCTCTGTATAGTCATATCCGTATTCCCGGGCGGCCAGGGTCACCGCTTCCAAGGTGGCATCGGCGTCGTAGAAGCCGGTGTCGGTCAACCCCGGCATCACCTCGGTCACGAAGATGTTCTCTTTCGTGAGGTCCAGAGCCAGCGTGCGGGCCATCGCATGCGCCGCGGCCTTCTGGATCGCGTCCAACCCGTGTAGCCGGCCGGTGCGGGTAGCGGCGACGGCCGAGATCAACACCACCTTGCTGCGTTCCTGGCGCCGGAACATCGGGCGCATCGCCTGCAAGAGGTTGAGCCAGGTCACGGTATTGCTGCCCACGATCTCGGGAATCGCCTTCGCCGGCGTCTCCCAGGGGTCCAGGAAAATCGTCCCTCGCGGCATGGGAACGGTGGACTCGGAGATCCCCGCATAATGCACCAGATGCACGGAAATGTCCTCACGCCGAGCGATTTGGCCGACCTCCTCGGCGAACTCGGCTACGGCGTCGGTATCGAGTAGGTCCACGAGGTCATAGCGGGAGCCGGCGGGCATGAGATATTTCTGGATGAGTCGAAGGTGGTGCTCATGGCTGCCCATCATGTGTACCAGGTGGCCGCGCTTGGCGAGTTCGACCGCCGCACCCGCTGCTGCGTTGAGCTTGTATCCGAGCCCCTCGAAGGTGACGGTATCCTCGGTATCGGTCTTGGTGAATGTTCGCGCCGCCACACGCATGTTCACGCCGGTCACCACGACCAGGCTCCGTGACGTCATCCTTCTGCTCCGCGCTGGTCGAATCGGAAATGAGCTTGCAGCACGCCGTCGGTAATGCCGGCGTGTCGCTCGAACGGGCGTTCGAGGTCCGGCCGCAAGTCCGGCAGGTGAGATAGCACGGTGCGCAACGCGATCCGAGTCTGCAGCCTGGCGAGCAGGGCCGCGATGCACATGCGTGGTCCAACCCCGAAGCCGAGGTGGCGGTTCGGTGATCTCGTCACATCGAAGACATCGGGGTCGCTCGCCTGGCGGTTGCCGCCGTTGACCGCCGGATCGCGGTTGGCGGCACTGAGCCACAGCCGCACCGGTGTCCGAGCAGGAATACGCACACCACCGTCGAGCACAATATCGGTGACCGTGACGGCCGGCCTGGCCGGAAAGGGCGTGCCGAACCGGAGCACCTCCTCGCCGGCCCAGTGCAACCAGGTATCGTCGTGCATCTTCTTCCGTGTCTCGCCGAGCAGATCGAACTCCCCCAGCAGGGCGAACGCGTTCGCAGTGTTGGTTCCCGCGTCTTCGACCGCAGACTGGGACAGGCTCCACACGGTGCCGAGCAGTTCGATATCGGTTATCACGTCCGCGCGCCACGCCGTGACCAAATCGTCGAGCAGCCCGTCGCCCGGATGCGCCGCGCGATGCCGGATCAGCTCCCACAGATATGCCTCGACCTCTTCGGGCTCGCGCTCACCCAAACCCCCACGCGGTGTCCGGATAACCGTATAGAGCTGATCGCTCAGCCATTCCCGGTGTTCGGCGGGAATACCCACCAGCGAGCAATTCGTGGCGAGCGCCAACGGGTATGCCAGCTCGGTCGCGATATTCACCTCGCCGGTACCCTTGTCGATAATCGCGTGGACCAATCCCTGGGCATGGCCCCATATCGCCGATCCCAGCCGCTCGACGGCGCCTTTGTGGAAATAGGGCTCGATGATATCGCGCAGCACTTGATAGCGTCCAGGCGAACCATCGGCCCGCCGCTTCCCCGTCCCCCACACAAAGGACCAGGTCGCATGCACCCGCTCTCCGGCAGGCGCCCAATACGACGCATCCCGCGAAAACTCCCGCTCTTCAGCGCCGTCCAACATCATGCGACGAACGTCGCGGTAACAGCGCACATGCGCCACACCGTCCTCGACGAAGGCAGAACCTGGCGTTCGAAACCGAGCATCCCTCGGAAAGTCCGACGGTTTCATATCATCCAGCTCCTAGAAGCGGCAGGGCAGTACGCTGTTACGCCGCCAAACAAGGGCTGCGCGCCGCAGATTACTCGGAACAACTCATTGGCGCAACATCGCGGAGTTACCAGAAAAGAACAATCGGCCAGAGCCTGGAAATATCATCGACGTAGGGCGAAATCTGCCACCGGCACCCCAAAAGGCGGTCGCAGCCCGAGGCGCATTATGTGGAGCGGACCGTGACCACACCTTCCAGGGCTGCCCATCCACACCGCAGCCACCCTTGCCGCTCATACCCTGCTCCCGCTGGTCCTGGTCCGACCGACCCCAACCGACCCAACGCTCCCGAGAGCGTCCCGGGGCACCCTTCGCGGTCAGGCTTTCCGAGTAAGCAAGGACGCCAAGGCGCGCAGCGTGGCCAGGTAATCTTCGTCCAAGGGCTGCAGAGCGAGATGATCCGCGCCCGCCTCGATATGGGCACGCACCTGCCCGGCGACCCGATCGGCCGTGCCGTGCACGGCGAGCGCATCCAACAGGCGGTCGCTGCCGGGTTTGGCGATATCGGCGTCGGTGAAGCCGAGACGGCGCAGATTATTCGTGTAGTTGCGCAGGCCGAGGTACATCCCGACGACCTTGCGGCCCGTTTCCCGCGCCCGCTCGGGATCGCTGTCCAGGACCAGCTTCTGTTCGGGCACGAGCAGAGCGTCGCCGACGATCTCACGGGCCCGTGCGGTGTGTTCGGGAGTGGTCAGATAGGGCAGGGCGCCGGCCGTGCGGTCGGCCGCCAGTTTCAGCACCTTCGGACCGAGCGCGGCCAGGGCGCGGCTCGCCACCGGGACACGGGCCTCGTCCAATTCGTCGAGGTATTCGACCAGCGCTTCGTACGGGGAGCGGTAGGGCGCGTTGGCCTCGGGATGGCCGACACCGATACCCAGCAGGAAACGGCCGGGGAAGCGTTCTTCGATGCGGTGGAAGGACTCGGCCACCTCACCGGCGGGACAGGTCCAGATATTGACGATGCTGGTGGCGACCTTCAGGTTTTCGGTGGCGGCCAGCAGGTCTTCCACCACCGGCAGATCCGACGGCGGAGAACCGCCGAGCCAGAGCGCACCGTATCCGAGTTGCTCCAACTCGGCGGCCGCCTCGGGGGTGAACAGCTTGTAGTACCGCCAAACTCCGTAGCGTCCGAAATCAATCGTCATATCTGCCCCAACCTTCGTCGTCGGTGAACTGTTCCGGTCGGTCCCGACCCTATCGCCGCCGCTGTGCGCGGACGTGCTGCACGCGCGGGCTACTCCGGATCGCCCGAACCTCCGCAACAACCGTCCGCGACCGCGCCCACCGAACGCGTCTCCCGGGTTTGCGCATTCCGCGCGGCCAGTCCGGATTCGGCCGGATAGTCCACGGCGATCAGGCTGAGACCGTGCGCCGGCGCGACCGTCACCGAACTCGACCGCTGCCGCTGGGCGAGCAGCCCCGCCACCCATTCCGGGGAACGACGGCCCTGCCCCACCACGAGCACCGCACCCACCAGACTGCGCACCATCGACCAGCAGAACGCGTCCGCGCTCACATAGGCGTCCAGTCGGTGCCCGTCGCGCACCCAGTCGTAGCGCTGAAGTTCCCGAATGGTGGTGGCGCCCTCGCGACGGCGGCAGAACGCGGCGAAATCGTGCAGACCCAACAGATTTCGCGAGGCCGTGCGCATGGCGTCCAGATCGACCTCCCGACAGCCGACGACGCAACGGGCCGACAGCGGGTCGGGACCGTAGGGAGCGGTGGTGAGGCGGTACACGTAGTGGCGGCGGATGGCCGAGAAACGAGCGTCGAATTCGACGGACACCGGGCCGATTCCGGTGATTCGCACGTCCTTGGGCAGGAACTTCGCCATCCGATGGATCAGCGCGTCCGGATCGATATCGGCGGTGGTGTCGAAATGCGCGACCTGCCCCTCGGCGTGTACGCCCGCGTCCGTGCGTCCCGCGACGGTCAACCGCACCGGTTCACGCAGCACCTTGCCCAGCGATTCCTCCAAAACGCCTTGCACGGTGCGGTGGCCGGGTTGGTGGGCCCACCCCTGGAAATCGGTGCCGTCATAGCCGATATCCAGCCGAATCCGCCGGGTGGCGCGCTCGGCCGCCGCTCCCGACGGACCGGCTGCACTCATCCCGGTCCCCGTAGCGGACGCACCCGTGAAGTCCGGCGGCCGTGTTGCGGCCGGTTCGTGCACGCTCACCAGACAACTCCTCCCGAAACCGGACGAGCCCGCCCACCCTGATCGGGCAGCGGGCTCGTCTCACGATCCGCGGCGTACGCGCCGGTCCGGACACCGGAGCCGGCGCTCACGCGCGTCGGCCACCCGAGAGGCGGCCAACGTTTTTCACGCCTTGTCGTCGGCCTTTTCCTCGGTGGCCTTTTCCTCTGTGGCCTCGGCGTCCTCCGTGGCCGGGGCCTCGGTCGCCTCGGACTTCTCCTCAGCGGTCTCGGCGGCGGGGGCCTCGGTCTTCTGCGACGCGGCGACCCGACGGGCGCGATCGGCCTCGTTGGTCACGGTCTTCTCCCGGACCAGCTCGATGATCGCCATCGGGGCGTTGTCACCTTTACGCGGCAGGGTCTTGATGATCCGGGTGTAGCCGCCCTCGCGGCCCTCGAACGACGGACCGATCTCGGCGAAGAGATCGTGCACGACGTCCTTGTTCCGGATCACCTTGAGCACCTCGCGGCGGTCGGCCAGGGTACCGGCCTTGGCCTTGGTGACCAGCTTCTCGGCGTAGGGGCGCAGCGCCTTGGCCTTGGCCTCGGTGGTCGTGATCCGACCGTGCTCGAAGAGCGCCGTGGCCAGATTGGCGAAGATCGCCTTCTGGTGCGACGCCGACCCGCCGAAGCGGGCACCCTTCTTGGGCTTGGGCATTGTTGAATCTCCTTGTATGAGGCCGCTTCCGGGGCGCCTACCCCGGTGGCCTAGAGCTGTTCGGTTTCGGCGTAGTCCTGCTCGCCGCCGTCGTTGTCACTGAAAGTGCCGCTGTCCGACCAGGTTCCGGTGCTCGCGTCGTAGCCGACCACGCTGGACGGGTCGAACGACGCCGGGCTGTCCTTGAGCGAGAGGCCGAGCGCGTGCAGCTTGACCTTGACCTCGTCGATGGACTTCTGACCGAAGTTGCGGATGTCCAGCAGATCCGATTCGGTCCGGGCAACCAGCTCGCCGACGGTGTGCACACCCTCGCGCTTGAGGCAGTTGTAGGACCGCACGGTCAGATCCAGGTCCTCGATCGGCAGACCGAAGGAGGCGATGTGGTCCGCCTCGGCCGGCGACGGGCCGATCTCGATGCCCTCGGCCTCGACGTTCAGTTCACGGGCCAGGCCGAACAGCTCGACCAGGGTCTTGCCCGCCGAGGCGAGCGCGTCCCGCGCGCTGATGGAGTTCTTGGTCTCCACGTCCAGGATGAGCCGGTCGAAGTCGGTGCGCTGCTCGACACGGGTGGCCTCCACCTTGTAGGTCACCTTGAGCACCGGGGAGTAGATCGAATCCACCGGGATCCGGCCGATTTCCGCGCCGGCGGCCTTGTTCTGCACCGCCGGGACGTAACCGCGACCGCGTTCGACGACGAGCTCGATCTCGAGCTTGCCCTTGTCGTTCAGGGTGGCGATGTGCATATCCGGGTTGTGCACCACGACACCGGCCGGCGGCACGATATCGTCGGCGGTAACGGTCCCCGGGCCCTGCTTGCGCAGGTACATGGTGACCGGCTCGTCCTCCTCCGAGGACACGACCAGGCCCTTGAGGTTCAGGATGATGTCGGTGACATCCTCCTTCACGCCGGGCACGGTGGTGAACTCGTGCAGGACACCGTCGATGCGGATGCTGGTCACCGCGGCCCCCGGGATCGAGGACAGCAGGGTGCGCCGCAGCGAATTGCCGAGGGTGTAACCGAAACCGGGCTCGAGGGGTTCGATGGTGAACTTCGAGCGGTTCTCGGCGATGACCTCTTCGGTCAGCGTCGGACGCTGGGAAATCAGCATGTGGATCATCCTCCTTTATGGGCGCCCGCTATTTGACGCCTCGTCTAGGGGTTGTGCGTGACCATCCGGGCCGATGGTCACGCACCAGCGGCACAGCCGATTACTTCGAGTAGTACTCGACGATCAGCTGTTCCTGCAGCGGCACATCGATCTGAGCGCGCTCCGGTTCCTGGTGGACCAGGATCCGCAGCCGCCCGGGGATGACCTGGAGCCAGCCGGGCACCGGGCGGTCGCCCAGGGTCTCGCGGGCCACCTGGAACGGCAGCGTGCCCAGCGACTTCTCCTTGACATCGATGATGTCGTACTGGCTCACGCGGTAGGACGGAACGTCCACCTTCTTGTTGTTCACCAGGAAGTGGCCGTGGCTCACCAGCTGGCGGGCCTGCCGGCGGGTGCGCGCCAGGCCGGCGCGGTACACCACGTTGTCCAGCCGGGTCTCGAGCAGGCGCAGCAGGTTGTCGCCGGTCTTGCCCTTCTGCCGGTTGGCTTCCTCGTAGTAGCGACGGAACTGCTTCTCCATGACGCCGTAGGAGAAGCGGGCCTTCTGCTTCTCCTGCAGCTGGAGCAGGTACTCGCTCTCCTTGATCCGCGCGCGGCCGTGCTGGCCGGGCGGGTAGGGGCGACGCTCGAACGCCTGGTCACCGCCGACCAGGTCGACGCGCAGGCGACGCGACTTGCGGGTGATGGGTCCGGTGTAACGGGCCATTGTGCTCTACCTTCCTTCCCGCTAGACGCGACGCCGCTTGGGCGGACGGCAGCCGTTGTGCGGCTGCGGGGTGACATCGGAGATCGTGCCGACCTCCAGGCCCGCGGCCTGGAGCGAGCGGATCGCGGTTTCGCGGCCCGAACCGGGGCCCTTGACGAACACGTCGACCTTCTTCACGCCGTTCTCCTGCGCCTTGCGGGCCGCGTTCTCGGCGGCCAGCTGCGCGGCGAACGGGGTCGACTTGCGCGAGCCCTTGAAGCCGACATGGCCGGAGGACGCCCAGGAGATGACGTTGCCGGACGGGTCGGTGATGGACACGATCGTGTTGTTGAACGTGCTCTTGATGTGCGCGTGGCCGTGGGGAACGTTCTTCTTCTCCCTGCGGCGCGACTTCTGGGTCTTCTTGGGGCCGGAGGCCCTGGACTTGGGAGGCATCGGTTATCCCCTACTTCTTCTTGCCGGCGACGGTGCGCTTGGGGCCCTTGCGGGTACGCGCGTTGGTCTTGGTGCGCTGGCCGCGCACGGGCAGGCCACGACGGTGGCGCAGACCCTGGTAGCAGCCGATCTCGATCTTGCGGCGGATATCGGCCTGCACCTCGCGGCGCAGGTCACCCTCGACCTTGAATTCCGAGGCCTCGATGTAATCGCGCAGCTTGGTCAGATCGTCGTCGGACAGATCCTTCGAGCGCAGATCCGGGCTCACGCCGGTCGCGTCCAGGATCTCCGCGGCGCGGGTACGGCCGATGCCGTAGATGTAGGTCAGCGCGATCTCCATGCGCTTTTCGCGCGGGAGATCGACGCCCATCAGACGTGCCATGTGGCAGTTCCTTCACTGTTGCGGAGGTCTGCTCCCTGTCCGTCCCCTCGTCCGATGGGGCCCCGGCCTCCGTTCCGGGGGGTGGGCTCACACACCTTCGGGCTGACCCGAAATCCTCAGTGTGCGGCCGGCGCAGGGAGGCTTACTCGTGTTGTCGCCATTCCGAACCGCGTTCGGTGCTCGGCAGTGGTGTCAGCCCTGACGCTGCTTGTGCCGCAGGTTCTCGCAGATCACCATGACCCGGCCGTTGCGGCGGATCACCTTGCACTTATCGCAGATCTTCTTGACGCTCGGCTGAACCTTCACGTCCGTCCAATCTCTGGTTGTGGTCCGTACCGGGGTACGAACACAGTTGTCCCCGGTCGGTACGACCGGGGAAGTTCCTATACGGGCGAGCCTGCCGACCCGATCACTTGTAGCGGTACACGATGCGTCCGCGGGACAGGTCGTAGGGCGAGAGCTCGACGACCACGCGGTCCTCCGGCAGGATGCGAATGTAGTGCTGCCGCATCTTGCCGCTGATGTGCGCGAGAACCTTGTGTCCGTTCTCGAGCTCGATACGGAACATCGCATTCGGCAACGGCTCGACAACCCGACCCTCGACCTCGATGGCCCCGTCTTTCTTCGCCATGTCCTCCGCGATCCCGGTTACACTGCAACCTGGTTTGACTGCCCTGTACTGTTCGAGTGGACCGAACCGCAGCGTCGAAACCGCCGATCGCACGCAAACAGGCGGCGCATGGATGCACCGCCTGACCAGCTTACCGGCAGGTATCGAATCGGGCAAAAACGGGTCACCCGGATAATCGAACGTCCCGTTTCCACACCGACTCCCGACGACTCCCGCCCCCGGGGACAACGAGACATTCGCGTAAACTGGCGGCTGTCCGAGGGTTGAGCACAACAGGAGGGGACGCGTTGAGCCGCAGTAACGACGGCCTCCCCATGCTGCCACCATGGTTGTCCGAGGGTGACGCCAACCCCAGTGGCGACAGCTCCCACGTCGGCTACGAAGCCCCTGTCCAGAACCTCCCCCAGGACGACTACATTCCCGACTCTCCTCCACCCAGACGTGGCTTCTTCAACCGTGGCTCGGACGATGATTCCGAGGGCGGCGGCCGGCGGGACAAACGCCGCCTCCTGCGGCGCCGCAACAAGAGCGACCAACAGTCACTGGAGGAGCGGGTCGGCGAACTGCTGCCGAATCGTGCGAACAGCCCTGCCCGCCGGGCCGCGGCCACGTGGGACGAGTGGTCCCCCCGATCCGATGCGGCCCCCGAACGACCGCAGGGCGTCGAGCCGGATCCGGCGGATCATATGCCGGGCGGCACCGGCCGGCCGAGCGAACAGCAGCCCGCATCGCCGGGCCCATGGCAGTCGGCACCGCCCCCGCAGGGCGAGCAGTCCGGGTTCGCACCCGAAGCCGTGCAGCAGTACCAGGGCGGCCCGAACGCGCAGTCCGGTACCGATACGGGGCCGGGAGCCGGACAGTGGAGCGCACCACAGCCGGACCTCCCGGATCTGCCGACCCGGCGGCCGGGCCCCCCGTCCGACGGTTTCCGGCCGATCGGCGACCGTCCCCCCGTCGACCCGAACCAGTACGGTTCCCCGCCCGATTCCGCGCAGAACGCCGCGGCCGAGCCGGCTCGGCCGGTACAGAACGCCCCGGGGCAGGCACCGCCGGATATTCCGCCCACCACGGCACAGCAGGAGGACAACCGTCCGTACCTGCCACCCCCACCGCCGCTGCCGGACGCGCCGCCGAGCGATTTCCGGCAGGCCGGTGAGACGGCGGGCGCAGATCCCGCGTACGCACCGACGCCCGAACCGGCTCGATCGCCCGTCCCCGAACCTTCCGACCGCCGCCCGGCCGAACCCACGGTGGTGCAGCAGCCCCTGCAGCGCCTACCGGACCTGCCGGCCGCCTCCAGCGCCGCGGAGTCTCCCACGCGAGCCGACGGCCCGGAGGCCCCGGAACAGGCGGGTTCCCGCACCCCGGACGCGGGTCCCGTCACGCGAACGGATGAGGCGTCGTTCTCCGGTCACGGCCACCCCGACGGTCCCCTCCCGCCGAACGCCGACCACTCGGCGACCGGCGCTTCCCACGGCGGCCGGTCTCCGATGGGATTCCCCGAACCGACCCCGCACAACCGAGGAACCACCACACCGACGGACCGACCGTACGAGACCACCTCGCCCGCCGGTCCCTCGGATATCGCACCGCAAAGCGGTTACGGGCCGTCGAACGGCCCCGGCATCGCCCCCGCTCCCGGCACCCGGACCCCGCCCGGTCCGGCCGCACCGGGACCCGCTCCCCAGGCTCCCGGTCCCGTATATCCCGCTTCCCCGACGCCCGGGCCTGCTCCTTATGCCCCCGGTCCGGCCCCATATGCGCCCGGACCCGGTCCTTACGCCTCCGGACCCGTCCCCCAGGCCCCCGGACCCACTCCCTATCCCCCCGGACCAGCTCCCCAGGCCTATGGACCGACTCCCTACGCCTCCGGTCCCTACGCCCAGGCACCCGGACCGGATCCGCGGACGTCGGGCTTCTTCCACCAGGTACCCGACCCGTATCGGCAGTGGCCCGCGCCCCAGCCGGGGCCGAACCATCCGGCGCCGATGGCCGACAGCGGCCCACCCGTTCAGGGTTATCAACCGCCCCCGAACCAGCAGTGGAACCAACCCGCGCCCCCGCCCCACGGCGGTCAGTGGCAGGGGCCTCCGCAGGGGCAGCCGGGATACTGGCCGAACCAGAACGGTCCCGGCGGCCCGGTACCCGGTGGGCCGGGCTCGTCACTGGACGACGTGCCGTTGCGGCGCGCCAAACGCGCACCCGGTTCCGGGTGGCGCAAAGCCGTGCATCACGTCTCCCGGGGCGCGATCAACCCGGGTATGTCCGCCGAGGAGCGGCGGTTGCAGGAGTTGGTGGCCCGTATCCGGCAGCCGGTGCGCGGCGACTACCGCATCGCGGTGCTCTCCCTGAAGGGTGGTGTCGGCAAGACGACCACCACGATGGGTCTCGGCTCGACCTTCTCCTCGATTCGCGGCGATCGGGTCATCGCCGTCGACGCCAATCCCGATTTCGGCACGCTGTCGCAGCGGGTGCCGCTGCAGACCCGGTCCACGGTGCGCGATCTGCTGCTGGATCCGGCGATCCAGCGCTACTCGGATGTGCGCCGCCACACCTCGCAGTCCTCCAGCCGACTGGAAGTGCTTGCCAGCGAACGTGATCCGGCCGCGTCGGAGGCGTTCAACGAGGCCGAATACCGCGCGGTCGCCCGGATTCTGCAACGGTTCTACAACATCATCCTCACCGACTGCGGCACCGGCCTGATGCATTCGGCCATGACCGGTGTGCTCGACCTGGCGCATTCGCTGGTGCTGATCTCCTCCCCGGCCATCGATGGTGCCCGCAGCGCGGCGGCCACCCTGGACTGGCTGTCGTTGCACGGTCACGACCATCTGGTGCGCAATGCCGTGGTGGTGATCAACTGCCCACGGGACGGTTCACCCAACGTGGGTATTCAGCAGTTGCGGGAGTACTTCCTCACCCGCTGTCGAGCGGTGCACATCATCCCCTTCGATACGCATCTGTCCGAGGGCGCGGAGATCGACCTGCATCGGCTGCACAAGGACACCAAACGCGCCTACGTCGAGCTGGCCGCCACCGTGGCCGACGATTTCGCGACCGACCACCGGCGCTTCCAGCAGTAGCCCGACCGTCGAGGTCCACCGCCGGACCGGGACCTCACCACTCCGGGAGCCGGCGGCGCCCCGCCATGACCTCCCGGACCAGGTCGTCGTAGGCATCGGTCAGTTCGGCCAGGTGATGCCAGGCGCCGTGCAGCAGCTCGTCGTCCGAGACCAGGGTCATCAGCGCGTGATGGGCGCGGACCGAGGCCTCGGCCAACCGGTCGATCACCGCACCGATGGTCTCGGTGTGCAGGGTGGCGCCCAAACGGTTCTGGGGAACGTTGCGCATCACCCAGTCATCGATGGCCATGACCAATTCCATTCGGCGCCGCTCGATTTCGAGGATCCGTTCGGGATCGGTGACCATCGAACCACCGCGCCCCACCAGCCGTCGTTCGTGTAGTACCGCCAGATCACGGGTGAACCAGAGCAATTGACTCCCGACCACGCGGTGTCCGCGCGCCGCCCGGACCAGTAGATCCGAGTTGGGCAGTGGCCCAGGAGTCTGCGTCACCGGATCGGCACCATATTGTGTGCCGGGGAGAGCCATTACGACTGTAGTATCCGAACCTGCCACGTTGCCTCGCCGTCATCGCCGCACAACACCGGATCAGTACGTTCATTACAATAAACCCCGGAAGTCGCCTGTCAAGCGATAACGGGCCGCGCCGAGCGCGAAAGAATACACTCCGTTACCCGGCCGACCAATCGGGGAGTACGATGGCCGGACGGTCCGATGTATCAGCGGATCGCGGACCACCTCCGCGAGGAAATCCGCGCAGACCGCTGAAGCCGGAGACCGACTTCCCGGTCACGCCGAACCGGCCGAGCAGATGCAGGTCTCCCTCACCACCGCGCGGAACGCGGTCCAGGTGCCGGTCACCGAGAACCTCGTCTACACCGCGACCTCCCGAGGGACCCGGGTGCGCAGCCAGGAAGTGCTGGAATCCGTGGTCACCGGCCATATCCGGCCCAACCGAAACCGTGGGTCCGCCGACACGGGAAACGACCGGCCCACCCCTGTCCCCACCGGCGAGGCCGGACGGTCAGATCGGCGGCAGGTAGGCCACCTGAATCATCTCGGGTTCGCTGCGGTGTCGAGAGATGAGGGTGCCTCGGCCGGCCGGCAGCTTCGCCGCACGGACATCGTCCAGGAACTTTCCTTCGTCCTTGGGCGCGCTCATGAGCAGCGCGTCGACCGAAAGATCCTTCATCCTGCCGAGCACCTTGTCGTACAGCGCGCGAGCCGCACCGCCGGAGCGTCGGGCGATGATCAGGTGCATCCCGGTATCGCGTGCCTGCGGAAGGAATTCGAGCAGTGGCTCCAACAGATTCTGCCCTGCCGCCACCATGTCGTAGTCGTCGACGACGACATAGATCTCCGGTCCGCTCCACCAGCTACGCTCACGCAACTGCTTCGGGGTGATATCCGAGCCGGGAATCCGTCGTGTCAAGTAGGCCGCGACCTCCTTGATCACGGCGACCGAGGTCTGCGAAGAAGTCGAATACCCGGCCAGTTGATCGCCTTCGAGGACACCGAGCCTGGTACGCCGGTAGTCGATGAGAATCACCCGCGCTTGGTCGGCGTTCGAGTTCTCCGCCAGACACATCACGATATTGCGCAGCAGTGTCGTCTTGCCGCACTCGACGTCGGCGAACGCCATGAAGTGCGGCTGGGCATCGAAATCCAGAACGAGGGGCTGCAGTTCGGACTCGCCGATACCGACGGCCACACGGGTCGGCCCCAGTCCGATCCCGTAACGACGGACGACTTCCAGCACCTGCTCACGCGGGGTCTGCAGCGGAAGCATGCGCACCTCGGGGGCACGTCTGCCGCCATACAGCGCGTTGAGTTGCTGTTTCGCCTCACCGACGCCCTCTGCCGGCGTTTCCGCATCGGAGCCCGAATCCAATCCCGCGTCGCTGACGATACGCTCGGCACCACTGACATATCCGTCGTCGATGATGACCAGCAGATGGGTCCGCCCTGCCGTCGGCTGTGCGTTGCGCATGAAGCGACCACGTTCGAGCAGTTCGGCGGCCATGGCGGTTTCGAGTTCGGCCGGCGACCGATACATCATGCGCCGGGAGCCGAGCCCGTCGCGGTCCACCGGATGCTGCAGGTGCGGGAGCCATTTGGCCCATCCCCATGTCTCGCTGTCCGGATCGGCGCAGATAATGGCCACTGCGGTGTGGTCCGGTCCGTGTAATGCGACGAACTCCATCAGCATCGACCGGACCAGCGTCCGGGCCTCGACAGGGTCGCCTTCGATATTGATGGCGGGAACGCACGCAACGAGACGGCGGTCGACAGGTTGTGCACGAGCGAGTGGGTGCGGACGAACCGGCGCAATGCCACCGTCGACACCGGTTCCAGATCCTCCAGCGGGCCGGGTTCGGGATGGCTCCACCCCCGCTCCGGTAACCCGCCATCATGCCGATTACGGCCACGACCACCCGCCCGCCTACGCCGACGCCCCGGACGGGCTCGACCATCAGGGCGGAGGATGATCGAGGACATGCGAATCCTGGTGCAACGAGTGACTTCCGCACAGGTATCGGTGGATAACGAGATCGTCGCCGCCATCGATCCGTCGGAACACGCCGCGCCGCACGGCTTGCTGGCACTGGTCGGCGTCACCCACGGCGATACCGCGGCCATCGCGGCGTCCTTGGCCGACAAATTATGGCGCCTGCGTATTCTCGACGACGAGCGCAGCGCCGCCGACCTATGCGCGCCGATCCTGGTGGTCAGCCAGTTCACCCTCTACGCCGACACCCGCAAGGGCAGGCGTCCGTCCTGGTCCGCGGCCGCACCGGGACCGGTGGCCGAACCGCTGGTCGACACATTCGCCGATGCCCTGCGCGAACTCGGCGCACCGGTCGCCGTCGGACGTTTCGGAGCGCATATGCGTGTCGCGCTGACCAACGACGGACCGGTCACACTGCTACTGGAGTCATGACAACCCCGCGAGCGGATCGAGGTCTCCGGTCCCTCCCGGTGCCGGACCGCCGACCCGGGTGGCTGTTCGCACCACAGGCAGCGACGGGCTCCCGGACTACTCGGGCCGCACGGTGAGGATTCGCGGGCCGTCCTCGGTCACCGCGACAGTGTGCTCCCAGTGGGCCGCGCGGGAACCATCCGCCGTCACCACGGTCCAGTCGTCGTCGAGCACTTTGGTCTCGGTGGTACCGAGGGTGAGCATCGGCTCGATGGCCAGCACCGAACCGACCACCAAGCGGGGGCCGCGGCCCGGATGCCCCTCGTTCGGCAGGAAAGGGTCCAAGTGCATCTCGCGGCCTATACCGTGCCCGCCGTAACCGTCGACGATGCCGTAGTCGCGGCCGTGATCCCGCTCCGCCGCCCGGGTGCCCACCTCGATGGCGTGGGAGACGTCGGTGAGCCGGTTGTCCGGCAGCATGGCCGCGATACCGGCCTCCATCGCCTTCTCGGTGGCGACACTGAGCAGCCGATCCGCCTCGATGAGTGGGCCGACGCCGAACGTCCAGGCCGAATCGCCGTGCCAACCGTCGAGGATGGCGCCGCAGTCGATGGACACCAGATCCCCCGCGGCGAGGACCTCACCGGACGATGGGATACCGTGCACGACCCGGTCGTTGACCGAAGCGCAGATGGAAGCGGGGAACCCGTGATAGCCCTTGAACGAGGGCACCGCCCCGGCGTCCCGGATGGTCTGCTCGGCGACCTCGTCGAGTTCCAGGGTCGACACCCCGGGCGCCGCGGCCTTGCGCACCTCGACCAGGGCACGACCCACGATCGCCCCGGCGGCCGCCATCGCGTCCAGCTCACCGGGGGTGCGGAACGGCACCACCTTCTTGCCCTTGCGGCCGAAAACCATGGTGGATCAGTTCTCCATAACCGGGGCCGTCGCGACGGCGGGCCGCACTACCGCGAAGCTCCGCTGCTCGGGCAGTTCAGCGCGGACAGGGCGCGCTCGTTGACCTCGTCGACCTCGCCGATGCCATTGACCGTGACGACCAGACCGTCGTAGTAGTCCAGCAGCGGCGCGGTCTCGGTGCGGTAGACCCGCAGCCGGTTGCGGATGACCTCTTCGTTGTCATCGGCACGGCCACGCGCCAGCATCCGCTCCACCACGGTGTCCTCGGCGACATCGAAACTCAGTACCGCGTCCAGCCTGGTGTCCATACCGCTCAGGATCTTCGCCAGCGCGTCGGCCTGGTCGACGGTGCGCGGGTAGCCGTCCAGTACGAAACCGTTGGCCGCGTCCGGTTCGGCGACGCGGGCCTCGACCATCCGGTTGGTGACGTCGCTGGGCACCAGATCGCCGGCGTCCAGGTACTTCTTCGCCTCCAGGCCCAGCGGAGTCTGCTGGCCGATGTTCGCGCGGAAAAGGTCCCCGGTCGAGATATGCGGTACCCCCAGTTTCTCCGACAGCAGGACGGCCTGAGTGCCTTTGCCCGCTCCCGGCGGTCCTAGCAGTACAACTCTCACTTGAGGAACCCTTCGTAATTTCGATTCATCAGTTGGCTTTCGATCTGCTTCACGGTGTCCAGTCCGACACTCACGACGATCAGTACCGCGGCACCGCCGAACACCATGCTCTGCGCGCCGCCCGTGGAGCCGATATCGAGGAACACGCTCGGCAGTACAGCCACCGCACCGAGGTAGATCGAGCCGGGGAGGGTGATCCGGCTCAGTACGTAGTTCAGATGGTCGGCGGTCGGTTTACCGGGGCGGTAGCCCGGGATGAAACCGCCGAACTTCTTCATCTCGTCGGCCCGTTCCTCCGGGTTGAAGGTGATGGCGACATAGAAGTAGGTGAAGAACACGATCAGAGCGAAGTAGATCGCGATATACACCGGGTTGGTGGGGTTGACCAGGTACTTCTGGATTATCTCCTGCCACCAGCTCGGGTTGGGGTCATTGGTGGAACCGATCAGCTGCACGAGCAGGTTCGGCAGATACAGCAGCGAGGACGCGAAGATCACCGGGATCACACCGGCCTGGTTGACCTTCAGCGGCAGATAGGTCGACGAACCGCCGTACATCTTACGGCCGACCACACGCTTGGCGTAATGCACCGGGATCCGGCGCTGTCCCTGTTCGACGAAGATCACCGCGACGATGACCGCCAGCGCGGCCACACAGACCACCCCGAACATCAGACCACCGCGGCTGTCCAGGATCAATTTGCCCTCGGTGACGACGCGGGCGGCGATACCGGAGAAGATCAGCAGTGACATACCGTTACCGACGCCGCGCTCGGTGATCTGCTCGCCGAACCACATGACCAGGGCGGCGCCCGCGGTCATCACGACCACGATGATGATCATTCCGAAAATGCTCGTATCGGCGAGGATGTCCTTCTGACAGCCCCGCAGCAGCTGCCCGCGAGCGGCCAGCGCGACCAGACCCGTGGCCTGCAGAATCGCCAGCGCGATCGCCAGGTACCGGGTGTACTGCGTCATCTTGGTCTGGCCGGTCTGGCCTTCCTTCTTCAGTTCCTCGAACCGAGGGATGACAACGGTCAGCAACTGGATGATGATGCTGGCGGTGATATAGGGCATGATGCCGATCGCGAAGATCGACAATTGCAGCAGCGCGCCACCGGAGAAGAGGTTGATCAGCTGGTAGATCCCGGCGTTCTCACCACCGGAGACCAGGTCGACACATTCCTGGACTGCCCGATAGTCCACCCCGGGCGAGGGCAGCGACGCACCGGCGCGGTACAACGCGACCAGACCCAGCGTGAAGAGAATCTTCCGCCGCAAATCCGGAGTCCGGAAGGCCGATACGAAGGCGGAAAGCACAGATCCTCCTGGCGAACGACATGGTCATGCCATGGAATTGTTCAGCGGTGTCCCGGTGGATATCGCCGAACCCACGACTGGTCTTGGCAGACAACACTTGAACTCTAACAGTGGCACCGGACGAGTCTGCACTCGTCCGGTGCCGCTGCGCCGAATTTGCGGCCGCGCGACCTCTACGTGGTCACGTAAGCTACCGTCTCCGGGGCCGACACACGGCCGCAGTGCCGAATTTGCGGCCGCGTCATTTCGATGTGGCCCCGCAGGCTACCGCTTCCGGGGGCCGACACAGCCGCTGGGTGAACTCTTACGTCAGACCAACTCGGTGGCGGTGCCACCGGCCGCGGCGATCTTCTCCTTGGCGGAGCCGGAGAACTTGTCCGCGCTGACCTGGACGGCGACGGAGATCTCGCCCTCGCCCAGCACCTTCACCAGCTGGTTCTTGCGGACCGCGCCCGCCGCCACCAGCTCGTCCTTGCCGACGGTGCCACCCTCGGGGAACAGCCGGGCGATTGTGCCGACATTCACAACCTGGTACTCCACCCGGAACGGGTTGTTGAAGCCCTTGAGCTTGGGCAGTCGCATGTGAATGGGCATCTGCCCACCCTCGAAGGAGGCGGGCACGTTCTTACGCGCCTTGGTGCCCTTGGTACCGCGGCCCGCGGTCTTGCCCTTGGACCCCTCACCACGGCCGACGCGGGTGCGGTCGGTCTTGGCGCCGGGCGCCGGACGCAGGTGGTGCAGTTTGATAACGCTCATGTCAGACCTCCTCAACGGTCACGAGGTGGCGCACGGCATTGATCAGACCACGGTTGGCCGGGGTGTCCGGCCGGGTCACCGATTTGCGGATACCCCGCAGACCCAGGGTCCGGAGGCTATCGCGCTGGTTCTGCTTGGCGCCGATCGAACTCTTGATCTGGGTCACCTTGAGATCTGCCATTGTCAGACTCCTTGTCCGGCACGGGCACGCAGCATGCCCGCGGGAGCGACGTCCTCGAGCGGCAGACCACGGCGGGCCGCGACCTCTTCCGGACGCTGCAGCTGCTTGAGCGCGGCAACGGTCGCGTGCACGACGTTGATCGCGTTGTCGCTACCGAGCGACTTGGCCAGGATGTCGTGGATACCCGCGCACTCCAGCACGGCACGCGCGGCACCACCGGCGATCACACCGGTACCCGGGGAGGCCGGGCGCAGCATGACCACACCGGCCGCCGCCTCGCCCTGCACCGGGTGGGTGATGGTGGAGCCGATCATCGGGACGCGGAAGAAGCCCTTGCGCGCTTCCTCGACACCCTTCTGGATGGCTGCGGGGACTTCCTTGGCCTTGCCGTACCCGACACCGACCAGGCCGTTCCCGTCGCCGACGATCACCAGGGCGGTGAAGCTGAAGCGCCGACCACCCTTGACGACCTTCGATACACGGTTGATCGCGACAACCCGCTCGAGCTGGTTCTTCTCGGCCGCGCTGTCCCGACGATCACCGCCCCGGCGGTCGTCGCGACCCCGCCGCTCGCGTCCGCCCTCGGGGGCGCTCCCGTTCTGTCCGGCGGGTCCACTTCCGCCGTCACGCCGCTGACGTCCCGGCATCAGACGTTCCTTCCGTTCACAGTCTCGGTCATCATCAGAACTTCAACCCGCCTTCCCGAGCGGCATCGGCCAGCGCCGCGATACGGCCGTGGTAGTCGTGGCCACCGCGGTCGAACACCACGACCTCCACACCGGCGGCCTTCGCACGCTCGGCGAGCAGTTCGCCGACCTTCTTGCCCTTGGCGGTCTTGTCGCCTTCCACCGCCCGCACATCGGCCTCGATGGTGGAGGCGGCGGCGATGGTGTGGCCGGCCGAGTCGTCGACCAGCTGCGCGTGCAGGTGCCGCGAGGAACGGTGCACCACCAGACGCGGCCGCTCGCTCGTGCCCTCGATCTTCTTGCGCAGGCGGAAGTGGCGACGCGCTTTGGCCGCCCGACGCCGGGTCGATACGTCCTTGCCCAGCGGGATGCGCTTGGCCTGCTTCTTCTCCTGGCCGGCAGTCGTCTTCGCTGTCGTCTTCGCCATGATCACTTACCCGTCTTTCCGACCTTGCGGCGCACGACCTCGCCGGCGTAGCGGATGCCCTTGCCCTTGTACGGATCGGGCTTGCGCAGACCGTGGATGACCGCCGAAACCTGGCCGACCTTCTGCTTGTCGATCCCGGACACGGAGAACTTGGTGGGCGATTCCACCGCGAAGGTGATGCCCTCGGGCGCCTCGATCGGCACCGGGTGGCTGTAGCCGAGGGCGAACTCGAGGTCCTTGCCCTTCTGCTGCACACGGTAACCGACGCCGAAGATTTCCATCTTCTTCTCGTAGCCCTGCGTGACACCGGTGATCATATTGGCGATCAGGGTCCGGGTCAGGCCGTGCAGCGAACGGCTGCGCCGCTCGTCGTCCGGGCGGGAGACGACGATCGCACCGTCGTCGTTCCTGCTCACGGCGATCGGCTCCGCCACGGTCAGCGCCAGCTGACCCTTGGGGCCCTTCACCGCGACGTCTTGTCCATTGAGGGTCACCTCGACACCCGAGGGGACCAGAACCGGATGCTTACCGATACGCGACATCGTCCGTACCTCCCTTACCAGACGTAGGCGAGGACTTCCCCGCCCACACCCTGCTGAGCCGCCTGTTTGTCGGTGAGCAGGCCGGTCGACGTGGAGATGATCGCCACGCCGAGGCCGCCCAGGACCTTGGGCAGGTTGGTGGATTTCGCGTACACGCGCAGGCCCGGCTTGGAGACGCGGCGCAGACCCTGCAGGCTGCGCTCCCGGCTGGGGCCGTACTTGAGGTCCACGACGAGGGCCTTGCCCACGGTCGCGTCCTCGGTGCGGTAATCGGCGATGTAGCCCTCACGCTTGAGGATCTCGGCGATATTCGCCTTGAGCTTCGAATGCGGAGCCTTCACCTGATCGTGGTACGCCGAGTTGGCGTTGCGCAGACGTGTCAGAAAGTCTGCGATCGGATCGGTCATGGTCATGGTTCGACCTCGACACCTTTCTCGCTGCGGTTCCCATACAGCACCGGACACGCGCGTTCGCGCCCGATCGTGGGCCTTCAGCAATTCGGCTGGTCCGGCCGGCAGTTACCGACCGGATGAGTTCGTCGTCGCCCAGGCCACCCGTGCACGGTCGCACGCGGACACAAGGGTGCCCAAGCAACCGGTCTAGTGTAGGCAACGGGGTGTGCGGGACAAAATCGGGCTCGGCACGAGCGGGTGGGGTGGTCATTCCCCGAGCTCATGACCAGCAGGAATACCTATTTGCGCGGTCTACTGTCGGTCCATGGCGAGTCCACCCGTTCGGCGGCCCGACCTGCCTTGGCACATGGCCCGGAAGGAGTTCGAACAACTCCCGCAGGATATTGCCGGTCGAATTCCGCGGTTCCGGCACAGGCAGACCGCCGTCCAGACCCTGCCGGTCATCCCTTCCGAGCCTTGGTCGATCCGATCCCTGAGATCACCACCTCACCGACACCGCAGGACGAATTCACCCACACCACCTGCCTCCGGGCCGGGCCGGCACCGCTGTGGGCCATCACACGAATCGCCCGACCGTCCGCAATGTCGGGCCCGACGCCACCCATGTCCGGGCCGTATGCCCCTACCCACTACCGACCGGCCGCGGGAAGGTCTATGCGAACAGGGAAAGGAGACCCATACGGAACCCAGGCCACCAACCCCTCGACACATCGATCGAACGCGCGTCGGCGCCGCAGCGCCCACTTTGTCCCGACGATCGAGCCGGCCCGCGATTTCCGCCGGAAACCTCTGCTGCTCTCCACCGGCGAAGCAGTAAGAACGGTGTAGGGTCGATACCGCTGGTCACTCTGAAGACAAGATCCGCGGCTCTCTCCGCGTGCCTGCTCCGATTCGGCGCTGGAGTTCGTGTGATCCGTCGGTTTCGGCGCCGACGCATACCGCGCAGGAACCTATCTACTCCTATAGCGAGCCGCCAATCAACGGTGCATCAGTGGAGTGACGCACCGTTCGGCCGAGGAGCCTCGCGTGCAACACCATTCACGCATATCCCGTGACGAACCCTCCGGGTCCGCCTCGCGCACCGCGATTATCGACACCCGCACCCGATCCTCGCGACCGGAAGAGCCACGCGCGGTGCGCGCGCCGGCCCTCGCCGATCCACCAACAGGCACCGCTCGACGAAAAACGCCCTCACATGGCACACGCCTGTCCGTTCTGAAGTCACGCGGCCGCAAAGTCGCGGCACTCACCGCCCGCTTCCTGGGATGGGCCACGCTGACAATCGCATGCTATTGGCTCGCCGAGTTCGGAGAGATCTGGAACATTCCCGCACCGCAACTGGTGGTGCCCATGCTCGTCGGGATCGCTGTAGCGCTCACCGGCCTGGTTCGCTCCCCTTTCCCGAAGCGGGCGAGTCGCGCGGTGCAGGCCATGGTCGGCGTTCTGATGGGCAGTTATCTGCACCCTCGAGCCCTGGCTGCCGTGGTCACGACGAGCCTGCCCCTCATTGCGGTGACGATCACGACGATCATGTGCTGCGGGCTGGCGGCCTTGTGGCTTGCCCGGGACCCGAGAATCTCGATCATCGATGCTCTTCTGGGCATGGTTCCCGGTGGGTCCGGCGGCATCATTGCGTGCGCCCACGACCTGGGCGCCGATTCGCGACAGGTCGCCTTCGCTCAGTATCTGCGGGTCGGACTGATCGCGCTCACCGCACCGTTGATCGTGATGGCAGTCGGCGGCCGCGGCGCGGCGCGATCGTCTTCTGTCGAATGGCCTGCGTTCGCCCATTGGGTTCAGCAACCGCAGGGTGTGCGGTCGGTTGTGGTACTGGCCGCCATATGTCTACTCGGCATCAGGCTCGGTGAACGCCTCAGACTCCCGGCGCCGGTACTGCTCGGCCCCATGGTGGCCGCGGCAATCGTCACACTCACCGACACCTGGACCGGGTTCGCCCCCGCCGGCCCACTGGAAGACATGCTCTTCGTGGTCATCGGCCTCGAGGTCGGCCTCAGGTTCACCCGGCCCGCCATCCGGGGTACTGCCAGGATCCTTCCTCGCCTGCTCACCGCGATCGGCGCCGTGTATCTGCTCTGCACGGGTTTGTCGTGGGCGGCCGCGACCGTCACCGGCATCCCCTTCGTCGAGGCATACCTGGCGACCACACCGGGGGGAATCAACGCCGTGTTGGCCACCGCGGTATCCAGCCAGAGCGATGTCCCGCTGATATCGGCCGTCCAGAGCTTTCGTCTCTTCCTCGCGTTGCTGCTGATACCACCACTGGTCCGATGGCTGGGCACGCGGTTCACACCCACCATTGACAAGCCCACCATCCGGTCCACCCACAGTGGGCGCACCGAATGAACCCGGACAACGCCACGCACACAGTCCGAGCCCCGAACCACTTCGCAGTTGACCACCTACGCGAGGACCTCGGCACCGACACCACGGTCCTGCCATGACTCGGCAGCAACGCGGCCGACGGCATAGGGGGCCTCCTCACCCTCATACCTGTCGACAACCCACTCGCGGGTGCCGCACGGTCGAGCACGCCTACGGCGTTTTCGGCGCTGTTGAAGCGCAAGTCGTACATCTGCGGTAAGGTTATGAACAATCGTTCATGAACACTTGTTCATAATCTGAGGAGGTTTCGATGACCGGCATCGTCAACACCGCACAGGCGCAGGCATGGAACGGATACGAAGGTGAGCACTGGGCGGACAACGACGACCGATACGACGCGGTGAACGGCGGGTTCAACGAACCACTGCTGGCGGCGGCGGAGATACGGGACGGCCACAGGATCCTGGACATCGGATGCGGAAACGGCCAACTGACGCGGCTGGCCGCGGTACGGGCGGGTTCCGGCTCGGCGACCGGCATCGACCTGTCCGGTCCCATGCTCGCCAGGGCCCGCAGTCGCGCGCGTAGCGAGAACATCACGAATATCTCGTTCCAGCAGGGCGACGCACAGGTGCACCCCTTGCCCGCCGGCGAATTCGACGTGGCCTCGAGCCGATTCGGGATCATGTTCTTCGCCGACCCGGTCGCCGCCTTCACCAATATCGCCCGCGCCCTGCGGCCTGCCGGCCGGTTGGTGTTCACAGCGATGACCTCACCGGTCGGAACGGATCTCGGCACGGTATTCGGTTCTCTTACGCCACATCTCCAGTACTCCGGCCCGAAGGACGGCCACGGCCCCACCTCCTTTTCCGATCCCGACCATGTGCGCGCCGTGTTGTCGGAAGCGGGCTTCACCGATATCGCGTGCACCTGGACCGAAGCCGACGGAATCTGGGGAAGCGATACCGCGGACGCGGCCGAGTTCATCATGGGCTGGGGACCGATCCGCCACCAGTTGAGCCGGGTGGGCCAGGCGGCCGAGGCGGACGCCCGGGATACGCTGCTCGACGTATTGCGACCGTTCGAGCGCCCCGACGGTGTCCGACTGCGTGGCACCGCCTGGCTGGTCACGGCCACGGCGCCGCTACAGTAGGTCGAATGTCACCGCGAAAGGCCGCGGCGCTGCGCGATCGCGACGACGAACGCGACCTGCGCGGCCACCTGATCGCGACCGCGGAGCAGATGATGATCGAGCAGGGCGCGGCCGGTCTCACCGTCCGCGCCATCGCGCGGGCGGCCGGAGTCGCCACCGGAGTGCTCTACAACCACTTCGCCGACAAGGAAGAACTGTTGGCCGCCGCGCTACGCGAGCACGTCGACAATGTGCAGCGCGGACTCGGCCCGCTTCCGGCACCGGGCACCGGCGAGGTCGAAACGAACCTGCGCACCTACCTCGACCGAGGTCTGGCGCTGCACAGGACGATCCTGCCGGTCTGCGCCGGACTGCTGGCACAGCCGGCGGTCCTGGCACGGTTCGCCGAAACGGATCGAGAGGAACGGGACTGGCGTCATCGGTTGGGTGACTACCTGCGTACCGAACGCACCCTCGGCCGTATCGCCCCCGACGCCCAGGTCGATGCCGCGGTCGCCATGCTGGTCGGCATCTGTCACGAACAGGTCCTGTCGGCGCTGGTGCCGGCAGCCACCGTATCGACCCCGCCACCGCTCGAATCAGTGGTCACGGCCGTACTCGACGGCATCCGCGCACCGTCCCAGCGATAAGCCCTTCGCGACGGCTTATCGCTGGGACGGTGCGCCGCCCCGGCAACATGACGAAGCCCCAGGTCAACAGGTCACATCACGACAGTGAATCACGCTTCCGAGCGATGATCAGCCCGTCCGCGATTGTCAGTAGCACGGATTCGATGCGGTGATCCGCGCGGACGTGTTCGTTGAATCGCTTGATGGCCAGAGCATTGCCAGTGGGCTCATCCTCGGCGACAGCGCCTCCGTAAAGGGTGTTGTCGGCCAATATCAGCCCGCCGGGCCTGACCAAGGGAACGAGCAGTTCCCAATAATCGATGTAGCCG
>NZ_BAFU01000021.1 GCF_000308495.1 Nocardia brevicatena NBRC 12119 | reverse complement strand
CAGCAGCCCCCGCGGATACCCAATGTGACGGTGTCCACCAGCACGAACCGCTCCGGCACCATCACCGTCCGGGCCACCGACCAGGGTATGCCGGTGGAGATCAAGTTCGAGCGCAGCGAATACCGATACGGCGCACAGGCGCTGGCCGACGAGATCCTTCGGCTCACCAGGCGGTCCACCATCGCGGCCAAGGCCCGCCGTCGGGAGATCCTGGCCGAAACCGGTATGCCGAACGAGGTCCTCGACGGTCTCGGGCTGCCCACCCGGCAGCAGGCGGTGGACGAACTGGACCGCATCGATGACGCCGACACCGGCCCGACGAGCTGGATGCGGCCCGTATGAGCGGTCAGCGCCCGGAGGCGGTAGCGGAGCGTGACCTCGCAGGGCGCCCGTTCATGCCACGAAAGGACGAGACAGCATGAGTGCGGAGATGGATGCCCTGGTGGCGGGGGCCACCCGGAAACTGGAGGCGCTGGAGGCCGCATTGTACGGCCTGAAGCAGGTGCGTGGGCGGTTCGCCACCGAGGACGGCGTGGTTTCCGTGGAGGTGGACGACAGCGGCGCCCTGGTGGCCCTGCACCTATCCGAGTCGGTGACGTCGCTACCGCCGGCCGAGGTGTCCCAGCTGATCATCTGGGCGTGCGGGCAGGCCGTTGAGGACGCGGGAAATCAGCGGTCGAACGTTATTGGGGCACTGAACGAGTCGTTCACCCCGGAACGGCGCGACGCTGCGGGAACACCCGGGGCCGGGTCGGATAGTGCCTGAGCCGGAAGCTCGATAGGCTTCCGCACATGGCTTCTGGAGACATCGTCCCGATCGAGCTCGGTCTCACCGACGGCGATCTGGTCACCCTGTGGGCACCGCGATGGCGTGACGGTGACGACGAGTGGGAGGCGTTCCTAGGTAACGAGGACGCGCTCTACGGTTTCGAATCCGTAGCGGAGCTGGCCGCCTTCATCCGGACCGACAACGACAACGATCTGGTCGATCATCCGGCGTGGAAGATCGTGGCGGGGCTGTCGGCGGCGGAGCTGGAGCCGCAGGCCGATCATTCCTTCGACCTGGTCGGTGTTCCCGAGCTGGTCGCGGGTGATCCGGATGTGGATTCCGTCGCCGAACTCGAGGACACCCTCACCATGGCCCGCAATATCGGCGAGGTATGCGAGCTCGATACGGTGACCAAGTTCTTCGGTTCGCATCCGGTGCTCGGCGCGCTGGCCGGCGGCGCGCATACCTTCGCCGGCCGCGAGGGCGAGGAGCTATGGCACCAGATCGGTGCCGCGGTGGCCAAGGACTGGGACGATGTGCTCGACGCCATCGATTCGGTGGTCCGCACTCCGGAGGTGGCTGCCGAGGCGGTTGCGGTCGCCGAAGCCGAGCTGCTCGCTGCCGAGGAGAACATCGTCGACGCCGAGGACGCCGCCGACACCGACGACGAGGATTTCGAACCGGTCGACCTCGACGAGGACGAAGACGAAACCGAGGACGAAGACGAAGACGAAGACGACGAGGAGCTGTCGTTCTGGGACGAGGTCGGCATCGACCCCATCAAGATCGTCGCTTCGGGCGCGACCTATTTCACCCTGCGCTGCTATCTGGACGACGAACCGATCTTCCTCGGGTCCAAGGGTTCGATCCTGGTGTTCGGCTCCGAACGGGCGTTGGCCCGCTACCTGGCCGACGATCACGACCACGATCTGTCCCGGGTGAGTACCTATGCCGAGGTACAGACCGCCGCTATCGACGGTTCCCTGGAGGTGGAGGTCACCGACGAGAACGTCTACGTACTGCCCGGCCTGGCCGACGACCTGGCCGAGGGCCCCGAGGCGGTCGATGTGGAACAGTTGGACCTGGCGGTCGAACTGTTCACCGACGCCGCCGACTACGCCGAGGACGACACGGTCGAACAGGCCCTCGCCAAATCCTCCCCCCTGGGCTGGTACGTCTCCTACCTGCTGAATCCCGACCCGACCCGAATGGCCCCCAACCCACCCTTCGACACCGAGGCCGAGGCCTGGCGCGGCCTGGAACGCTACTTCGAGTCCAAACTGTCCCCCCGATAACCACCCCACCCCGACCCCACGGACACACCGCCTCCGCAGCCCCCACGCAAGCTTCTTTAAAACTGACCCCGTCGGGGGCCGCGCCGTCGCGGCCGCGTTCGCGGCCCGTCTCGTGTTTCGACACCCGAAGCGCATGTGCCGAAGGCGCGAGTCTCGGGTGCCGAAACACGAGACACAAGGGGGCCGCGAACACGCTTGCGCGGAACGCGGACCTAACCAATCAGCACGGCGTAGCCGGGTTTGATGATGTCGTCGATGATGCGCAGGCGTTCCGGGAACGGGATGAATGCCGATTTCATGGCATTGATGGTGAACCGTTCCAGATCGCTCCACCCGTAGCCGAACGTCTGCACCAGTTTCAGCATTTCCCGGCTCATGCTGGTGTCGCTCATCAACCGGTTGTCGGTGTTGACGGTGACGCGGAACCGCAGCCGGGCCAGCAGGTCGAAGGGGTGTTTGTCCAGTGAGGGGGCGGCCCCTGTCTGCACATTGGACGAGGGGCACAGTTCCAGCGGTACTCGCTTGTCCCGGACGTAGTTGGCGACCACTCCCAGTCGCGCGTCCTCGATCGAGCCCGGTACGTCGATATCGTCGGTGATTCGTACGCCGTGCCCGAGGCGGTCGCTGCCGCAGAACGCGAGCGCTTCGTGGATGGACGGCAGTCCGAATGCTTCTCCGGCGTGGATGGTGAAGTGGGCGTGGTTGGCCCGCAGATATTCGAATGCGTCCAGGTGCCGGGTGGGCGGGTATCCGGCTTCGGCGCCGGCGATATCGAATCCGCAGACGCCCTGGCTGCGCCAGCGGACCGCGAGTTCGGCGATTTCCCGGGAGCGCGCGGCGTGCCGCATGGCGGTCAGCAGGCAGCGCACCACGATCGGCCGGCCGGCCTCGGCCGCCAGTTGCTCCCCCTGTCGAAAGCCGGCCAGGGTGTGTTCCACCACTTCGTCGAGGGTGAGTCCCCGTTCCAGGTGCTGTTCCGGGGCGAACCGTATCTCGGCGTAGACGACACCGTCGGCGGCCAGGTCCTCGGCGCATTCCCGGGCCACGCGGCGCAGCCCGTCCGGGGTCTGCATGACGGCGACGGTGTGGTCGAAGGTCTCGAGGTACCGCACCAGTGATCCGCTGTCGGCCGCCTCGCGGAACCAGTGGGCCAGTGCTTCGGCGTCGGCGGCGGGCAGTCCGTCGTAGCCGCAGTCCTCGGCCAGCTCCAATACGGTGGCGGGTCTGAGCCCTCCGTCCAGGTGGTCGTGTAGTAGCGCCTTCGGCGCTTGGCGGATCGAGGCGAGATTCAACGGCATCGGTCCAGTCATGCCACGACGGTAGTCGTCCGGTCCCGGTTCGGCAGGCGAGTCGGCGCACGTAATCTCGCGTGGCCATCCGGTGCTCGCCCTCGTACACCGCGATTTCCCGTCCCGCGGGGCCGGTGGGCCGGATGGCGTACCCGTGCGGCGGCCGGTTCGACCGTGCGGTCACGGGTGTTCGCCGATTCGTTCGAGGATCAGCGGACCGGCGGGTCGGGCGTCGGGTTCGTCGGTGATGGTGATAGCGCCTTCCAGCGCGGCCAGGGCCCGGGGGAACGCCGCCGGGGTGTCGGTGTGCAGGGTGAGCAGGGGTTGTCCGGCGGCGACGGTGTCACCGCGGCCTGCGTGCAGCCGTACGCCGGCACCCGCCTGCACGGTTTCGCCCTGCCGGGTGCGTCCGGCACCGAGCCGCCAGGCGGCCCTGCCGACGGCGAGGGCGTCGAGGCCGGTCAGGGTGCCACCGCGCTCGGCGTGGACGGTTTCGGTGTGTGCGGCGCGGGGCAGCGGCGCGTCCGGGTCGCCGCCCTGGGCGCGGATCATGGCGCACCAGTGATCCATGGCCCGGCCGTCGGCGAGGGCGTCGGCCGGGTCGGTGTCGAGTCCGGCCAGAGCGGCCATTTCCCGGGCCAGGGCGAGGGTGAGTTCGACGACATCGGCGGGCCCGCCACCGGCCAGTACCTCCACGGCCTCGGCGACTTCGAGCGCGTTGCCGATGGTGCGGCCCAGCGGGGTCGACATATCGGTGAGCAGCGCGACGGTGCGCACGCCCTTGTCGGCACCCAACTCCACCATGGTGGTGGCCAGTTCACGGGCCTCGTCCCGAGTTTTCAGCAGTGCGCCGGAGCCGACTTTCACGTCCAGGACCAGGGCCGCGGTTCCTTCGGCGATCTTCTTGCTCATGATCGAACTCGCGATGAGCGGCAGGGATTCCACGGTGCCGGTGACATCGCGCAGGGCATAGAGTCGTTTATCGGCGGGCGCCAGGTCGGCTCCGGCAGCGCAGCATACGGCGCCTATCTCGGGGGCGGACAGGATTTCGCGCATTCGCGCCGGGGTGAGGTCGGCGTGCCAGCCCGGTATCGATTCGAGTTTGTCGAGGGTTCCGCCGGTGTGGCCGAGTCCGCGGCCGGACAGTTGCGGTATCGCCGCACCGCAGGCGGCCACCAGCGGAGCCAGCGGCAGCGTGATCTTGTCCCCGACGCCGCCGGTGGAGTGTTTGTCCACGGTGGGGCGCGGCAGATCGGTGAAGTCCAGGCGGCGGCCGGTGTCGAGCATGGCGGTGGTCCAGCGCGCGATCTCCCGGCGGTTCATCCCGCGCCAGAGGATCGCCATGGCCAGCGCCGACATCTGTTCGTCGGCGACTTCGCCGCGGGTGAAAGCGTCCACCACCCAGTCGATCTGTTCGTGGGAGAGCTGCCCGCCGTCCCGTTTCGTAGTGATAACCGATACCGCGTCGAATCCCGTCATCCGCCCAGTTTCACAGTAAAGGGGTGCTGTCGTAGGGCGAAGCCGTCGGCCGGCGCGACGCCGGGCCGCTTGGGGTCATGTCCGTCCGGCATTCAGATCGTCGGGCCCGAAGGCGTCGGCCAGTAGCGTTCCCAACCGCACCGGGCCGTTGCGATGGTCCACCAGGATCTCGGCCCCGCCGAACTCGTAGAGCATCTGCCGGCAGCGGCCGCAGGGCAGGAGAATCTCGCCGCGCGAGTCGCATACCGATACCGCCATCAACCGACCGCCTCCGGTCGATTGATGGTTACCGACGAGTACGCATTCTGCGCACAGGCCTAAACCGTATGAGACATTTTCCACATTGCAGCCACGCACAATCGCGCCATCGGCGCGCAGCGCCGCCGCGCCGACCGGAAAGCGCGAGTAGGGGGCATACGCATGTCGCATGACCTGAAACGCACTGTCGCGCAACGTCTTCCACTCGATTTCCGGCATCGCGGCCCTCCTGCGGCAGCGTCGGCGAGTGGGCATGCGAAAGCCGTCGCGGAGCCCGTCACGACCGAACGAAGGCAACCCTAACCCAGCCGGGTGTTACGCAACGCACGGCACGCCGAATTAGTTCCCCCAATCTCAGAGGATTAGAGTCCACATCAGATCGGTTCAGGTTCCGACGGCGGGCCGGAATACGGCAACCGCTGGGTATACACCCCGCACGCGGACTGCTTCCAGCGATTCGGCTGCTGCGGCCGGTGTCGGATCTTCGACCGGGTCCATCAACGATGTTGGAGGCACCGAACTCTTATGACCACGATAGAGGCTCCGGCTCAGCCGAAGCGCAAGACGCTCTACCGCGGCGACCCCGGAATGTGGTCCTGGGCACTCCACCGGATAACCGGTGTCACCGTGTTCTTCTTCCTTTTCGTGCACGTCCTGGATACCGCACTGGTCCGGGTCAGCCCCGCCACCTACGACGCAACGATCGAGACATACAAGACGCCGATCGTGGCGCTCATGGAGATGGGCCTGGTCTTCTGCGTGCTGTTCCACGCGCTCAACGGCGTGCGAGTGATCCTGATCGACTTCTGGTCGCAGGGTCCGCGCTACCAGAAGCAGATGCTCTGGGGCATCCTGGGCCTGCTTGTAGTGCTGGTCGTGCCCGCTGTCGGACGCATGTTCTACCTACTGTTGACGGAGCACTGAGACCATGACCGCACCCGTTCTCGGCAAGTCCTACGATCGTCCGGCGAGCCTGGATCTGCCCCGCTCCCCCCGCGGCCACGCACGCGGCAACTTCGAGAAGTACGCGTGGCTGTTCATGCGCTTCTCCGGCCTCGCGCTGATCCTGCTGGTCCTCGGCCATATGACGATCATGCTGCTGCTCGACGGCGGCGTGAAGCGCGTGAACTTCGCCTTCGTGGCCGGCCGCTGGTCCAGCCCGTTCTGGCAGGTCTGGGACCTGACCATGCTGTGGCTGGCGCAACTGCACGGCGGCAACGGCCTGCGTACCGTGATCGACGACTACTCCCGCAAGGACGCGACCCGGTTCTGGCTCAAGACCCTGCTGGTCATCTCGATGATCCTGGTCATGGGCGTGGGCACCTACGTCATCTTCACCTTCGACCCCAACATCAGTTAGGAACGGTCTCCTTCGCATGAGTGAGCGCAGCGAACGAATCCATGACACAGCGTGCTTCGCACATGCCGGAGCCGCGCGAAGCGAGGCGCAGGCATGAGTGAAACCCGACCGGTCCAGGAGCACCGCTACGACGTCGTCATCGTCGGCGCCGGTGGCGCGGGTATGCGGGCGGCGATCGAGGCGGGACCCCGGGCGCGCACCGCGGTACTGACCAAGCTCTACCCGACCCGCAGCCACACCGGCGCGGCGCAGGGCGGTATGTGCGCCGCGCTGGCCAATGTCGAAGAAGACAACTGGGAATGGCACACCTTCGACACCGTCAAGGGCGGCGACTACCTGGTCGACCAGGATGCCGCGGAGATCATGGCCAAGGAGGCCATCGACGCGGTGCTCGACCTGGAGAAGATGGGTCTGCCGTTCAACCGCACCCCGGAAGGCAAGATCGACCAGCGCCGGTTCGGCGGGCACACCCGCGACCACGGCAAGGCCCCGGTGCGTCGCGCCTGCTACGCCGCCGACCGCACCGGCCACATGATCCTGCAGACGCTGTACCAGAACTGCGTCAAGCACGACGTGGAATTCTTCAACGAGTTCTACGTGCTCGACCTGGTGCTCGCCGAGACCGATCGCGGTCCCGTGGCCACCGGTGTGGTCGCCTACGAGCTGGCCACCGGTGAGCTGCACGTCTTCCACGCCAAGGCGATCGTCTTCGCCACCGGCGGTTCCGGGCGGATGTACAAGACCACGTCGAACGCGCACACCCTCACCGGTGACGGTATGGCGATCGTGTTCCGCAAGGGCCTGCCGCTGGAGGATATGGAGTTCCACCAGTTCCATCCGACAGGCCTGGCCGGTCTGGGCATTCTCATCTCCGAGGCGGTCCGCGGCGAGGGCGGCATCCTGCGCAATGCCGACGGCGAGCGTTTCATGGAGCGCTACGCTCCCACCATCAAGGACCTCGCGCCGCGCGATATCGTGGCCCGTTCCATGGTCCTCGAGGTGCTGGAGGGCCGCGGCGCGGGTCCCAACAAGGACTACGTCTACATCGACGTGACCCACCTCGGCGAGGACGTGCTCGAGGAGAAACTGCCCGATATCACCGAGTTCTCCCGCACCTACCTGGGTGTGGACCCGGTGAAGGAACTGGTGCCGGTGTTCCCCACCTGCCACTACGTGATGGGCGGTATCCCCACCCGCATCCACGGCGAGGTGCTGCGCGACAACGACAACATCGTTCCCGGCCTGTACGCCGCCGGTGAGTGCGCGTGCGTCTCGGTGCACGGCGCCAACCGCCTCGGCACCAACTCGCTGCTGGACATCAATGTCTTCGGCAAGCGCGCCGGTATCGCGGCGGCCGAGTACGCCCATCGGGTGGAATTCGTGGATATGCCGGAGAACCCGGCGCAGATGGTGCAGGACTGGCTGGCCAATCTGCTGTCGGACCACGGCAACGAGCGGGTCGCCGATATCCGTACCGAATTGCAGCGGTCGATGGACAACAATGCGTCGGTGTTCCGCACCGAGGACACCCTCAAGCAGGCCCTCACCGATATCCACGCGCTCAAGGAGCGCTACGCCCGCGTATCGGTGCAGGACAAGGGCCGCCGCTACAACAGCGATCTGCTCGAGGCCGTGGAACTCGGCTTCCTGCTGGAGCTGGCCGAGGTCACCGTGGTGGGCGCTCTCAACCGCAAGGAGTCGCGCGGCGGCCACGCTCGCGAGGACTACCCCGACCGCGACGACGTGAACTTCATGCGGCACACGATGGCCTACAAGGAAGGCACGGAACTGCTGTCGGATATCCGGCTGGACTTCAAGCCGGTGGTGCAGACCCGTTACGAGCCGATGGAGCGTAAGTACTGATGACCGCTGTAGCCGAGAATTCCGCTGCGTCGGCGGCGAGCCCCGCGCCGGTTCCCGAGGGCTCGACCATGATCACCGTCAAGGTGGCGCGGTTCAACCCCGAGGACGGTAAGGGCCAACACTGGGAATCGTTCCAGGTCCCCGCCCTGCCGACGGACCGTTTCCTCAATATCCTCATCTACATCAAGTCCTATCTGGACGGCACCCTGACCTTCCGCCGCTCCTGCGCGCACGGGGTGTGCGGCTCCGATGCCATGCGCATCAACGGCGTGAACCGGCTGGCGTGCAAGGTGCTGATGAAGGACATGCTGCCCCGCAGCGGCAAGCCCATCACGGTCACCGTCGAACCGATCCGCGGTCTGCCCGTGGAGAAGGACCTGATCGTGGACATGGAGCCGTTCTTCGACGCGTTCCGCGCCGTGAAGCCGTACCTGATCACCACGGGTAACGAGCCCACCAAGGAACGCATCCAGAGTCAGGCCGACCGTGCCCGGTTCGACGACACCACCAAGTGCATCCTGTGCGCCTGCTGCACCACCTCGTGCCCGGTGTACTGGCACGACGGCAGCTACTTCGGCCCGGCCGCGATCGTGAACGCGCACCGCTTCATCTTCGACAGCCGGGACGAGGGCGCCCGGGAACGCCTGGACATCCTCAACGACGTGGAGGGGGTGTGGCGCTGCCGCACGACCTTCAACTGCACGGACGCCTGCCCGCGCGGTATCGAGGTCACCAAGGCGATCCAGGAGGTCAAGCGCGCGCTCATGTTCGCCCGCTGAACCTTGTCGCGGGTATCGCGGTAACGCGAAGGCCGCTCCGTCACTGTGACGGAGCGGCCTTCGCGGTTTTACACCCCGGGCCGGGAGCTGTTTCCGTTACATAACGCAAACTTGAGGATTAGGTATACCGAACATTAAAATTCGGATATGGTCAATCGGCGTTCCGGCAAAGGGACGCGAGTGGTGTCACGGATCGGCGCCCTCCTCGCGGTCTGCGGTCTGGCGTTCACGGCCGTCGGATGCGCTTCGTTTCATCTGCCCCGCAGCGGGGATCCGGTGGTGGTGACGACGTTCACCGTGCTCGCGGATATCGCGGCGAATGTGGCGGGTGGACACCTGGTGGTGGAATCCCTGACGAAACCGGGAGCGGAGATCCACGGCTACGAGCCCACACCGGGGGATATCAAGAAGGCGGCCAAAGCGGATCTGATCCTGGACAACGGATTGAATCTGGAGGGCTGGTTCGCCCAGTTCGTCTCCGGTATCGATGTCGAGCACGTCACCGTCAGCGACGGAGTGCAGCCGATGGACGTCACCGGCGGCGCCTACCGGGGCAAACCCAACCCGCATGCCTGGATGTCACCGCTGAACGTACGCATCTATGTCGACAACATGGTCACCGCGTTCTCCGGACTCGCCCCGGAACACGCCGCCGATTTCCGTGCCAACGCCGAGCGTTACAAGGCGCGCCTGCAACAGGTACACGACGAACTCGTCGCCGCCGTGAACGCGCTGCCGCGTAGCCAGCGAGCCCTGGTGACCTGCGAAGGGGCCTTCTCCTACCTGGCTCGCGACACCGGCCTGAGCGAACGCTACATCTGGCCGGTGAACTCCGAGGCGCAGGCCACCCCGCAACAGATCACGGGCGTTATCGAGTTCGTCCGGAACAACGCGGTACCGGCGGTGTTCTGCGAATCGACCGTATCCGACGCGCCGATGCGGCGGGTGGCGGAAGCCACCGGCGCGAGATTCGGCGGGGTGCTCTACGTCGATTCGCTCTCGAAGGCCGACGGACCGGTGCCGACCTATCTGGACCTGATCCGCCACGATACCGAAACCATCGCCGCGGCACTCACCAGGAGCAAGCCATGACCGTCCCCGCTCTCCATGTCGACGATGTCACTGTGCGCTACGGCGAGGTGCTCGCGCTGGACCGGGTGCGGTTGACCGTGCATCCGGGCCGGGTATGCGGGTTGATCGGAATGAACGGGGCCGGGAAGTCGACCCTGTTGAAAGCGATCATGGGCCTGATCACTCCGGAGCACGGCACGGTGCAGGTCAACGGCGAGAAACCGGCCGCGGCGCGGCGGGCGGGAGTGGTCGGCTACGTCCCACAGAGCGAGGCGGTGGACTGGTCGTTCCCGCTGTCGGTGCGGGACGTGGTGACAACCGGCCGCTACGGACGGATGGGATTCACCCGCCGGGCCCGCCGCACCGACCGCGACTCCGTGGACATGGCCCTGGCCCGGGTGCACCTCACCGAGCTGGCCGACCGCCAGATCGGCCAACTGTCCGGCGGCCAGCGCAAACGGGCGTTCGTGGCGCGCGGCATCGCGCAGGGCGCGAGCGTGCTGTTGCTGGACGAGCCCTTCGCCGGGGTGGACAAACGCTCCGAGGCCACCCTCACCCGCCTGCTGCGGGAACTGGCCGCCGACGGGGCGACAATCCTGATCTCCACCCACGACCTGCACGCCCTCCCCGACCTGGCCGACGAGGCGGTGCTGCTCCTGCGAAAGGTGCTCATGCACGCTGCCCCCGAGGAGGCATTGCGGCCGGAGAACCTGGCGCTGGCCTTCGGACTCGATGTGCTGGAGCAGCGGTGAACGGCATGGATATCGGCACGCTTCTTCTCGAACCACTCCAGTACGCGTTCATGATCCGCGCGTTCACCACCAGCATCATCGCCGCGGTGGTATGTGGCCTGCTGTCGTGCTGGCTGGTGTTGATCGGCTGGTCACTGATGGGCGACGCGGTCTCACACGCGGTACTGCCCGGGGTGGTGCTCGCCTATATCGCGGGCGTGCCGTTCGCGGTGGGCGCGGTGATCTTCGGCTTCCTCGCGGTCGCGCTGATCGGGGTGGTCCGTGACACCAGCCGGGTGAAAGAGGACGCCGCCATCGGCATCGTGTTCACCACGCTGTTCGCGTTCGGCCTGGTACTGGTCTCGGTGACACCGAGCCAAACCGACCTCAACCACATCATCTTCGGCAACCTGCTCGGCGTGGCTCCCTCGGAGCTCGCCCAGATCGCCGTCCTGGCCGCGATCGTCTTTACCGTCCTGCTCCTGAAACGACGGGATTTCACCCTCTACGCCTTCGACTCCACCCACGCCTTCGCCATCGGGCTCAGCCCCCGGCTGCTGGGCGCGGCACTGCTCGGCCTGCTCGCCCTCACCTCGGTGGTCGCCCTGCAGGCAGTCGGCGTCATCCTGGTGGTGGCCATGCTCATCATCCCGGGCTCCACGGCATACCTGCTCACCGACCGGTTCGGCCGGATGCTGCTCATCGCGCCGACGCTGTCCGCCTGCTGTGCCGTCGTAGGCCTCTACATCAGTTACCACCTCGACACCGCCCCCGGCGGCACCATCGTGGTCGCCCAAGGGGCGGTGTTCATCCTGGCGTACCTGTTCGCCCCTCGATATGGAATTCTCGGCAGGCGATCCGCCGCTGCTCGACTACGCCGCCGATCCGACACCGCGCCGCGGGCCGCGCAGCCGACGGGAACCACCCCTTCTCCGGAACACTGATACTTCTCACAGACCGGATATCTCCGGCCGGGCCAATGGCTCGGCCTGGCTCCACCGCTCCCCCGCGATCACTATATGATCGAGAAACCGCAGCCCGACGGTGTTCGCGGCCTCGACCAGCAGGGTTGTGGCCCGGCGGTCGTCGAAACTGGGTGTCGGATCACCCGACGGATGATTGTGCACGATCGCGAAGGCCTTCCCGTCGTGCCGCAGTACCGCGTTGAGGATCTCCCGGACCGGCACCGCCACCTGGTCGATGGCACCCTCCGCCACGAAAACCCGCCGACGCAACCGATGGCGCGCATCGCAGATCAACACCAACAGTCGTTCCACCCGTGCGCCGGCGAACAATGGCCACGCCGCACGCCGCACAGCGTCGGCACAAGCCAACAGCGGCGCCGGATCCGAGGTGACACGGGCCCGGGCAGCCAGCTGAAACGCCGCGGCCACCGCCGCCGCTTTCGCCGCCCCCACCCCATACCGTTGGGCCAACTCCTCAGGCCGCGCCGTGGACAGCCCAGCCACACCGCCGTATTCGGCCAGCAGCGCGGCGGCGAGTTCGAGTGCGTTCTCCCCACGACGACCGTGCCGCAGCAGCAGCGCCAGCAGTTCAGCGTCGCTGAGCGACTGCGGACCCAATGCGACCAGCCGCTCCCGCGGGCGCTGATCGAAAGGCAGATCGGCGATTGATACCGACAAGACTCCCCCTGTGTTCGGTGGTGGTTGCGCGCCATCGAATCATGCCGGCAGAGACCGACAGGTTCGGCGGATATTGGGTCCGTCTCGGATGGATCAGTCCTCGACCACGTTCGGCTTCCGGGATGGTTGCCCGGTGAGCGCGGACGCGGCGAGGCGCTCCATATGTTGGCGCTGCCGTTCATGTACGACGATGCGGCGCAATGCCTCTGTGATGGTGGCCCTGCTGTCCGAGGTGCCGAGAACCGCGCCCGCCGCCGCAAGTAATTTCTGGTCAAGATCGATCCGCACCATCCGCATACCACCCTCCTGAAGAACATCGGCAGTCACCAGCCAGATAGTTTGCCCAGCTGTCGGCGGATTCATTGTGAGAACGACGGGACAGTGCTTGCATTGAGACATGTTCACCGAAGCTCGGCTGTATTCACCGGTGATTCGCGGCCACGACGGTGATGTCACGGTGCACCTGAGTGACGAGCATCCCGGCGTGCGCGACCCCGAATACCGGGCCCGCCGCAACGCCATCGCCGCCCTGGCCCTGGGACACGCCCCTGGCACACCGGTTCCGCATATCGACTACACACCCGACGAACAGCGGGTATGGCAGATCGTCTCGGCCGAACTGGCCCGTCGACACCGTCGCTATGCCTGCGCGGAAATACTGGACGCGGCCGTGCGGCTCGCCCTGCCGGTCGACCATATTCCGCAACTGGACGAGGTGTCGGCGGCATTGGAACCACTGACCGGGTTCCGGTATGTTCCCGCCGCCGGTCTGGTTCCCCTGCGCGAGTTCTTCGGATCGTTCGCCGATCGAACCTTCCACGCCACCCAATACATCCGTCATCATTCCGCCCCTCTGTACACCCCGGAGCCGGATGCCGTACACGAGGTGATCGGACATGCCAATCAGCTCGCCAGTCCCCGTTTCGCCGCCGTCTACGCCGCGGTCGGCGCGGCGGTGACCCGGCTGACCACCGAGACTGCCTTGAGGTTCCTGGCGAATGTGTTCTGGTTCTCGATGGAGTTCGGGGTGCTCCGCGAACACGGCGAAGTGCGGTGTTACGGAGCCGGCCTGCTCTCGTCGTATGGGGAGATAGCGGAATTTCGCCACGCCGAGCTGCGCCCGCTCGATCTCGCGGCCATGGGCACCGCGACCTATGACATCACCCGTTACCAGCCCGTTCTGTACTGCGCCGAATCAATCGCCGAGATCGAGGAGGCGATAGGCGGGTTCTTCGCCGAGATGGACGACGAGACCCCCCTGCGGCTGCGCGCCGGCCTCGAAGGCGGTAGCGCAGCGTGACCACGCAGGGGCAGTGAACCGCCAACGACACAGCGGCCGGGCATCGACATCGAGTCGTTGTCCATCAGCGGCTGTCCGAAATCTTCAGGCACCGTGGATTCAACGAAGCTGTTGAGATTCTCGTCGTCCACGGCCGAGATGAGGTCGTTTCGATATTTCGGCGCGGATTCGGCCGGTCTGGTGTTTGGGGACGAATGCGATGATGTCCTTGCGTGAGGTGATCGCCAGTTTACGAAGGACTGCGGCGATCTGCGCGTCGACGGTCCGGCAAGAGCTTCCTCGACGAAGGGCTATCGCGGCGTTCGTCCATCCCGAGGCCGCCAGGATCGCGACCTCTTGCTCAGCTGTTGACAACTGGCTCCAATGCGACGGGGCGGCGGTGTGGGCCGGGTGACCGGCCGCCATCTTCTCCAGCGACAACGTGCCCAGTGCCAGTCGCTGCACCTCGTTCGATTCCGGACGCAACAATGAGCCCTGCCTTTCGACCGCGGCGTATGCTTCAGCGCCCAGCACACCGCGGGCCACGTCGATGGCCTTGGCCGTCTCATCACCGAAGGGCCCGCTTACCGCCACCTCGGCACCCAGCTCCCTACGAAGGGTTTCGGCCCCGCCGATCAGTTGAGCGGTTTCCTTGGCGAGTGTGCAAAGCCGGGCTCGATCGGTATGCCCGTCCGCGATCAGATTGGTGATGATCCGCGCCAATGACCAGCTCCGAAACTGGACCGCCAAAAGCGCACCCCATTGGTCGCCTATTTCCAGGTAGTAGGACAATGTGGCCCGCTCTCCGGCCAGGGCCTGGGTGGGATCGCCGTGCATGGCCAGCGCGAACGCCCACGCCAACCCGCCCCAGTACTTCATCCAGCGCACCCCGGAAGCATTGGTGCGCTCGAGATGACGTTGCGCTATGTCCAACGCTTGCTGTTTCGTTCCGAGCAAACTGACCGCATACGACTCCCACTGAGCCGACATAATCGCACTGCGGCGGCCTCCGAGTTCCTCGAACCTTTTGCGGGCGCATCCCAACACTTCGATTGCCCTCGGGTCTCGATGAACCTGAAGCAGTTCCATGCCCCACACCAGCGCCACGGACACGGGCAGATCGGAGGCGTTCGCGGTCTGCCGCCAGGTTTGCTTGGTCTGCGGATCATCGATACAGATATCGATACAGGCCTCGAGCATGCGCTCGGCGTCCTCGTGCTCACCTTGGCACAACGCCGCCCACCCGATGAGCGCCATGGCCGTCATCTGGAGCTCGACAGGCTGTGGACTCAGAGAGCGGGTCGCCGACAAAGCCCGCTCGGTCCGTTGACGCATCTCCCACATGGAGCCGGGGAACATGAACCCTCGTAGGGTGATCAGGCTCATCGAGATCTCCAAGCCGAGCGCGGCCTGGCCTGGTGTCGTGAGACTTGTCTCAATCGCAACCAAGAGGTTGTCCAACGCGGCGCGGGCCCAACCCACCGAGTCGTACTCCACAGGACAGAACCAATCACCGCGCTCCTGAGCCAACTTGTTTCGGTAGTATTCTCGGTGCCTTCTGGCCACTCGTGCCGGTTCGTCCGTCTCATCGGTAGAGCGTGATTGCAGTCGTTGTCGGGCGAATATGCGAATACTTTCCAAAAGGGAGTACCGCACCGTTATCGGAGTGATGTGAGCGATGACCAAGGATTGGTCCACCAGACGCTCGAGCAGATATTTGATCTCCTCTCGCGCCAGCCCCCCTATCCCCTCGCTCTCGTGTATGAGCTTCTCGCCGTCATCGGCCGTCCGCTCGTCGCAGCAGACGGCTTCGACGGCTTCCAGTTCAGCTCCCACATCGAGGACGGACCCGGCGGTATCGTCGTCGGGGTTGGTGTCGTAACCGGCGGCGAATACCGACATGCGGTCCAGAAGCAGGCGTTCCTTGTCGGTGCACAGCTCATAGGACCAGGCGATGACGTCGCCGACCCCGCGGTGGCGTGTCTCCGTGCCGAACCTGGGCCCGTGCGACCACTGCAAACGCTCATCGCTCGCCTCGCCGCTGAGTTCTCGAAGAAGCACCGCCAGAGGTTGACGCAATAGTCGCGCGGCCGCCAGACGGATGAACAGGGGATGGTTGTGCACATGATGGCATACCACGCGGGCCATCGCGATCTGGTCGGTATCTGTCAGCGGCCGACCTGCGAGTTCGGCGCGTGCCCGGAACAGGGTCAAGCCCTGCTCCTGTGTCAACGGAGGGACCGGGAACAGAAACTCGTCCATCCAGCCGATCGGTTCACGGCTGGTCGCCAGGATGACCAGTCCTGGCACCGCATCCAGCAACTCGGCACAGACCTGAGCCACACTCTCCAGTACGTGCTCACAGTTGTCCATCGCCACTATGGTGCGCGGAGCCTTGCCCCGTTCATCGGCGCAGGTCAGCTTGTCGAGTAGTTCGTCCACAGTCGGTCGTACGGACGAGTCGGCGTCGAGAACCGATCGCGCGACTTCCAGTTCCACCGCCACGGTATCCGCGCCTGCGGGCAATCGCACCAGTCGTACCCAGTACACCGAGGTGCGGGCGGCTTTGCCAAACCGAGAGACGACCTCCGCGGCCAGTCGTGTTTTTCCGATCCCACCCGGACCTGTCAAGGTGACCAACCGTGCCGTGCCCAACAGCAAGGTAATGATCTTCTCGATTTCCGACTCGCGGCCGACGAACATATCCGAAGCCGCCAGCCGTGTACCGGTTCGTGTCCGATACATGGCCATAAGCCTAACTTCGATCCGGTCACTACGCATCTCTTCGAGGTCAGTCCCGGGGCCGGCCTGCCGGTCCGGTCTCGACGTGGGTGAACAGATCTGTTAACAGGACACTGGTACAGCATCCATCACCCGCCCCTACAACCTCGGTTGCGCCCGCTCTGAAAGACGAGATATCCGCGTTACCCTTCATCCGATGAACGTCTGGGAGCTCCACCATCGCACCGTGCGCCGAATCTGGCCGGTGCTCACCGCCGCCGCACTGGCGGTCGGACCGATCACGCTGTGCGGACCTGCGGCGAGCCAGCCGCCTCCCATGTCGACACCGTTCGCCACACCCGATACCGCCCACTGCCCGCAGAAAACGCAACCGCCGCCGCCGATCGACCTGTCGGAGGTGCCCGAACCGGGTGAGAAGCCCCCGGCTCCGCTGCCGGTGCCGGATCGGCCCGTAGGCGGGGAAAGGCTCGCCACCTGCGGAATCGTGGTACCGGAGGGGGCGCCGCCGGTACCGTCGGATATTTCGGCGACCGCCTGGGTGGTGTCGGATCTGGACACCGGCGCGGTCGTGGCGGCCAAGGACCCGCACGGCCGCTACCGCCCCGCCAGCACGATCAAGGTGCTGCTTGCCACCCTCACATTTCGCACCCTGGACCTGGACAAGGTCGTGGTCGGCACCCAGGCCGACGCGGATGTGGAGGGCACCCGGGTCGGTATCGGCCCCGGCGGGCGCTACACCAACCGCCAGTTGCTGCAGGCGCTGCTCATAACATCCGGCAACGACGCGGCCCATGCCATCGCCGCCCAGTTCGGCGGCGACGACGCGGCCGTGGCGAAAATGAACGACCTGGCGAAAACCCTGCGCGCCTTCGATACTCGCGCCGCCACTCCGTCCGGGTTGGACGGTCCCGGGATGAGCACATCGGCCTACGATCTGTCGCTGCTGTTCCGGGAGGCCATGTCCATTCCGCTGTTCGCCGAGATCATCGGCACCGAGCAGCTCGATTTCCCCGGCTACCCGCCGAATCCGACCATTCCGGGCGATACCGACCATCCCGGCTTCTCGATCGGCAACGACAACCAGTTGCTCTACAACTATCCGGGCGCGCTCGGCGGTAAGACCGGTTATACCGACGACGCTCGCCAGACGTTCGTCGCCGGGGCCGAACGCGATGGCCGGCGGCTCGCGGTCACCCTGTTGCAGGCCGATGTGCTGCCGATTCGCCCGTGGGAACAGGCCGCCCGGCTGCTGGACTACGGTTTCGCGCTCGACCCGGCGAAATCGGTCGGCGAACTACCCGGCGACGAGCCGGAAACCGAGTCCGACGCCGCGGTTCTGGCCGCGCCACCCGGGGAGAAGGTCGGTCATCTGGCACAGCCGCCGACCGGGGACAACCGAGAGCAGTGGCGCATTCTGGCGATGATCGGCGCGCTGGTACTGATACCCACCGGTCTGCTGTGGACCTGGCACATCCGCACCCGCCGCTGACCCGCCGGTCGGTCCCGCCCCTGCGCTCAATCCTCGGTTCCGAGTGCGGCCGACCGCGGAACAAGTGATCAGGAATCGAGAAGCGCTGGTCACAGGGCCGTCATTAGCGTCGTCATCGACATTCGCGCGGCAGATCGCCGGAAACGCGAGATCGATGTCGGAGGAGAACGCAATGAACCGGAACAAGCGGGTTCGGCAGACGCACCGGGTGGTGGCCATGGTTTTCACGGCCACCGTCGTCATCGCCATCGCCGCCTCGGCACTACAGGGGCCGGTCTGGATGTCCTATCTTCCGCTGCCCCCACTCGCCGTACTTCTGTTCTCCGGCCTCTACCTATATGTACTGCCGTTCGCCGTGACCCGGCGCGGCGGGCGAACCGGGGATCTCCCACCCCACCGGACCTCCGGGCCGCGGGCTCGCTCGTCCGCACGATGGATATGGCAACTGCACCGCTGGGCGGCCGCTGTCTTCGCGGTGACCGTCCTCGCGACCTTCGTCGCGTTGGCTCTGCCGGAACCCGTCGTCTGGGTGTCCTACCTGCCCTTGCTCCCGCTCGCCCTACTCTTGTTCTCCGGGCTGTACATGTTCGTACTGCCGTATCGCGCCGCGTGCCACAGCACCCTCGAGGCCCATTCCGGTTCGAGCGGCCGAGGATCCGCGCCGGCGAACGAACCTTCCTCGACGCCCTGAACATCTCCTCGTACCAGGTGCACCGACAGAGATTTCCGGGCCGAGCGGTCGCTCACCGCGCTGGGGGATCTCGGTGGTTTTTCGGCCTAGCGATCACGTCGCAATCGGCTGAGCCCCAGCGCAGCAACAAGTCCCACCCCGAACAAGGCCGCCACACCTGCGCGGGATATCCCGGCGGGCGGCGCCACCCGCGGTCGGATGATCGCCGGGCCGGGGACGGGAGCCGGCGCAAGCTGCTCGTTCTCTCGGGTGGTCGCCGCCCACGCGGTCGCGAACAGGATGATCCGATACACCACGTAGCTGAACACCATGATGCCGATGACCGAACCGAATGCGGCGCCCGCCGGTGAGTTCAGTACCAACTGCAGGTAGATCGAGGCCACCATCTTGAACACCTCGAACGCCACCGCCGCGAGAGCCGCGGCCCGCACCGCGCTGGACAGGGTGACCGGTTCCCGTGGCAGACGCGCGATGATCCATACGAATACCGCCCATGAGGCCAGCAGCGCCAGCGCCGTGGACAGCACCCACAGCACCAGCCGGGCCCCGGGCATCTCCGCGAGCCCGGCGAGTTCGAGCAGCCGCCGGCCGACCCCGCTCGACGCGACCGCCGATAATCCCAGCGAGACGACGAACGCCAGCCCGAGTCCGATCAGCGCCCCCAAATCGGAGAGTTTGGTGCGCCACCAGCTGCCGTCATCTCTCTGCTGTTCCCACTGTTCGGTCAGTGCCGCACGCAGGTTCGCCATCCAGCCCAGGCCGGAGTACAGGCCGGTGAGCAGACCGAGAACACCCACCGTGGCGCGCGAGCTGACGGCCTGATCGATCAGGTCGTTGAGCTGACCACCCATTTCACCCGGGATATTGTCCACCACCCGGTCCTGCAATTCCCTCAGCAGCTCCGCATTACCGGCCAGGACGAAACCGGCCACGGCGAACGCGACCATGAGCAGCGGGAACAGCGACAGCACAGTGAAATACGTGATTCCCGCCGCGTAGTGATCACCGCGCTGCCGCTGGTATCTGCCTGCCGTACGCACCAGATGGTCGAGCCACGGCCGCTGCTGGACCTGACGCTCCACCGTGGCTTTGATATTGTCGATCGCCTGCACCAGCCCTGCCCTCCGCTGTGTCCGATGGGCGGCTTCGCTGCCCCTTCGTGGTCACACTGCGCTACCGCCTCCGGGCCTGACGCTGCGCCGCCGTGTCCGATGGGCGGCTTCGCTGTCGCCTCGCTCGGCCGCCGGCTCGCGACCGGGTCAAGAGGCGAGAAAACCCATCCGATCGTAGACCTGTGCGAGCGTTTTGCCGGCAATCTCGCGTGCACGCTCGGCTCCGGAGGCGAGGATTCGGTCGAGTTCGCCCTGATCCGCCAAATACTCTTCCACTTTCGTCCGCAATGGCGTGAGGAATTCGACCAGAGCGTCGGCCACATCGGATTTCAGGTCGCCGTAACCGCGGCCGGTGTAGTCGAGTTCCAGGGTGACGATCGGGATCTCGGTGAGCGAGGACAGGATCACCAGCAGGTTGCTGATACCCGGCTTGTTCTCGGGGTCGTAGCGGATCTCGCGCCCGGTGTCGGTGACCGCCGAGCGCACTTTCTTCGCCGTGATCTTCGGATCGTCGAGCAGGTTGATCAACCCCGCCTCGGACGAGGCCGATTTGCTCATCTTCGAGGTGGGGTCCTGCAGGTCGTAGATCTTGGCGGTGCCCTTGACGATATGCGCCTCCGGCACCACGAAGGTCTTCTTGAATCGGCTGTTGAACCGCTGCGCGAGATTGCGGGTGAGCTCGAGGTGTTGGCGCTGATCCTCCCCGACCGGCACCTGATGCGCCCGGTACAGCAGGATGTCGGCGGCCATCAGCACCGGGTAGGTGAACAACCCGACGGTGGTGTTGTCGGTCCCCTGTTTCACCGACTTGTCCTTGAACTGCGTCATCCGGCTCGCTTCACCGAAACCGGTAATACAGCTGAGCACCCAGGTCAGCTCGGCGTGCTCGGGCACCTGGCTCTGCACGAACAGGGTGGACCGTTTCGGGTCGATACCGATGGCGAGCAGCTGGGCGACGGCGCGGCGAGTGCGGTTACGCAGTTCTTTCGGGTCGTGCGGCACCGTGATCGCGTGTAGGTCCGGGATGAAGTACAGCGCGTCGTAATCGTCCTGCAGGGTCACCCAGTACTGCAGGGCACCGAGATAGTTGCCGAGATGGAACGAGGCGCTGGTCGGCTGGATCCCGGACAGCACCCGCTGTTTGCGGTCCCCGGCGGCCGGGGTCTGGGCAGGACTGGACATGCCTCGATCTTCGCATGTGGTTCAAGCGGAATTTCGCTCCGCCCAATTGCGCGGATCGATACCCGGCATGCTCGGCAGGCCGCGTCGGACGAGATCCTGCTCCCGTTTGGTGATGATCCGGTACACCGGGGCGCTCGGCCCGTTCAGGGCGGTGCGTATCCGGGGCATTACCAGCCACGACGGCACACCGTGGGCGGTGCGTACCGCGTGGGTCAGGGTGCGGTGGGTCATTTCCTCGGCGATCCCCCAGCGGATGTCGTACATCCGCCGTATCCGCGGCGGCAGACTGCCCTGGACGAGTAGGAAGAACGCGGTCTCCGCCTGGCGCAGCGGCACCGGCGGTGGGTATGGAACCTGCTGTCCGGCCAGGTACTGGCCGACCCGGCGGGCCTCGTCGGTGAGGTACACCTCGTCGGAGGTCAGGTAGTCGTCGTAGTACCGGCGGAAGGCCGGGTAGTCGGCCGGCGCCGCCTCGCGCGGCATTCCGAACAGCTCACCCCAGCGCACATAGTCCTGGTACAGGTCCTCGCGCTCGCCGTCGCCGAGCCGGCGCACCAGCAGGTCGTGCATGACCTCGGCGGATTCGAAGGTGAACGCCATGGTCATGAACATCAGATGCGGATCGTAGGCCGAGTAGGCGGTCCCGGCCGGATGCTTGTCGCCCGCGTCCTCGGGGAGCGCGCCGGCCACCCGGGCGTGCTTCTTCCCGGTGAAGGCGAGGGCCCGGTCGGCTTCCTCTCGGGTGCCGAAGAACACGGCCTCGAACAGTTTCCCGGTGAGCGCCAGCCGGGTGTAGGGCATGGTGCGGTGTTGGGTGCTCTCGGCGGTGCCGACGTACAGCAGGGGATGGACCGCACCGATCACCAGTGCCCGCAGCCCGTAGGTGAGACCGACGGCGCGTTTGCGCATAACCCGTCGAATCATCGAGTCATCGGTGAAGTAGCCGGTGTCGGCAGTGGGCACGGCCATGGCAGCCTCCTGGTCGAGCTCCTCGTCGAGCATCTGGCAATAGCATCCACCAGATTTCGAATTCTGGCAACAACTACTGCCCGAATTCGACGAAATCCCAGCACAACGGCATACCGTCCGGCTCCGAAACGACACCTGCCAGAATCGGAGAGGTGACAGCGCAGCGAACGTATGGCGGAGTCTCCGCCCAGCAGCGACGAGCGCAGCGGCGGGCCGCGCTGTTGGAGGCGGCGCTGGAGATCATCGGCACCCAGGGCCTGGCCAAACTCACCGTCTCCGGGATGTGCACTCGCGCCGGACTCAACGAGCGCTACTACTACGAGAGCTTCGGCAGCCGCGACGAGGTGCTCACGGCACTGCTCGAGGGCATCGCGGCCGAGCTCGCCGCCGCCATCCTCACCGCCCTCGAGGCCGCTCCCGCCGATACCCGGGCCAAGGCCCACGCCGCCATAACCGCCGGTGTCCACGTGCTCACCGACGATCCCCGTAAGGCCGAGGTGGCGCTGGTGGCCTCCATGGCGACACCCGAACTGCGGGCACGAACCACCGAAACCACCCGCACCTTCGCGCGGATGGTCGCCACCGAGGGCATCGTGTTCTACGGAATCACCGATCCCGAGCCGGACCCGGCGATCGATTTCCGCGCCACCTACCTGGTGGGCGGCCTGGTCCAAACCCTCACCGGCTGGCTGCGCGGCGACCTGCCCATCGATCGCGACCAACTGATCGAATACACAACCGACGTCTTCGTACTACTCGGCGAGGACCTGGCCGGCCGCCTCGACTGAACACGCCACAGCCCTCGCGGCCGGCCCGGACGGACATGGCCGTATGTACTACAGAACCACCGCGACGGCGGGCAGCCCTTCCGGGTTGCCCTGCAGCACGACCCGGAACGCGACGTCCTGCCCGGACCAGAACCGCGCGCATTCGCGCAGTGCGGCACCGAGCCACTGCCGTTCGTCGGGGGTCTCGGCCAACACCTGGTCGGCGTCCCGGATCACCACGACATAGCCGGGTGCGGGGCCGAGGAAATCGTCCAGATCACGCAGACAGTCGTCGAACGCGTCCTTGTTCGCACCGAAGTAGTACGGAAATTGCAGCGCCGCCGCGAACTCGTCGAACAGTCCCGCCACGGTGCGCATCCGATCACCGCGTAGTTCCCGCACCTGATATCCGGACGGGGCCTGGTATCGCACCCCGCTGAATTCGGCGGCATCCGCCGTGACCGCACCGAGAACGGGTTCGCCGGTGCGACTCGGCGCACCTTCCACTTCGGCACCGGCGTTCGCATTCACCTTCGCCGCGACGGGCTCGTCGGTCTCGGTATGCCCGGGACGGGTCAGAAAGCGGGCGAGCGGAACGGATTCGGGCATCAGCGCATCCTCGTGAAGGTCTCGTAGTGGTCGCCGGTGTACCAGGCCGAACCGTCACTGCCGGTGACGATGCGCTCGGCGTCACGGGACCGGCCGGGCCGCTTGGGGTTCACGTCCCATTCACGGTAGGTGACCGTCCGACCCACGGAATCGGTATCGGGCAGCCGGCCTTCCCGGTTCCCGAAACGCTCACCGCCCTTGGTGCCGGGCGCGTTCGCAGAATCCGGCCAACGGCCCGCATCGATCTCCTCCAGGGTGCGGTATGCCCGCTCCGGTACACCGGCGACCTTGGGGACGACCGCGGCATCGGTCGCCGTTGTCACCATGCCCGGTGCCGGTTTCGCACTCCCGACCGTGGACACGTTCGACGTCCCCGTTATCGATTCGGCGGCAGAAAAGACGCTCGCCTCGTCCCCGCTCTGGGCGCTCAACACGGCGACGGCAATCGCCACCACCGCGGCGCCCAACGCCGAGAGAATCCTCAGAACTTTCGCCCGCACGGCCAATCCCCTTCCCGACCCGCACCCGCGGCCGATACCGGGGGCGAGAATCCGTCCAACAGCTCGGCACATTAGCGCTTGGCGGTTACCGATCGACGAGCACACCGCCGGATGGGCGGGCTCACCGGTATTGGACCGTCACCGGGGCGTGGTCGGACCAGCGCTGCGCGTATGTCGCGGCCCGCTCGACCACCGCCTGTTTCGCCCGATCGGCCAGATCCGGCGTCGCCAACTGGTAGTCGATCCGCCACCGTCTCCACAACTCGTCCTGACCAGCAGGTGACAACCCGTAGTCCCGCACCGAACCCTCCACGCCGACATGATCACCCATGCGGTGATGCAGTGACCGGTTGAGCCCAAGATCGTTTATGAGACACCCGCTCGGGAGTGGGGTATGCCCCTCCCCGGGGCACGGTGGTCCGCTCTCAGGCATAGCTGCCCGTCTCCCCCCGAGCTGAATTACCGGCACGGGTGGGGGGTGCCCCCCTCCGTGCCCTCCTGCGGCCCGCCCTCGGGCATATGGGCCTATCTCACGCACAGGAGGGGTGGGGGTGCGGGCAGGGTCTCCGGCACTGGGTAGGGAGTGGCGTGGGTGCCGTTCCGGGTGCCCACCTGGCTGCTGAATGCAGCCGTGCCGTCACACCGGTTGTCCGACTGCGGGAATTGGCAAGCGGCCCAGTCGCCCCATGTTCTCTAGAGAACATGGGGCACGCCTCGGAGCGTGACCGTGGCACCCAGGGGCTATCCCCCGCCCCCAGGCTCTCAGATCGGCTCGTTATGCGGGTCTCATCTCGTGTACGGGTTTTGGAAGTCCACAAGCAGAAATGGGCCTATTTTCACCGTGGCGAGGAATAGGTGACGCCACCGGAATTGTCCACCTGGAATGATTTAGTGGCTCAGCGTGGCCGCAGAGGCTTCTAATCGCTGTCCCCATGCTGGGCTTCAAGCGCCCGGCGGATCAACTCTCGCGCTTTCTCACCGGTCACGGATTGACCGGCAAGAATATCGAACGTCCGGTGATAAACCTTGATCTCTCGCGGTTGAGTAATCGTCAACTCTGCGGTAATCGCCTCGACAGTTACACGGCGTTCATCGAACATGACGAAATTTGTCAACTGCATCGGCAGTTCCGCATTTAAAGGAACGATTCCGAAGTTGACGCGGGGCAATCCCATTGCCGCGAGCAACCTATCCAGTTGTCCCGCCATCACCGAGGGACCACCGACGTTGTTGTATAACGCTGGCTCACCCATCAGGATATGAAACCGCCGATCGCCCCGATATAGAATCTGCTGACGATCTAAACGCATGGCAACGCCTTCGTCCAGATCATCTGGTATCTGATGAAACTTGATGGACCTTCGCAGAATCGCCGCAGCGTATTCGGCCGTTTGAAGGAGTCCAGGTATCAGCGTCGGTTGATATACCCGCATCACCTTGGACTGTTGCATCAAGCGTAAAATCTCGTGCTGCTTTTGCCTAGTTCCGCCGCTAAGCGTGCGCCGCCACTCGTGGTATGCGGCTTCTATGTTCTGAAGTGTTGCGATTAGGTCGGGTATCTCGCTTTCGGCTCCGGTAAGGGAGCACCAGACCTGTATGTCAACAACCGATGGCTTTGTCTTACCGTATTCGATTTTCGGCACCCTGGTTTGATGCCACCCCGCTCTACGTGCAAGCTCGCTACCACTGAGCCCGGCAGACTGGCGAAGCCCCCGGAGACGTTCCCCGACAGCTTCGCGCGCTTGCTGTACCGAATTAGTCACCGGTCAGAGTTCACCGGGAGTATTCGTTGAACGGAACCGCAGATTGCCAGAGATTTTCTTTCACGCTCCGGCAATAAGCTGCAATACCAGGGTCGATGGTTATTGCCGCTCCAGCGGGCTTCCCGTCAATATCTACTAGATTGAAACCTACCTTTGTGTCATCGAACAGCCACCAGTCATCCGAAGGAACTTCCCCGGCAAGATGACGGGGCAGGTAGCGAATATCTTCGCCGGCCTCTACATTGCTGGCCGTTATGGAAAACAGCCAGCGCTGATAATCGCTGTGCGGCACAGTGACCACTCGGACCCGTGTAACCCTCACCCCGCGGCTAACGGTTTCCTGGACCAACTCCGTCCACGGCCGCTTGCCGTATTCCGGCACAGGTGGCTCACCGCTCAGAAACCGGCGCAGCGGTTCGGACTCGCTAGGCACGGAGTAGGTGTCTCTCACTTCCAGGTGGAATGCTTCCCGTTGGGCCTCCCGGAAGAGTTCAGCCCACGGACTAGGCTGCCGCAGTAACACCGTAATAAGTCCTCTCTGCCTTCGGTACTTCGACGGCGGTCTCGTGAGGTTCCATGCTCATATGATCCAACGTCTCACGGTCAGTGATCGGCCGACCGGACACCAGGAAGGTTCCCCGGCCCGTGTCCGTCATGGCGGCCCCGATGAAGGTGTCCGGCTCAGCGAACCCGGTCAGAAGGTGCGGTATCTCCACCGTCCCCGGTGTCTCCGTCTTCCAGCCCACCACAACGTAGGTACCCGTATCCGTCGCGAACAACGTGGGGCACTCGCCGTCACCTGAACCACCCTTACCAAGGAATTTCAACCACATGATGAGTCTCCTGTCTGGTTCTACGCGCAACTATGCTTGCGCGTCTCAATCATCCCTCTCGTAAGGTGTGTTTGACCTCGGAATAGGCCAATCTGAGCATAGTTCGGCATAGATGTGGTCGTGGTAGGCGGACATTTCCTAGCGTCTGAGCTGGCCCCCGTGACATGTGACGCCAACCGGTCACGGGGTGCCTAACCAACACCGGACTACAGGAGTCGAGATGGACAGGCGCACACTACTGTTCGTGTTCCCAGGAGGGTTGTTGGAGGTCTCCGACAACGGCAACGAAGACGGTTCGGTGTACCTGGAGTTGTTCAGGCCGGACCCCCGGACCGAGCAAACGAGCCGCCACCCGACCGAACCAGAGGTTTCCTGATGCTCGACCGGCATATCGGCTTGGTCGTGGCCGTCTGCATCCCGCTCGGTGTGTTCGCGGTGGCGGTGTTCTGGCCTCAGCGGATACCGAAAGAGAATTCTGCACAAGCGATCCGGGAACGGATGGAACGCGAAGATACGCGTCGGCAAGGCGGTACGTAGATGACTGACGACGATCTTCCGGAACGTGACCCGGGTGCGAGATTGGGCCTGTTTTTCTCTCTGGCTTTGACGAGTGGGAACCTCCGACGCCCGATCTTCCAGAGCGAGTTAAGTCCGGACTGAATAATTCGAATCCATCACAATCGGGGGGGTCCCTTTGAAGACCAATATTGCCCGATTCGGGCTTATCTCTGCGGCCGTGCTGATCGGCATGAGTCCAGCGGCTACGGTCGGCACCGGCACGGCCCGCGCTGCCCTCAGTTGCGATTTCGAGTTCACGCGCAGCGTGCCGACAGTGCTCCCGCCCCAGATCACGGGGGATGGCATTGCCGCCTGTGATGTCCCGCCGGACGAACACATAGTTACGTTGTCGCTGGACTATCAAGAGGGTGGTAAGTGGGTTTCTGCCTCCACCCGTCCCGATTCGACCATTCCCCCGCCATACCGGGCCGGTGGACACTCCTACACGGTGTCGGCCGCGTGCTACGCCGGACGATGGCGCGTCAGTGTCGGCATACGGGGCAAGATTCAGGGGCACCAGTTCACCTACGCCAACGCATCCGGCACCGTGGAGGTACCCACCTCGCAGTGCCACCCCCGATTCTGAAGGAGCCAGAGTCGTGTCTACACCCGAACCGATCGAGTACCCGATAGATCCCGACAACCCGCCGGAGTTTCCCGGAAAGCTACCCCGAGAGCTTTCGGAGACGCTCCGTGATCGGTTGCAGAAGATTGCCGAGGAAGTGAACCCGTACCTGGGTCCAGAGCACCGGGCCATAGCCGCACTGGTTCAAGCCGCACGAGAGTTGACAGTAGCCACCTTCCCTAAGTCGTCGGGGCGGTACGCCGAGTACACCCCGGACGAGTGACCCAGGAGGGGAATGGTCGAGCGTTCGACCCGCTCGCCGGACAGTCCGTGGCCGGAGAAGCGGCCCGCCTGCTGATCAGACGGGCGCTGGTCAGTCGGGCGTAGGAATACCAAAGCGCTACCGCGCCGGGGGCTCCTTACCGGCTTCGTCGGTATCGAGTAGATCCAAAACGAATCTCAGTAATTCCGAGTCACGAGTTCTCAGTTCGCTACAGGAGGGGCGTCTCGTATTGCCGTGAACTAATTTGCAGCGAATATCGTACGCTTCTTTGAAATACGCTACAGAATTCATGCCACCATATACCCCTTCAAGTATCGCGGCTTTCTTCGCGGCTAATTTCGACACTGACTCTCTTGTCGTCGCGAAGTAGGTCAAGTAGGCGCTTTTTGACAGCCGGGTCGGCGTCGGCCCATCCGTCAACTAGCTCTTTTAAACGATCCAGCCCGGCAAGAATATCCGGTTCCACTGGTCGACCAACAAGGAGAGCTTCCACGGCGGTTACAAGGAGGATGTATCTTACCTCGGGGTTCTCGTCCCATAATGCGTTGTGAACGAGGCGGTACGCGAGTTTGTGCTTATCAGACCATTTTGTTGAATCTGATTGGCGAATATCGCGCAACTGCGTTTCAAACTGAGACATACCCCTTTTCACTTTCGCTTCGGCAGTGAAACACACAAACTTCGGGGCGGGCTCAGTTTGAAACACCTGCAACCGGTCGCTGTCCATGATTATGCGGTCCCCCTCCGATCCCATTTCACTGAACGGAAAGGGGGTGTCAACACTGACGATCACACTTTCAGGGAAAACAGGCGAGTCGTCTTCACTGAAATCTACGGCCATGGATTGGCGAGCGAATACTTTGAGCAGATAGTGTTTCCAACGGCGTCCCGCGTCGATGGCGTCATCAAGCCTGCCGTACCCGGTTCCCTGGACGGCTAAATCCGATAGTTCGCTGATATTGCTGCCAGATATGGTCGATAACAGGGAGACCTTGCCTCTGAATCTGAATCAGCCAGCACGTACACCTCCGCTTCGACATCAAGATGGTTACCTCTGACGATTTTGAAGCAGTGCCGGAATGTGTAGCTCATACCGACGCATGTTTCCATACATCCCTAAATCGAGGAGCCATTCGGCAGAAATCTCGGCGAGAGGTCAGATGGCCGCTCGGGGTATTTCCACCGAGGGGTATTTGGAGGCGGGAAAGCTGACCGCCGGTATGTCGCAAAGCCGTTGGGCACCGGCCCCGGCGGTCAGCCCCGCCGGAACCTATCAGCCGGACTCGGTGGATGCGATATCAACCCGACTCTGCGGCTACAGCATTGGTGGGTTTCTCGGAGAATTCGGCGGTTTGTCATCGTTACGCTCACGACCAGGCACCTCCCGGCGCGGTCTCCGGAACAGGTTTGCAAGCGCGTTGATAATCTCCGCGCGCGTTTCGGGTGGTGCACCCCGAAGGGCGAAGATACAAACAGCCGATCCACAGGCGGCCGTGATTGCGGTAGTCGTTCCCACGTCCATACCGGTTTTGAACCTTCCTCGGTCAAAGGAAGGCGTCGACGGCCTCACCCGTGACCAGATGCGTACTCATGCTGGCAAGGTGACGGCTCAATTCGTCGATCGGCACAAGTCTACATACGTCAGTCGACCAGCACGGATGCCTTCTCGGCGCCGGGGACGCTGCCCGTAGGTGGTTTGATCACCACCGGCTCAGGTGCTTTGTCTGCGAACTCCACCGTGACCGGGGCATGATCCGACCAACGTAACGAGTACTCGGCAGCACGCTCCACCCGTGCCGACACGGCTCGGGATGCGATATCCTGCGTTGTGTAAACCGTGTCGATGCGCCAGCCCGTATCGTTGTCGAACGCCCGCCCCCGATACGACCACCAACTGTACGGTCCGTCGCCGTTCGGGTGCAGTCGGCGGACCACATCGACATATCCCGCGGCCAGCTGCCGGTCCACCCAGGCCCGTTCCTCGGGCAGGAACCCGGACTTCTTCAGGTTGCCCTTCCAGTTCTTCAGATCTCGTTCGGTATGGGCGATATTCCAGTCCCCGGCGATGACGAACGCTCCGGTCCTGGTGGCCATGCGGCCGGCGATCTCGTCGAGGAAGCGGTATTTCTCGTCCTGTCGCGGGGTCCCGGCCTCCCCGGTGTGCACATACACGCTGGCCACCGTGACCTCGTCGAATTCGACCTCGATATACCGACCGGAGGCCGCGAATTCACTGTCGGAGCCGGGTCCCACCCGCACCGAACACGCGGGCCGCCGCGACAGCACCCCGACCCCGGCGCGCCCCTTGGTCTCCGGTTCGGCATGCGCCAGGTACCAGCCGTCGGCGAGGGCGGGCGCCAGGGTGGCGGCCACCTGGGTGTCGTCGGCGCGGGTCTCCTGCAGGCAGACGATATCGGCTTCGGTGGCAGCCAACCAGCTCAACAGCCCTTTTCCGGCGGCGGCGCGCACGCCGTTGACGTTCACGGTCGTGATGATGTACGGCACGTATCGACCGTACAATGCAGTTCACAGATCCTCCCCCAGGACATCCGTCCAGGAAGGGGTGCAGACGACGATGTCGAACACCTCCGCACCCGCGCCGGTCAAGGCGCTGCATCTGGGGTCGGGTGCCCCGCTGCTGCTCTTACACGGACTCATGCTCTCACCGCACTGCTGGGAGCAGACCGCCGAACGGCTGGCCGCCCGTTGCGAGGTGTTCGCGCCGGCCCTGGCCGGACACTGGGGCGGTCCCGACCTGCCGATCGGTCGCATCGACGTGCGGGCCCTGACCGATCGGGTCGAGACCCAACTGGACGAGTTGGGTTGGCGCACTTGCCATATCGTCGGTAGCTCACTCGGCGGCTGGATCGGTTTCGAACTCGCCCGGCGGGGCCGCGCCCGCACCCTCACCGCCATCGCTCCCCTGGGCGGCTGGACGGCCCCGTCACCGGCCCAACTTCGCGCGGTGGCCGAATTCGCCTCGCTCGATCTGGTGACGAGGATCTGCCGCCACCTGGGTTCCTTCCCGACCAACAGCCGAATCATGCGCCGGGCCACGGCGTTCCTACTGGCCAAGGACACCCGAGCCGTCTCGCACGGCGATATCGAGGCCCAGATCACCGCGGCCCTGAACTGCCCCGCCGTGGCGCCCCTGGTCGTCGAGTTCCTGCGCGGCGCGCGCCTGACCGACCTGGCCGATATCACCACCCCGGTCCGGCTGCTGTTCGCCGACACCGACCGCATCCTCCCCCGGCACACCTATGCCCCCCGCTTCCTGCGCGAACTCCCCGACTCCACCGACCGCATCCTGATCGCCGGGGTCGGACACGTCCCCATGCTGGAGGCGCCCGACCGGATCGCCGGCCTCATCGCCGAACATATCTACGCCAGCCGCGACCACCTGAGAGCGGTATGACCCGGGGGATGGGTTTGCGTGCCCCGTCCCCCACCGAGCCCTACGCGCCGAGCAGCCCCTTCGCGACGTGGGTCACCTGGATCTCGTTGCTACCCGCGTAGATCATCAGGGATTTGGCGTCGCGGGCCAACTGCTCGACACGGTATTCGGCCATATACCCGTTCCCGCCGAACAGTTGTACGGCTTCCATGGCGACCTCGGTGGCGGTTTCGGAACTGTACAGTTTCATCGCCGACGCCTCGGCCAGGCTCAGCGGTTTTCCGGCGCGGCCGCGTTCGAGAATGGTGAACACCATGTTCTGCACATTGATCCGCGCGATCTCCATCTTCGCCAGTTTGAGCTGGACGAGTTGGAATCTGCCGATCTCCTGGCCCCATAGTTTCCGGTGGCGCGCGTAGTCGATACACAGCCGGCGGCATTCCTCGATGATCCCCAGCGCCATGAACGCCACCCCGACCCGTTCGGCGACGAAGCTCGCACGGGCGCTCTCCCGACCGTCACCGCCGGAGTGGTCCTCGGTCTCACCGAGTAGGTGCTCGCGGCCGAGCCGGACATCGTCGAAGAACAACTCCCCGGTGGGTGAGGCGTGCAAACCCATCTTTTTGAACGGCTTGCCCTGGGTGAGGCCCTCCATTCCCTTCTCGAGCACGAAGGTGAGGACCTTGCGGTCGCGGGGCGGTGTCCCGTCGCCCTCGTCGAGCTTGGCGTAGACGACCAGGATGTCAGCGAACGGGCCATTGGTGATGAAGGTCTTCTGACCGTTGAGGATGTAGCCGTCGCCGTCACGCCGGACCGAGGTCTTCATCCCGCCGAACGCGTCCGATCCGGAATCGGGTTCGGTGATCGCCCAGCAGGCGATCTTGCGCAGGCTGACGATATCGGGGACCCAGTGCTCCTGCTGGGCCAGGGTGCCCCGCGACATAATGGTGGCCGCGCCGAGCCCGAGGCTCACCCCCATCGCGCTGACCATGCCCAGACACACTCCGGACAGTTCCCCGATCAGCACGGCCATCATCGACTGTTGACCGCCGAGCGGGTTGCCGCCGGAATCCCCACCGCGCTCACCGGCCCGCTTGGCGGCCAGCGACTTCTCGACGGCGTCCTCGTTCATGGCCGCGATCCCGAAGTCCGAGAACAATTTCCGCAGGATCGGATACGGCTGCATCTCACCGCTGTCGAGCGCGTCGAGGTTCGGCCGCACCTCTTTGTCGACGAACCCGCGTACCGCGTCGCGGACCATCAGATCGGTCTCGGACCATTCGAACATCAACGTCCTCCTCCATATCACCGTGCACCGCCCGCATGTCCGGACGGCCCCGGGCCGGCCCGCCGGTTATGGCGACCGATACAACGACAGCCTGCCGGCCGGGCGGCCGGTCTGTGGCGGAGCGGGGAAAGTCTCCCGATAAGCGGGCACCCGCCGTCACGCCGCGGGATGCGATTCGCGACGGCGAAAGGTGCGGCGGTACTCGGCCGGCGCGACGCCGACGACCGTGGCGAAATGCCGCCGCAGGTTCGTCGCCGTGCCCAGGCCCGACATTCGGGCGATCCGATCGACCCCGAAATCCGTTTCCTCCAGCAGGGACTGCGCATGGGCAATGCGCTGGTTCAGCAACCACTGCATGGGCGTGAGCCCGACGGTCTGCTGGAGCCGCCGATGCAGTGTGCGGGCGCTCATATTCGCCCGCGCGGCCAGGGTGTCCACGGTGATCGGACGGTCGAGGTGGGCGAGGGCCCATTGCAGTACCGGGCCGAGATCGTCCTCGGGCCGGGCCGGCACCGCTCGCTCGACGAACTGCGCCTGTCCTCCGGAGCGGTGCGGTGGGATCACCATGCGCCGGGCCAGCCGGTTGGCGACCGTCGCACCCAGATCGCAGCGGACCAGGTGTAGGCACAGGTCCACGGCGGCGGTCATCCCCGCGCTGGTGAGCACATCGCCATCGTCCAGGCAGAGCAGCGAATCGTCCACCGTGATATCGGGAAAGCGGGCGGCCAGCGCGGCGGCGTGCTCCCAGTGTGCGGTGACCCGGCGGCCGGCGAGCACACCCGCGGCGGCGAGCGCGAAGATTCCGTCGCACAACGCCACCATGCGCGCGCCGCCGGCATGTGCGGCGGCCAGCGCCTCGAGCAGTTCGGCGGGTAGGTCGTGATCCGCGGTGAGGTAGTTGTGCGCCACCGATGGAACGATCACGGTGTCGGCGGACAGCAGTGCGTCACGGCCGTACTCGGCACGCAGGAAGGTACCGAAACCCAGCTCTTGGGTGCGCGGACGCGACCGCACCGAGCAAACCTTCAGGTCGTACCAGGTCTCGGACAGGTCCGGCTGCGGGGTTCCGAAGATCGACACCACCACACCGAGTTCGTACAGGTCCCATGGATGCAACTGTCCGGACGAGACGGCCAGTGCGACGGTATGAGCGGACATGATCGCCAGCTTATGGCAGGAATCGTTCGGTCGGTGGCGGTTCTGACACTCACATTCCGCGGCGGGAACGACGCAGACTGGTCCTCGGGCGCCCGGACCGACACACCACCCGACCAACGGAGTAACGATGAACCACGACAGCACATCGGTGAGCGTGCTCGGCCTGGGCCGCATGGGCTCGGTGATCGCCGAGACCTTCCTGCGCAACGGCCACCGGACCACCGTCTGGAACCGCTCTCCCGGCAAAATCGACCGACTCACCGCGCAGGGCGCTACGGCCGCCGACACCGCCGTCGACGCCGTGACCGCCGGAGAGTTGGTCGTGTTCGCCGCGGCCGATACCGCCTCGACGGCCCGGTTGCTCGCCGAACTCGACACCCGCCGGTCGGACGGCGACTCGCCACTACGCGGCAAGGACATCCTCAATGTCGCGACGGGGCGACCGGACGAGGCGCGCGCACTCGCCGAGCGGATCGCCGCATCGGGCGGCCATTTCCTCGACGGCGCCATGCTCGCCGTACCGCAGACACTGGCGACACCGGAGGCGCTGATCATGTACAGCGGTTCCCCCGAGGCCCGTCGCAGGCGGGAATCGACGCTCGCCGAACTCGGGACCGCGAGATATCTCGGTGCGGACGCCGGCCTGGCGGCCCTGCACGATATGGCGGTCCTCGCCGGAATGTACGGGTTGTTCGGCGGGTTCTTCCAAGCCGTCGCCATGGTTGCCGGCGAAGACACCACCACCGGCGCGTTCACGGAGAACTATCTGGGCCCGTGGCTGCGCTCGGTGCTCGACCTGTTGCCGATCATGGCCGACGAGATCGATTCGGGGGATTTCCCCGTGCATTTCTCGGACTTGTCGGTCAACGCGACCGGGTTGGAGAACATCCGGACGGCGAGCCGCGGTCAAGGGGTGTCGACCGAATTGCTCGACCCTCTGCAACGACTGTTCGACCGTCAGGTGGAGCACGGCCACGGCGGGGACAGTTTCACCCGTGCGGTCACCGGCCTGCGGCCCGCCCGGGTGCCCACCGACGCGGACTAGCCCGGCGGTTCGGGTCCGAAGACACCTCGGGCACCCGCGATACCCGCGGGTGCCCGGTCTTCGAAGGGGACCCGGTCAGCGCAGGGCGCGGGCCAGGTTGGCGTCGAGCGCCGCGAGGAACTCCTCGGTGGTCAGGTAGCCCTGGTCTCCGCCGACGAGCAGCGCGAGGTCCTTGGTCATCTGACCGCCCTCGACGGTCTTGATGACGACATCCTCGAGGGTCTGCGCGAAGCCGATCACCTCGGGGGTGTTGTCCAGTTTGCCGCGGTGTTCGAGGCCGCGGGTCCAGGCGAAGATCGACGCGATCGGGTTGGTGGAGGTCGGCTTGCCCTGCTGGTGCTGGCGGTAGTGCCGGGTGACGGTGCCGTGCGCGGCCTCTGCCTCGCAGGTCTTGCCGTCCGGGGTCAGCAGCACCGAGGTCATCAGGCCGAGCGAACCGAAACCCTGTGCGACGGTGTCGGACTGGACATCGCCATCGTAGTTCTTGCAGGCCCACACATAGCCGCCCTCCCACTTCATGGAGGAGGCGACCATATCGTCGATCAACCGGTGCTCGTAGGTGAGGCCCGCGGCGTCGAACTGGCTCTTGAACTCGGAGTCGAAGATCTCCTGGAAGGTGTCCTTGAACATGCCGTCGTAGGCCTTCAGGATGGTGTTCTTCGTCGACATGTACACCGGGTAGTTCTGCTGCAGGCCGTAGTTGAGCGAGGCCCGCGCGAAATCCTCGATGGACTTCTTGAAGTTGTACATACCCATGAGGACGCCACCGTCCTCCGGCATCTGCACAACTTCGTGCACGATCGGCTCACTGCCGTCGTCCGGGGTGAAGGTCAGCGTGACGGTGCCGCCCTGGAACACCTTGAAGTCGGTGGCGCGGTACTGGTCACCGAAGGCGTGGCGGCCGATGATGATCGGCTTGGTCCAGCCCGGAACCAGGCGCGGAATATTGGAGATGATGATCGGCGCACGGAAGATCGTGCCGCCGAGGATATTGCGGATGGTGCCGTTGGGCGACCGCCACATCTTCTTGAGACCGAACTCCTTCACCCGGGCCTCATCCGGGGTGATAGTGGCACATTTCACACCGACACCGTGCTGTTTGATGGCGTTGGCGGCGTCGATGGTGACCTGGTCGTCGGTTTTGTCGCGGTACTCGATGCCGAGGTCGTAGTATTCGAGGTTCACGTCGAGGTACGGGTGGATCAACTTGTCCTTGATGAACTGCCAGATGATCCGGGTCATCTCGTCGCCGTCGAGTTCTACGACGGAACCTTCAACCTTGATTTTGGACATGGATCTTCGTGTCCTCCTAGGATGTGTGCCCTCATTGCACGGCCAGGCGAACACGCTTGTGAGCGGACCCCAGCTGTTCAACGACAAACGTATACCGCCCCACGTCGGTCCGAGGGGCGGGTAGTGGTAACAAGACGAGCGTACTGCTGATCGGACCATCACAGCATGGCCGGCCCCCCACGGTGATCCTTACCACACCGTTTTCCCGCGGTCGATAACCATGATTTCGATCCGCCGGGTCTCGCGGTTACCATGTGGACTCAGGTCATGAGCGCCAGCGCGAAGCCCCGGCTCGCTGGCCGGCAACCCTCCAGCTGCGGTGGGGTGCTCCGGGTGATGACCGGGTTCCCGAGAGCCGGGAGCAAGCGCAGCACGAGGAGGTCCCGAGGAATGTGTTGTCCGTCATTCGTATCGAAATAGCCTCGTGACGGTGAGGTCGGAATGGAGTACCACCCGTCCGGCGCAGTTGCCGCCACCGGACGGGCGACTCGGCATAGTCGGCATCGGGAACATCGTGCTGGAGAGCGGAGCGGTCGTTCCCGATGTGCATCTGGCGGTTCAGCGCTGGGGTGAGCTGTCCCCCCGTCTGGACAATGTGGTGCTGGTCGAACACGCCCTCACCGGGGACTCCCACGTGGTGGGCGAACCGGACGATCATCACCCGCTGCCCGGCTGGTGGAACGGCATGGTCGGCCCGGGCGCCCCGCTGGACACCGATGAATGGTGCGTTGTCGCGGCCAATGTGCTGGGCGGCTGTCAGGGCAGCACCGGCCCCTCCTCGCTCGCGCCCGACGGTCGGCCCTGGGGCTCCCGCTTCCCGTGGATCTCCATCCGCGACCAGGTGAGTGCCGAGGCGAAGCTGCTGGATCTGTTCGGTATCGAACGGTTGGCCGCGGTGGTCGGCGGATCGATGGGCGGTATGCGGGTCCTGGAATGGATGGTCGGCGCCCCCCGACGAGTGGCCGCGGCCCTGATCCTCGCGGTGGGCCCACGCGCCACCGCCGACCAGATCGGCACCCAGACCACCCAGATCGCCGCCATCACCAGTGACCCCGACTGGCAGGGCGGCGACTACCACGGCACCGGCCGCGCTCCCCTGACGGGTATGGGCATCGCCCGCCGTATCGCGCATCTGACCTACCGCACCGAGACGGAACTGGAACAGCGGTTCGCCAACCGCCCGCAGGACGGCGAGAGCCCTTGGGACGGCGGACGGTACGCCGTCCAGAGCTATCTGGACCATCAGGCCGCCAAACTCGGCAAACGCTTCGACCCGGGGACGTATGTCCTGCTCAGCGAGGCGATGAACCGACACGATGTCGGCCGGGGACGCGGTGGTGTCGCGGCCGCCCTCGCCGCGACACCGGTGCCGTGCCTCGTCGGCGGCGTCGATTCGGACCGTCTGTACCCGTTGTACACCCAGCAGGAACTCGCCGACGGACTGCCCGGCTGCCAGGGCCTCGAGGTCATCCACTCGATCGACGGTCACGACGGTTTCCTCACCGAGGCGGCGGCGATCTCCAAACTGCTGGTCCAGACCATGAACCTGGCCCGCACCAACCGCTGACCGCCCCGCCCGGTCATATCACCCCGAGGGTGTTGATGGTCACGGCAATGAACACGATGGCACTACCGAGCAGTGCGAGGGCCCCGACATCGAACCGTTTGCTCCGCACCGCGAGCAGCCCGACCCGTTCCGTCGGCAGGCACAACCGGAACATCGCCGCCAGCAGCGTCGCGCCCCCGAAGAACAGCGCGCCGCGCCGCCAGCGGTCCCAGACGACGAAGGCGACCGCGACCGTGATCACCAGCGCCACCACGACCATCGGCAGATGACAGCGCAGGAACCGCGCTGCCCGGGTACTGGTGCTGATGGTCTCCGCGTCGCTCACGGCCGCGATTCTTCCAGACGAGGACGGCGGCGAGCAGCCCCCGTTCCGGGATCGGCACTTGTTGCCCGGCCGACCGGCTCGGTCATCGAACAACCGCAACCGCCTGGTTGACTGGTCGGCTGTGTTCCGATTGATGTTCCACGAGCCGTGCATCCCGCCCAACACCGGTAACGCCATCCGGCTCTCCGCCGGCACCGGGTGCGAACTGCACCTGGTCGAGCCGTTGGGGTTCGACCTGTCGGAGCCGAAACTGCGCCGCGCCGGATTGGACTACCACGACCTCGCGAAGGTGACGGTGCATCCAAATCTGGCGGCGGCGTGGGCGGCGTTACGGCCGGAGCGGGTGTACGCGTTCACTACCAAGGCCACGACCCGATACACCGATATCGAGTATCGGTCGGGGGATGTGCTGCTATTCGGCACCGAACCCAGCGGGCTTCCCGAGGATGTGCTCGCCGACGAGCACATCACCGACCGGGTGCGTATCCCGATGCTGCCGGGACGGCGTTCGATGAATCTGGCCAATTCGGCCGCGGTCGCGATCTACGAGGCGTGGCGGCAGCACGGCTTCGCCGGGGCGGTCTGAGCCCCCGCACCGAACACCGCCCGCGCCCGCCTGGTACGCGACCCGCGTGTCGGCGCGTCCGTTCAGTTGTCGATATCGAAGCGCTTGTGTCGTGAGGTGGCGCCCGCGACCAAGCGGACCGCGCTCTTCGGAATGCCGAAGTACTCGGCCAACAGCTCGATGGCCGCCCGGTTCGCCTTGCCCTCCGCGGCGGGTGCGCGGACGTAGAGCCGCAGGGTGCCGTCGGGTAGGGTTTCGACCAGTGGGCCCTTACGACTGTTCGGCTTGATCGTCGCCCGAACCGTTGTCGGCATGCGTAGCTCCTGTCCCGGTGGGCGTTTTCGCGTCGACGGCGGGGCGGGTCCGGGCGGGGCGGCGAACCAATCGCACGATCCCCCAGCAGATCACGCCGATCAGTGCGAGGAATCCGAGCCACGGAACGGCTGTACCCGCGAAGACGACAGCGTCCTTCAGCCAGTCGACCAGGGAGTTCCATCCGGCGATCACACCGTCCCAGAAGTTGGTCGGCCCGTCGTCGGCCTCCTCCTCGTCGGTGGTGATGGTGAGGGTGAGGGTGGACAGCGCGATCTGGTCGTCGAGCAGGCGTTTCTGCCCGGTGAGGCTATCGAGTTCCCCCTGCCGGGTCGAGAGGGCCTCTTCGGCGGCGATCAGATCGGCGGTGTTGGTTGCGCCCGCCATGAGTGCGCGCAGCCGATCGACCGAGGCGCGCAGGGCGGCGATCCGGGCGTCCAGGTCCTGCCACCGCATGGTGACATCATCGCGGTTGGTGGTGATTTCGGTGAGTTCGCCGATACTTTCCAGGCCGTCGATGAACGCGTCGGTGCGGTCGGCGGGGATACGCACGGTCAGTTCCGCGCGCGCATCCTCGTCGTCGGTACCGGGCTGTTCGGTGCGACTGTCGACTCTCCCCTTCAGTTCCTCCACCCGGTCGACCACGGTGGCGGCGGCCGCCACCGGGTCACCGGCGGTGATGTCGACCTGACCGGTGACGACCTCTTTGCGGTCGGTTGTCTGTGCGCCCGTGTCCTGTTCGGGTTTCGGGCCCTGTTCCCGTAGCCCTGGCGCGATGGCCGGGGCGGGCGCCTCGGAGTACGACGACCATCCCGCGCTCGAACCCTTTTCACCGTCGTTGTCGTTGTCTCCGCATCCGGCGAACAATATCAATCCGAGCAGGACGACCAGCAGCACACCAAGCTTCCGCATGATCGCAGCGTAGTGGTTCGTCCAGGGGGTCGGGCGGCGAAATGAGCGAGGCCGCCGGAACTCCGCGGGAAACGACGACCGGGCGTGGACCGGCCGCCACCCCGCCGGGCGGCCGATCCACGCGCCGACCGTTCGGCGAAACGGTCAGCAGGCCAATCGTTCCGTGGATTCGGCGTCCAACGCGGCCTCCACGTGCTCCAGGCCGGTCCGAATCACGTGACGGTAGGCATCGTTGGGGAGCACACCGATATGCCCTCGGGCGAGCGCCAACTGCATTCGGGCGGAGTCGAAATCGCCGACCAGCCGGTGACTGTCGGCCAGGCTCAGATACAGCGACGGCAGGAATCCGCGAATCCCGTCGTCGAGCGGATTTCCGGGCATGAAGGCCGAATCGAGTGCCTGCCGATCCCAGAACAGCGCCTCTTCGGCCGATTCCTGGACATCCGCCAGATGATGGGCGATCACGCAGCGATACAGCGGACCACCGCCCTCGCCCATGTCCTCCCACAATGCGCGCAGCGCCCGCCGCGCCGCCCCTCGATCCACCCCGCCGAGCCGCACCGCGGCATAGATATCCGCCATCCGATCGTCCGTCATGGGCCTCATTATCGCACATATGTTCGAATCTCGAGCTCGAACATATCGGCGAATTTTCAACTCCCAGAACAAGTCGGGCGCGCCGCACACCCTTGGCAGGAGAACTTACTTAGGAGTAAGTTCAATCCGGGAAGAACCTGCGAAGGGGCAGCGCCATGACCGAGATCGACAATCGGAAACCCACCCGGTCCCCGCGTGACAAGCGCGACCTCACCGGACGGCACGTCCTCATCACGGGCGCCTCTTCCGGTATCGGACGGGCGGCGGCCATAGCCGTCGCGAACAGAGGCGCGGTGGTGTTGCTGCTCGCCCGGCGCGGCGCGGAACTCGACGCCGTGGTCGAGCACATCCGGGCCACGGGCGGTGCCGCCTGCGCCTACCAGTGCGATATCACCGATTCCGAGTCGGTCGACCATACGGTGAAAACCGTGCTGGCCGAACACGCTCACGTCGACATGCTGGTGAACAACGCCGGACGGTCGATCCGCCGCGCCATCCACCGCTCCACCGACCGACTGCACGACTACGAACGCACCATGGCGGTCAACTACTTCGGCGCCCTGCGGCTGACCCTGGCCCTGCTGCCGCAGATGCGGGAGCGGAAATTCGGCCATATCGTCAATATCAGCAGCGCCGGTGTCCAGGTGGCCACGCCCCGCTACTCCGCCTATCTGGCCAGTAAGGCGGCGCTGGACAAATTCACCGAGGTCGCGGCGGTCGAGACGATGGCCGACGGGGTCACGTTCACCACCATCCACATGCCGCTGGTCCGTACCCCGATGATCACCCCCACCGGTAACCAGGGGCGCGCCGAAACACCGGAATGGGCGGCCGCCACCGTGATTCGGGCGCTCGTCGAACGCCCCCGACGCATCGACGTCCCGGTCGGTACCTTCGGGGAGTACGGTGCCCTGTTCACGCCTCGCCTGCGCGATTTCATCATGCACCGCTACTATCGCGCACTGCCCGATTCCCCCGCCGCCAAGGGCGAGAAGACCGCGTCCGCGGAGCCCGCCGAACAGCCGACGCGGCCCCACCGTCCCCATACCCGATCGACGGCACGCAAGGTAGCCGGTAGCGCGGTGCGCCGGGCCGCGCGCTGGGTGCCCGGCGTCTACTGGTGAGCCCCACCGCCTGTTCCCGACCACGGCAAGGGCCGGCATCCTGCGCATACATCCGCTTCAATACTGTTTACTGGCTCGTTGCCGTTAGGTGACCCGGTGCTCGCGGAACCGGCACGGACTTGCGGCGGACAGCGTTCAGGAAAGCGTGTGTCTGCGTATGGTGATCGGATACCCGGCGGAAGAGACCTACCGGCACGGAATGTATCCGGATGAGCAGGGGCGTTTCGGTCGTTTCGGTGCAGGTTCGTCCCGGAGGGACTCATGGCGGCCCTCACCCAACTGGAGGACGCCTGTCACCACGCCGCGAGCGATCCCGGTTTCCTCGCCGAACTGTCCTATCCGCTGCGAGAACGCGTCGGCCGCCCGACCCTGCTGCGCCAGGTGCCCCGGTTCGCCGAGTTGCTCCGGGTGAACGGCGCCAAAGTGTATCCGAAGCGCGAGGATATGGCGCACACCGGTGCGCACAAGATCAACAACACCCTCGGTCAGGAATTGCCGGCCGCGAATGGGCAAACGGCGGATCGTCGCCGAAACCGGCGCCGGACAGCACGGAGTCGCGGCGGCGACGGTGTGCGCCCTGCTCGGGCTGCGCGGGCTCGGCCGCACCGAGGCCATCATCACCGCCCTCGAATCCGCGCACGCCCTCGGATATCTGCTGGAAATGGCCGAACACGCCGAATTGCCCGCGGGTTCGATCGTCCTGCTGTGCCTGCCCGGACGCGGCGACAAGGATCTGGCCATCGCGGCACGGGAGCCCGGTGTCGCCTGAGACTCAGAGTTCGAAGACCCGGTCCGCGGCCGGGAGCGCACCCACGGTGGCGGAGATCTGCGCGACCAGCCGCCACGGCCGATCGGTGTCGGTCTTGGCCTTCCCGCTGGTCAGAATGGCGCCGGTGAGCCCGCGTTCCGGATCGGCCCAGCCGTACTGGGTGGTCAGACCGCTGCGCCCGAAATGGGACCGGGTGTCACGGCCGAATTTCGAACGCCCCGCGCCCAGCTCGTAACCGGCGCGGCTCACTCGCCCGGCAATTCCCGGAATCCACGGGGCCGGCCGCACCGCGGCACGGACGGTCTCCGGCTCCATCATCCGCACACCGTCGAGTTCGCCTCCCCGTACGAGGACCTCGTAAAACCGCGACAGCTCGAAGGCCGTGGTGATGAGATTGCCGGAAGGCAGTTCCGCGGTGAGGAACTCCCGGTTCGCGTCCATGGACTTCGGCCCGGACATCGGGCCGCCGAGCGCCTTGCCCGCCACGAATGTCGCGAACCGGGGCGGCGGCGGGCCGGTTCGCACACTGGGCACCACCGCGTCGACATCCTCGGGGCGCACTCCGAAATTCGTCCAGCGGAACCCCAGCGGCTCCAGGACCCGTTCGGCCAGATGTTCGCGCATCCGTTTGCCGGTGGCCCGCCGCACCAACAGCCGCTGGATCAGCCCGCTGGTCAGCGCGTGGTAAACGCGGAACCGGCCCGGCTGCCAGCTCGGCTTCAGATCCGCCAGACCGCGCACGCACAGCTCTTCGTCGAACACCAGCTGGTACCCGCGATAGGGCGGTGTCACAAACGGTATGCCGGCCGAATGCGACAGCACGTCCCCGATCGTGATCGTGTCCTTGCCGTTGGCCGCGAACTCCGGGATATGGGCGCACACCGGATCGTCGAGGGCGAAGGCACCCTGCTCGACGAGCATGAACATCACCGCGGCCGAGACGCCCTTGGCGGTGGAGAATCCGCAGAACGGGCTCTCGGTCGTCACCGGGATCTTCTCGGCGTCGGGCCTGTCCTTCGGCCCGTTTCCCCACCCGTGCCCGATCGCCCGGTTCAGCACGACCTTCCCACCGCGGCGCAGACACACCTGGATGGCCGGTGTGGTTCCCATCCGGTACCACCGGCGCACCGACTCCCAGATCGCCTCGACATCCGCGCGGTTCAGGCCCGCGTCGGCGGGGTCGTCCTCGTATCCGAACGAGGTCACGGAGTCCAGGTCGGCCACTATCTGCACCAGCGAGGAGGTATCTGCGCTCACGGCGCCCAGGGTAATCACGGCGCGAGCGGTATGCGGCTGCCCTCGCGCCGCTCGGCCCGCCGAGCGGTGAGGAAACCGTCGACGATAGCCATGTTTGGCCTCGGCCGACTTCGCGCTGTCCGCAGCTTCGGTCTGCTCACTGTCACGACCATGGACATGCCACCCGCCGCCGGCGGAGATCCTGCCGACCTTCTTCACGTCGAGATGGGCCATGCGCCCAGCCCGGCGAACGTCGAGCAGCAGGCGGACGGCCGCGTGCCGTAGCCGTTGCCGGAAGGACTCGCCGTGGAGGCCATAGACGCCGATGTCGCCATTCTGAGCACCGGAAATGGCCCACCTTCTGCCACCTCGGCGGCGAATGGTCATGTGCCGGACTTTCACCGGAGGGACTGGAGGCCATCATCCGGACAACCGCGCACACCCTGCCGGCCGGTTCCGCCGATCAGGCCGATATCGTCGCCTGCACCGATGTACGCGCCGATCCGGCCGAAGTGACCGTCCCCGCTCTGGTGATCTCTACGACCGCCGACGCCCTGGTGCCTCCCGACCTGCATCGCGAGGTGCCGAAGGACCGGTCGCGGCCCGGCTGGTCGATATCCGCACCGGCCACCTGCCGTTCGCCGAGAAGCCGCCGAATGGACCGCCCTGATGACGGAATTCCTTGGTGAACAGGCCGTCTCGGGCCACCCGGCGCAAGCCACCCCCATTCCTTGACGCAACTGATCGGTTGCAATATTATTGCAACCGATCAGTTGCTACTCAAGGGAGGTTGTCATGGGATTTCCGGACCGTATAGAGCGCACCCTCGAACTCGTCCACCCGCCGGACAAAGTGTGGGCGGCACTCACCACCGCCGAAGGGCTGGGCACCTGGTTCGGCAACGCGGCCACGATCGATCTGCGTCCGGGCGGCGCCGCCCAATTGCGCTGGGCCGAAGGACACCAGGCCGACCTGCGGGTCATCCGGGTAGAGGAACCCACGGTGTTCGGCTTCACCTGGCGGATCGACGGGATACCCGAGGACGATCCGCGCCGCACCTACGTCGAGTTCACCCTCGAACCGAGCGGTTCCGGCACGCGACTGCGAGTGGTCGAGTCCGGTTTCGCGCAGATGCCCGACGACATCGGCCACAAGGCGTACGACTCCCACGCCCAGGGCTGGACAAGCGAGTTGGGCGAACTGGTCGACTATCTCGATGCCGTCTGACAACGAGGCGGTCGCCGAACAGGTCTTCATCGCGCTGGCCGACCCGAGCCGCCGCGCCATCCTGGCCGAACTGGCCGCCAAGGGTCCGGCCACCGCGACCGACCTCGCCGCCGCACTGCCTATCACCCGACAGGCGATCGCCAAACATCTGACCTTGCTCGCCGAGGCAGGTCTGGTGACGGCCGAACCCGGGGAGCGGCGCCGGGTGCGCTACCGCGTGCGGTCCGCCCCCATGCGGTTGGCGCAGCAGTTCCTGGCCGCACTGGCCCGCGACTGGGACGGCCCGCTCGACGCACTGCGCGACTATCTCGATGGTCCCGCCACCGGGTAGCGGCCACCCCGTGACCCGACACCCACCGATCATCGATGAGGTTCACCCGATATCAGGGTCCTACTGGTACGGACACCTATTCGAGAAGGAGGCGCTCGGTTACGGCCCGACGCTCACCTGGTCCCTGTTCATCGAGTGTCAGCCGGTGCGGCGCTCCTGCGGGGAGATGTCCGTCGCCATCCTGATCGATGGGATACCGCTGGACGTCACCTCCTGGCAGGATATAGCCGGCACACAGGCGGAATGCACCGAATTCGGCGAGCCGATCGAGGCGTCGGTGTATTTCTTCGACCATCGCCCCTACGAGTACGTGCGCATACAGGCTCTTCGGCAAACGGGCACGACCGTTCGTTTCTCCGTTGATCTGAAAGGCGACCAGCACGGAATCGGCATCGATCCGCTCTCCGTGACCGCCGACGCCGAGTTCCGCGGTATCGCCGTGCAGTTGGGGCAAAAGCGCGACATGGTCGAGTTCACCGATCCCGCCGGTCTGACCTTCGATGCCCGTTCCGGCTGGTACAAACCGACGGTCCGGTAGCGGCCACCATGAGGAAAGGACAGTTCCGAGGCGATCCGCGGCCCTGACCGTGCCCGGCCGTGGGGAGCACCGCCCGGCTCGGCCGCCCGGTCACCGAGTCCCCGGGCGGGCACAACGGAATCCGCACCGACGCGGAGGAATTCGCCCGCCGGCTCGTCGACGTTCTCCCACCGGGAGCCGAGGCCGATTCCGTGTGATACGGTGCTGAACAACCCATTGCGCTCTCCGGAAGTACGCCGCAGATGAGAGCGCAGTTCGATGTCATCGGGCCGGGCGGGGCGGTACGTCGTATACGCATACCCTCCCGAAGGAGAATCACCGATGTCCGTGGGCATTGGCCTTCCTGTTTCCGATCCCGCCGTGCTGTTGGAATGGGCTCGGCGCGCCGAGCACGGTCCCTTCGACACCATCGCCATCCTCGACCGGCTGGTCTACGACAACCCCGAGCCCATGATCGGCCTTGCCGCCATCGCGGCCGCGACCACGCGAATCCGCCTCCAAACCGAGGTCGTACTGGCACCGCTACGGGAAACCGCGCTGCTGGCGAAACAATCCGCGACACTCGACCGGATCTCCAACGGCCGCTTTACGCTCGGTGTCGGTGTGGGTGGCCGCGCCGACGACTACCTCGCCACCGGCGTCGATATCCATACCCGCGGCAAGCGGCTCGACACCCAACTCGACCGCATGCGCTCGCTCTGGGCGGGCGCACCGTTCTCCGACGAGGCCGGACCGATCGGCCCACGGCCCACCCGCACCGGTGGTCCGGAACTGTTGATCGGCGGGTTCGCGCAGGCCGCACTGGCCCGCGTCGCCCGCTGGGCCGACGGTTTCCTCGGCGCCGGACTCCCGCCCGCGTACATGGACGCCAAATTCCGTGCGGTGGAGCGGGCCTGGGCCGAAGCCGGCCGCGCCGGCAGCCCGCGCCTGGTCGCGCAGGTCAATGTCGCGATCGGGCCGGATGAGGTGGTGGCGGAGGCACTGCGCGAGCTACGCCGCTACTACGCGTTCAGCGACTACGTCGACGGGATCGCATCCGGCATGTCGAGCAGCGCCGAATCCGTCCGACAGGCGATGACCACCTACACCGATATCGGCGCCGACGAGGTGATCTTCTACTGCTGGTCCGCCGACCCCGACCAGGTCGACCGGCTCGCCGATATCGTCGACGCAACCGCTCGTAGATGAACCGGGCTCGGTGAGCGGGGAGGCGGCTTCCACCCGATATCCGGGGAGCCGTCGCCGGTGCTCGACCGTTCAGGACGCTCCGGCACGCACCGCGATCTCCACGGCGGCCACGACCCCGTCGCGCCAGGGCTCACCGTGTCCGGGAAGCACGGTCCGCGCGCCGGTGTCGGCCAACGCCGTCGGCGAGCCCAGCGCCCGAGGGCTGTCGGCGGCGGCCGCGCCCGAGACGATCTGCGGCCGACCCCACCGGTATAGGGGTCGAGGTGACCAGCGCGTCCCCGGAGATGACAACGTCGCGATCGGGCAGGTGCAGCGCGCAGTGCCCCATCGTGTGCCCGGGGTGAACACCACCTGGGGCCGGCCCGGCACATCGAGCCGGGCCCCGGCCTCCATCGGTACCGGGTTGGCGAGTCCGCGCACGAAGAAGACCCCGGCCGGCGCCGTCCTCCCCAGCACCGGCAACGACCGCGGGTACCGGATCGAATACCGCAGGGGGTTGCGTTCCCGCTGGTAGCGATAGGGATGAGCGGCCAGGAAACGGTCGCCGTCGTGAGTGAACACCAGCGCGCCCCAGGTTCCGCGCACCCGTCGCGCCGAACCGACGTGGTCGAAGTGCGCGTGGGTGAGTAGCACCGCACGCACGTCGGCGGGGCCACGCCCGATATCGCGCAGGGGCGGTTTCCAGACGGTGGAAGGTCGCGGGCCACCCGGTGTCGAGCATGGTGACACCGTTGTCGTCCTCTATCAGATAGACATTGACATCGGCGTGCGCGAGTCGATGCACGCCGTCGGCGACGTTGCGTTGCAACATGCCGTCCGCCTACCGCGGATACCGTGGGGCAAACGGCCGACCTTCCTCACCGCATGACGCCGGCCTCGGCCATCAGGGTGGTGAGCGTTTCGGTCTCGGTGGTCAGCGAACCACCCGCGAAGGCCAGGGTCCGGTACGTGCGTTCGGCCGCCTCGCGGTTCCCGGCTCCGCAGGCGTCCGTTACCATGATCGGCAGGTAGCCCAGGTCGAGGGCGTGTCGGACGGTGGGCTCTATCCCGACCTCGAGCGCGATCCCGGCCACCGCGAAGGTGTCTATACCGCAGTCGCGCAGCGCAATGTCCAGCGGGGTAGCGGCGAAGGCCGACATGGTGATCTTGTCGAAGACCATCTCGTCCGGCCCGGGGGTGAGTTCCGGTACGAGCTGATATTGGGGCGAACCCTGCGGGAAGCTGCAGCGCACCTGCGCCGGATCGTCCACCCGCTGCCAGGCCATCGCGGTGCGCAGCTGCGCTACACCCGCCACGGCGGTCGGCAGCGACATGTGTCGGACATAGAACACGCGGAAACCATTGGCACGTGCCGCGTCGCGCAAGCGCACGCATCCGGCGACGATCCGGTCACCGTCCGGGACCTGGCGAACGATACCCACCTGCATGTCGTAGATGAGCAGGGCCATCCGTGCCGGATCGCAGGCGTCTTCGACGGTTTGCGGAATGCTCAGGCCGTATGCGTGTCGCACGGTGCCGTCCTCACTCACTCGCCGCGACGGCGTCGCGGCGCCGGCCGGGGATCACCGGATGAGCTCCGGAACGGTCGAAAACACTGGCTCTCATCGGATCGGGTTTCCCTCTCTGGTGGGTTCGGTGGGACGAACCCATACAAGTCCGCGGGCTACTCTCGGACAAGAACGCACTTTTTGGTGAGTACCGGGAGGCCAGATGCCTAGTAAGCGCTACCACTGCCCGGTGGAGGTGGCCGTCGACCTCATCGGCGGCAAATGGAAGCCGGTGATCCTGGCCCATCTCAAGGAGGGCGTGCACCGCTATGGCGAACTCCGCAGGCTCATGCCCATGACCAGTGAGAAGATGCTCGTCCAACAGCTGCGCGAACTCGAAGCCGACGGCCTGGTGCGGCGTACCGCCTCCGATACGGTTCCGCCCCAGGTGGAATACGACCTCACCGCCGAAGGGCGCAGTCTCGCCCCGGTACTCACCGCTCTCTACGAATGGGGACAGCGGCGGGTCGAGCGGGCGGGGCTCACCCTGGCCCGTTGAGGCGTCCGAGGGCAACGGGAACTCCTGGGCCCCTGCCGTTTACCCGGACCACGATCTTCGGCCACGGAAGCCATTGACCCCCATTCCTTCCCGGACCTAGGCGGAAAGCCCCAGGATAACTACACTCGGCATCAGGCTCCGGTGATGGGTTCGGGAGCAGGGGTCGGGTAGCTGGAAGGTGTCGACATGGGTATCGAGCTTGTTCCAGAAGGGGAAGATCCTCGCAGCGTGTTCGGGTGCGACGGACGACCGGACGGTATCGGTCCGGCGTCTTCCAGAAGACGGTTCGGGTAGCCCGGGCGGCGAATTCGACCGGCTTTACCGCGCCGACCCTCGAACGAGGGTGTCGAGTAGGAACAGTCGGGCTTCGCGGGGGATACGGGATACACCTCGCGAGCGTGGATCGGTAGAACTGGAAACGCTCATGGGCAACGAAGCTCCGGACCGTCCCGCCGTCGAGATGGCGGATTATCTGGCCGAGGACCGCACCACGACGACCGTGTCCTCGTTCGTCCTCGAGGCACGCCGGCGCGGCCTGGACCCGTCGCCGTTACTGGATGCCGACTTCTTTCTCCGCGGCGCCGACTAACTCGCTCGGCCGAATGCCGAATGCCTTGCAGATCTTGTACATCTGCGCCATTGTCATGGCCCGTTCTCCACGCTCGAGCCGGGTGATGGTCTTCTTGTTGTAGCCGGTCTTCTCGGCCAGCACCTCCTGGCTCCAACCCCGGCGCGCCCGCATGGCACGCACCTCCGCACCCAGGGCCGCGTCCAACCTCGCCTCCTCGGTCGTCGCTTCTTCCGACTCAGCGGGCGTCGCATCCATGTCGACCATTCTGGGGACCGAGCCCGGTTTGAATCAAGTGTCCGATCACTTCGGCCCCGCGTTCGAGCAGCAGTCGATGAACAGACCGAAACTGGATAAATATAGACCAATAAAGGTTGAAAAGAGACCAAAATAGGTCTACCTTGAAGTTGTGGCAGCGCACCGCCGCAGCTCACGTCCCGGAAGCACCGCCACAACTCTGCCAACCGGGCACACCGGGCACGGTGCTGCGCTGCCACCCCGACAGCAGCGGTACGGGAACCAGGAGCGACCGATGAGCTGGAGTGGAGACCCCGTATGGCTGGCCGACGTGCTTCGCGACGCCGGCCTGTCCGTACTCGAACACGACGGCTGGCGAGAGCGCGGCCACGGCGACTTCCTCGATATCCGGGGCGTGCTGTGCCATCACACGGGCGGCGGTGGTCCGAACGACTGGCGCCTCGTCCAGGACGGACGCCCGGACCTTCCCGGACCGCTCGCCCAGCTGGTCCTCGAAAAGGACGGCACCTACCGGGTGATCGCCGTCGGCGTCTGCTGGCACGCCGGCCGCGGCAGTTGGCCCGGCTGGCCCACCGACAACGCCAACTACCACACCATCGGTATCGAAGCCGTCTCCCGCGGCACTCCCCCCTGGGACTGGACCCCCACCCAGCTCGACGCCTACAAGCGCGGCTGCGCGGCTATCCTGCGCCGCATCGGCCGCGGCTCGGGCGACTGTGTGGCGCACCGCGAATACTCCAGCGAAGGAAAGATCGACCCGGCGGGCATAGACATGAACGCCTTCCGCCGGGACGTACAGGCACTGATCGACAGAGGTGACGACATGGCGTTCCTGGAAGAGAAGCTCACCAACTACTACGGCGACCAGGTCACCGTCGGGACCCTGCTGCACTATCTCGACAAACACGTCGGACTGACACTCGACCAACTCGCCGGCGCGGGCACCGCCCGCGGCGCCGACTTCCCCGGCTGGGACTTCCTGGGCGGCCGCACCACCGCCGAAGCGCTCGGCGTCATCGGCGCGGCCCTGAAAATCCCCGGTTTCCGGGACCCGACCACCGGCCAACGCGCCTGAGGAGAAATGCGCGGTACCCCTGCCGCGCGGATCGGAGGACGGCATGCTCGCCGATGTGGCATCTGTCCTCGGCGGTCTGCTCACCGGCGTCGGGGGGGTGTTCACCGCCGGCATCCTCGGCCGGCGCAAACGCCGCGCCGACGCCGTCCAGGTCCTCACCCAAGCAGCCGCCCAAATGGTCGAACCCCTTTCCCGGCAGCTCGCCGCGATGACCGCCGAACTGGAAGCGCACCGCCGCACGATTGTCGCGGCCGAACAACGCTGCCGCCTCGCCGCGACCTGCCACACCAGCTGGGACACCGAAGTTCGCTCGTGCCTGCTGGATCTCGGCGTAGACGTACCGCCGCCACCACCCGTGGAGAACGATCCTCACGGCCGAGCGGTGAATTCGCCCGTACCGAGGTGACGCCGGGTGGTAGCCGGTTCCGAAGGCACCGACCGCAGGCAACATCGCCGTAACCCCATTTCACGGTTGCGGCGTCAGGGAATCCCGCCGGTCCGGTCGAGCCATCTCTCGTACGCGGCGACGGGAGCCAGAAACTCGGCCACTTCGGCCGCCCGGTCTCCGCTGGTGTCGATACGCCCCGGCAACTGGTTCCCTTCGAGAACCGTCGATCTGAGCTGGCGTGAATACTCGTACGGGTCGTAGGGGTTGTCGCGACTGAGCGCGGCCCGGTGTGGGTCTTCGCGCTGGAGTCCGAAGAAGTCGTTCATGACCTCGGGGTAGGAACCCTGGTGCTCGGCCGCGATGCTGTCGAAGCGGGCCCGATCTTCGGGATGCATGAGTTCGGTGTGCACATGAAACGGGGTGCCCGGTACGTCGGACAACCCGCCGGTGAGAACGACGGCACGGCCGTAATTTTGGCGGTCCGCCCATTCACGCAGGCTCAGAGGGCGCCCACTCTCATAGGTGGGGTCGATCGCCATGGTTTCCACAGAGCCGTCGGCGTTCTCGACCCGAATGGTCGGTGCTACGTGGTTGCAGAAGGGGCTGTACTCACTGGGTGAGTATACCGTCAGCGCGCGCCCCCCAGCGGACGAACTGATGGTAACGATCCCCAGGTCACCGTCCGGGATCAGGGTAAAACGCGCTCCTTCGAACTCCACTGTGTCGCCGGAACCTCCGTCGGCCCGGACCCGCTCGGAGAAGGACAGGGTGGGGTTGCGGTCCTTGTGCATCGCCATCCCGGTGGCGTACGCGCGTTCCAACCCGTCGACCGATAGATCGGGGACGAACGAACGGGCAATTCCCAGCGCCTCCGGAGGAACACCCGCCCGACGCAAAGTCGAAAGAATCGCTTCCGCCCGCATAGTACAGGAGGTGTTGATGCGAAACGGCAGGGGTAGTCGCGCGGCCATCGCGGTCAGCCGCTCGGCCTCGGGCATACTGTAGCTCGACCGTCCCCCCCACCGATCCCCCACGTTCACACCGGAATCCGGCTCCCTCAGTCCGGCATTTTCTATGGCCGCCCGCCCCTCTGCCTCAGCGGTATCCCAGTGATGGTCCGTACCATGTAATGGATCGGTCAGCGAGTGGACGGTTTTTTTGCCGGCCAGCATGGCATTATGGAAACCATTCGCCAACCGCATGGTGATGTTTTTAAGGGCAGCCACGACCGGCTCGTACAACCCGATGCTGTTCTCCTGTACCTACTTTTCGGTCTGCCTGTAGAGTCCTTGACCGGATGCTGCGGTAACAATGTAGTAGTGGTACGCCTTCGTTCAGGCGCTGCCCACCGCTGAGAACAGTTCGGTGAAGCGCCGGACCTGTTCGAATAGAGAGGTGGCCGCATCTGCCCCCTGTGATCAGGTGCTCGCCGTGCCCAGCTCATACGAAGACGAAACGGTCGATCGCCCAACAGATCATCTCCACACACCCCGCCACCGGCAACAGGAGGACCGGCACCGCGACGGCCCGACCAACCCGGTCGGTATCCGCGGCGAACGCCGATATCGCTTCGACGCACAGAGTCACGAACACGATCCCGACCAGTACGCCGAATGCCCACACCGCATCGGGCCGTAGCGCCGAATCGTAGCCGAGTACGAGCAGTCCGCCGACCGTCACGGCGGCCAACGACACCAAGACCACGCCGGAAAGGGCGTATTGCCAGTGGGCGGTGCGATCCTCGGTATCGTCGTCCCGGCGCAGCCAGGCCGCGAAGAACAGCAGATGAGCGAACCCGGCAGCGGTTACCGCGGCAAGGATCACCACATAACCGATAGTGGTCGCCGTGTCGCCGTGATCAATCGTGATGAGCGCCTGCCCCGCGAATCCACAGAGCACCGCACTCGCCAAGGCCGCGAAACCGAGTAACGCCTCACGACAACACATCTGGTGTCCGAGGTAGCCGTCCGGTAGTCGCGTCCGGGCACCACGCAGGAAACCGACGCCCACGACCACGAGCACGCCGAACACGATCGAACCCACCGCGCGCAGAACGGCCGGACCCGCGACAAAGGAGGTCGATACGACCAGCGCCGCCCAGAACCAGAAGCAGCCCACGAGCCGCAGCAACACCCGCCAGGCGTATTCGGCGAGCAACCGATGGGCGGGGCGCGTATCGACGCTGTCCACGAGCGCCCGCAACGCCCGCAGCGTCGACGCGCCCGGCTCGCACCGCTCGGCACGAATCCGCGAGTAGATGGTGTCCGCTGGACCGAACCCACGGAGGAACGAATTCCCCTCCGCGTACCGCTCGGCCAGTTCCCCGGAGCGCCGCGCCCGTGCCCGCATCGCTCGGCTGCTTTTCGGATAACGACCGATCACCACCGCGAGTAACAGATGGGCCGCCGCGTCTTTCGGCGCTCGCTCCACAGCCGACTCGGCATAGTGGATCGCGAGTTCGTGCCGTTCCTGGACACTCGCCACGAGCGCGGTCACCATCCGCGCCTCCGCCGACCGCGGCTCCGTCCGCAGTGCCTCTTCCGCCGCCTGCTGCGCCGCGTCGATATCGCCGATGTGCAGGCAGATATCGGCCAGGCGAGTCAGCAGTCGCACATCCCCCCCGGCCTCGCGACCAGAGCCTCGTTCAGTGCCGCCGCGCGACCTCGGCCTGCCCCAGGTCGGTTTCCACCACGGAACGCGCCAGGGCCAATTCCACCGAATCCATATCCCCCTCATTGCTCCGGCCTCGTCGTGACCGCCAAGTCTTCCATCGCGGCCCCGAGCCGTCATCCGAGGATCATTCCTGTCGCGACCATTGCGATACGGCCGAGAGCGCGAAAAGCTACCCGAGCCGAATGGTCAGGCCGCCGTGTCCGGGCGTGCCGACAGTCCATTGCTCGAACTCCGGCAGCCACCATCCTCCGTCCAGTGCCCGGTCGTCCCACCCCGTGAGTACGCGCTGGGCGTCCTCGAGTAGAACAATGAGGTCCTTGAGCCCGATCAGACGGTTCATGTGGCTGTATTCGCCTTCTTCAGGGATCTGTCGATGGGCCTCCTGGCATTGGGGGACCAGTTGGTTCAGGTAGCCGGCATATGCGACGAACCGGGTGATATCGGTATTGACGAACAGAGGGCTGTTCTGCAGCGATGGGATTGTGGGCACTGCCCAGATCTCATGGCTCGACGTGTCGATCGCGAATATCCAGCCGGCCTCGTGGTGCATGAGCGCGAGGTAGTCATGGCCGGCGGCCGATATCGGAGCCAAGAGCTCGTCGTCGGTGCACACCCGGTAGTTGTCCCCGGCGAACGGGAAGGCGGTCGGTAGTCCCGTACTTGCGAGGAACTCGGCAGTCGGTCCGCCGAGGACGGCCGAGCGAGAAGACGGTACCGGTGCGAGTCGGGTGGCCCACAGGGCTCGCGCAGCGGATTCGGGAGACTCGAGGGTTCCGTTGACGTTCGATACCTCTGTCACGATCGCACCTGTCGGTCAATTCGGTTGGCTGGGTATAGAAGGCCAAGTGTGCCTCACCGGGCATCCGGCGGTCCGGCAACCCAGGGCCGACCGGGCGTCCGACACCGACTCCGGCACCGGAAGTAGCGATCTACCTGCTGCATAGCAGTGCCCCCAGTGGACTCGAACCCACACTGGGCGGGTGTATTTTCCTCTATATTGGTACGTCCGTACATGTCCACCAATGTCCTCTATTATTTTGTACTGCAACGCATTACATCAGAATGACCGTCCGTGTGCGTCCACTCTTATCCGCACGAATCCGGGTGCGTTTATAAGGGGAAAGTATGGACTCGGCACCGATCGGCCCACCGATTCCGGCGACCGCCGAATAAACTCCGATAGCGACGTGACCGGCCATTTTGCCGAGGTTGGCAAGATGATCGGCCGGGAGTACTCACGAGCGAGTACCCCCGCCGTTTCCCTCCGCCTGGTGGACGGTATTCAGGACTCCGGACTGGCACGGACCCTAGGCTGTCGACGCCGACAAGCTGGGTTATCAGGGGGTACGCACTGAGCGAGTACCCGAGGGGAGTTGCTTCGCGTAACTCTCCTCGGGAGTCATGGACAGGATGTCCACGCATCACGCCCGTGCGCTCCTGGGTGGACTCCACTACTGACATATTCGTGTCGGTAGCGAGCCTCACGCCCCGTCAATCTCGGCGGGTAGCTGCCCGGTCGACCATCGGGCGTAGGTGTTCTGCGGGCTCACGGTGATCACATCAGCGACCGACACCAGGGTCCAGGGCACGATGCCATCGAGGTGTTCGAGGCTGGGCACAAACACGGCGTCCGCTCCGGCCCGCTGCACCGCCGACACCAGTTCGCCTACGGGATCCTCGGCGAACTCCCCGAACACGATCGTCTTGCACAATTCGTACCCGAACCGCTGCACCAGGGAGCGAATACCAGCCAGACGAAGACCGTTACGTCGGCCGTCAGGTCCGCGCCATCCGCGCCCGCCGGGGCATCTCTCAACAGGTGCTCGCCGATCGGGTCGGAGTGAGCCGCGGCGCCATCGCCAAATACGAAGCCGGCGAACGGCCGGTCGATTCAC
>NZ_BAFU01000022.1 GCF_000308495.1 Nocardia brevicatena NBRC 12119 | reverse complement strand
ACTCCCCCATCAAGCACTGAATGTGAGGTTTTCCGGGGTAGTGGGTACCTCGAGCCCGGCCAGTGTGTTCGCGTGTAGGGAGCGCTTGATATGCGGCAGGCTCGCGGTGCGGTTGCGGGTGAGTTCGGCGGCACGGCTCACGGCCGCGACGCGCAGTTCGGCGGCCTCGACCTTGTCGTCGGCGATGCCGGCGGCGATGGCCTCGTCGGCCCCGAATCGGTGTCCGGTGGTCATGGCACGCAGCGCGACCTGGTTGGTCAGCCGCCCGGTGATCAGCGCGTTCATTCCGATGGTGAACGGCATCCCCAGATGCACTTCGGGCAGGCACCAGAAGCCGCGGTCGGCGCGCATCACCCGGAAGTCATGGGACAGGGCCAGCATGGCCCCCGCCCCGAAGGCGTGCCCGTTGATCGCGGCCACGGTGGGCAGCGGGAAGGCCAGGATTCGGGCGAAAACGGTATGCACCCGGTCCAAGTAGCCATGTACCTCCCCCATGTTCGCGAACAGCCAGTCGGTGTCGAGACCGTTGGTGAAGAACTTGCCGGTGGCCGTAGTGACCAGCGCAGCCGGCCCTTCACTCGTCTCCACGGAGTCCAACAGGGCGTGAACCTCATCGATCCAGTCGGGATGGAAGCGGTTTTCACTGTCGGTCTGTCCCTCGTTGCCGAGGCAGAGCACGAACACTTCCCCATCACGTTCCATGTACGGCATACACGCAGCGTAAACCCCCACATCCCAAAACCCTACCCATGAGTAGCATCCCGCCCCGCCCTGCCATACCAACGCGCCCCCACCTCCGCCGAACCATGTACCCTTCGCCCCGCCACACTCACGCACCCCCCAACGCACTCCCACCCCCCAACGCACTCTCCCCCATACCACCGCACTCTCCCCCATCCCACCGCACACTCCCCACCACACCCACCCCACATGCCGAGTCTTACGAGGCCCACAAAGGGTTGCGGCCCGTCTCGCGTTTCGGCCCCCGAAGCGCATGTGCCGAAGGCACGAGTCTCGGGGGCCGAAACGCGAGACCCGCCAGGGCCGCAACCCCGCGCCGCCGCCAGGCGGCGCCAAAGATACAGTGTGGCCATGCTTGCCGAACAGGCTGTAGACCTCGCGCTTGCCGAAGAGGCCGCACAGGCGATTGCCGAACGGACGTCGGTGGAGCGGCATCGGGTGGCGGTGATCCTCGGTTCGGGTTGGCAGAGCGCCGCGGCGGAGCTCGGTGCCCCCACCGCCTCGCTGTCCATGCCGGAGCTGCCCGGGTTCGCGGCGCCCACCGCGCAGGGCCATGTGGGGGTGGTGCTGTCGGTTCCCGTCGAGCGGACGTCCGTTCTGGTGCTCATGGGCCGCCAACACCTCTACGAGGGTCATGAGCCCACCGAGGTCGTCCATCCGGTGCGGACCGCGGTGGCGGCGGGGGCCGAGATCGTGGTGCTCACCAATGCGGCGGGTGGTATCCGGCCCGGCCTGCGGGTCGGGGAGCCGGTGCTGGTCGCCGATCATCTGAATCTCACCGGCCGCACGCCGCTGACCGGGGCCAACTTCGTCGATATGGTGGACGCCTGGGATCCCGAACTGCGTACGCTCGCCAGAGCGGTCGACCCCGGGCTCACCGACGGCGTATATGCCGGGCTGACCGGCCCGCAGTACGAGACTCCCGCCGAGATTCGCATGTTGGCCACCATCGGGGCCGATCTGGTCGGTATGTCGACCGTGCTCGAGGCCATCGCCGCCCGCGCACTGGGTGCCCGGCTGCTCGGTATCTCGCTGGTCACCAATCTGGCGGCCGGTGTGACCGGCGCACCGCTGTCCCATGCCGAGGTTTTGGCCGAGGGGCATGCCGCGGCGCCGCGACTGGGCATACTGCTGCGCGGGATTCTCGAGCGGTGTTGACGGCGGCGCGGCTCGGATGTTGAGGTTCGGAACCGCCGGTTTGCGGGGGCCGCTGGCTCCGGGTCCGGACGGGATGAACGAGACCACGGTGGCCCGCGCCACCGCCGGTCTGGCCGCATGGCTCGGGGACCGCTGCCTGGGCGGCGGCCGAGTGGTGGTCGGCCGGGATGCCCGGCACGGTTCCGCCGAATTCGCCGAGGTGACGGCGGAGGTCTTCGGCGCCGCCGGGTTCGAGGTGACGCGGCTGTCCGATCCGCTGCCCACCCCGGTGACGGCCTTCGCGGTCCGTGAACTGGGCGCGGTGGCCGGGGTGCAGATCACGGCCTCGCACAATCCGGCTACCGATAACGGGTACAAGGTGTACCTGGACGGCGGCGCGCAGTTGGTCGCGCCGGCCGATACCGAGATCGAACAGCGGATCGGGCAGGTCACCGAGCCGATTCCGCGGGCGGCGGTGTCGCCGTCGGGCGCCGGGATCCTGTCCCACTACCTGGAGCGGGTGGCGCGGGTGCCGAAACGGATCGGCGGCGCGGGTACTCGGGCCGATATTCGCATCGCCCTCACTCCCTTGCACGGTGTCGGCGGGGATACGGCGGTCCGGGCGCTCACCGCTGCCGGGTTCACCGATATCCATGTGGTCGACGACCAGTTCGCCCCCGACCCCGATTTCCCGACTGTCGCCTTCCCGAACCCGGAGGAGCCCGGGGCGACCGATATGCTCCTGTCCCTGGCGCGGCGGGTGGACGCCGATCTGGCCTTGGCCCTGGACCCGGACGCCGACCGTTGCGCTGTCGGTATCCGCGCACTTGACGGCGCGCGCATGCTGCGCGGCGACGAGACCGGGGTGCTGTTGGCCGACGCCGTCCTGCGCACCGCGCCCCCGAACTCTCTGGTCGCCACCACCATCGTTTCCTCGCGCCTGCTGTCGCGCCTGGCTCCGGCGCGCGGTGCCCGCTACGCCGAGACCCTGACCGGCTTCAAATGGCTCACCAGGGCGGGTGCGGGTCTGGTCTACGCCTATGAGGAGGCGATCGGCCATTGCGTGGACCCGGTGGCGGTGCGGGACAAGGACGGTATTTCCACTGCCGTGCTGGCGGCGGACCTGGTTGCCCGGCTGAAGGCCGAGGGCCGCACCCTGGCCGACGAACTCGATGACTACGCCGTGGAATTCGGTGTGCACGCCGGCGATCAGATCTCGCTGCGGCTTCCGGACCGTCCCGCCGCCGCGGCGCTACTGGACCGGTTGCGCGGCGCACCGCCGCGCGAACTGGCCGGGTCCCCGGTCGAATGCACCGACCTGTCCGCTGCCCGTGGTCGGATGCGCACCGACGCATTGGTTTTCACCGGGCCGGGTATTCGTGTCGTCATCCGGCCTTCCGGAACCGAGCCCAAGCTCAAATGCTATCTGGAGGTGGTGCAGCCGGTGGCTGAGCGCACTGCTCTGGGTTCGGCCAAGGTCATTGCGGCAGAACGCCTTTCCCGGTTGAGTGAACATTGCCGAGCTCTCACCGCATGAGTTCGACCATTCATCACGGCCCGCCTCCGTGATGCCGGGGCCGATGGATCCGGACCGAGTACGGCGCCTGCGCGCCGGCGGAGGCATGCGGAAGGACGAGTCCGCGGTGTGAGAGGCCGAGCCACGCGGGAGTGGCACCGATGAGATCCCCGTGGACCGTCCACCGTGGCGGCCGGGCGTGCACCCCGAGTCGTGCACCGGGATGCGGCGCGATCACACACAACCGAACTGGCGGTCCCCCGCATCCCCCAGTCCGGGTACGATGAAGGCGTTTTCGTTCAATCCCTCGTCCACGGCCGCGGTGACCAACCGGGCCGGCAGCCCGGCCCCCTCCAGTGCCGCGATCCCCTCCGGAGCGGATACCGCGCACACCGCGGTGATCTCCCTCGCCCCACGCGCGACGAGCAGTTTCAGCGTGTGGAGCATCGATCCGCCGGTGGCCAGCATCGGGTCCAGGACGAAAACAGGGGTATGGGACAGGTCCTCGGGCAGCGACTCCATGTACAGGGTCGGCCGGTGGGTCTCCTCGTCCCGGGCGAGTCCGACGAAACCGACATGGGCACGCGGTATCAGGGTCGCGGCGGCCTCCACCATGCCGAGTCCGGCGCGCAGCACCGGCACCAGTAGCGGAGGCCGTGCCAAACGGACACCTTCGGTCGGCGCGACCGGGGTGACGATATCGAACCGCTCCGCCGGCGCGTCCCGCAGCGCCTCGTAGATCAGCAACCCGGACAGGTCCTTCAGGGCCGCGCGGAAGGCGTGGTCGGGCGTCCGCTCGTCACGCATGATGGTGAGCAGGCTAGCGATGAGCGGATGGTCGACGATGTGCGTGCGCATGGGAGGAACGATAGGCGTACCTCCGCCGTCCGGTCCGGCCGTGCGCGCGTACTCCACGCGCCGACCACAGGCGCCCGGGCTTCGTCCATACTCCGGCGCGGGCCCGTACTTCTGTCCTCGGTTCGGGATGCGCGGACCGGTTACGGACGGACGTTCGGACGCGTATCCGCTAGGGTCGGAACGTATTCGCCGCAGGGAGCGCCGGGTTCGGAAATTTTCCCCGAAACCGGAACCGTTCGGGTTGTCGGCGCGTCCAATCGGGTAGATGACATACTCTGCCCGGGAAACGAAGTCGATGGGGGAAGTCTGATGGTGAACATCTCGGCCGATGTCGAGGGCATCGCCGCCTACGGCGCGACCGCTCAGGTGATGGCCGGCGAACTCGCCGCGGCCGGCGCGAACGCGGCGGTTGCCGGGCCCACGGCGCTGGGACCGGTCTTCGGTCTGATCGGGGGTGATTTCATGGCGGCGTACGCGGCGGCGCATGCCGGTCATATCGCGACCATCGGACAACTGTCCGCGGTACTGGGCACCATGAGCGGCGCGGCGGTCGGTTCCGCGGTGAGCTACGGCGAAGCCGACCTGGACAACGCCGCCGCTCTGCGCGGCGCGGCGCGGGAGTGACCCGGTGATCGATATCAACGCGATCGCGAAACCGATATTCGATCTGCTGGCCAGTTTCGGCACCGGCGTCCTGCCCACCGGCGGGCCCGGCGACGCGCTGCGTTCGGCCTCCACCGCCATCAACCAGGTGCATACGCTGGGCCGGGCAAGTATCAACCAGATGAGCACCGCCTGGGATGGCCAGGGCGCCGACGCCGCCACCTCGAAGGCATTGCGGGTGCAGACCTCGGCGGCCGGCATCTCCGATCGCGGTAACGAGATGGCGACGGTGGTCGGCCAGGCCGCGGCCCATGTGGAGACGGGGCAGAAGGAGCTGACCACCATCGCCCAGTCGTTCGTGAACACCGCGTCCGCGATCACCCCCACCCTGGGCACCCCCGCCGGGGTGAGCATGCTGGTGGGTTCGGCCATCGACCATCTCGGCCAGGCGCTGGGTGTGGTGGGCCGGGTCCAGGGCGAACTGAGAACGCAGACCGCGTCGATGCAGGAGCTGACCCCGCCCCCGCCGACCCCGCCGCCGGCGAGTACCGTCGCGACGGCACCGCAGGCCGTCTCGCAGGCGGTATCGGGTGTTTCGGGTCTGGCGAGCACGGCCGGTTCGCTGATGAGTTCTGCGATGAGCAGCCCGAGCCCGGCCACCGGCACGTCGAAGGGAACCCTCGGCAAGGCGAGTACCACCGCCGGTTCCACGACGCACGGCAGCGGTGTGAAGATCACCTTGCCAGACGGGAGCGTGGTGGAGGCGCCGAACGAGAAGGCGGCCACCGCGGTGAAGTCGGCGCTCAGCGCGGTCGGCACCCCTTACGTCTGGGGCGGCAACACCCCGGGTGCGGGGCTGGACTGCAGCGGGCTCACCAAATGGGCGTACGGCGAGGCCGGTGTCGATTTGCCCCGACTGGCCCATGAGCAGGCCAACGGTGCCACCCCGGTCTCCGCGGGCGATCTGATGCCCGGTGATCTGGTGGTGTGGGACGGGCACGTCGCCATGGTGGTCGGCAACGGGCAGATGGTCGAGGCCGGTGACCCGGTCCAGGTCGGCGCGATTCGAACGGAGAACAGCGGTATGGAATTCTACGGTTTCTACAGGCCCACCT
>NZ_BAFU01000023.1 GCF_000308495.1 Nocardia brevicatena NBRC 12119 | reverse complement strand
CTATCTGGCCGATTATTCTCAGCTGATCGGTGAAGCAACTTTTCCAGCTTAGCCCACTCATGTACCCGGTTGCAAACCGGACACTCGATCGAGCCATTGTGATCGTCAGGCGCTCCTCGTCCTACCTCGTTTCCCTGGCCCTTCGCTGAGCGCTTCCGCTCGGCTCCTCGGCCCCGGGTCGGTGTCCGTGTCGCTCTGACGTTGAATAAGTTACGTGCAGTTGTTTGCGATGTCAAATCGCCTGGTCAGGAACGATTTTCAAAGCGCCGTTTTCGCTATCCGTTCACACCGCGCGGCGAAACGAATCCATTCATTCCGCCGCCCCGACCCGTTCGATCCGCGCACCGAGCGCCTGCAGGTTCTCGACGAAGTTCGGATAACCCCGATCGATGTGGAAAACGTCGTGCACCTCGGTGGTCCCCTCGGCGACCAATCCCGCCAGGACGAGACCGGCGCCCGCGCGGATATCCGACGACCAGACCGGCGCACTGGACAACCGAGGGATACCCCGCACCACCGCGTGGTGCCCGTCGGTGCGGGCGTCGGCACCCAACCGGATCATCTCCTCCACGAAACGGAACCGCGCCTCGAAGATGTTCTCGGTGATCATGGAGGTTCCGTCGGCGATGGCGGCCAGGCCGATCGCCATCGGCTGCAGGTCGGTGGGGAACCCGGGGAACGGCAGGGTGGAGAAGTTCACCGCCCGCGGCCGTTCCGGCTGGACCACCCGGAACCCCTCCGGTTCGAAGGAGATCCGCGCACCCGCTGCGCGCAGTTTGTCCAACACCAGCGACAGGTGTTTGGGATTGACCCCGGTGACGCGCACGTCCCCCATGGTCATGGCCGCGGCGATGCCCCAGGTCGCGGCGACGATCCGGTCGCCGATCACACGGTGTGTCGTAGGTGAGAGCCGTTTCACGCCCTGGATGGTCAGTACCGAGGTGCCGGCCCCGCTGACCCGGGCACCCATCTGGTTGAGCATGGTGCACAGGTCGACGATCTCGGGTTCCCGCGCGGCATTGTCGATCACCGTTTCGCCGTCGGCGAGGACCGCGGCCATGAGGATGTTCTCCGTGGCGCCCACCGACGGGAAGTCGAGCCGGATCCGGGCACCCTGGAGCTCGTCGGCGCGGGCGACCACGCAGCCGTGCTCGATCTCGCTGGTCGCGCCGAGCAGCCGCAGACCGGCCTGGTGCATGTCCAGGGGGCGGGAGCCGATGGCATCGCCGCCGGGCAGCGCGACCACGGCGCGTCGGCAGCGCGCCATGAGCGGACCGAGCACACAGACCGAGGCGCGGAACTGGGTGACAGCGGCGAAATCCGCGTGATACTTGGGCTCGGTGGGCGTGTCGATGGTCACCACCGCACCGTCGACCGTCACATCGCATCCCAGGCCGCGCAACACGTCGGCCATCAGCGGCACATCCAGGATGTCGGGACAGTTCGTGATGGTGGTGGTGCCCTCGGCAAGCAGGGCAGCGGCCATCAGCTTGAGGACACTGTTCTTGGCGCCGCCAACCGTGACCTCACCGACCAGCCGGTCGCCGCCTGTTACCAAAAACCGTTCCATGCCGCCTCTCCGCGTTATCGGCACACCAGTGAGTGCCAGGATAGTGCGCTCTGTTCCTGCGACGATGCCCGCCGCGGAGCCACCGCCCACACCCTTCGCCCCGGGTCGGAGCGTGGGTTCGTCTGGCGCAGTATCCATGGTTCCGGTGAAATTCGGTCGGATTTCGTCGCAGTCGGATGGGCGCGATCAGGTCTCGGAATCCGGGGTGGCCGTCGTCTCGTCGGTGGAGCGACCGCCCCCGGGCTGCCACAGCACATCCCCGCCCGGATTCGCATACCGGGCGAGGATGAACAACAGATCCGATAACCGGTTGAGATATTTGGCGGGCAGGACCGAGGTGTCATCGGGGTAGGCGGCCACGGCCGCCCAGGCCGAACGCTCCGCCCGTCGCACAACGGTGCGCGCGCTGTGCAGCAGGGCCGCCAGTGGGGTACCGCCGGGCAGGATGAACGAATTCAACGGTGCCAGTTCGGCGTTGAATTCGTCACACCATGCTTCCAGGCGATCGATATAGGGCTCGGTGACCCGCAGCGGTGGATACTTCGGCTCGGCGACGACAGGGGTGGACAGGTCCGCGCCCACATCGAACAGGTCGTTTTGCACCCCTCGCAGCACCACGAGCAGTTCGGCCTCCGGCAGGCCCAGCGCAACGGCCACGCCGAGGGCCGCATTGGCCTCGTCGCAGTCGGCATATGCGACCAGGCGCGGGTCGGTTTTGGCGACCCTGGAGAAATCGCTGAGACCGGTGGTCCCGTCGTCTCCGGTGCGGGTGTAGATCCGCGTCAGGTGCACGCTCACACGACAACCATAAACGGTGTCCGCGCTCCGGTGCGGTGTCCATTCGGTATGAGCGGGTGCCCCACGTGGTCGCGCTGCGCTACCACCTCCGGGCGCCGGCCGCTCATGCCGGGGCTTCGATCAGATGGTTCCGGAGCCCGGTCGGTCGCGTAGTCGGCGCGCGCGGTCGGATGGACGGGACTCCACCCAGGACAGGAAGGCCGCCAGCGAACCGCGGTCCAGCGCCAGCTCGTAGCGGCCCTCGTTGTCGGATACCGCGATCACCACGATCTCGTCGGTCATGATGTCGTATTCGTCGCCCTGGGGACCGCGTTTGTCCCCGAGCTCGATACCGCGGCGGCGGATCACCGAATCCGGTCCGAGTTTCAGGCTGGTCAGCTTGAAGAACACCAGCCGGTCCTCGTCATACCGGATCAGACCGTGCCGCCAGCGCTCACCCCCACGGGCGGGCAGGACCCGCAGAATCGCGGCGGTGCCGCCGCGCCGCAGCATGACCAGGCGATACGTGGAGGCGAGGGCGAGTCCGACCAGCAGCAACACCAGAATGATCAGAAGAACCATCCCGGTCTGCAATGCCGCACATCCCTTCACTCACCCAACCGAACCGGAATTATCCATTCGGTGTACTCGCGGTCATTCAATCATGGCCCCGAGTTTACAAACGGCCGGGGCGTGTCAACGCCACCGACCGAATGCCGGTTTCGCACGGCGACCCGTGTCACTGCTGCGGGGTGGCCGTTCTCCCCGGAGACGACTCGACCGGCGGCGGGGCAAACCCGCCGCCGGTCGAGTACCGGCTGTCGAATCGGCGCCTGTGATGACAGCCGACGAACGCGCGCTAGGCCGAAGCGCTCTGCTCCACCGCGCGCACGCGGCCCTGCGCCACCCGCAGTTCCTCTTCCGAGGCCGAGGAATCGGCGAGCACGCGACGAGCCGCCTCGATATCGACCTCGGTCGAGAACTCGGCGGACTCGGCCAGCACCCGTACCGCGTCGGCGGTGACGGAGAAGAACCCGCCGTGCACCGCCGCGACGACCCGCTGCCCCTCGTTGTCGACGATGGTCACCGTTCCGCCCTCGACCAGTTGGCCGAGCAGCGGCTCGTGACCCGGCATGATGCCGATCTGTCCCTCGGTGGTCTGGGCACTGACGAAACTCGCCCGGCCGGACCACAGCCGCCGCTCGACGGCGACCAGATCAACTGACATATCCGCCATCGGTGACTACTTTCCGGCGATCTTCTTCGCGGCCTTCTCGACATCGTCGAGACCACCGCAGGAATTGAACGCCTGCTCCGGGAAGTGGTCGAACTCGCCCTTGCAGACCCGGTCGAAGTCGTCGATGGTCTGCTCCAGCGGAACCACCGAACCCGGCTGACCGGTGAACTTCTCGGCCACGATGAAGTTCTGGCCGAGGAACTTCTCCAGGCGACGGGCGCGGCCGACGAGGACCTTGTCCTCTTCGGAGAGCTCGTCCATACCGAGGATCGCGATGATGTCCTGCAGTTCCTTGTACTTCTGCAGGATGCGCTTGACCTCGTTGGCCACCGCGAAGTGCCGGTCACCGACGATCGAGGCCTCCAGGATGCGGGAGGTCGAGGTCAGCGGGTCGACGGCGGGATAGATACCCTTCTGCGAGATCGGGCGGGAGAGCTCGGTCGTGGCGTCCAGGTGGGCGAAGGTGGTCGCCGGGGCGGGGTCGGTGTAGTCGTCCGCGGGCACGTAGATGGCCTGCAGCGAGGTGATCGACTTACCCCGGGTCGAGGTGATGCGCTCCTGCAGCTCACCCATCTCGTCGGCCAGGGTCGGCTGGTAACCGACGGCCGAGGGCATCCGACCCAGCAGGGTCGACACCTCGGAACCGGCCTGGGTGAACCGGAAGATGTTGTCGATGAACAGCAGCACGTCCTGGTGCTGCACGTCGCGGAAGTACTCGGCCATGGTCAGGGCCGACAGCGCGACGCGCATACGGGTGCCCGGCGGCTCGTCCATCTGGCCGAAGACGAGGGCGGTGTCCTGAAGGACGCCCATCTCTTCCATCTCGATGCGGAGGTCGGTGCCCTCACGGGTGCGCTCGCCGACGCCGGCGAACACCGAGGTGCCGGAGAATTCCCGCGCGATACGGGTGATCATCTCCTGGATCAGCACGGTCTTGCCGACACCGGCACCACCGAACAGACCGATCTTGCCGCCCTTCACGTACGGGGTCAGCAGGTCGATGACCTTGATGCCCGTCTCCAGGATTTCGGTCTTACCCTCGAGCTGGTCGAAGCTCGGCGGCTTGCGGTGGATACCCCACTGTTCGCCGTCGCGGCCGGTGCCCGGCGCGTCCAGGCAGTCGCCCAGCGCGTTGAACACATGGCCCTTCACCACGTCACCGACCGGCACCGAGATCGGCTTGCCGGTATCGGTGACCTCGGCGCCGCGGACCAGCCCGTCGGTCGGCTGCATCGAGATGGTGCGCACGATGTTGTCGCCGAGGTGCTGAGCGACCTCGAGGGTCAGGATCTTGGCCACCGCCGCGAGGGTGATCTCGGCGTGCAGCGCGTTGAACAGATCTGGGATCGAACCCCGGGGGAACTCGACGTCCACGACGGGGCCGATGACCCGGACCACGCGGCCCACGGCCGCGCCGGTCCGGCTCGAGTGGTCTTGGGTGACAGCTGCGGTCATTGGTTGGTTCTCTTCCTGGGGGTCTAGTCGCGATCCAAGCTCGCCGCCAGGGCGTTCACGCCGCCGACGATTTCGCTGATTTCCTGCGTGATGTTGGCCTGGCGCACCGAGTTCGCCTGACGGGACAGCGTGCTCGCCAGTTCGGTGGCGTTATCGGTGGCCGCCTTCATTGCGGTGCGCCGAGCCGCGGACTCGGATGCCGCTGCCTCGAGCAACGACGCGTAGATACGCGTACTGACGTACTTGGGCAGCAGCGCTGCCAACAGCACATCGGCGTCGGGCTCGAATTCGTACTGCGCCTGCGCCACGGCGGTGGGTGAATCGGTCATCATGTCCGCACCCATGTCGAACGCCTCCTCGACGTAGCTCACCTGGATCGGCGCCATCCGGCGCACCTCCGGGGTCTGGGTCAGCATGGTCACGAACCGGGTGTAGACGATGTGCAGTTCGTCCACGCCCGCGGTATTTCCCGTGCCGTTCGGCGCCGGTACTTCGCCCTCGGAGCCCGCCATGAAACTGGCCACCAAGTGGTCGCAGGCCATCCGGGCATCCGAGTACTTCGGCTGCTGTGAGAACCCGGTCCACGAGGCCGTCGGCGTCCGGTTGCGGAAGGTGTAGTACGTCAGGCCCTTGTTGCCCATGACGTACAGCACCGGCTCCTTGCCCTCTTCGCGCAGGGTGGTCATCAGCTCCTCGGCGCGCTTGAGCACGTTCGAGTTGTAACCACCGCACATACCGCTGTCACTGGTGATGACCAGCACGGCCGCCCGCCGCGGATTCGGACGCTCGGTCAGCAACGGATGCGCCAGATTCTTCGACGCGCTCGCCAGCTCGGCGACCACCTTGGTGATCTCCTCCGAGTACGGCTTCGCGGCGGCGACCCGGGCCTGGGCCTTGGTGATACGCGAGGTGGCGATCAGTTCCTGGGCCTTGGTGATCTTCTTGATCGAATTGACACCGCGAATACGGGAGCGCAATTCACGCAAGCTTGCCATCAGCGGTTCACACTCCTGGCTCATCCCCGCATGAGCGGGGAGCTGGGGTGAATCGACGGCGAGCGCACGCCGGCGCACGGCCGTGCGCTCGCCTTTCGCTCCCGCCGAGGATTGTATGACTCATCACGGACCGCCGATTACTTCTCGACGTGCTTGCGGGTGACCGACAGCGACTCGACCTCTTCGTGATCCAACTCACCGGCCGGCTCTTCCACCACCCGGCTGCCGTCGGAGGCCAGGAAGCCTTCCTTGAACTGCTGGGTGGCCGCCTTGATCTGCTCGGCCGCCTCACCCTCGAGCACCTTGCCGCCCCCGATGGACGCGAAGGCCTCGGCCGCGGTGCGGTGCAGGTCTTCGATCAGCTCCCGGTTGAAGCGGCGGATATCGGCGACCGGCACCGAGTCGTAGTAGCCGTTGTCGACCAGGAAGATGGACACGATCTGGTCCTCGACCGGAATCGGGGAGTACTGCTCCTGCTTGAGCAGCTCGACCCAGCGGGCGCCGCGCTCGAGCTGGGCCAGCGAGGCGGCGTCCAGGTCGGAGGCGAACGCGGAGAACGCCTCCAGCTCGCGGTACTGCGCCATTTCCAGACGCAGCGAACCGGCGACCTTCTTCATGCCCTTGGTCTGGGCGGCGCCACCGACGCGGGAGACCGAGGTACCGACGTTGATCGCCGGACGGACACCCTTGTTGAACAGATCGGACTCGAGAAAGACCTGACCGTCGGTGATGGAGATGACGTTGGTGGGGATGAACGCCGAGATGTCGTTGGCCTTGGTCTCGATGATCGGCAGACCGGTCATCGAACCGCCACCCATTTCGTCGGACAGCTTCGCGCAGCGCTCCAGCAACCGCGAGTGCAGGTAGAAGACGTCACCCGGGTAGGCCTCGCGGCCCGGCGGGCGGCGCAGCAGCAGCGAGATCGCGCGGTAGGCCTCGGCCTGCTTGGTGAGGTCGTCGAATACGATCAGCACGTGCTTGCCCTGGTACATCCAGTGCTGGCCGATGGCCGAACCGGTGTAGGGAGCCAGCCACTTGAAGCCGGCGGAGTCGGAGGCCGGGGCCGCGACGATGGTGGTGTACTCCATCGCGCCGTGCTCCTCCAGCGCGGTCTTCACGCCCGCGATGGTGGAACCCTTCTGACCGATGGCGACGTAGATGCAGCGCATCTGCTTCGTGGGGTCGCCGGACTCCCAGTTCGCCTTCTGGTTCAGGATCGCGTCGATGCAGACCGCGGTCTTACCGGTCTTGCGGTCGCCGATGACCAACTGGCGCTGGCCGCGGCCGATGGCGGTCAACGCGTCGATGGCGGTGATACCCGTCGCCATCGGCTCCTCGACAGGCTGGCGCTCCAGCACGGTCGCGGCCTGCAGTTCGAGGACGCGACGCTCTTCGGCATCGATCTCGCCCAGGCCGTCGATCGGCTGACCGAGCGGGTTCACGACGCGGCCGAGGAACTTGTCGCCGACCGGAACCGAGAGCACGTCGCCGGTGCGGCGGACCTGCTGGCCCTCCTCGATCTCGGCGAATTCGCCGAGGATCACGGCACCGATCTCACGGTCCTCGAGGTTCAGCGCTACGCCGAGCACACCGCCCGGGAATTCGAGCAGCTCGTTGGCCATGGCCGAAGGCAGGCCACTGACGTGCGCGATGCCGTCACTGGTATCGGTGACGACACCGACTTCCTCGATGGAGGTTTCCGGGGTGTAGCTCTGGGTGTAGCTTGCGATCGCGCTACGGATCTCGTCGGAGGAGATCGTCAGCTCCGCCATGTTCTTCCTGCTCTCGGTGTCTGGTCTGGAATGTCGGGGGTGGGATGGGCCGGCCGGCGGCGAACCGCTAGCTCAGTTCGCGGCGCAGCCGTTCCAGTCGGCCGGTGGCGCTGCCGTCGATCACATCGTCGCCGATGCGCACGACGAGCCCGCTCAGCAGACCGGGATCGACCTCGACGTGCACCGTGACGGCTTGGCCGTAGATGCGCTGCAGCGAACTGGCGAGCCGTTCCCGCTGCTGGTCGGACAGCGTGATCGCCGAGCGCACATGCGCGACGACCTGGTGTCGCCGGGCCGCGGCCAGGTCGGACAGTTCATCGAAGGCCGTACCGATCCCGGCCCGGTTCCGGGTCACCACCTGCTCGGCCAGGGTCTGGGTGATGTCCTCGGTCTTACCCGAAAGCAGCCGGGACAACAGTTCGCGTTTGGCCGCGGCGGGTTTGCCGCGGTCGGACAGCGCCTGCTCCAGGTCGGGGTTGTCGGCGATAATCCGGCCGAGTCGGAACAGTTCGTCCTCGACCGCGTCCAGGCGGCCTCGTTCGGCGGCCGACTCCAACAGGGCCTGCTGCCCCAGCAAGACCAGGGTATCGACCAGATCGGCGGGGCGCGACCAGTCCTGGGCGACCGCAGTGGTCAGCACCGCCTGGGTGGCGGCGCTGACCTTGCCGCCGAAGACTCGCTCGCTCAGCTCGGCGCGCACCGAGCCGGGCACCGACACGTCCGCGAGCGCCACACGCAGCGAACGCTGGTCGTCGAGCACGGAGACAACGGCGAACAGTTCGGACCCCGTGGTGACCGCGACACCGTTGCTTCCGCTCAGCGCGGATGTCAGCGCCTCCCGGGACCGGGAACTGGCCTCGCGGCTCGCTGCGTACATGGTTCTCACGCCTCCGTCGTTACCTTCCGACCCCGATGCCGGCATTCGACTTGTCGATCTCGTCGAGGAATCGCTCGATCGTCGCCGCCTGCTTGGCCTCGTCCGACACCGACCGGCCGATGATCTTCTCGGCCAGATCCACGGCGGTGCGGCCCACATCGGCCCGCAGTTCGGTGAGGATCTGCTGGCGCTGGGCTTCCAGCTGGGTGTGCCCGGCCGCGACGATGCGGTCGCTTTCCGCCTGGGCTTCGGCGCGCATCTGCGCGAGAATCTGCTGCCCCTGGGCACGAGCGTCCTCGCGGATCTTCGCCGCCTCGAGTCGCGCTTCGGCCAGCTGCTGCTGGTACTGCTGCAGAGTCTGCTGGGCTTCTTCCTGCGCGGCCTCGGCCCGCTGGATTCCCCCCTCGATCTTGTCCGAACGCTCGTCCAGCACCTTGGACAGGCGCGGAATCACGTACTTGTAGAAAATAACGGCGATAATCGCCACACACACCGCCGACCAGACGATGTCGTACGTCGCGGGCAGAAGAGGATTCACATCCTCTCCTTCTTCGGCTGCGAGCAGAGTGAATTCGATCATCGGAATCAGAAGATGAAGCCGGCGACGAGGCCGATCAGGGCAAGCGCTTCGGTGAACGCGATACCGAGGAACATGTTGGTACGGATCTGACCGGCGAGTTCGGGCTGCCGGGCAATACCCTCGATCGCCTTACCGACGACGATACCGACGCCGATGCCCGGACCGATGGCTGCCAGACCGTAGCCGACGGCGCCGAGGCCTTTCAGCGTCGACTCGTTGGCAGCTTCCTGGGCCAAGTACGAGAGGCTCATGAGTCTTCCATTCCCTTTCTTTTGCTCACCCGCCGGTCGGCGTGGTGTAGCAGGTCTTCTGTGCGGTTGTTGCGGTCAGGTCAGTGTGAGTCTGCGTGTTCGGCGAGACCGATGTAGACGGCGGTCAGCAGGGCGAACACATACGCCTGCAGGAAGATCACCAGCAGCTCGAACAGCGTGAAGGCGAAACCGCCCAGCAGCGAGAACGGCGAGAACCCCTTCATCCACGCGGCGTCGGCGTCGAAAAGGAAGAACTGCGTCGCGCTGAAGAACAGCACCAGCATGATGTGACCGGCCAGCATATTGGCCATGAGTCGGACGGTCAGCGTGAACGGGCGCAGCAGGAAGGTCGAGATGAACTCGATCGGAATCAGCAGCACGTGCATGGCGGCCGGAACATTCGGAACCACGATGCTGCTGCGCATGTACTTGACGAAGCCGTACTTCTTGATACCCACGTAGTTGAACGCGATATAGGCCAGCACTGCCAGCACCAGCGGCATACCGATGCGGGCATTCGACGAGATATTCAGGAACGGGATCACGCCGGTGAAATTGAGGAAGAGGACGGTGAAGAAGATCGTCGCGATGAGCGGGAAGAACCTGCGCCCGGTTTCCTTGCCGAGAACCTCTTCGCAGATCTGCTCCTTGACGAAGACGAGACCCATCTCGGCGGCATTCTGCAGGCCGCGCGGCACGATACGCGGGGTGCGGAATGCCAGGAACATGACACCGGCCAACACCGCCGTCATGAGGATGCGGATCAACATCAGACGATCGAGTTCGAACGGTGTCCCCTCGAACAGCACCGCCGGAGGGAAGAAGTCGGTTAGCGATGGCGCGTGGAATTCCGCGGCCAAGGTGGTGACGCTCAGCGTTCTCTCCCGTGTTCGGGCCGCGGGGCCTGTACGCTCCCGCGGTTCGATCGGACATTGACGATCAGTGTGGGTCGACTCAGGTCGGCTCGAAGTTCGTCAGCAGCTGCGCGGCGTTCCCGCTCGGGCGTCTGTACGTGTCGGCGACATCGTCGACATGCAGAACCAGGCCTTTCGAGCCCGGTACGGCAGTTAGCATAGCGGCAGCCGGTGGGACCGCTTCATCCTCCCGCGCGGTCGCTTTGCTTACCAATACTTTACCAAGTTATCTACGACAACGTGTAGGTGGGGGCGGGCAACATGGATCACGCCCCTCAACTGCTCTCATCGGATTCGGGCACCGTCACGTACGGAACCTTCTGCCGTAATACACCATAAGTCTCCGCACCGAGCACGACGACCAGCGCGCCGACCACGGTCAGGAACAGGGCGACCCGGTCATAGAAATCGAACCGATTCAGCACGGCGATGACGATCAACGCCACCAACAATTTTCCCACCCAACTCACCAGCATAACCAATCCCGCGGTGGTGGGTGGCAGCTTCGCGCCGAACAGCACCACCACAACAGTGGTGAGAATGAACCCTCCGCCGATCGCCGCGCCCAGCAGCGCGCCCCACAAACCCGCCATGCCGCCGAGCACACCCCCCAGAACGACCGCGAGCACGGTCAGCACGGCCAACCCCACCACCCCGTAGCGCAGAGCTGCGCGCAGCGGGGCGTCGGCGCCGGCGGATCGGGTCGATGGTGTGTGCACGACCCGCAACTCTACCCGGCCTCCTCTTCGGCTTCCGCGGGCTCCCGCAGCGCCTGTCGTCGCCACAGGCCCGGCAGGGCGGTGGCGACCAGCGCGAACAGCAGACCCCCGGCCATCAGCAGCACCACCACGCGGCGGTCCATCAACGAGGTGCCCACCGCGCCGAAAGCCAGTACACAGACCCACAGGTAGATCAGCAGCACCACGCGCCGGTGCGAATGGCCGATCTGCAGCAGCCGGTGGTGCAGATGCATCTTGTCCGGAGTGGAGAAACTCACGCCCGCCCGCACCCGGCGCACCACCGCCAGGACGAGGTCCAGCACCGGGATGAACATCACAGCGCCGACCAGCAGCACCGGCGAGAGCAGACCGACGATATCCCGCGGCCCGTACCCCTGCAGCGGAATACGCCCCGAAGCACTGGTGGACACCGCCGCCAGGACCAAGCCGATCAGCATGGACCCCGAATCCCCCATGAAGATCCGCGCCGGCGAGAAATTGTGCGGCAAGAAACCGAGACAGGCACCGGCCATGGCGGCCGCCAGCAGGGCGGGTGGATAGGTGTCCACCGAACCGCCCTGTTCGGTGAGCAGGCCCACGGTGAACGCGAAAACCGCCGCGGACGCGATCAGGCCGAGTCCGGCGGCCAAACCGTCCAGACCGTCGACGAAATTCATGGCGTTGATCAGGGTGACCGCGACCGCCACGGTCACCAGGCCACCCTGCAGAGCGTCCAGTACCACGGTGCTGTTGTTGAACGGGTTGTAGATGACATACCAGCTCAGACCCATCACCGCCATCACCCCGGCGGCGGTGACCTGTCCGGCGAATTTCGTCAGCGCGTCCAAGCCCCATCGGTCGTCCACGATGCCGACCACCACGATGATCGACGCGGCCACCAGCACCGCGGAGATATCGGGCAGATAGTCGAACCCGCGCCGCAGCGCGGGCAGTTGATGGGCGAACAACACCGCCGCGACCACGCCGATGTACATGCCGACCCCGCCCATCCGGGGAATCGGTTTGACATGCACATCCCGATCGCGCGGCACCGCCACCGCGCCGAACCCGATGGCCACGACTCTGATCCCGCCCGTGGCCAGGAAAGTGACCACGGTGGAGATCAGCAGGACCAGCAGGAGTTCCCGCAGCGGGACGACCGCACCGGAACCGCTCATAGCACCAACCACCCCATCACCGGGGGTACCGCCTGTTCATCAGTAGATTGCGTTCCCTCACCGGGCGACAGGGCCGGCCAGGGCTTCGGGCTCCATACCGAGTACCGCGGCGACCTCGTCCACCGGCACCGCACCCGCGCGCAGAATACGCGGTTGGTCGGCGGTGAGATCGACGATGGTGGAGGCGACCGAATGCCGGGCCGGGCCTCCGTCGAGATATACGCCCACATGATCGCCGAGCTGTTCCCGGGCCTCGGTCACGGTCGTGGCCGCCGGGCGCCCCGACACGTTCGCGCTGGAGACCGCCAACGGGCCGACCTCGCGCAACAACTCCAGCGCGACCGGATGCAGGGGCATCCGCAGCATCACCGTGCCCCGAGCCTCACCGAGATCCCAGGCCAGCGACGGCGCCTGCTGCACCACGATGCTCAACCCACCCGGCCAGAACGCCCGAATCAACTCCCGCGCCTGCGGGCGCACCGAGAACACCAGCCCGTCAATGGTGTTCCACGAACCGACCAACACCGGTACCGGCATATCGCGCCCACGTCCCTTGGTGGCCAACAGCGCGGATACGGCCGCACTGTCGAATGCGTCGGCACCGAGCCCGTAGACGGTATCGGTGGGTAGCACCACCAACCGCCCGGACTTCAGGGCGCTGGTGGCGGCGGACAGTCCGGCGGCACGCGAATCGGAGTCGGCGCAGTCGTAGACGGTACTCACGGCATCCATCCTGTCATGCTGTGTTTCCGACGCCGCCTTCGGCGGCGCGGGGTTGCTGTGTTGAATTGCCCGCGCGTTCGCGCGGGCGGGGTTGCGGCCCTGGCGGGTCTCGCGTTTCGGCACCCGAGACTCGCGCCTTCGGCGCATGCGCTTCGGATGCCGAAACGCGAGACGGGCCGCAACCCTTTGTGGTTCTCGTGACCTCGGGTATCGCCCTTCCTGCGCACCACCGCTGCGCGAGGGCGCTCCGGTCGGGGCCCGACCACAGTAAGACCCAGGGAAGATGCCGTGGACGCTACCCGGGCGCACTTGCTCAGGCTCTCGCGAGAACGTGTTTTCTCCGGCCGAGCGATTTCGACACGACTGTATCGCTCCGGTCGGTTCAGGACCGGGACGGGCCCCGACCATCGGGTGAGCCGGTCCGGGCAGTGTCGTGGACGCTGCTCACGGTGCACGGCTCGGGCTCTCATGAGAGCGCGCTTCTCCGGCCGAGCGATTCCGCAACGGTTATATCGCTCCGGTCGGTCGGAGCCGGGACGGGCCCGACCACTGAAAGGCCGCTCGAGAACGGTTGCGGTGGTGCGCTTCTCGGAGAAAGCCGCTCGGCGGACGGGGACTCATGTGCGGGTGGCGGCGACGAAGCGTGGCTTTCCCGCCAGATCGGGGTGTTCGACGATTCCGGCGAAGCGACCGTCGTCGGCCAAGAGTTTGGCCAGGAGCGCGCCATTGGTGTCGTCGTGCTCGATGGCGACGCCGCCGCCCGGGCGCAAGAGGCGCGCGATGGTCGGGATCATGGGGCGGATGACGTCGAGACCGTCGGGACCGCCGAACAGGGCGCGATGTGGGTCGTGGTCGAGGACTTCCGGCGCCAGGTCGGCACCTTCGGGAATGTAGGGCGGGTTGGCGACCACGATGTCCACCTGTCCGTCGCGCCCGGTGAGCAGCTCCGGATCGGTGACATCGCCGTCGTACAGCGTGATCGGGGTATCGCCCGCGGCGATACGGATATCGGCGTTGCGCCGGGCCCACCGCAGCGCGTCCGGATCGATTTCCACCGCGTGCACGTCCGCGTCCGGGCGGGCGTGGGCCAGGGCCAGCGCCAAGGCGCCCGAGCCGGTGCACAGATCCACCACGACGGGTGGGCGATCGTGCGGGACGGCCTCCAGATGCGCCAGGGCCCACGCGAACAGCAGCTCGGTCTCCGGGCGCGGGATGAAAACCCCCGGTCCCACCTCTAGGTCGATATCGCCCATGACGGCCTGCCCGGTCAGATGCTGCAGCGGAATCCGCGCGGCCCGTTGGGCGACCAGCTTCCGATAGTCGTCGAGCTGCTCGATTCCGATCATCGGATGCAGCATCAGCCGGGACCGCTCCACCGACAGCACATGCGCCGCGAGCTGCTCGGCATCCGCCCGCGGACTCGGCACACCCGCCACCCGCAGTGTTTCGGTTGCCTCGACGATAATCGGACGCAGCTGCGCGCGACTCATGCGCCCCTATCCTTCACTTCGCGATGCCCACCGGAACCGGATCGAAGCACGGATTCCGCCTTATTCGACCGCCATCCGGGCGGCCCGATCCGCAGTGGCCAGCGCGTCCAACAGAGCATCCATATCCCCGTCCAGCACCGCGTCCAGGTTGTGCGCCTTGAACCCGATCCGGTGGTCCGCGATCCGGTTCTCCGGGAAGTTGTAGGTGCGAATCCGTTCCGATCGGTCCACGGTGCGAATCTGATCCGCTCGGCCGGCCGCTGCCTCTCGGTCGGCCTCCTCCTCGGCGAGGGCCTGCAGGCGAGCGGCCAGCACCTGCATGGCGCGGGCCTTGTTCTGCAACTGGGAGCGCTCGTTCTGGCAGGTGACCACGATCCCCGTGGGCAGATGGGTGATACGCACGGCGGAGTCGGTGGTGTTCACTCCCTGGCCACCCTTACCCGAGGACCGGTAGACGTCGATACGCAGGTCGTTCTCGTCGATCTGCACCTCCTGCACCTCGTCGGGCTCGGGATAGATGAGCACTCCCGCCGCGGAGGTATGCACCCGTCCCTGCGATTCGGTGACCGGAACGCGTTGGACCCGGTGCACCCCGCCCTCGAATTTGAAGCGCGACCACACCCCGTCGCGGGCGGCGTCCCGGCTCTTGATCGACAGTGTGGCTTCCTTGTATCCGCCCAGATCGGAGATGGTCGCGTCGAGAATCTCGACCTTCCATCCGTGCCGCTCGGCGTACCGGATGTACATCCGGGCCAGGTCCGCGGCGAACAGGGCGGATTCCTCGCCCCCTTCTCCGGACTTCACCTCGAGCACCACATCGTCACCGTCGTGCGGGTCCCGTGGGGCCAGCAGATCGGTCAGGGCCTGCTCGAGTTGGTCGACCTGCGCCTCGAGTCCGGGCACTTCGGCCGCGAACGCGGAATCGTCGGTGGCCAGTTCCCGAGCGGCCTCGAGATCGTCCCGCGCGGCGGCCAGCTTCTTGTAGGTGGTCATCACCGGCGCGAGTTCGGCGAACCGCTTGCCCACCCGACGTGCCGCCCCCGGGTCGTTGTGTAGTGCCGGATCGGCCAGCTGCGTCTCCAACCCGGCATACTCTGCCAGGATGTCGTCGATAGCGGACGGTGCAGCTCGATCGGCCATGACGTGAACTCCTCCTCGAGGACTGATTCCGGATACGGCAGCAGATAAGCGCGGACGCCCGGCCCTGCCGAGCAGGTCCGGGCGTCCGCGGTGAAGCTACTTGGAGTCGGCCTTCTTACCGGCGCGCTTGCCGTACCTGGCCTCGAACCGCGCCACACGGCCACCGGTGTCCAGAATCTTCTGCTTGCCGGTGTAGAACGGATGGCACTGCGAGCAGACCTCGACGGTGATATGCCCGGATTCCTTGGTGGACCGGGTCTGGAAGGTATTGCCGCAACCACAGACGACCGTGGTCTCGACGTAGGGCGGATGGATTCCTGCCTTCATGGATGTCCTCTCGATATCGGTCGCCGGGTCGCCCGCGCAAGCGTCGGGCGTGAACCGGAACCGGACCAGGCGTACATCCGCCTTCGCTCGGGCCGGTCTCGGGCCTCGTTCCGCGGCCCGAGCTCCAGCCGGCCGGTGACGGACCGATGTCCGACACCACCCTCAGGCGGGATTGCCCGCGGGGATCCGCGGGCGCACGGCGATCCAGTATGCCAGAAGCACCGTTGCCCGCTATAACGCGCCCACCCACGCAGTTGTTCCCTCGCGCCGAGTTATCCCCGGTTGCTATCGACCCTGGAAATGGGGGCAGCGGCGAACGCGAAGACGTGAAACCCTCGAACGAGGTAGTCGGTTACTCACCAATGCGCGGCGGTTGTGTTCACAACCCGGGATCTGGATACGCATGGGGCATGAGGGAGATACACATGAGGAGCCGAATCGCTTGGACGGTAATGATCGCGCTGTTCTCGGCCGCCGCGGCGGGTCTGCTCACCGGCCCTCATCCCCACACCGCCATGCACACGGTTCCCATCCCGGAAAACGGAAGCACACCCACTGTGAGCACGAAATTCACTTCCGCACCGCCACCGGGCGGGTATCCGGATAGAACCGCACGCGATACCGCGCCTATCGCAGCACAGCCGCCGAGAACACCGCCGGCGACCGCCCTGGTGGCGTGGATTCTCCTGCCCCTCGTCGTGGGAGCCGCCGCTATAGGAGCGATATTCTTCGCCCCCGCTCCCGAAAACGACCGAGGGCCCCGCGTACACGGGACCCTCGGTGCGATTCGAACCGGTATGGAATTCCGGAGACGGCTATTCGTCCAACGCGCCCGGCGCGGTCTTGGACACCTGCATCAGGAACTCCAGGTTGTTCTTGCTCTTCTTGAGCCGATCGAGCAGCAGATCGATCGCCTGATGCGAATCCAGCCCGGACAACACCCGACGCAGTTTGTGCAGTACTCCGGCCTCGTCCGGGCTCAGTAGCAGTTCGTCCTTGCGGGTACCGGACGGATTGACGTCCACCGCCGGGAACACGCGGCGCTCGGCGATCTTGCGGTCGAGTTTGAGCTCGGCGTTACCGGTGCCCTTGAACTCTTCGAAGATGACCGTGTCACCGGTGGACCCGGTTTCCACCATGGCGGTGGCGATAATGGTCAGCGAGCCGCCGTTTTCGATATTGCGGGCCGCGCCGAGGAACCGCTTCGGCGGGTACAGCGCGGTGGAGTCGACACCACCGGACAGGATGCGGCCCGAAGCCGGCGAGGAGTTGTTGTAGGCGCGACCCAGTCGGGTAATCGAGTCGAGCAGCACCACCACGTCCTTGCCCATCTCGACCAGGCGCTTGGCCCGTTCGATGGCCAGTTCTGCGACCGAGGTGTGATCCGACGGCGGCCGGTCGAAGGTGGAGGCGATGACCTCACCCTTCACCGAACGCTGCATATCGGTGACCTCTTCGGGACGTTCGTCGACCAACACCACCATCAGGTAGCACTCGGGGTTGTTGGTGGCGATCGCGTTCGCGATGTCCTGCAGGATCGTGGTCTTGCCGGCCTTCGGCGGCGAGACGATCAGCGCGCGCTGCCCCTTACCGATCGGCATGATCAGGTCGATCACCCGGGTGGTCAGCTTCTGCTGCGTGGTTTCCAGGCGCAGCCGCTGGTTCGGGTAGAGCGGGGTGAGTTTGCCGAACTCGGGGCGACGCTTGGCCGCCTCCACATCGCTGCCGTTGACGGTGTCCAGCCGCACCAGCGGATCGAATTTCTGCCGCTGATTGGACTGTTCGCCCTCGCGCGGCGCGCGCACCGCGCCGGTGATCGCGTCACCGCGGCGCAGACCGTTCTTACGCACCAGGTTCATGGAGACGTACACGTCGTTCGGGCCCGCCAGGTAGCCGGAGGTGCGCACGAAGGCGTAGTTGTCCAGCACGTCGAGGATGCCCGCGACGGGCTGGAGCACATCGTCCTCGCGGATCTCGAGCTCGCGCGACTCGCCACCGTCGCGCTCGCGACCACGGCGCCGTTCCCGGAACCGGCGTCCGCGCCGACCGCGTCCGCCTTCCTCGTCGTCCCGTCCGCCGCCGGAGCCGCGCTGCTCGGTTTGGGTGGACTGGTTCCGGTCACGACGGCGTTCGCCCTGGTCGGTGTCCGGTTTACCGTCCTGTTTGGCGTCCGACCGGCCGTCCTGCTTGGCGTCCTCGGTGCGGGTGTCGCCGACGGTCTCGGTCCCGGCCTTGGCCTGCTCGCGGCCGCCCTGATTGCGCTCGCGGCGCTGCCGGCCCCGGCCGCGCTGACCTTGGTCGCGCCCGGATTCCTCGGCCTCGCCCGCCGGTTTGCCGGGGGTCTCGGCCGCTCCGTTGGTTTCCGCGGTCTTGCCGGTCTTGTGCCCGGCGTCCGCGGGCGTGCCCGGCGCGACGGACTCGGCTGCCGGCGCGGCCGCCTTGGCCGCGCGCCGCGCGGCCGGGGCCTCGGCCTGTTCGAGCGGCTGGGTTGGCAAAGCGTCCTGGGTCGGCTGCTCGGCAGTCTTGCGGGTGTTCTTGGGGGCGGACGACTTCGTCGCACGGGCTCTGCCCGCGGTCGCCGCCTGAGCCTGATTCTCCTTGATGGCGGCGATGAGATCGCCCTTGCGCATCCCGGAGGTACCTCGGATACCGAGCTCCCCCGCCAGTGCGCGCAACTGCGGCAACAACATTCCAGTCAGCCCCGATCGTGCGACGTCGGTGTATTCGCTCATCTTCGAAATCTGTCCGGAGTCACTTTCGCGGTCGCCCGAGGGTTGGGTGTCGGATTCCACCCCGGGTGTCGCGAGCAGGTCCGTATCTGTCACGGAGATCCTTTCCTTCCCTCGGCGGCCGTGTGCTGAGTCGAGGGTTCGTTCCGTAGTCCGAACGCATACCGGACTCGGATTTATAGCCGTACCGCCTGCTCCGCCGGGCCCGGAGGCTTCACCACCGGTGATGAATGGTGGGAGAGATCATTCCAGCTGCGTAGCTTCCGAAGCTGCGCAGCACCCCCATGGCCTGGAGGCTCGAGCCAGGAGCCTGCTGGAGCGATTGCCCTGATGAAGCACCGGCGTCTGATGCGCGCGATGTACGGACTCGCCCAGGATAGCTGCCCACTGTCGACCTCGGCAAGGTGGGCGCGCCCGTCAGCCCACCCGAACACCTTCGGCCAGCCCCGGCTCCACCACCCGCAGCCCGTCCGCGACCGCAAGGTCGCGAAGTTCGGCCGGGAACGGCTCGGTGCCGAGGGCCAACACGGTGGGCCCGGCGCCGGATACCGTGGCGGCGATACCGGCGGCCCGCAGCCGTTCGATCCAGGCCGTGGTCAACGGGAGCGCGGGTGCCCGCTGAGCCTGGTGCAGCCGGTCCTCGGTGGCGGAAAGCAGCAGGTCGGGCCGCTGGGACAGCGCGACCACCGCCAATGCGGCCCGGCTCACGTTGAACGCCGCGTCACAGTGCGGAACGCTTTCGGGCAGTAGGCCCCGGGTATGCGCCGTGGAGGAGCGATCCTCGGGGATCAGCACCACCGGGTGCAGTCTCGGATGGGCCGCCAACCGCACGGCGCGGTAGATCCGCTCGGGACTGTCGGCATCGTCGCCGGGCCGAGCGGTTTCGGTCCACGACACCACGATTCCGCCCAGCACACTGGCCGCGGCATTGTCCGGATGCCCTTCGAACTCCGAAGCCAACTGCACCAGCAGATCGGTGTCGACGGACAACTCGGAATCGAATTCGGCGGCCAGTGCGCACCCCGCGGCGAGCCCGCCCACCACGGCCGAGGCCGAGGAGCCGAGACCGCGCGAATGCGGAATCGCGTTCCGGCACACCACATCCAGGCCGTCGGCCCAGACCCCGGCTGTCTCCAGGCCGCGTTCGATCGCCCGAACCACCAGATGCGATGGGCCCCAGGGCACTTCGTCGGCGCCCTCGCCCTCCACGCGAACGGTGAGCCCGGAACCGGTACTGTGCACCTCGATCTCGTCGTAGATACCCAGCGCCATACCCAGCGAATCGAAACCGGGCCCGAGGTTGGCGCTGGACGCGGGAACCCGCGCGGTCACCGTGAGACCGGCAGGCAGGGTCCGGGACATGAGTTGGCTGTCGCGTGTGTCCAACTCAGGCCAGCTCGAGTTCGGTGGCCACCGCGACCGGGTCCACGGGGATCGGCCGCACCTGCGGCATCCCGGACAGCGCGGTGTCGGGGTCCTTCAGCCCGTTGCCGGTCACCGTGCACACCACGGTCAGGCCGGATTCCATCCAGCCTCCTTCGCGGGCGGCCAGCAGACCGGCCACACTGGCCGCGGACGCGGGTTCGACGAAAACGCCCTCGGTCGCGGCGACCAGCCGGTACGCCTCGAGGATCTTCTCGTCGGTCGCGGCCCGGAACGCGCCGCCGGACTGCTCCTTGGCCTCGACCGCGCTGTTCCATGAGGCCGGGGCCCCGATCCGGATGGCGGTGGCGACGGTCTCCGGGTCCTTGACCGGAGCGCCCTGCACCAGCGGCGCGGCACCCGCCGCCTGCACACCGAGCATCCGAGGCAGGGAATCGGTGATGCCGTCGGCCTTGTACTCCCGATAACCACGCCAGTAGGCGGTGATATTCCCGGCATTGCCCACCGGAAGCACATGCACGTCCGGGGCCCTGCCCAGCACGTCGCAGATCTCGAAGGAAGCCGTCTTCTGGCCTTCGATGCGGGCCGGGTTCACCGAGTTGACCAGGCCGATCTCCGGGAATTCGGAGGTGACCTTGCGGGCCAGCTCGAGGCAGTCGTCGAAATTGCCCTCGACCTGGATGATCTTCGCCCCGAGCATAACGGCCTGGGCCAGTTTGCCCATGGCGATCTTGCCCTGCGGGATCAACACCGCGCAGCTCATCCCGGCCCGAGTGGCGTAGGCGGCCGCCGAGGCGGAGGTATTGCCGGTGGAAGCGCACAGCACCGCCTTCTGACCGCGGTGCTTGGCGTCGGTGATGGCCATGGTCATCCCGCGGTCCTTGAAGGAACCGGTCGGGTTCAGACCCTCGACCTTCAGGTAGACCTCACAGCCGGTGAGCTCGGACAGATGCGGTGCGGGGACCAGCGGGGTGCCGCCCTCGTAGAGGGTGACCGGCTCCCAGTCGGCGCCGACGGCGAGCCGGTCACGGTAGGCCGCGATCAGCCCCGGCCACCTGGTGTGGGTTCCCGCCTGCGGCCGGACGCCAGTCGTACTCATTCTTCGGTGCCTTCCAATCTCAGAACACTGGTCACGGAGATGACGGAATCCAGTTCCGCCAGCGCGGATACGGTGTCCGCGAGCGCCGATTCCGTCGCGGTGTGGGTGACGACGACCAGCCGGGCGCCCTCCCCGTGTCCTTCCTGGCGCACCGTGGAGATGCTCACCCCGCGCTCGGCGAATTCACCCGCAACCGCCTGCAGCACACCCGTTCGGTCGGCGACCTGCAGATTCACGTGATAGCGGGTGGGCGTATCGCCGATCGGCGCAATCGGTAGCTCAGCATAAACCGATTCGCCCGGAGCACGACCACCGAAGAACTTGTTGCGGGCGGCCATCACCAGATCACCCAGGACGGCCGACGCGGTCGGCGCACCGCCCGCACCCTGGCCGTAGAACATGAGCCGGCCCGCGTTCTCGGCCTCCACCACAACCGCGTTGAACGCGCCGGACACCGCCGCCAAGGGGTGTTTGCGGGGAATGAGCGCCGGATACACGCGCACCGAGACCCGCTCCTTGCCGCCCTCCTCCGGGTTCGGCTCCCCCGGCCCGGCGGGGACCCGCTCGCAGATGGCGAGCAGTTTGACGGTGCAGCCCAGCGCGGTGGCCGTTTCCAGATCTTCGGCGGTGATCTTGGTGATGCCCTCGCAGTAGACATCGGCGGCGGTCACCCGGGTGTGGAAGGCCAGCGAGGCCAGAATGGCGGCCTTGGCGGCGGCGTCGTAGCCCTGGACGTCGGCGGTGGGGTCGGCCTCGGCGTAACCCAGCCGGGTGGCCTCGGCGAGTATGTCGTGGTAGTCGGCACCGGTCTCGTCCATGGCGGAGAGAATGAAGTTGGTGGTGCCGTTGACGATGCCGATCACCCGATGCACCCGGTCGCCGGACAGCGACTGGATCAGCGGCCGCACCACTGGGATGGCACCCGCCACGGCGGCCTCGAAGTACAGGTCGGCGCGGCTGCGCTCGGCGGCGGCGGCCAGTTCCCCGGTGTAGTCGGCCAACAGCGCCTTGTTCGCGGTGATAACGGATTTACCCGCCTCGAGGGCGGCCAGGATGAGCCGGCGCGGCAGGGCGATCCCGCCGATCACCTCCACGACGATATCCACATCGGGGCGGGCGACGAGCGCGTCGGCGTCGGTGGTCAGCAGTTCGGCGGGGATGCCGCGGTCGGCCGTATTGCGCACCGCGACGCCGCGCAACACCACCGGCGCGCCGACCCGGGAACGCAGGTCGTCGGCGTGGTCACGCAGGATGCGCACCACCTCGGTACCGACATTGCCCATACCGAGCACGGCCACCCCGATCGGCCGTTCGGACCCCCATCGGCCGTGTTCGGTGGTCGACTCGGTCATGGTCGCCCCTTTCGTCTCGCTCATCGGACCTCCAGGCTCAGCAGGTCCGCCACCGTCTCCCGACGCAGGATCAGCCGGGCTGCACCATCGCGCACGGCGACCACGGCGGGACGGGTCAACATGTTGTACCGACTCGACATGGAATAGCAGTAGGCGCCGGTCGCGGCCACCGCGATCAGATCGCCCGGACCGGCGTCGCCGGGCATCCAGGTGTCCCGGATGACGATATCGCCGCTCTCGCAGTGCTTTCCCACCACCCGGGCCATCACCGGAAGCGCCTGCGACGATCGTGATACCAGTCGGCAGTCGTAGTCGGCCTGATACAGCGCCGGACGGATGTTGTCGCTCATCCCGCCGTCCACGCTGACATAACGGCGGCGCAGCCCGCCGTCGAGGCAGACATCCTTGACCGTGCCGACCTCGTACAGCGTCACCGTGCCCGGGCCGGCGATGGCCCGTCCGGGTTCGACCGCGATTTCCGGCATCGGCAATCCGGCCCGTTCGGCCTCCCGAGCGACCAGGTCGCGCAGTTTACCGGCGAATTCCTGCAATACCGGTGGATCGTCCGAGGGTAGATATGAGATACCGAGACCGCCGCCCAGATCCAGCAGAGAGATCTGCGCGGTCCGTTCGACCCCGAATTTGTCGATGGCCTCGCGCAGCAGCCCCAGCATCCGGTGCGCCGCGATTTCGAATCCGTCTATTTCGAAAATCTGCGAACCGATATGGCTGTGCAATCCGACCAAACGCAGATTATCGGCATCGAAGACCCGCGCCAACGCCTCCATCGCATCCCCACCGGCAATGGAGAAACCGAATTTCTGGTCCTCGTGCGCGGTGGAAATATATTCGTGGGTATGCGCCTCCACCCCGACCGTGACGCGCACCAGCACATCCTGCACCGCCCCCGCGCGCGCCGCGACGGCCTCCAGCCGTTCGATCTCGACCAGCGAGTCGACCACCACGTGCCCGACACCGGCGGCCACCGCGGCCTCCAGCTCGGCGACGGACTTGTTGTTGCCGTGGAAGGCGATTCGCTCGGCGGGGAACCCGGCATGCAGCGCCACCGCCAGCTCACCGCCGGAACACACGTCCAGCGACAGCCCCTCGTCCCGAATCCAGCGCGCCACCTCGCTGCACAGAAAAGCCTTGGACGCGTAGTGCACCCGGGCACCCGGGCCGAACGCCTGCACCATATCCCGGCAGCGGGACCGGAAATCATCCTCGTCCACAACGAACAGCGGCGTGCCGAACTGTGCCGCCAACTCGGTCACCGGCAGGCCCGCGACCCGGACGACACCGTCATCGCCGCGGGTGGCGTTGCGCGGCCACACCTGGGCGGGCAGGTCGATCAGTTCCCGCGGATCGGCCGGACGCTCCGGCAGGCTGGGGGCGTGCGGGATCTCGGCGTGCCGGGGGCCGGCCGGATGCGCGCTCATCGGTCTTCCTTCCTCGTCCGACACCGGAAGAGTCGGGCGATGCGGTCGGGGGATGACGGTCGGACGCTCACATGCGCTCCGGCGCGGTGACACCGAGCAGGCCGAGGCCGTTCGCGAGCACCTGTCGAGTGGCGTTGACCAGGACGAGCCGGGCGGCGTTGACCGGGGTCACGGGGTCGTCGCCCTGCGGTAGGACGCGCAGGGCCTTATTGGTCTGAAACGCGTGATAGGCACCCGCGAGCTCCTCGAGGTAGCGGGCCACCCGGTGCGGCTCGCGCAGGGTGGCGGCGGCGGCGACCACCCGGGGGAACTCGCCGATCGTCCGGATCAGCGCGCCTTCCTCGTCGGCGGCGAGCAGCGCGAAATCCGGTACCACCCTGTCGTAGCCGAACGCTTCGGCATTGCGCGCGATGGAGCAGGTGCGCGCGTGTGCGTACTGCACGTAGTAGACCGGGTTGACGCTGTCCTGCTTCGCCCACAGATCCAGATCGATATCGATACTCGAATTCACCGAACTGCGTACCAGCGAATAGCGGGCGGCGTCCACACCGATGGCCTCGACCAGGTCGTCCAGGGTGACCACGGTGCCCGCCCGCTTGCTCATCCGCACCGCGACACCGTCGCGCAGCAGATTGACCATCTGGCCGATGAGGACCTCGACGGTATTCGGATCGTCGCCGAAGGCCGCCGCGGCGGCCTTCAGTCGACCGATATAGCCGTGGTGGTCGGCGCCGAGCATATAGATGCACAGATCGAAACCGCGCGACCGCTTGTCCTGGAAGTAGGCGATATCACCGGCGATATAGGCGGCCTTGCCGTCGCTTTTTATGACCACCCGGTCCTGATCGTCGCCGTATTCGGAGCTGGCGATCCACCATGCACCGTCCTTGGCGTACAGGTCACCGGAATCCTTCAGCTGCTCCACCGCGCGGTCCACCGCGCCCGAGGCGAACAGCGAACTCTCGTTGAAGTACACATCGAAATCGGTGCCGAATTCGTGCAGCGTTTCCTTGATATGGGCGAACATCAATTCGACGCCCTCGGCACGGAACAATTCCAGCCGCTGCGCCTGCTCCAGTCCGAGCGCCTCCGGATGGGCGGCGACGATCTTGTTCGCGATTTCGCCGATATAGGCGCCCGCGTACCCCTTCTCCGGGGTCGGCGCCCCGGTGGCGGCGGCGACCAGCGATTCGGCGAACCGGTCGATCTGCGCACCGTGGTCGTTGAAGTAGTACTCCCGCACCACCTCGGCGCCCTGCGCGGCCAGGATACGGCCGAGCGCGTCGCCGACCGCGGCCCAGCGCGTACCGCCCAGATGGACCGGACCGGTGGGATTGGCGGAGACGAATTCCAGATTGATCCGGGTACCGCGCAGCGTCTCGGCGGTGCCGTACGCGGCGCCCGCGCGACCCACCTGCTCGAGGATGGCGCCCTGCGCCGAAGCCGCCAGCCGGACGTTGAGGAAGCCGGGACCGGCCGGTTCGGCCGAGGCCACACCGTCGGCACCGTTCAGCGCCTCGGCCAGCCAGCCGGCCAGATCGCGCGGGTTGGTTCCGGCTTTCTTCGCGACCCGCATCGCCAGGTTGGTCGCATAATCGCCGTGCTCGGGGTTGCGCGGACGCTCCACATCGACCTTGTCGGGCAGGACGGCGGGGTCCAGTCCACGTTCGGCGAGAACCTTCGCCGCGGTGGCACGAAGGAGATCTGCAAGGTCAGCTGGAGTCACGAGTCTCTATCCTATGGTCCGGGCAGGTGCGCGCCGCGAGTGGGCACCGCCGCTCCGCACTGTCCATACACGGGAAGAGCGAGGACCAGTCGATGCCGAACAAGACCAGCGCCAAATCGGCGAAGGCCGTCAAGGCGGCGGGGAAGGTCGGCCCCGCTCGCAAGAGCGGCGGCACAGGGAGCGGCGGAAAGGCGAAGCCGCCGGGGATTCGCCGAATTCCGTGGCTCACCGTCGGCGCGGCCGTGATGATCATCGGGCTCATCGGCGCGCTGGCGGTCTACCTGGTCCCGAAATATCAGGAAAAGGCCGAGCTGGACAGATACACCCCCAGCGAGGCGCACAAGGACCCCTCCGACGGGATCGAGGGTGTGGCGAAGCGGGACTACCAGGCCGGTCTGCACATCGGCCCGGACCAGCGGGTCGCCTATGACCAGAACCCGCCGTTCGGTGGCCCACACGACTCGTCCTGGGCAACCTGTATGGGCACGGTCTACGACAAGGCGATCCGCGAGGAGAACGCCGTCCACTCCCTCGAACACGGTGCGGTCTGGATCACCTACAACCCGGACAAGATCGACGCCGCGGGAATCGAGAAGCTGAAGGACCGGGTCGAGGGCGAACAGTACATGATGCTGTCGCCGTATCCCGACCAGGAAGCGCCGGTCTCGCTGCAGTCGTGGGGCCACCAGTTGACCGTCGACAACGCCGACGACAAGCGGATCGGCCAGTTCATCACCGCGCTGCGGCTGAACCCCAACACCTATCCGGAGATCGGCGCGGACTGCTCGACCATCGTCTTCGACACCGAGAACCCGCCGCCGTACGACCCCACCCCGCCCGGACCGGACGCGGTCCCGATGGACGGCGGTGGTCTCGCCCCCGACCAGTCGGAACTGGGCGGTCTCTCCGGTATGCCCGGCCTGCCGCCCGGTATCCCCGGTGTGCCCGCCATCCCCGGAATGCCGGGCACGCTGCCCGGCGAGCCGCAGACCCCGGCGGGAACGGGCCGGTAGTGCCGGAACCCGACGAACGCACCTCCCCCGCACCGGCCGAGGCCGCCGTTTCGACGGATTCTCCGGACGCGCCGGTATCCGCCGATACCGGCCTGCGCGCACAGCTGCGCGCCCAGCACACCCCGCTGCTGGTCCTCGCCGCGATCGGGCTGCTGGTGCTCGGCTTCGCGGCCGGCGCGCTGGTGTGGGCGAGCGCGGACGGCGACCCCACCCCCACGCCCGGTCCGGTCGACATCGGATTCAACCAGGACATGTCCGCTCACCATGCCCAGGCCGTGGAGATGGCGGGGGTGGCACTCGTCCGTTCCACCGATCCCGATGTGCGCCGGCTGGCCTACGACATCCTCACCACCCAGCAGAGCCAGCTCGGCCGTATGCAGGGCTGGCTACAGCTGTGGGGCGCGCCGGCCCGCGGCGCGGACGGATACATGGACTGGATGGCCGGGCACGCACACGGCGATCACACCGGTCACGGCGCCGTCTCCGCGATGCCCGGTATGGCCGGCGACGAGGAACTCGCGGCGTTGCGCCGCGCCGAAGGCAGGGCCCTGGACGTGTTGTTCCTCCAGTTGATGCTGCGCCACCACCAGGGTGGCCTGCCGATGCTCGAATACGCCGCCGAACACGCGGAAACCGCCGTGGTGCGCGGGCTCGCCGAGAAGATGACCGCCACCCAGCAGGGTGAATCCCGACTGATTACCGATATGCTCACCGCCCGCGGCGGCAGCCCGCTCCCGCCGAACTGATCCGAGCCCCACCTGTACCGCGCGTTTTGGCGCACGCCCGCCGATGCGATACGCTGTGGTCCGCCCGATCGGCCGGCCCGCCGAGCCGATCGGATGGATCCCCGCCCTCGTAGCTCAGGGGATAGAGCGTCTGCCTCCGGAGCAGAAGGCCGCAGGTTCGAATCCTGCCGAGGGCACACACGACGACGGCTCCCGACCAGCTGATTACCGGTCGGGAGCCGTTCTCGTTCCCGCTCTCGGCCCGCATCGACGCCAGGAGATGGCACGGCCGCCCCATCCGAATTCCGCGCTACCGCCTCGGCGCCTCACCTTGCAAGCGGGTGTAGACCCTCGCCGTGACACCGGCGACAGCGCGCCCCACCGGTGAGTTTCATCCGCGTATACCGCCGCCGACTGCCGTAATCTGCGGAGGACATTCGGGAACGAAGGATGTGATCATGACCTACCCACCGGGGGGACAACCACCTCAGGGCATGCCTCCGTACGGACAGCAACCCCCATATGGGGGACAGCCGGGATACCCGCCACAACCCGGGATGCCACTCCAAGGCTTCCCGCCACAACCTGGGATGCCGCCGCAAGGCTTCCCACCGCAGCCGGGGATGAGTCCGCCGGGCGGTTTCCCGCCACCGGGTATGCCGCCGCAGCCGCGGAAGAACCGCACCGGGCTCATCATCGGCCTGGTCGCGGCCGGCTTGGTGGCCGTCGTAGGTATCGCGACCGTGGTGGTGCTCACCGTCCAGGGCCGAACTCCGATCGCGTCCGACGAGCAGCGGATCGAGGCGGCCATCCGCGATTTCTACGACACCCTGAGTAACGACGGTATGGCGGCCGCCGCCGCCATGGCCTGCAAGGCCGACCGTGACGAGTTCGACGACATGTCGGCCTCGGAGAAGGTCGAGATCGGACGGGCGGACTTCTCGGTCACCATCGAGTCGGTGGAGAACATCGTCATCACCGGCGATCGGGCGACCGCGCATGTCACCGGGCAGATGACGTTCTCCCTTCCCGGTAAGGACGAAACGAGTACCGATTCCGACGACAGCTCCGAGGAAACGTTGAAGAAGGAGGACGGCGAGTGGAAGGTCTGTTCCGGCAGCAATATGAATTCCTGACCGGGCCCGTCCGCCGGTGAACTGCTGCGGGCCGTCGCGCCGCACGGTACTGGGCGCGTCGGTTCTGGCCGCGCTGCTTCCCGGCGCCGCCCTGCCGCGCGCGGGCCGGGCAGCGGCCCAGGCACCGGTGACGGCCACCGATCTGGAGGTCGTCACGGTCACCGACCGGTCGGCGGTGCTCACCTGGACCAGCCGTGCCCTGGACGACACCCGAGTGCCGGTGGCCACTGAGGCCGAGGTACTCCTCGGGCCGGCCGACAGCCCGCGGGCACCGGTGCCGGTATGGGCGTCCGTCGAGTCGACGCCGTTTCACTACGCGCAGATAGACGGTCTGGAACCGGGCCGCACCTATTGTTTCGAGGCCCGGTCCGCGGGCGTGCGCGCTGTCGCCGCCCCGACGGTGACCACCCATCTGCCGGGTGCCCCGGAGGTCGTCGGCGAGTTCACCACGCTGGTTCCGCCGCCGGGCCGGCTGCTGCGCACCATCGCGCTGGCCAATGACGTGCACTACGGCGAAACCGTCAGCGGTCTGCTCGTGGACGATCTGCCGCCGGGTTTCCGGCAGGAGCCGGGGCTGCCGCCCTACCCGGAGGTCATGCTGGACGCGCTGCTCGACGATCTGCGCCGTCCCGACCGTGGGGCCACCACCCTGCTGCTGGCGGGTGATCTGACCGCCGAGGCCGCCCTCACGGATATGCGCGCCGTGCGGTCCCGACTCGACACCTGGGGTGTCGCGGACATCGACTACCTCGCGGTGCGCGGCAACCACGACCGCCCGCATACCGGTGCCGACTACACGAGCTGCCCGTCCGTGCCCGACGCACCGGATCACCACGACTGCTGGGCCGAGGTTTTCGGCGCGCGAGGGCAGTTGGTCGAACACGATCTCGGCGGGCTGCGTCTCCTCGGGCTCGACACCAGCGCCCTGGATGGTTCCGGCGGGGAACTGGATCCGGCGCAACTGGACCGGCTCGTCCGACTGTTGCGAGATGAACCCGACCGCCCCACCCTGGTCTTCGGTCACCACCCGGTGACCGCGGAATCGGGACTGACCAATCTCGGCGGGCCGGGTTTCGTACTGAACCGCGACGACAGCATCCGCCTGCAGGCCGCCTACGTACGCGCGCCCGGCGTTTTCCTGCACCACAGCGGCCACACCCACCGCACCCGCCGAACCCGACCCGATGCCCCGTGCGCGGTGGAGTTCCTGGAGGTCGCCGCGGTGAAGGAGTATCCGGGCGGATACGGCCTGCTGCGGATCTACGAGGGCGGGTACATGGTGAACTTCTACAAGACCCGCACCCCTGAGGCGCGGCGCTGGAGCACCCTCACCCGCGGTGAATATCTCGGCCTGTTCCCCGACTACACACTCGGCAGCTGGTCCGACCGCAATCACGTTGTGCAGCGGGATTTCTCCGGGCTCGGCTGAACCCGGAGCCGGTTGCGCCGACCAACAGACGGCCTGCCGGCTGTGGAGCGAGCGGCGGGAATCGAACCCGCGTGAACGGCTTTGCAGACCGTCGCCTAACCTCTCGGCCACACCCGCGTACCTTTCCATGGTGGCCGAGCGGCACCCGCATGCCGAGTGTTTCGTGCACCGTGATCGGAATCCGTGCCGACCGCGCCCGCACTCGCCGGTATCGGGCACATGCAATGATCAACGGCATGTCCCGCCCCCGCCCGTTACCGCTCGACCCGATCCAAGAGGCCCACCGCCAGTGGGTAGGTCACGGCTGGGGCGCGGTGGCCGACGGGATGGCGGCGGTGACGTCGCTGGTGCGGGCCCAGCAGATCGTCATGGCCCGGGTGGACGAGGCCTTGCGCCCGACCGGTTTGACCTTCTCCCGCTATGAGCTGCTCATGCTGTTGAGCTTCAGTTCGACCGGCGCGCTGCCGATGGCCAAGGCCAGCGCCCGACTGCAGGTGCACCCGACGAGTGTGACCAATACCGTGGACCGTCTGCAGGCGGCGGGTCTGGTGGTCCGAGTGCCACATCCGAGCGACCGACGGGCGACCCTGATCGAGATCACCGACGCGGGAAGGGAATTGGCCGCCGAGGCGACCGTCCACCTGAACGAACAGGTTTTCGACCGGCCGGGGCTGCCGCCGGACCGGTTGGGAACCCTGTTACAACTGCTCGCGGAGTTCCGCCACGCGGCGGGTGACTTCGATACCGGGTCGGAGCCGGTGCGCTGGACGGGAGCGCGCAGTGCGCAGTACACCGACGGCCCCCAATAGAGACCGGTCGGTCTTTTATATTCCCGGGGAGACAATCGGATAACAGCGGTGCATCCGAGCCGCAAATTTATCACCTCATTCACTTGGCAAGGTCACGCCCAGGGCGCACCATTGGTCCATGGTGCTGGTCCTAGGGGTATCGGCGGGTGCCGGAGGCGCACACGCCGTACTGACTCATTCCGATCAGCCGCACCTACCACCGATCGACTGCTGTCACGTCCCACTGCGTGCGGGGGCCGGCGTCGAGGAGCCGGTTTTCACCGCCATCCAGCGCATGCGCACCGCGGCCGGTCAGCGCGACGAGCTCATCACCGGAACCGCCGTGACCTGCCGCAGCGAGCGGCACGCGAACACCGTTCGGGCCGCGGCGGGCCGGATCCAACTCACCATCGTCGACGAACCGCTGGCCCAGCTGCGCTATCTGCGGTTCACCGGCGCCCTCACCGACGAAGGCAGGGTAGCCCTCTACGACCTGGGCAGCTCCGGCCTCACCCTCACCCTCGTCGACTGCCGTACCGATTCGGTCCTGCTCGACGCCCACAGCATCGCGCCCGGCGGCGACAACTTCGACACCCTGCTGTGCCGCCGGCTCGCGCACGAGGGGGTACGTATCGGCCAGGCCACCAGCCGCCGCCACCGGGAGGCCTTGAGCAGCAGCAAAGTGGTCACCGCGACGGATCTCGGCGGGTCCGCACGGGCGGTCATAACCCACAACGACCTTGCCGAGCTGTTCCCCGATGGCCTGCGGTACTCGGCGGAACTCCTGCACCGGATGACAGCGAAGGCCGAGGTCGAGCCCGACGCCCTGGTCCTGCTGGGCGGCTGCGCCCGCAATCTCGACCTGCGCATCCAACTGGCCGAGATCATCGACCTGCCGATCGTCTACGACGCCGAACCGGAATACGTCTCCGCCCGCGGCGCGGTCCTGATCGCGGCCGAACGCCCGGTCCCCGAGGTACGGATGGCCCGGATCGGAACCGGTATCCGAATGCCCCGGCAGACCTCGCCCGTCGGCCGCCGCAAACTCGTCGCCGCGGCCGCCGTCACGCTGGGCCTCGGGGCCACGGTGGCGGGCCTGCTCACCGCCCAGGACGGCTCGGCGCAACCCGGGGACACGCCGCGGACCACCAAGGTCGTGGGCATCCCGTCCGGCCCCGAACGCTGATCCGGGGCCGGAAACCCGCTCAGCGGTTGATGAACTTCGCGGGCCGCTTCTCCACGAAGGCCGCCATACCTTCCTTCTGGTCCTCGATGGCGAACAGCGAGTGGAACACCCGGCGCTCGAACCGCAGCCCCTCGCTCAGCGTGGTCTCGAATGAGCGGTTCACCGCTTCCTTGGCGACCATGGTCACCGGCAGCGACATGGACGCGATGGTCGCGGCGACCTCGAGGGCGGTGTCGAGCAGCTCCGCGGCGGGCACGATCCGGGATACCAGCCCCGCCCGCTCGGCTTCCTCGACATCCATATTGCGGCCGGTCAGCACCAGGTCCATGGCCTTGGCCTTGCCGATCGCCCGAGTCAGCCGCTGCGAACCACCGATACCGGGGATAACGCCCAGCTTGATCTCCGGCTGCCCGAACTTGGCGGTATCCGCGGCGATCAGGATGTCGCAGATCATGGCCAGTTCACAGCCGCCGCCCAAGGCGTAACCGGCGACCGCGGCGATGGTGGGCTTGCGAAACTGGGCCAACCGGTCCCAGCGGGCGAAATAGTCGTCCATGAACATGTCCATGTACGACCTGGGTTGCATCTCCTTGATATCCGCGCCCGCGGCGAAGGCCCGCTCGGAGCCGGTGATCACCACCGCGCCGGTCCGCTCGTCACGCTCGAGTTCCTCGAGGGCCGCGATGACGTCGTCGAGGACCTGGGCGTTCAGGGCGTTGAGCGCCTGCGGGCGGTTCAGCGTGATGAGGCCGACCTTGTCCTTACGCTCCAGCAGAATCGTCTCGAAGTCGGTCACAGCGCATCCTCACGGTCGAAACGGTCATGATCACCGGTGACGATACCTCGGCCACGGGCGTGAACGGTGCGGTGGTTCGGATCGCTCAGGGTGAGTCGCCACGTTCACATATCCGGCCGGGCCGTGATGTGCTCGATCCGGGCGCCCACCCGGTCGACCATCGCGGCGGTTCCCGTATATCCGCGCCCACCGGAGGGTCGACGTCCAGGTGTCGCGGGTACCGGCCGTCGTGGGCATGTACCGCCACAGCAGATCCATTTCGAAGATTCCTCGCACTGGGTGGGCCAGGCACCCCTGGAACACCCTCAGAAACCACCGTTCACCACGGGGGCTGCCGAAAGGCCCGTACGCGAGCAGGTTTCGCCCCTCCCCACCGCGACATACCGAGGCCCGGTTCCGCTTCGGTGCCTGCACGGCGGGCAACTCGCCCGTCCCGGCACAGGGCAGTAGTTCGAACGCCGACTCGGCCAGTGCCCGGGCATCGCAGCAGAACACGTCGAGACCGCCGCCGCCCCAGAGTTTCCCGGTCGCTGGATGAGCACATCTCCCGCGTCTCGCCGACATACCGCGTGCACCCGTGGCGGAGCCGTTACGAACTCGAGGCCGAGGTGCGGCGACAATGCAAGGAACTCGGCCTCACCCGAGCCGAGCTCGCCGCCCGCACCGGCCTGAAGCAACCCGCGGTCGCACGATTCGAAGCCGGCGGCACGGAGGCCTACGATTCCGATGCCGGAAAGGTACGCCGAGGCGCTACACATGCGCCTCAGCGTTCGATTCGACCCCCGCTGCCAGGCGGGTTGGGCAGAAACTCGATGTGATACCCCGTCTCCACCGCAATGGTGGAGACGGGGTATCACATCGGTATGGCTCTGACCGGCAGGTTCGGGCCGGACCTACTCGGACGAACCGGCGTTCTCGCTCCGCTCCCGAATCTCGGTGATGATGGCGGAGAAATCCCGGTCGGCGGAACCCTCGTTGAACCGGGTGTAGATCTCGGCGGCCAACTGCCCGAGTCGTCCGTCGACCCCGCCGGCGCGCAACGCCTCCACGGCCAGACCGAGGTCCTTGGCCATCAGGGCGGTGGCGAAACCGGGCTTGTAGTCGTTGTTGGCCGGGCTGGTCGGCACCGGACCCGGCACCGGGCAGTAGGTGGTCAGCGCCCAACTCTGCCCCGACGCGGTGGAGACCACATCGAAGAACGACTGATGGCTCAACCCCAGCTTCTCACCGAGTACCAGGGCCTCCGACAGCGCGATCATCGACACGCCGAGCAGCATGTTGTTGCAGATCTTGGCCGCCTGGCCGACCCCGGACGCACCACAGTGCACCACCTTGGCACCCATCACCTCGAGCACCGGCAGCGCCTCGGCGAAATCGACCTCCGCGCCGCCGACCATGAAGGTGAGCGTTCCGGCCGCCGCACCTGCGACACCACCGGAAACCGGTGCGTCCAACGCCCGGTGACCCGCCGCCACCGCCGCAACGGCCGCGGCCTTGGCATCGGCCACGTCGATGGTCGAGCAGTCGATGAACAATGTGCCCGGACGGGCGGCCGACAGCAGCTCGGCGTACACATCGCGCACAAGCTTGCCGTTGGTGAGCATCGTGATGACGATATCCCGGTCGACGACCGCGGCCGGACCGGAATCCACCAGGGGGACGCTGTCGGCGCGGGCCTGCTCCCGCGCGGCCGGCGACGGGTCGAAGGCGCGGACATCGTACCCGGCCTTCACCAGGTTCGCCGCCATCGGCCCGCCCATGTGGCCGAGGCCGAGGAAACCGATCGTCTTGCTCATGGCTGTTCCTCCGGTGTCGTCAAACCCAGTTCCCGCGTGCCCAATTCGGCGAAATACGCGTCGACCTGCTCGGCGGTCACCTCGTCCAGGGTGGGCGGTGACCAGCTCGGATCGCGGTCCTTATCGATGACCTGGGCGCGAATACCCTCGACCAGATCGTGTGAGGCCAACGAGGCGATCGAGACCCGATACTCCTCGTTCAACACCGCCTCCAGGCTGTCGGCACCCCGAGCCGAACGCAGGGACCGCAGCGTGACCTGCAGCGCTACCGGGGATTTCGACAGCACGGCGGTCGCCGCGGTCGCCGCCTCCGAAGCCTCGTGGGCATGCAGCCGGGCAACGATCTCGGAGACCGAGTCGGCGCTGTAGCAGGCGTCGATCCACTCGCGCTGCGCCAACAGCTCCGATTCCGGTGCGGCCGTGGCGAACTTGGCGATGGCGATATCGGCCGTCTCGGTCCGCAGCGTGGTGAGCAGGGCCGGGACCTGGTCGGCCGGAACGTAGTAGTCCGCGAAACCGGCGGCGATGGCGTCGCCGGCCTTCATCCGCGCAGTGGTGAGCGCGATATGCGTACCGATCTCACCGGGCGCCCGTGACAGCAGGTAGGTGCCGCCCACGTCGGGAATGAAGCCGATACCGACCTCGGGCATCCCGACCGCCGACCGTTCGGTGACGATCCGGTGGCTGCCGTGCGCCGACAGTCCGACCCCGCCGCCCATCACGATGCCGTCCATCACCGCCACATATGGTTTCGGGTAGCGGCCGATCAACGCGTTGAGGATGTACTCGTCGCGCCAGAACTTCCCCGTCGCCGAATCCGCCGCGGAACCGACGTGCCCGGCGGCCTGCTGCTCTTTGGCATCGTGGTGGATGGCGACGATATCGCCGCCCGCGCACAGGCCCCGCTCCCCGGCTCCGGTGATCGCCACCGTACGCACGGAGTCGTCGACCGCCCAGGCCCGCAACTGCTCGGTGATGGTGAGTGCCATCGCGTGAGTGAGCGCGTTGATGGCCTTGGGACGGTTCAGGGTGATGAGTCCGAGTCCGTCACGCTGTTCGATCAGGACTACGGGTTCGTCGCTCATGCTGCTCCTTGTGCGTTCCGGGCGGCCATCATCGACCGGGCCACCACCATCCGCATGATCTCGTTGGTGCCTTCCAGGATCTGATGCACCCGCAGATCCCGGACGATCTTCTCCAGGCCGTACTCGGCGAGGTAACCGTAACCGCCGTGCAGTTGCAGCGCGGTATTGGCAACCTCGAAGCCGGCGTCGGTGGCGAACCGTTTGGCCATGGCGCACAGCTCCACCTTGTCGGGGGTGTCCGCGTCCAGCGCCGCCGCGGCCCGCCACAGCAGGGTGCGGCCGGCCTCCAGTTTCGTGCGCATATCGGCGAGTTCGAACTGCAGGACCGGGTTGTCCAGCAGCGGCGCGCCGAACGCCGAGCGCTGCGCCAGGTACAGCACGGTCTTGTCCAGGGCCGTCTGGGCCCCGCCCACCGAACAGGCCGCGATATTGAGGCGACCGCCGTTGAGTCCGTTCATGGCGATCCGGAAACCGTCGCCCTCGGCGCCCAGCCGGTTGGCCACCGGCACCCGGGCGTCGGTGAGGATCACCTGCCGGGTGGGCTGGGCGTTCCAGCCCATCTTCTTCTCGTTCGCCCCCACCGAGAGACCGGGGGTGTCGGCGGGCACGATGAGCGCGGAGATACCGCGCGGACCCTCGCCTCCGGTGCGGACCATCATCACGTACAGGTCGTTGGACCCGGCACCCGAGATGAACTGTTTGGAACCGTTGAGCACGTAGTCGTCCCCGTCGCGCACCGCCTTGGTGGCCAGGGCCGCGGCGTCCGAACCTGCGCCCGGTTCGGTGAGAGCGTAGCTGCCCAGCAGTTCCATGGACGTCATCCCGGGCAGCCAGCGGCGGCGCTGTTCGGCGTCGCCGTAGCAGTCGATCATCCAGGCCGCCATATTGTGGATGGAGATATAGGCGGCCACGGCCGGGCATCCGGTGGCGAGTTGTTCGAAGATCCGCACCGCGTCCAGCCGGCGCAGCCCGGAGCCGCCGAACTCCTCGCCCACATAGATACCGCCGAGCCCGATTGCGCCCGATTTGCGCAGCACATCCACCGGGAAGTGTTTGCGCTGGTCCCATTCCACGGCATGCGGGGCCAGGAATTCGTCGGCGAACTCACGGGCGGTATCGCGGATCGCGCGCTCGTCGTCGTCGAGTGTGAACATGGACGCGACCTCAGTCCATGGTCGGGATGACGAAGCTGTTGCTCTCCTTCAGACCGGCGGGCCAGCGCTGGGTGACCGTCTTGGTCTTGGTGTAGAAGCGGATGGAATCGGGACCGTGCTGGTTCAGGTCACCGAAACCGGAGCGCTTCCAGCCGCCGAAGGTGTAGTAGGCGATCGGCACGGGGATGGGAACGTTGACGCCGACCATGCCCACCTGCACCCGGGAGGCGAAATCGCGGGCGGTGTCGCCGTCGCGGGTGAAGATCGCGACACCGTTGCCGTATTCGTGATCATCGGCCAGCCGCAGACCCTCCTCGTAGTCCTTGGCGCGGACCACGCTGAGCACCGGGCCGAAGATCTCATCGGTGTAGATCTTCATCTCGGGGGTGACCTTGTCGAACAGGGTGGCGCCCACGAAGTAACCGTCCTCGGCGCCGTCGACGGTGAGGCCGCGGCCGTCCACCACGAGCTCGGCGCCCTCGTCGATACCGATCTGGATGTACCTGTGCACCCGGTCCACGGCGTCGGCGCCGACCAGCGGGCCATAGTCTGCGCCCGGCTCGTCGGAGCGGCCGATATTCAGCTTGTGCACGCGCTCGGTGAGCTTGGCGACCAGCCGGTCGGCGGTCTCCTCGCCGACCGGGACGGCGACCGAGATGGCCATGCAGCGTTCGCCGGCCGAACCGTAGCCGGCGCCGATCAGCTGGTCGGCGACATCGTCGAGGTCGGCGTCGGGCATAACGATGGCGTGGTTCTTGGCGCCGCCGAAGCACTGGGCGCGCTTGCCGTTGGCGGTGGCGGTTTCGTAGATGTACTGGGCGATGGGGGTGGAGCCGACGAAGCCGACGGCCTTGATCCGCGGATCGTGCAGCAGGGTGTCGACGGCCTCTTTGTCGCCGTTGACCACGTTGAACACACCCGCCGGGAGCCCCGCCTCGAGGAATAGCTCGGCCAGGCGCAGCGGCACCGAGGGGTCGCGTTCGGAGGGCTTCAGAACGAAGGCGTTACCGCAGGCCAGGGCGGGTCCGGCCTTCCACAGCGGGATCATGGCCGGGAAGTTGAACGGGGTGATACCGGCGACCACGCCGAGCGGCTGACGCATCGAGTAGACGTCGATGCCGGTGCCCGCGCTCTCGGTGTACTCGCCCTTGAGCAGGTGCGGGATGCCGATCGCGAATTCGACCACTTCGAGACCGCGCTGGATATCGCCCTTGGCGTCGGCGATGGTCTTGCCGTGTTCGCTCGACAGCAGCGCCGCCAGGGAGTCCATTTCGGCGTTGACGAGGTTCAGGAACTTCATCAGGACCCGGGCGCGCCGCTGCGGGTTGACCGCCGCCCATTCCGGCTGCGCCGCGGCGGCATTGGCGATGGCGGCCTCGACCTCGGACGCGGCGGCCAGCGGCACGCGGGCCTGCACCTGGCCGATATTCGGGTCGTAGACATCACCGAACTTGCCGGACGTGCCCGGGACGTGCTGCCCGCCGATGAAATGAGTGAGTTCACGAACCATGCGAATCCTGCCTCGGGTAGACGGTGGTGGAGTACGGCGCTGTCGTCGATCTACCACGCGAAGATCATTTGCGGGCATCCGATAATTGGACGTCCAAGCAAAAATATACACCGGGGCGCTCCCGGACACCAGAGCCCCGGAAACTACCCCCGCAACCCGCGCCGGCGTGTCCCGGCGCGGGTGTCAACTCGGCTTCGCCACCCGGGTGAGCAGGACGCTACCGATCCCGAGCACCACCGCACCCGCGACGAGAACCGCGCCCGCCGCGCTGACCGAGCCGTCCGTCCAATACCAGACCGCCTCGGCGGCGGCCAGCGACAGCGCCACCGAGCCACCGAGAACCAGCACCGGAGAACGGTCGGTGGCGTAGACGGCGAAACACACCACCGCGAGCAACGCGGTGAGCACGGACGCCGTGACGAGTTCGGTGAACAGATCGGTGACCTGGGCTCCCCACAACGCCACCATGATCCCCACCGCGTAACCGGCCCAGCGCTCGAGGACCGCCCCGAGCCGGGCGACCCCGAGCCACACCGAACCGAGTACGAAGAAGCCGATGCCGATCAGATCGTCATCGATACCCCAGAGTTCGGTCGACACCCCGCTCAGCGCGGCCACGGCGAAACCCGCGCAGACCAGCACTCCGACCAGCGACGGGAACGCCGCGTAACCGATCACCCCGACAACCAGGCCGGCCAGACACCCGTACACCCAGGCGAAATCGGCGCCACCGTCGTCGATACCGGAACCCACCGCGGCGGCGACACCCGCCGTGGCCAGCGCGAACAGGACAACCGCCAGCCGAGTACGGGAGGTATGGCCGGTATCGCGAATCCGGCGGCGCGCGGCACCGAACAGGGCCGCCGGCCCACCCGCCAGAGCGACACCCGCCGCGGCCAACCCCAGCGCCACGAGCGCGAACAGCGCCACCCGGCCGATACGCGCCATATCCTCCCACGATGCCGCCAGCAGCAGGATGAACCCGCTCAGCAGCAGACCGGCGCCCGCGTAGGCGGCGATCTCGGAGAGTAGTTTGGCCGGTGTCGGCGGCGGCCGGTCCTCGGTCAGGGCCGTGACCACCGCGTCCAACTGGGATTCGGTGAGCACCCCCTGATCGACCAGACCGCGCAACGCGGCGGGGGCGCCGGCATCGCGAGCGGATGGCGCGGACGCTGTTTCGGGTGTTTTCTCCGACCCCGACACCGGCTGTGACGCCTTGGGCGCCGAATCCCGTTCGGCCACGGAACCATTATGCCGACATACCCGGGTTCTTCCGGGCCGATGAGACACTCCGCCGCCGACCGGACCACGCCCGGACCCACACTTCCGTCGACGCCGTGCACCGCGCACCTCCGTCTCCACTGGCCACGCGCGGCCGGGGACGGCGGGTGCCCGATAGGGTCCGGTAGGCTTCGGCGATAGGTCGACGACTATGGATGCGACGGGAGCGGCATGGAACTCGGCGAAACCGGCCTCGGCGGTATCGACATCATCGATGCGCATATCCATCAGTGGGATCCGCACTCCACCCCACGCGAATTCAGTGGCCTGGCCAAACTCTTCCGCTATCTGCCGGTGCCGATCAATATCGCGGCCCGGCTGGCACCGCGGCGCGACCGCGAGTTCGTCGGCGACCCCTCGGCGTATATGGGTCCATACCTACCCGCGGACTACCGCGGCGATACCGCCGGCCTCCCGGTCAAGTCGATCGTGCACATCGAAGTGGAGTGGACCGGCCCCAAGACCGAGGAAACCCGATGGGTGGCCGGCCTGCCGTTCGGGGTCGACACCCCCGCTCTCGCCGCGATCAGCGCGAGCGCCGACCCGGCCGCGCCGGGCTTCGCCAACCTGTTGGACGCCCACCTGTCCGCGTCCCCACTGGTGCGCGGGATCCGCACCATGGTCGCCAACCACCCCGACCGGGACGTGCGGGACTTCGCCGGACCCGGTGCCCTGCGCACCCCGGCCTTCCTCGACGGTTTCGCCGCGCTCGTCGAACGCGAACTCGTCTTCGAGGCCTGGGTGTATTCCCATCAACTGCCCGATCTCACGGCACTGGCCCGGCGCTATCCGGAAGCATCCATCGTGCTGAACCACCTGGCCACCCCGGCCGGGATCTTCGGACAGGTCGGCGCGGAAACCGGCACCGATCCACGACGGCGACAGGAGATCTTCGAGCGCTGGCGCGACGATATCGCCGAACTCGCCGAGCTGCCGAATGTCGTGGCCAAGATCAGCGGATTGATGATGCCGATCCTCGGGCATCCGGTACCCCACCGCGGCAGCACGACACCGGCACCACAGCTGGTGGACCGGATCGGTCCGATGCTGCGCCACTCGGCGGACGTCTTCGGCGTGCAGCGGCTGATCTGGGGATCGAATTTCCCGGTCGACAAACCGATCACCACCATCGCGGACAGCGCGACAGTAGTGGCCACGGTGCTCACCGAAGCCGCCGGCCCCCAGGCGTTGGAGCCCGCCTTCTGCGGCAACGCCCAGCGCGTATATCGCCTCTGAGACCGGGGCGCCGCTCCGACGCACCCGATATCCGCGTCGCTCAGCGTGCGGTCAGGTCGGTATAGACGACGGTGAGTCCGCGAAGACCCGCGGCGGCGGTGGCTTCGTCCTCGGACATCATCCGCAGGGCACGACGCAGCAGGGTGGGGTCCAGGTCGTCGAGCGCGGGGCGGGTTTCGGGGGTCGGCAGGGCGGGCAATTCCGTTCCGTCCCCGTAGGGGTCGGTGGTATCGGTGGGGTCGGCGCGCTCGACGCCGCCGATCAGGGTTTCCATACTCACGCCGCGCAGGGTGAGCAACTCGCGCGGCCGCTCGTCGAGGTCTTCTGCCAGGAGATAGCAGACGGCGGCGACGTGTTTACACGGCCAACCGTGATCCGGACAGCTGCAGCCGAAGTCCAGATCGGCCGCGGTATCGGGCAGCAGGTGCTCGGCGAGCGCGGTCGGCAGCGTGCCCGAGACGATCCGGGCCAACATGCCCGGTTCCGCGCGGATCGTATCGATCAGCAGTTCCACTTCTTCCTCGCGCAGTTTCCGGACCCGGCAGACCGAGGCGAACGGGCGCGGCTGACTGCCCTGGACCTCGGCGACCACCGCGCCCGGTTCGACCCGGTAGCTCACCACCTGGCCGGCGCGGGCATAGGTTCGTCCTCGGGCCAACCGCCCTGGATCTTCGGCCACTCGCTCGACGGCCTCGACGAATGCCCGGCCCCACATACTGCGGCCGAACCCGCCGCGGCGGTTGCGCGAGGCGGCACCGCCGACAACCGGACGCCGGCGCCGGTCACCGTACTCGGGCCGGCTCATGGGCCCACATCCCGCGTGGGCGCGGCGAATACGGACATCAGTCCCCCACCGCCTCGGCGCCGAGGGTGAACAGTTCACGCAGCTCGTCGGTGCTCAATTCGGTGATCCAGTTCTCCCCGGAGCCGACGGCCAGATCGGCGAGCCGGCTCTTACCGCCGATCATCTCGTCGATGCGTTCCTCGACGGTGTCCACGCACACCAGTTTGCGCACCTGGACGGTGCGATGCTGGCCGATACGGTAGGCGCGGTCGGTGGCCTGGTTCTCCACCGCCGGATTCCACCAGCGGTCCAGGTGAACGACATGGTTGGCGGCGGTGAGGTTCAGTCCGGTACCACCGGCCTTGAGCGACAGCAGCATCAGCGGTGGGCCGGCCTCGCGCTGGAAATCGGCAACCATGGTGTCGCGGTGTTTCTTGGCGACCCCGCCGTGCAGGAACGGCACACGCGTGCCGAAACGTTCGGTGAGATACGGGGCGATCAGCTCGCCGAATTCGCGGAACTGGGTGAACAACAAGGCCTTCTCGCCCTCGGCGAGCACGGAGTCGAGCACATCCTCCACCAGCGCCAGCTTCCCGGACCGGTGCGTGCCGCGCCGCAACACGGCCGAATGATCGCGAAGGTAATGCGCGGGATGGTTGCACACCTGTTTGAGGTGGGTGAGGGCGGCCAGTACCGCGCCCTTGCGGGCCATCCCCTTGGCGTCGCGGAGCTTGTCCAGCATGTCCCGCACCACGGCCTGATACAGACCGGCCTGTTCGACGGTGAGGTTGGCGCGGACCGTCATCTCCAGCTTCTCCGGCAGATCGCCGATCACCGCGGGATCGGTTTTCACCCGGCGCAATACGAACGGCGAGGTGACCGTGCGCAACCGGGTGACGGCGTTCTGGTCGTTCTCGCGTTCGATGGGCACGGCGAAACGGGCGCGGAATGTCTGCGCGCTGCCCAGCAGCTTCGGCATGGCGAAATCGAGGATCGACCGCAGTTCCTCCAGGCGGTTCTCCACGGGAGTGCCGGTGAGCGCCAGCCGATGCCGGGCCGGTAGCGCCCGCGCCGCCCGCGCCTGCCGGGTGGCGGCGTTCTTGACGTGCTGCGCCTCGTCCAACACCACCCGTTCCCAGGACTGTCGCGCCAGTTCGCGGGTGTCGCGGGCGAGCAGCGTGTAGGTGGTGATCACCAGATCGGCGTCGGCGACGGCGGCGTCCAGCTCGGGCCCGCGCCGACGGGTTGGGCCGTGGTGCACCAGGAACCGCAGGTCGGGAGCGAAACGCAGGGCCTCCCGTTGCCAGTTGCCGACCACCGACATCGGGCAGACCAGTAGCGTCGGCCCCGGCGGCGTCGTGGCGGTTTCGCGTTCGTGCAGGAGCAGGGCCAGTACCTGAACGGTTTTCCCGAGACCCATATCGTCGGCGAGGATCGCACCGCAGCCGAGTCGGTTCATGGTCGCCAGCCAGGACAGGCCGCGCAGTTGATAGGGACGCAGCTGAGCCTTCAGCCGGGCCGGCGGGGACACCGGTTCGGGTTCACGGCCGGGGTCGAGCAGTGCGGCGGCCCAACCGGTCGCGGTGACCTCCGTGATGGGGACTCGGTCCACGTGCGTGTCGACGATCTTGCCGACCAGGTCGGCCAGGGTGACCTCGGTATCGGCGCCGTGCCACGCGACGTAGCGCGCGGCGGCGGCGAGCACCCGGTGATCGGCCTGCACCCATTCCCCGCGCAGCCGCACCAGATCCGATTGGGCATCGATCAACCGTTCCATCTCGGCCCGGGTGAGCACCATGTCCCCGAGCGCCAGCTCCCACCGATAGGAGACGAGCCCGTCCAGTCCGACGGAGCTCCGGGCCGCGGGCACGGCGGCGCCGTCGACGCGCAGCCGCAGGCTCGGCTCGGCGACACTCCAGGCCCGTGGCAGCAGCAGCCGGACACCGGCCTCCGCCAGCGCGTGCGCGCCGTGCGCCACGAGATCGGCCACCACCGCGGTCGGCAGCAGCAGATCCATACTGCGCGGATCGCCCGGCAGGTCTCGCAGCCGGGGATAGGCCCGCTGCGCCGCACCGAGCCGCTCCACCGCCGTCCGCACCGACTGCGGATCACCCAGCAGCGGCACCGGGCGGGGCGCCGCCCCGTCGACGCGCAGGCACACCTCCAACCGCCACAGTGCCGCGCCGTCGGCGTCGACGCCCGACTCGCCGTCGGGTTCGCACAGCCGCAACACCAGTTCGGGTTCGTCGACGAGCACGCTGTCGCGCCAGCGGTCGAGCAGTTCGGCGACCTGATGGCTGCCACCGTCCACAGGTGTGTCGACGGACAGCCCGTGCACCAGCGGATGCGGGTTCGGCCGTTCCCCGACCAGCTCCCGCACGATGGGATCGGTGAGTTCGTCGACCATATCGGCGAGCAGATCCCCCGGAGCACCCGCGACCTGCAGCGCCGGCGGCATACCGGCGGCCAGTTCCGCCAGCCACGCGCGCTGCCCCGCACCACCGGACAGTCGCCACCGCGCCCACCACTGCCCGTCGTCGCGGACCAACCGCGGTACCACCCGTCCGGCCCGCACCCACCGCTCGATACCGAGCGCGATATGGGCGAGAAAACGCAGATCACCGGATACCGCGCCGGCCGGCAACCGCTGCCGCAGCGCGGCCGCAGCGGCACCCGGTGCGAGCGCGTGCGCCCGCACCCGCTCAGTCCGGACCCCGGCGGCGTCCGCGACGAGTACCTCGGCGTGGTGCCGGAAACGCGCCTCCCGCAGCACGCTGCCCAGCAGCCCCGGTAGCGCGCCCGCGGACTCCCCCGGCTCACCGGGGCAGTCCGGCGCGGGCCAAAGCAGGAGCCCAGAACCGGGTGACCACATACCGTGCAGCACCGCCCCATCAAAGCAGGCAGGTCCGACAGTTGGTCGGCATGGATACCTGGATTTCCGCGCCGAGGCGGAACATACTGATGTATCCACTGTTGACCTTCTCCCCTTCTGAAAGGAAGGGATTTCAACTCTCACGAGTTGGGCTTCCTGTTTCACCGCAGACAGCTGGAAGGCGAGCCTTGCACAGTCTTACGTCCGCTCCGCAGGCGTTCTATGTCTCCACCGGCCCAGCGGCGACAGCGCCGAACGACACCAGACGCACTGGCCTCTGTCCGAACGTCGGGCCTGCACTACCGTTCGTTGGTCATCGCCGAAGTCCGAGCCCGCCGATCATCGCGTACCGGGCGGTATAGCCCGGCCGGCGGAGATCGTTGGCGGCGCCATTCCACAACATCGGAGGGCAACAGTATGACGATTCTGCTCCAAGTCCTAGAGCAGAGCTACACACCGACCATGCCCTGGGAACGGCGGCAGTTCACCTTCGTCGACGCGGCGAAGATCGTGGGAATGCGGTTGGACGGACAGTGCGGGGTGTGGCTGGATCTGTCCCGTCCAGGCGAGTCGCAGCGTCTGGCCCACACCACCCGACCGGGCGATGCCATCACCTTCCTGCTCACCACCTTCGCCAAGATCGCCGAATGCACCGACAGCGGCGGTTCCTGGCTGATCGGCCACGACGGTGTGCACCCGGAAACCCTGGCCGCCATGCGGTTCCCGCCGCGAACCAACACGGCCCGCGACGACGAGATCTTCGCCCGCGCCTGGCTTTAGCCGCCGACCGGCGGTTGTTTTGAAACCGGAAACCTGTCGGACGGTTCCGGTAGACCTGTGAACCATGAGAAGGCGGGGGACGGTAGGGGCGGCGCTGTTCGCGGTCGTCACGGTACTCACGACGATATGCGGCTGCGCGGTGTTACCGGAGCGGACACCCGCGCCGGGCAGCCCCGCCCGGATCCTGCTGGAGCAGTGGCTCGCCACGGTGCGAGTGGTCCCGGACCGGCCGCATCCCGGCGGCTACGAGCGTGGCTGCCGGGCCGAGCAGGCCTGTGTCTTCGGACCCGCCTGGTCGGACGACCACGACGGTCCCGGCGGGCACGACGGCTGCGATACCCGCAACAATGTGCTGGCCCGCCAGCTCACCGAGGTCGCGTACCGCCCCGGCACCCGGGGCTGCGTGGTGCTGTCCGGGACGCTGGCCGACCCGTACACCGGCGCCCTGATCACCTTTTCCAAGCAGGCCGCCCAGGAGATCCCCGTCGACCACGTCTACCCGCTGGCCGCGGCCTGGGATCTCGGCGCCTCGAGTTGGCCGCTGTCGCAGCGTATCCGGTTCGCCAACGATATCGACTACAATCTGCAGGTCACGACCCGCGCGGCCAATACCGACAAGGGCGACGGCACTCCCGCCGAATGGCTGCCGCCCTCACGTCCGGGTCATTGCTTCTACGCGGGCAAATACCTCACCGTCGCCATCCGCTACGACCTACCGGTCACCGCCGCAGACCACGAGGCACTGCGTGATATCGCCGCGACCTGCGGCTAGGCACGCGGCGACCCCGGTGTGCCGCACACCGGGGTCGGCCCGTTCAGGCTCCGGTGGCGACCGGACGTTTCGGATCGTGCGCCCACTGCGACCACGAGCCCGGATACAGCGCGGCCTCCACCCCCGCCACGGCCAGCGCGGCGATCTGATGCGCGGCGGTCACCCCCGAGCCGCAGTACACCGCCACCGGTCCATTGCCGAAACCGGCGAACCGCTCCCGCAGCACTTCCACCGAACGGAAACACCCGTCATCACCGAGGTTGTCACTGGTGGGTGCGCAGATGGCGCCGGGGATATGCCCCGCCCGCGGATCGACCGGCTCCTGTTCGCCGCGGAACCGATCCACCGTGCGCGCATCCAACAACACCCCGTCCCAGCGGGCCACCGCGTCCGCGTCGATAACCGGCAGACGTCCGGGCACGACCTCGAGATCGCCGGGTGTGGGATCGGGCTCCACCCCGATGGCCAGTTCCCCGCCGACCCGGGTCCACGCCGGGAGCCCGCCGTCCAACAGGCGTACATCCGCGACACCGGCCCAGCGCAGCAGCCACCACGCCCGTGCGGCCGCCATACCGCCGCTCGCGTCGTAGACCACCACCAGATCGCCGGCGCAGATACCCCAGCTCCGGGCACATCGTTGGAGGTGTTCGGGTGCGGGCAGCGGATGGCGCCCGTGCCTGGGCGAGGGCAGGCCCGCCAGCTCGGTATCGAGGTCGACGAATACCGCGCCCGGGATATGCCCTTTGCGGTAATGCTCCGGCCCGTCCGGATCACCCAGTGCCCACCGCACATCCAATAGGCGAATGGTTTTGTCTCCCAGTGAGTCCCGGAGTTCGGCCGCCGAGATCAGTACCGGATTCAACGCAGCTCCTCGTGCCGGCGTCTTTGGTTCAGGTTTGCGTCACCCTACGCAGCGGTGCGTGGGGCATCCATACGACCCCCGGAATACCCTCGCCGGGTTCTGTTGAACCGTGGACTTCTCGAACCGCGTCCCGGTCACACCCGCCCGAGCAGGGTGAGCGGATCCTCCAAGAGACCGGCGACAGTGCTCAGGAATCGGGCGGCGAGTTCACCGTCGATCATGCGGTGATCGAAGCTCAGCGTCAGGGTGGTGACCTGTCGAATCGCGAGCTCGTCACGAAACACCCAGGGCCGTCGGGTGATCGCGCCCAGACACAGGATCGCGGCCTCCCCCGGATTGACCAGCGGCACCCCCGAATCCACGCCGAACACCCCGACATTGGAAATGGTGAAGGTGCCGCCGCGCAGATCGCTGGGTGTGGCGCGGCCGGTCCGCGCGGTCTCGGCCAGCCAGCCGATCTCCCGGCACAGCTCACGCAACGTCAGGGACTGCGCCTCCTTGACATTCGGCACCAGCAGCCCGCGTTCGGTGGCGACGGCGATACCGAGATTGACGTAGTGCTTGGTGACGATCTCCTGGTTCTTCTCGTCCCAGAACGCGTTGACCCCCGGGAATTCGGTGAGTGCGACCAGAACCGCTTTGGCGACCAGCGCCAGGGGCGTCGGTGACAGCTGCGCGAAGGCCGGGGTGGTACGCAGATGGTCGAGCAGTTCCATCGACGCCGTGATATCGATGGTCACCGAGGTGGCCGCCTGGGGGATGGTGTGCGCGCTGGCGCTCATGGCGGCGGCGGTGCGTTTGCGGATACCGCTGATGGGGGTACGTTCCTCCCGCACCGCCGGGGCTTCCCGCGGGGGCCGGTCCACAACTCCGGAGTCGGCGCGCGCGATCTCCCGGCCGCGCCCCTGCGTCACGGGGACGGCCGCGCGCACATCGTCCACGGTGACCGCACCGGCCGGTCCCGACCCCGCCACACACCACAGGTCGATACCGAGTTCCCGAGCCAGTTTCCGCGCGCCGGGAGTCGCCGCGACCCGCTGCCCCTGCGCGATCTGCCCCAGGGCGTCGTGAGTTACACCCGATGGCCCGGTATCGTCCGCCGCCTCGTCGCGAGCCCCGACGCCGGCCGATGCCGCCGTGTCCGGGACGCGGATTCCGGTGTCACCGGGGCCGGTATGACCGCTGTCGATCGCCGCCGCTCGTTCACCGTCGCGCATGCCGGGGTCCGGACCGGTGTCGCCGGTATGGTTTCCGTTGTATGCCGCGACCCGGCGGGTCTCCGGTCGCCGCCGACGGCGGGTGACCGGCTCGTCCTCCGGTCCGTAACCCACCAGAACCGAAGACCGCCCGCCGCCCACGGGAGGACCGTCACCGCGCACGCGCAGCAGCGGCGCGCCCACCGGGATCGTCTCGCCCGGTTCGGCGAGCAGTTCGATCACCGTCCCGGTGAACGGGGAGGGCAGAACCACCACGGCCTTGGCGGTCTCCACCTCGGCGACGGTCTGGTTGAGTTCCACCCGGTCACCCACCGCGACCGACCAGCTCTGCAGTTCGGCGTCGGTCAATCCCTCCCCGAGGTCCGGCAACCGGAATTCGAGAATGTCCCCCTGGTCCGCGGCGCGGGCGTCGTCCACGTGATACCTCCGTATCGGGAGGCCGATACTCTCGGCCGGCTGGGTGTCGTCGGTCAGGCGGCGAGCGAACGGTCGACCGCGGCCAGGATCCGGTCGGGGTCGGGCAGATGATGCTTCTCGAGCTTAGCCGGGGGGTAGGGGATATCGAAGCCACCGACGCGCAGAACCGGTGCCTCCATGTGGTAGAAGCACCGCTCGGTGACCCGGGCCGCCAGCTCCGCGCCCAAACCGCCGAAGACCGGCGCCTCGTGCGCCACCACCAGTCGGCCGGTACGCGTCACCGATTCCGCCACGGTATCGATATCCAGCGGCGCCAGGCTGCGCAGATCGATGACCTCCAGCGAGATCCCCTCCTCGGCCGCGATCCGCGCCGCCGTCAGCGCGGTCGCCACCGTGCCGCCGTAGGCGACGAGGGTGGCGTCGCTGCCGGGAACACAGACCCGGGCCCGGTGCAGCGGGAGTTCGACCGGAGCGTGCGGGTCGAACTCGGCCTTGTCCCAGTAGCGGCGCTTGGGTTCGAAGAAGATCACCGGATCGTCCAGTGCGATCGCCTGCCGGATCATGGTGTAGGCATCGGCGGGATTGCTCGGCGTCACCACCCGCAGTCCCGCGGTATGGGTGAAATAGGACTCGGGGGATTCCGAATGGTGTTCCACCGAGCCGATACCGCCGCCGAACGGAATACGGATGGTGAGAGGAGCGCGTACCCGCCCCTGCGTCCGATAGTGGATCTTGGCGATCTGGGACACGATCTGGTCGAAGGCCGGGTAGACGAACCCGTCGAACTGGATCTCGCACACCGGCCGGTACCCGCGCAGCGCCATTCCGAAAGCCGTTCCCACGATACCGGATTCGGCGAGCGGGGTGTCGATGACGCGGCTGTCGCCGAAATCCTTCTGCAGTGTGTCGGTCACCCGGAACACACCGCCGAGGCGGCCGACATCCTCTCCCATGATCACCACCTTCGGATCGTCCTCGAGCGCTCGGCGCAGTCCCGCGTTGAGAGCCGCGGCGAAGGTGGTGATCATGACGGAACTCCTTCCGCGCGCCGGGTGGGCGCCTCGTGGGGGAGGGCGGTATCGGCCGGATCGGCGGCCAGGTACTCGGCGTACTCCTGTCGCTGGGCGGTGAGCAGCGGATGCGGTGTGGCGTAGACGTGGTCGAACAGCCGCATCGGATCGGGGTCGGGCATACCGATGGTGGCGGTGCGCAGCTGGTGGGCCACCTCGTCCGCGCGTTCGTCGACCTGCCGCTGCGCGACCGGGTCGAACAGTCCCTCCCGTTCCAGCAGCAGCCGTATCCGGTCGATCGGATCGCGACGCGCCCACTGCTCGTTCTCGGCGGCCGTGCGGTAGCGGGTCGGATCGTCGGCGGTGGTGTGCGGGCCCATCCGGTAGGTGATCGCCTCCACGAACGACGGCCCGCCACCGGCCCGCGCCCGGGCCGCCGCCTGTCGGGTCATGGCCAGCACCGCCAGCACGTCGTTGCCGTCGACGCGGGCGGCGGGGATACCGTAGCCGCGGGCCCGATGGGCGATCGGGGTGGCGCTCTGCAACCGCACGGGTTCGCTGATCGCCCAGTGGTTGTTCTGGCAGAAGAAGACCACGGGCGCGCCCCAACTCGCCGCGAAGACCATGGCCTCGGCGATATCGCCCTGGCTGGTGGCCCCGTCGCCGAAGTACGCTACGGTGGCGATCTCGGCACCGTCCAGCTGTGCGGCGTAGGCGTAGCCGGTGGCGTGCAGCCCCTGGGAGCCCACCACGATCGCCGGGTTGGTCATATTCACCGCGGTAGGGTCCCAGCAGGAATGCGATACCCCGCGCCACATGCGGGTGAGTTCGGTCGGCGGGACGCCGCGGCAGTAGGCGACGGCGTGCTCGCGGTAGCTGCAGAACACATAGTCGTCGGGTGTCAGCGCCCATGCCGAGCCGACCTGGGCCGCCTCCTGACCGAGCAGCGGGGCCCACAGCCCCAGTTGGCCCTGCCGCTGCAGGGCCGTGGCCTCGGTATCGATCCGGCGGGCCACCACCATGTCCCGGTAGAGCGACCACAGCCGGTCGGGGCCGATATCGGCGACCCACCCGGCGTGTTCGGGATCGAACACCCGACGTCCGTCGGGCTGTACCAACTGCACGGGGTATTCGTGTTTGCCAGGCATGGGTATCGCCTCCTCGGCATGGGCACCAGCCATTGTGTGGCTTGTATCACTCAGCATGCACGGTAAAGCGATCTGCGCAAGTGTTGTACGAACAACTGAGCAAAGTGCTCGGTTTTCTCACCCTCATGACTGTCATACTGCGTTGTATGCCCAGTCGAGAAACCACCGAGCCGACCCTCGACGCCACGGACGCGCGGCTTTTGCTGGAACTGATCGCCAACCCCCGCGCGACCGGTGTCGAACTGGCCGCCCGGCTCGGCCTGTCCCGCAACACCGTGCAGGCCCGCCTGTCCCGCTGGGAGGCGAGCGGGGTGCTCGGCAGCTTCGAACGCCGCGTCGAGCCCCGCGCCCTCGGCTACCCCTTGAACGCGTTCGTCGCGGTGGTGGTGGACCAGCATCGGCTCGACCCGGTGGTGGACGAACTGGCCGAGATCCCGGAGGTCACCGAGGTGTGCGGAATGACCGGACCCACCGACCTCACCGTCCGGGTGGTCGCCTGCGACGCCGATGACCTCTACCGCATCACCGGCCAGATCCTGAAGATCCCGGGCGTACAGCGCACCAATATGGCGCTGATCATGCGCGAACTGGTCGGGCCGCGCATCGGGCCGCTCCTGCACCGGCTGATCGACTCGAGCTGAACCATACAGAGTCCGACAACACCAATCTCCGCCCCGCACCTCCTCGGGCACCTCACCCCATGGTCGGGGCCCGCCCCGGGTCCGGACCGACCGGATCGACGCCGCGTCGGCGGCGGCGCAGAGGGAGGGAAGACCCAGGTCGCGAGGGCCCCGGCCCGCGCCGCCGAAGGCGGCGCAATCAAACACAGCCGTAGGGTGCGGGTATGGACATTGCGGGAAAGGTCGCCGTCGTCACCGGCGGTGGATCGGGTATCGGAGCGGCGCTGGCGCGACGGGTGGCCGAACGCGGGGCCCGGGTGGTGGTGGCCGATCTGGACGGACGGTCGGCCGACGCGGTGGCCGCCGAGATCGGGTCCGCGGCGGTGGCGGTGGGCGGCGACGTCTCCGACGAGAAGGTCATCCGCGACCTGATCGAGCGGGCGGACGCCGATTTCGGCCCGGTGGACATCTATTTCGCCAACGCCGGAATCGGCGGCGGCCCGGGGCTCGACAGTACCGACGCACAGTGGGCGGCCGCGCTGGATGTCAATGTGCTCGCCCATGTGCGGGCCGCACGGTTGCTGGTCCCGGGATGGGTGGAGCGAGGCGAGGGGTACTTCGTGAGTACCGCGTCGGCGGCCGGGCTGCTCACCCAGCTCGGGTCGGCGCCGTACTCGGTGTCCAAGCACGCCGCCGTGGGGTTCGCCGAATGGCTGTCGGTCACCTATGGCGCCAAGGGGATCCGGGTGAGTTGTGTCTGCCCGATGGGCGTGGACACAGCGTTGCTGCGCGAGGGCATGATCACCTCGGAGAACGCCCAGTTCGGGCGGCTCGCGATCGCGGCGGTGAAAACCGCGGGTGCCGTGCTCACCCCGGCCGAGGTCGCGGACACCGTCCTCGCAGGCGTCGAAGATGAGCGCTTTCTGATCCTGCCGCATCCGGAGGTGCTGACGATGTACCAGCAGAAGGGCTCGGACTACGACCGCTGGCTCAGGGGTATGCGCCGGTTCCAGGACACACTCACTAACACGGATTCCCGACCCGCGTAGGACACCACCGCTGCACCCGGTGTCTTCCGCGGGGTTTGCCCAGATCACTATCACGACCGCGCAGGCCATGAAGCAGGGTGCAACCATCGGGACACAACGACAGCCGCCTCCGTGGAGTGCGGGGCGGCATCGTCGATCGAGCGGTGTTATCGGCTTGTGTGAATACGGTCGTCGCCGGGATCGTCTGCGGTGACCACAGTGGGCCGGTTGTCTCCCGTGTTGACGTCGGCCCCCCGCTTGTGCAGCGCTACAGGCATGCGGTTCCCTTCTTGTATATTTCAGATCAATCCATTCCGGCCGACCGCCGGGAAGTCCTCACTTCGGTTCCTGCCGGCCGGGTTGCCGTCCACTGGATGAGTGCCGCCTCACCGGTGCCGACTGCCGGTAATACCACCTTGATGCCGGTGCGGAGCATCACGAACTGCACTGGGCTTCCCTCTCGGATTCCGATGGTTCCGGGTCAATGGCGATTCGATGCCCGCACAGCCGTGCCGGTGGAGGGGGCGGGGGCTTGGTGGCAATGGCGGCCGTGAGCCAGACCGCAATTCGGTTCGGTGGGTAGGCACCGTCCGAGGTCTGCGAGGGCTTCGGCCTGCTCGTCACGTTGCCCGAGCGTTCGGTCGAGGTGTCGGTGGTCGATCGGTCTCCCGCACGGATTGCAGGTTTGCGTTGGTTGTGCTGCTGTGGGCGGGGTCTGTTCGGCCATGCGGTCCAGCCGGCCTGGTAGTGCTCCTCGTGCGCATACATCACCCTGTCAGGTGTTGGTGAACCCGCCGTCTCGGTGACTGTGGCTGTCGATACGGTCCGTGGTGGCGCGGTCCGCAGCTGGATGTTCGCTGCGGTCTTGTCGGGTCGGGTACAGGCGAGAACGACAGGCCCTGGTAACGCGATATTCTTTCTATCGTGGAAGCACCGCCGAGAGGCCGTGTCGGGGGTCTGCCGGCACCCGACCTCACCTTCGTGGGTCGGGAGCGGGAGTTGCAGGAAATCAGGACGCTGCTGCTGGGTACGGCCCGGTTGATAACCCTGACCGGGCCGGGTGGAATCGGAAAGACCCGACTGGCCGCCGAGGTCGTCCGTGACTATCGTCGGGGGTCTGTCGGGCAGTCGTTCGTGTTCTGGGTACGGCTCGCGCGTCTGCCCAGGCGGTCGGGGACCACCGCGGTGGAGGAGGAGATCGCTCATGCGGTGATCGACGGCGACTTCTCCGGGCGCTCGACCTGGGATGCCCTCGTAGATGCCTTCACCCGCACCGGACCGACCGGGCAGGCACCGCGCACCGTGTTGGTGCTCGACAACTGCGAACACGTGCTCACCGGCGTCGCGCATGTGATCGCCGACCTGCTCGAGGTGGTACCGGAGTTGACCGTGCTGGCCACCAGCCGTGAGCCGATCGGCTGGGTCGACGAGCACCTCGTCCCGGTGCCGCCGCTGACCGACCAGCAGGCATCGCTGCTGTTCCGACGCCGCGCCGAGTTGACCGGGTACCCGCTGTCGGGCAGGGATCAGATGCGGACCGCCGCCAAGATCTGTCGCCGGTTGCACAATCACCCCCTCTACATCCAGTTGGCGGCCGCACGGTTACAACATCAGCCGCCCGCGCTGGTGTTGAGCGGGCTCACCGGACGGGCCGACGATACCCGACTGCGGTGGTCGCGTACCGTTCGCGCGGGCGCCGAGCCCCGCCATTACGGGGTCGGTGATGCCATCGCCTGGTCTTATGAGTTGTGTACGGAAAAAGAGCGCCTGCTGTTCGACCGCCTGTCGGTCTTCGCCGCGGGCTACCACACCGGTTCCGACGATGCCGATCCGGATGCGCCGGCGGACGTCGGTGCCGATCTGGATGCCATCCAGGCCATCTGCGGCGATGAGGAGTCGATCGACGACGACGGGTCGGTCGACGGCGGAAACGACGTGGGTGTGGCCTTGGCCCGGGACGAAATCGAGGACCTGCTCGACCGGCTCGTCGATCACGCGCTGGTATCGGTGCACAGGACATCGACCACGGTGCGGTACGCCCTGCTGGAAAGCCTGCGGGTGTATGCCCAGGACCGGCTGCGGCAACGCAGCCACGCCGGGATGGACGAGCCCGCCGTATTGGCCGATCGGCATTTGCGGTATTACCGGGACAAGATCTGTTACGCCGCCACCTACTGGCCGGTCTCGGAGGGACAGAACCTCATGAGCTGGGTCCGAACGAGCTGGGCCAACACCCTGATCGCGCTCGAACACAGCCTCACCACCCCTGATCGGGCCTACCTCGGTCTGGAGCTCGGTATCGGCCTGTTCGCCATGCAGAATTACGTCAACGGGTCGGTACGAGAAACGCGCAACTGGATCGAACGCTGCCTGAACGCGACGCGGGTTTCGGGCACTCGCCCCACCGAACTCCAGATCGCGGGCATGGCCGCAATCGCCGTACTTACTCTGACTCAGGGCAGGCTGGAAGAGGCCGAGCGGATACTCGAGGACTGCGTCGCCGCCTGCATCGATGACCCGGACACCAGAGCGGACTGGCGGAACACCGCCGAGACGGATATCGGCCTTCCTGCCGCTGTCGAACACGCATGGGGGGAAGAGTTACTGCTCATCCACAACGGCATTCATGCCGTCGAGGTTTTTCTGCGCGCCCGAGACAAATTCCTTGCCGAGAACAATCATGGCTCGGCAGCGATGAGCGAACTGCATGCCGCCTTCACTGCGGGCCTGCTGGGAACCGCCGATCAATCCTATGAGATCGCCCAACGGTACTACGACCGCGTCGGTACTTCCGGTACACTGCGGGAGAAATCATTGGCCGAGCTCACCCAGGCGATCGCGCTGACCCAGCACGGTGACCCGGTCGAGGCATTGGAGCTCGAGCGGTCCTCGCTGGCCTATCAACTCACCGTCGGTGACCGGTGGGTGGGGATGTGGGTCGTGCAGTTCTATATCTGGACGTTGGCTCGTCTGGTAGCCGATCTACTCGCCGCCGACAACCCTGACCGTGCCAGGTTGGTGGCACTTGCCACCGAGATCGCCCATCTGACGGGGGGAACGGCGGCCATGGCCGACAGATCCGGCCTGGCCGGCGATACAATGGGCCCCTTTACCGAGAAGACCGTCGAGGCCGTCGCGGTTGCCCATCGGGTACTGGGACCCGACGCATACACCGCGGCGGAAGCGCGCGGCAGGCGTCTGCGCCCCGAGTACAACGAGACAGAACGGCTCGTCCTGGGCGCCTTGACCGTTGAAACTTCCTCCGACGATCGGTTGGACGAGGTCGGGCCCGCCTCTGCCTGGCACGATTTGACCCAGGCCGAACGAGATGTCGCGGTCCTGGCGGCGGCCGGCTGGACCAACCCCGCCATCGCCGCCCGCCGGGGGAAATCCATCAGGACCATCGATGCGCAGATCGCCGCTATTCTGCGGAAACTGGCGGTCGTGTCCCGCGAGGACATCATCGAATATATTCCTCGGGACACCATCGACGAAGTCCGCATCGAAGCCGCGCGACAGCCCGACCGAAAGGGCCGAAAAAAATAGTACCGATTCCATTGTCCCAGAAAGTAAGGTACAGAGGATCAGCTCGACGAGACGACACTGAAGCCGCCACATTTCTCGCTCAGGCCCGCATTGCGTTGGCCGTGAACGAGCTGCTGCCCGTCACGGGACGGACGGCATGTGCCGTGATCTCGCAGTGTGTTATGTGCGGAAGCAACGAAACTGTCGATATAAAATTGACGGAGCCCTTCACACGATGCTTTCACCCGGCAATGGACCGATAACACTCGCCGTATCAGGACAACCGATCGATACCCGCGAACTCTCTGCAAGAGTTCCTCCGGTCGACAGAATATCTATTACTGCACCTACGCCCCCGCGTCATCGACCACAAGCACTTCGGCGGCAGTTCGGATGACGTCCGGAATCCCCACCGGCTTTCGGGTTTCCGCGTCCACATAGACGTGGACGAACGTCCCGGTGGCAGCCAACTCCAACGGTTCCGTGCCACCGGTCTCCCGGAAGATCGCCAGATCGTAGGTGATACTCGACCGCCCCAGACGCGCGATCCGCAGCCCGACCTGAAGTTTGTCGGGGAAGCTGAGCGAGGCGTGGAACTGGCACGAGGTCTGCGCGACGATCCCGACGGCGGGCAGTTCCCGGATATCGGTGCCGGTGGCGTGCATGAGCCAGGCATTGACCGCGGTATCGAAATACGCGTAGTAGGTCACGTTGTTCACGTGCCCGTAGTGGTCGTTGTCGGCCCACCGCGTGGGTATCGGCCAGAGCACAGGGTACTGCTGCGTCACCCGGCCGACGATACCGGCGCCGGCGGCCGGCATTGCCGTCACCCAGCCGACGCCACCGAGGCGGCCGGGCTCCCGCGACGGTGATCGCGCGGACTCACCCCGAAATGCCGTTTGAAAGCGGTACTCAGCGCGAACGCGCTCCCGTATCCGACCTGGCGCGCGATCGCCTCGACGGTGGCGTCGGAGCCCTGCAGCAGGTCGGCGGCCAACTCCAGCCGCCATTCCGTGAGGAAGGCCATGGGCGGGTCGCCGACCAGTTCGGTGAACCGCCGGGCCAGCGCCGCCCGAGAGGCGCCGACCGCGCTCGCGAGATCGGCGACGGTCCAGTTGTGCGCCGGGTTGTGCTGTAGCAGCCGCAGCGCCTTGCCGACCAGTGGATCACCGTACGCCTGATACCAGGCGGGCGCGTCGTTGCCGGCGAACCAGGTGCGCAGGGTGGCGATCAACAGTAGGTCGAGCAGCCGGTCCAGTACGACACTCTGCGCGGGCCGGTCCTTCGCCGCCTCCTCCACCAGCAGCGCCAGCAGTCGGTCATCGCAGTCCTCGCCCGGCACCACCAGTACCGGCGGCAGCGCCCGCAGCAGGCGTCTGCTCACCGCGCCCGCCGATTCGTAGGTCCCGGTGACCATCATGGTCTCCCCGTCGGGGTCGTTGCCCCATTCCCGGATCCCGAGACTCAGTGTCTCGCAGAGGATTTCGCCGTCCAGAGTGGTGGTCACCTGGCCCGGATGGATGACGATCTGCGGTTCGGTGGCCGGGTCGTCGGCCACCGTGTACGGCCGCGGCCCCCGGAAAACCGCCACATCACCGGCGTTCAGCCGCCGCGGGGCCGGGTGTGTGGCACCGTCGGGCTCCTCGGGATCGGTGATGACCCAGGCACCGCCCCGGACCATCGCCACCAGGGTCAGCGGCGCCTCGTCCTGGATGCGCAGCGACCACGGCGGGGTGAGCACCGATCGCATCAGAAACGCGCCCCGCGCCCGGGGCCCCTCCAATAAACCGGCCAAGGCGTCCACTCCCCGACGATAGCCCCGGCGCGAATGGCCGGCGAGACGGTCGGCGAATCGCATCCTGCACTCGGCCTCCTCGCCGTGGCAGCCCGTCCGAGCGGAAGGTGACCACCGTGGCGCCCGGGCCGGTACCGTCGAATCGGTGAGCCTTTCGACGATCGACCGACGGATGCGAACGGCCCGGGCGGCCGTATTCACCGTGTTCGGGCTCAACGGCTTCCTGTTCGCCATGTGGGTGGTCCATATTCCGGCCGTCACCGAACGCACCGGGGTATCGCATTCGGTGTTGGGGATGTTCATCCTGCTGATGGCGGGGGCCGGAATCATCGGCATGCGCCTGGCCGGGCCGCTGGCCGACCGGTTCGGCAGCCGGGCATTGGTCGGCGGCGCGGGGGCTGCGGCCTCGGTTTTCGTGCTCGGGCCCGGGCTCGCCCAGGGACCGGTCACCCTGGCAATAGCGCTGTTCGCCTTCGGTTTCGGCAACGGCGCGCTCGACGTATCGATGAACACTCAGGCGGTACACGTGGAACGGGAGTACCGGCGCCCCATTATGTCGGCGTTTCACGCGTTGTTCTCCGGCGGTGGTCTGCTGGGTTCGCTGGTGGGCGCCGGAACGCTTCGGCTCGGCTGGGGTCCGTCGGTGACGATGGGGTTGGCCGGGGCGGGCGGCGTGTTGATCATCGCCGCCTGTGTGCCTCGCCTGCTCGCGCATGCCGCTGTCGAGCATGCTCCGGCGGCCGGGGGCGGGGGCGGCCGGTCGGCGAAGGTCCTGGTGTTGGCCGCGATAGCGTTCGGCCTGCTCCTGGCCGAGGGGGTCGCCAACGATTGGAGCACATTGCAGATGCGCGAGCATCTAGGTGTCGACGAGGCAACGGCCGCCCTGGCGTTCGGCGCGTTCTCGGTGACGATGACCCTAGGCCGGTTCACCGCCGACCGGGTGAGCGGCGTATACGGGCGGGTCGCGGTGGTTCGCTACGGATGCGCTCTCGCCGCGGTCGGTTTCGCGCTCATCATGGTCTCGCCCTGGGTGCCCCTGGCCCTGGCCGGATGGGCGCTGTGCGGTCTCGGACTGGCGGGCGGCATACCCCAGATCTTCACCGCCGCGGGCAATCTCGGCGGCGCGACCGCCGCCACCGATATGTCCCGGGTGTTCAGTGTGGGCTACCTGGGCCTGCTCGCCGGTCCCGCGGTGATCGGCTGGCTCACCGCCCTGGTTCCCCTGACCGCGACCTTCGTTGTCCCCCTGGTCATTGCGACCGCCTGTGCGGCGGGCGCGGGCGTGGTCGCCCCGCCGGCGGGCGACCACCGGTGAACCGGGCCATGCCGGCGCACCGGCCGCGACACTCCTACAGGTACATCCCGGCGTCCGTCCGCTCCACGTTCACCGCGATACCGTCCACGCCGTTGCGCAGCGCGACCAGTTCCGCGAGGGTGGCCCCGTCGGATGGGATCGCGGCCCTGGTGTCGCCGAGCCAGGCGTGGGCCTCGGCGGCGGACAGTTTGCCGATTTCCAACTGGGCCAGGCAGCGGCCGGGACGGGTGACGGCGGGGTGTAGCCGGGACAGGTCCTCGTTGGTGGTGATGGCGACCAGGACATCGCGGCCCTGTCCGAGCATGCCGTCGGTGAGGTTGAGCAGTCGGGAAAGCCCCTGCCCCGCCGAGGCCTTCGCCTCACCGCGGATCAGCTCGTCGCAATCCTCCAATACCAGCAGCCGCCAACGGTTCGGCGTCTGGTCGTCGTCGCCCTCGACACCCATCGCGGCCCGCATCAGATAGCCGGGCTTGGCGAACAGCACCTCGGGGTCGAGCACACAGTCGACCTGACACCACGCCGACCAGGAACGGGCCAGCGCCCGCAATACGGTGGTCTTCCCGGTGCCGGGCGGCCCGTGCAGCAACAGGAGCCGACCACGGATGTCCTCCGGGCGCAGGGCCAGCAGACGGTCCAGCGCGCGCGCCGCGGCGGTGCCGTAGTTACCGCGGATTTCGGCCCATTCCGGTGTGCTCACATCCAGCACACGGCGGCGGGCACCCTGGTCGTCCTGGTGCCAGAAGCCCATCTTCACGGTGGTCTCGTCGGGGCCCGGCTCGTCCACCGCGTCCCGGGTCGCCTCGATGACGATCCGTTCGGCCAGGTCGTCGGTGACGGCCACGACCTCCACCTGCGCCGACTTGTCCGACCAGCGGTCGGCACGCAAGGTCCAGCCGTCTCCGAGCACGAGTATCGCGGAGGTATCGGATTCGGTGATCTGCCGGGCGATCTCCGAGTCCGGCGGACGTAGCGGCGCCTCGGGTCGCACCCGCTCCAACTGCAGTTTGCGGTAGTAGGGCTGAATACCGCGGGCGAACGGGGATACCGCCAGGATGTCGAGGACATCGCGCTGTGAGGTGTACGAATCGAGTGCGACGGTCCAGTCCAGATCGTGGAACGGATCGGTGGTGGGGGAAGCGAGTTCGACCAGCCGCAGCGGCTCTTGGGGTTTCGACATCGCCGACCATGATCCGCGTACGACCGCCGCCTCGTCCACAGATTTTCCGGTGTCCGAACGGTGGAACGCCTCGGCCCTCCCGGCCGTCGCGGCGGGAGGGCCGAGGCGCACGCCGATTCACAGCGCCTTGAGTTCCTCGGTGACCTCACCGACGGACTTCTTGGCGTCGCCGAACAGCATGGAAGTGTGGTCGGCGTAGAACAGCGGATTGTCGATACCGGCGAAACCGGAGTTCATCGACCGCTTCAGCACGATCACGCTCTTGGCCTGGTCGACATTGAGCACCGGCATACCGTAGATCGGACTCGCCGAGTCCTCGCGGGCCGCCGGGTTGGTGACATCGTTGGCGCCGATCACCAGGGCGACGTCGGTGCGGGCGAACTCGCCGTTGACCTCGTCCATTTCCTTCATGGCGTCATAGGACACCTCGGCCTCGGCCAGCAGCACGTTCATATGGCCGGGCATGCGGCCGGCGACCGGGTGGATGGCGTATTTGACCTCCACCCCCTTGGCCTCGAGCAGGCCGGCCATCTCCTTGACCGCGTGCTGGGCCTGCGCGACCGCCATACCGTAGCCGGGAACCACGATCACCTGGTTGGCGTAGGCCATCTGGATGGCGGCGTCCGCGGCGGAGGTGGCCTTGGCCTGCTTCTGCTCCCCACCGGCAGCGGCCGCGGCGCCACCGCCACCGCCGAAACCACCCGCGACGATCGCCGGGATGGACCGGTTCATGGCCTTGGCCATCAGGTTGGTGAGGATGGTGCCGGACGCGCCGACGATCATGCCGGCCACGATCATCGCGGTGTTGTTCAACGCCAGCCCGGCGGCCGCGGCCGAGAGTCCGGTGAGCGCGTTGAGCAGCGAGATGACCACGGGCATATCGGCGCCACCGATCGGCAGCACCACCATGAGCCCCAGCACACCCGCGGCGAGCAGGAGTCCGATCATCCACCACTGCGATACCCCGCCATCGGCGGCGCCGAGTCCGATCACCACGGCCGCCGCGATGGCCGCCGCCAACAGCAGCAGGTTCACCAACTGCTGCACGCGGCCGAGCCCGATCGGCTTGCCGGGCAGGATCTCCTGCAGTTTGCCGAAGGCGATCAGCGAACCCCAGAACGACACCGAGCCGATGATCGCGGCGAACAGCGAGCCCACGATGATGTGGACAGTCGGCTCCTCACCGTGCTGGAACTGTGAGAAGCCCGTGGTGTCGATGAATTCCGCCCACGCGATCAGCGCGACCGTACCGCCGCCGACCCCGTTGAACGCCGCCACCAGCTGCGGCATGGCGGTCATCTTGGTGAACCGCGCGGGCGGCACGCCCAGTGCCACGCCGAGCAGCAGGCCCGCGACGATCAGAATCCAGTTGCCGGTATCGCGCACCGCGATCAGGGTCGCCACCACGGCGATGCCCATACCGACGGCGGCGATCCAGTTGCCGCGCACCGCGGTCTTCGGACCGGTCAGACCCATCAGACCGTAGATGAACAGCGCGAACGAGATGATGTAGAGGATGTTGACCAGGTTGTCCATGGCTCAGCTGCCCGCCTTCTCCGACGCGCTCGCCTTCGCGGCGGTCTTGGCTGTTTTGCCTTTGAACATGCCCAGCATGCGGTCGGTCACCACGAAACCACCGATCACGTTCAGGGTTCCGAACACCAGGGCCACGAACAGGATGATCTGCACCCCGATCGACGGATTCTCCATCCGGCCCAGGGTCACCAACGCGCCCAGCACCACGATGCCGTGAATGGCGTTGGTACCTGACATCAGCGGGGTGTGCAGGGTGTTGGGCACCTTGGAGATCACCGCGAAGCCCACGAACCCGGAGAGCACCAGAATCGCGATATTCGCCAATAGCTCGGTATACATCACTCGGCCCCTGTGGTCGTCGGTTCGGCGGCGGGCTCCGGCTCATCGGCGTCGTTCGCGGAACGGGTGGCCTCCGGGGAGCGGGTGACACACGCGTCGGCCAGCACCTGATCGGAGAAATCCGGTGCGAGCCTGCCCTCGGAGAGCATCAGCTCCAGCAGCGCGGCGATATTCTTCGAATACAGCTCGCTGGCGTGCTCGGGCATAGTCGCGGGCAGGTTCAGCGGGGAAGCGATGGTGACCTCGTGTTTCACCACCGTCTGCCCCGGTTCGGTCAGCTCGCAGTTACCGCCGGTCTCCCCGGCCAGGTCCACGATCACACTGCCCGGTTTCATCCCCTGCACCGCGGCGGCGGTCACCAGCCGCGGCGCGGGACGACCCGGCACCAGCGCGGTGGTGATGACGACGTCGAAGCCCTTGATGGCCTCCTCGAGCGCCTGCTGCTGTTGCGCCTTCTCCTCCTCGGTGAGCTCCCGGGCGTACCCGCCCTCACCGGCGGCGTCGATACCCAGATCCAGCCACTGCGCGCCCACCGACCGCACCTGGTCGGCCACCTCGGGCCGCACGTCGTAGCCGGTAGTGCGTCCGCCCAGCCGCTTGGCGGTGGCCAGCGCCTGCAGGCCCGCCACACCGACACCGAGCACCAGCACCGTCGCGGGTTTCACGGTGCCCGCCGCGGTGGTGAGCATCGGGAAGAACCGCGTCGATTCCGAGGCGGCCAGCAGGACCGCCTTGTAGCCGGCGACGTTGGCCTGCGACGACAGCGCGTCCATCACCTGCGCCCGCGAGATCCGCGGAATCGACTCCACGGCGAACGCCTGCACCCCCGCGGCCTTCAGCGCCTCGATCCGGTTGTCGGCGTTGCGGGGGGCCAAAAACCCGATCAAGGTCTGGCCGGAGGACAGTTTCGCCACTTCCTCGGCGCTCGGCGGGGCCACCTTGACGACCACGTCCGCCTGCCATGGGTCGCCGATGGTGGCGCCCGCCTGCTGATAGGCCGTGTCGGGGAGGAGGGCACCCAGGCCGGCGCCTGCTTCGACCACTACCTCCACACCCTGTTTCACCAGGGCGGGAATGATCTTCGGCACCAACGCGACCCGCCGCTCGTCTGCGGCGGTCTCGCGTACGACTCCGACACGCGCCCCGTGCGACCCCTGGTCGCTTCCGGTCTGCGTTGTCTCCACTTGTCTGACTTCCTTCTCCTACTGTGCTTCCATCACCGAACCACGGCTACCGAACTTACTGGCGAGTAGGTTTGCCCGGAATCCTCGCAACTGTATCCGGCCGGCGGTGAGCATAGCCGAGATGTCCGTCACATCCGGCGGGACACGAGGTCCGGCCGGTACAGTTCACCTGCGAAGAACAATGCCGCTCGGGGTGCCGCATTCCGCCCGTACGCCGTAAGGTCGGCATCGTGAGCGACTGCGTCTTCTGCCGGATCGTGGCAGGCACCGCACCGGCGACCAAGGTATACGAGGACGAGACCGTCTTCGCCTTCCTGGACGTCCGGCCCATCGCCCGCGGCCACACCCTGGTGGTCCCCAAACGCCACGCGCGCGAACTCGACGACCTCGATGCCGAGACCGGAGCGCATATCTTCCGCATCGGGCATCGACTCGCCCAGGCCGTCCGCCGCAGCGAACCCGCCGCGGATGGTGCCAACCTCGTCCTCAACGACGGCGCCGCCGCATTTCAGACCGTCGGCCACGTGCACCTGCACGTCATCCCGCGCCGCCACGGCGACACACTGCGTTTTGCCGCCGGTTTCCTGCTGCGCCGCCTCCACGACGCCGAGACCACGGCCGCGACCATCCGCGCAGGCCTGGCCGCGCTCGACGACCCGAAAGCGACCCCGTAGCCGGCGAACCGGCCACGGGGGACACCCCCACACCTCCCTGGAGAAGAAATTCGATGACCGACACCCCGGATCGGGCCGAAATGACCGCCCTGCTGTCCGACCAATGGGATGCCCTCACCGAACTGCTGACCGGACTCGACGAGCACCGCTGGCGCACCCCGTCACCGTTGCCGGGCTGGACCGCGTTCGACGTGCTCGCCCATATCGTCGGCACGGAATCACTGCTGCTCGGCGAACAACCGCCGGCGCCGGAACCGAAACAGTCGAAGGTCGATGTGCAGAGCCTGCCGCACGTGCGCAACGAGATCGCGGTGCTCAACGAGACCTGGGTTCGAGGGCTGCGTCCGCTGTCCGGGGAGCAACTGTTGCAACGGTTCCGGGAGGTCACCCGGCGCCGGTTGGACGCGTTGGCCGCCATGAGCGACGAACAGTGGGCGGCGCCGTCGCTCTCGCCGGTAGGGGAGGTCCCGTACGCGCGCTTCATGCAGGTACGGCTGTTCGACTGCTGGATGCACGAACTCGATATCGCCGACACCTTGGATGTGCGGGCGGACGAGGGCGGGCCACGTGGCGAGATGGCGTTCGCGGAATTCGCAGTCTCCCTGCCCCGGGTGCTGGTCAAACGCGGGAAGGCGCCGGAAGGCTCGCGGATCGTCTTCGAACTCACCGGTCCCTTGGCCCGCACCCTGAACATCCGGGTGGACGGCCGAGCTCGCTATGTCGACGAACTCGACGGGCCCGCCACCGTCACCATCGAAATGGATTCCGGCCTGCTGGTGCGACTCGGCGGCGGGCGGGTGACCGCCGACTCCGAACTCGGCCGGATCCGTTTCCGTGGCGACTCCGATCTGGGCCGGCAGTTGGTCCGGAAACTGGCGTTCACGATCTGACCCATGCGGCTGTTCCTCTCGAGCTACCGCTTCGGCGCGCACTACGACATGCTCGCCGCGCTGGTGGGCGCGCCGGGCCCGGTCGCGGTGATCGGCAATGCCTGTGACGCCTGGCCGGGGGCACGCGACGGCGCCATGACGAGTGAAATGGTGCCGCTGCGCCGGCTGGGGTTCACGCCCCGGGAGATCGACCTGCGCGACCACATCGGACGGCCCACCGAACTCGAACGACAGCTGAGCGGTTTTCCGCTGGTCTGGGTGCGCGGTGGGAACACCTTCGTGCTGCGCGCCCAGTTCGCCCGCAGCGGCGCGGACCGGATCATCCCGCGGCTCCTCGCCGCGGACACGCTGGTATACGCCGGTTACAGCGCGGGCGCCTGCCTGCTGTGCCCCGACCTGCACGGTCTGGAAGCCGCCGACGATCCGGCCGAGGTGCCGCCGACCTGCGGTATGGAGCCGTTGTGGGACGGACTCGGACTCGTCGACCGGCCGATCGTCCCCCATGTGGACTCCCCCACCGATCCCGCCGGCGCCGGGAACGCGCTGGCCGCCCACTATCGGGCGCGCGGGATCGCGCACTGGGCGCTCACCGATGACGATGCCATCGTGGTGAACGGCGACGATATCCGCTGCCATACGGGCCGAGACCGACCCCGCCGCGAGCACAACGATACGGCGTAACCACCGGTGAGGGGCCTTCGCCGGCGTATCCCTTCTCCTCGGCACAAGGTCATCACCCTGTGCGGCGCATCGGTTCGCGGTAGCGGGTCCGACCGGGGATCGCGCTGTCGGCTCGGCCGAGCGTCACCGGACGCGCGCCTCCGGACGAGCAACCGGCCGACGAACTCGTCACCGCCATAACCCACGTACCACCCATCCGATAAGCGCTTCCATGACGTACCAGCGCACAGTGTGGGTCCGCGAACCGGCCGATCACGACACCGATACTGCCGGGCCGGTGCGCACACTCGCTACGGTTGCGCCATGGGCAATGAAGGAACCGCTCGTTCTCGGGCCGGTGCGCAACCGGTCCGGTTTCGGCTGGCCGTGGTGGACGAGGCCTTGCGGTTATTCGCGGATCAGGGGTATGAGGCGACCTCGGTGGACGAGATCGCCGAGGCCGCCGGGATTTCGCGGCGTACCTTCTTCCGGCAGTTCCGGTCCAAGGAAGACGTGATCTTCGCCGATCACGAGGCGCAGCTGGCCGCCGCGGCGGAATACCTGGCCCTGCCGCACGCCGATCCGTGGGACGCCGTCTGCGAGGCCGTGGTGCAGGTTTTCGAACGGTTCACCCAGTGGCGGGAGATCGCGGTGCGGCGTTATCACGTGGTGCGGCGGGTGCCCGCCCTGCGAGACCGGGAGATCGTCACGGTGTTCCGCTACGAGCGGCTGTTCACCGACTATCTGCGCGATCGGCTGCCCGACTCGTCGGATCTGGCGCGGGTGCAGTTCACCGCCGCGGTGACGGCGACCCACAACTACCTGCTGCGGCGGATGGTGCGCGGCGAGTCCGCGGCGGGCCCCGCCGACCTGCGCGCCGAACTGGCCGCCATTCCCCGGGGAGACCACCGGCGCGACGGTGACGAGGAGCTGGTCGTAGCCGTTTTTCCGCGGAATATGGCGCCCCGGCAGGTCGTCGATCTGCTGCATCAGCGGCTGGGCGCCCTGTGAGCGATACCCTGCCAACGCTGGCACTCGGTGTCAGAAGGATGACCAATCCCGGTGAAGGGTCGGGCGTATAGTGGCCATATGGCCGGCACCGAGTGCCGGATACTTTGGAGAACCTGTACAGCGCAGCAACCGGACCCAGGAGTGTGCCCCGATGGCGGGAAACCCCGATTTCGACCTGTTCAAGCTCGAGGACTTCCACGAGGAACTCCGCTCGGCCATCCGCGGGCTGGCCGAGAAGGAGATCGCCCCCCACGCCAAGGACGTGGACGAGAAATCGCGCTTTCCCGAGGAAGCGCTCGCGGCACTGAATGCCGCGGGTTTCAACGCCGTGCACATCCCGGAGACCTATGGCGGCCAGGGCGCCGACTCGGTCGCGACCTGCATCGTGATCGAAGAGGTCGCGCGGGCCTGCGGCTCCTCCTCGCTCATTCCGGCGGTCAACAAACTCGGCACTATGGGCATGATCCTCAACGGCTCCGAAGAGCTGAAGCAGAAGGTGCTGCCCGATATCGTCAACGGCGAGATGGCCTCCTACGCGCTGTCCGAGCGCGAGGCCGGTTCCGACGCCGCGAGCATGCGCACCCGCGCCAAGCGCGATGGCGACGACTGGATCATCAACGGCTCCAAGTGCTGGATCACCAACGGCGGCAAATCCTCCTGGTACACCGTGATGGCCGTGACCGATCCCGACAAGGGTGCCAACGGTATCTCCGCGTTCCTGGTACACAAGGACGACGAGGGCTTCGTGGTCGGCCCGCTCGAACACAAACTCGGTATCAAGGGCTCCCCCACCGCCGAGTTGTACTTCGAGAACTGCCGGGTACCGGGCGACCGGATCATCGGCGAACCGGGCACCGGTTTCAAGACCGCCCTGCAGACCCTCGACCACACCCGCCCCACCATCGGCGCGCAGGCGGTGGGTCTGGCCCAGGGCGCACTCGACGCCGCCCTCGCCTACACCAAGGACCGCAAACAGTTCGGGCAGTCCATCGCCGACTTCCAGAACACCCAGTTCATGCTGGCCGATATGGCGATGAAGATCGAAGCCGCCCGGCTGATGGTCTACACCTCCGCCGCCCGGGCCGAACGCGGCGAACCCAACCTGGGCTTCATCTCCGCGGCCGCCAAATGCTTCGCCTCGGACGTGGCGATGGAGGTCACCACCAACGCGGTACAGCTGTTCGGCGGCGCGGGCTACACCACCGACTTCCCGGTGGAGCGAATGATGCGCGACGCCAAGATCACCCAGATCTACGAGGGCACCAACCAGGTCCAGCGAGTCGTGATGTCTCGCGCCCTGCTCAAGGGCTGAACAGGGTCTGCCGAATACATGGGTACACATGTATTATCTGCCATGTCACTCCGGTGATGCTGGGGGTGAGGCGCCGCGGCTACGACGCCCCACCCGGTGGGTCACTTGACCCGCAACCAGCGGACCAACTCGAAGGTCGCCCCGGTCACCAGGGCAATGCCGGCTACGACGGCAGCCCGGTTGGCCGGGGCATTCTTCTTGCGGTGTCTACCCGTAGATTTACGGTGTTTCCCCATGACCCACACCTCCTTCCTGGGCGCGGAGTGAGGACCAGGTCCTCCGCCCCTCGGAACGAGGTGGGCTCACATTACCTCACGCGAAGGTGCGAATAACCGAATGACCGGGCCCGCTTGCGTTCCCGGAGACGGTCACGCGAAACCCGCTGACGCTCAGCGGCGTACCAAATCGGCATACTCCGGGTGGGCGCCGATGTACTCCTCCACATACCAGCAGGTGGGGACGACGGTATAGCCCGCGGCGCGGGCATCGTCCAGGGCATGCTCCACCACCTGGGCGGCGACACCTCGCCCCCGGAATTCGGGGAAGGTCATGGTGTGGTGGAAGTTTCGCACCTTGTCGGCCGCGTTCTCGGCGTAATCGGCGTAGCCGGCCAAGGTGTCGTCGATATAGATCTCGTAGCGGGTATCGGCGGTGTTGTGTTCGATCCGTGTGGTCACGTCGGGACTCCTGGTCGGCGAGCGGTTCGGACGGTTACAGGATGGCACCCGGGTTGAGGATGCCGTGCGGGTCGAGGGCATCCTTGACGCGGCGGGTCAGCTCCATGACATCCGGCCCCAACTGGTCCGGCAGCCATGCCTTCTTGAGCCTGCCGACACCGTGTTCCCCGGTAATGGTGCCGCCGAATACAATGGCCAGATCCATGATCTCGCCGAACGCGCGGTGCGCGCGGACGGTCTGATCGGGGTCGATGGGGTCGTACACGATCAGCGGATGGGTGTTGCCGTCGCCGGCGTGCGCGATCACCGAGATGATGACGTCGTTGCGTTCGGCGATATCGGCGATTCCGGTGACCAGATCGCCCAGTCGGGGCAGCGGCACCCCGATATCCTCCAGCAGGAGCGGACCCAGCCGTTCCACCGCGGGGATCGCGAAACGCCGGGCGGCGGTGAAGGCCTCCCCTTCCTCCGGGTCGTCGGTGTGGAAAACCTCTGTCGCCCCGGACTTCTCACAGGCCTCGACCATGAGTCGGGCCTCATGCCCGGCATGCTCACCGGGGGCGTCGGAGCGGGCGACCAGCAGCGCCGCCGCACCGCGGTCCAATCCCATCCGCAGTTCGTCCTCGACGGCATTGACGGCGACGGTGTCCATGAACTCGAGCATGGCCGGCCGCAACGCGCCAGTGATGGCGAGGATCGCCTCGGTGGCCCCGATGAGAGTCGGGAAGGAGGCCACCACGGTGCTCTGCCGCGGCTGCGCGGGCAGCAACCGCAGGGTCAGTTCGGTGATCACGCCGAGGGTTCCCTCGCTGCCGACGAACAGCTTGGTCAACGGCAGCCCGGCCGAGTCCTTCAATCGCGGCCCACCCAACCGCACTGGGGTGCCGTCGGCCAGCACCACCTCCATGCCGAGCACATAGTCGGTGGTCACACCGTATTTCACACAGCACAGACCGCCCGCGTTGGTGGCGGCGTTACCGCCGATCGAGCACATCTCGAACGACGACGGATCCGGTGGATACCACAGCCCGTGCGCGGCGGCGGCCCGTTTGACCTCGGCATTGAGCAGTCCGGGCTGCACCACGGCGGTCCGGGTTACCGGATCGACGGTGATATCCCGCATCAGCTCGGTGCTCAGGACGATCCCCCCGTCCAGCGCGGTCGCGCCACCGGACAGTCCCGAGCCGGCCCCGCGGGGTACCACCGGAACCCGGTGCTCGTTCGCCCACCGCAGGGTCGCCGACACCTCGGTGGTGCGGCGAACCCGCACCACCGCCGCCGGGGTACCGGCGTCCGGGTCCTTCGCCCAGTCCTGCCGGTACCCGGCGAGTCGGTCGGGATCGGTGATGACGGCGCCGTCCGGCAGTCGGGCGATCAGCTCGTGCAGGTCCACATATCCACGCTAACGCCCGACACCGATCCACTCACCGGCCGTACCCGAATTGATCCGGACACGGCCGGTGATCGGCCCGACGCCGGATACCTCGCCACCCCTGCCTTCGTCCCGACGCCGATTACCCGTGAGTCCGGCCCGACACCGACGACCCCGCACCGGCGCGGCGGTGACCGTCGTGTATCTCGGTCCGGCGGCCGGCGCCGCGAGGTATCCGTTTCAGCGGCGGCCCGCCCCGGCAACCGGGTCACCGACCGCCGCGTACGACCCCGTGGCGGAACCGTCTCGGTAGGCCGCCACGGCCTGATGGGTTTCCTCCTCCACCAGGTCGGCGTTGATCTGGGCGCCCGCGAAGGCGCCGGCCGCCGCGGAGGCGCCGACCTGGGCCGACGGATCGGTGACATTGCCCGCCACCCACACGCCGGGCACCTCGCTGCGACCGGTGGCGTCGGCGGGTATGTGCAGGCCGACCCCGGCCGGATGTTCCACGGCCCGCAACCCGATACCGTCCAGGAACTCCGCCCGCGCGACCATTCGCGGCCCCACCGCCACGGCCTCCCGGGCGACCGTTGTGCCATCGCCGAGCCGGATACCGACGAGCCGGTCGTCGACGATGTCCAATCCCGCGATCTCCCCCTCGACCACGCGGATACCGCGGGCGGCCAGGCGTTCCGCCTCGGCTTCCGTGGGGGCGGGCCGGGTATGGGTGAAGAAGACGACGTCCTCGCTCAACTGACGGAAGAGCAGCGCCTGGTGCATCGACATCGGACCGGTGCTCAACACCCCGATCGCGCGGTCGCGCACCTCCCAGCCGTGACAGTACGGACAGTGCAGGGCATCGCGGCCCCACCGCTCCCGCAGGCCGGGGATATCCGGTAGTTCGTCGACCAGCCCGGTCGTCACCAGCAGTCGGCGTGCGTGTACGGCGCGGCCGTCGGCCAGGGTGACCGTGAAACCGGCCGCACCCCGGGATACCGCGGTGATCCGCCCGGGCTCCACCCGGCCGCCGTAACCGCGGACCTCGGCCCGCCCCCGTTCCAGCAGTTCGGCTGGGGGCATCCCTTCTCGGGCCAGTAATCCGTGCACCCCCGAAGCCGGGGCATTACGCGGTTCGCCGGCGTCGATCACCAGCACCGACCGGCGCGCACGAGCCAGCATCAGGGCCCCGTTCAGGCCGGCGGCGCCACCGCCTGCCACCACCACGTCGTAGTCGTCGTTCAATTGTTCGGTCACCCGGACCACCTCCTCGTCGACGACTATCCGAACCCCTGGGCGATACAGCAAGGAAATTTGCCGAAACAGCAAAGCATGGGTTTCGTGACCCGATCGACAGCTCCTGTTCGCGGCCGGACCGGTGTTTGCCGGTCGCTCATCTCCCGGACATCTCGTTCCGGCACGCTGACGGCGTGCACGAGCCGGCGACCCGCACCGAGACCTGGGCGGACCGATACACCCGGTGGTGCGTGGCGGTCGTCGCCCACCTGCCCTGGGGACTGGAGCGTATCGTCGCCCCGACCTTCCTCGGTTTCGCGATCGTCAACAGCTTCACCTTCGGCGTCGATCTGGTGCTGTTGACCGCCTTGCGCAGCGGGTTCGGGCTGCCCGGGTGGCTGTCGGTGACGCTTGCCTACATCTGCGCGTTCGGGCTCGCCTACCTGCTGAACCGCGTCTTCAACTTCCGTTCCCACGCCCCGGTCGAACGCCAGCTCATGGCGTACGCCGTGGTCGTGGTCGTCAACTATCTGGCCTTCATCCTCGGAGTCGGCGTCGGACTGGCCGAACTCGGCGTCCAGTACCACATCTCCCGGCTGCTGGCCGGGGCCTGCGAGGCGGCCTATATGTATGCCGCCATGCGGTGGGTGGTCTTCCGGGACCGACCCGAACCCACCCGATACCGCGACGACCACATCGAGCCGGAATCGCGCTGCCGGTGAGGTCGTCTTCGCGGGCCCGATTATGCGGGCATGTCATGGGCGGGAATCCGGCCGGGCGAATCGGGGACGGTCGTCCACCGCCGGTACGCGTCAGCCCAGCAGGCGCCGGCGCAGCGCCTCGTCCTTTTCCAGCACCATCTTCTCCAGACCGGCCTGGAACTGTTCCATGCGCGTGCGCAGGGCCGGGTCGTGGGCGGCGAGGATGCGGACCGCGAGCAGACCCGCGTTGCGCGCGCCGCCGATGGAAACGGTGGCCACCGGGACACCTGCGGGCATCTGCACGATCGACAGCAGCGAGTCCATACCGTCCAGGTACTTCAGCGGGACGGGGACGCCGATAACCGGCAGCGCGGTCGCGGAGGCGACCATACCCGGCAGATGGGCGGCCCCACCCGCACCGGCGACCAGGACTCGCAGACCGCGACCGGCGGCGTCGCGGGCATAGTCGAGCATCCGCTGCGGGGTGCGATGCGCGGATACCACGCCGACCTCGAAGCGGACCCCGAACTCGGCGAGGGCCTCGGCGGCGGCCTCCATTGTCGGCCAGTCGGAATCGCTGCCCATGATCAGGCCCACGGCAGGCGTTCCGGGGGCACTGCCCTCCACCACGGAGTCGTCCGCTGTCTCACTCATGTGGGTCCCATCCGTCGGTCCATACCGCGTGCGACATCCAGTACGCCGCGCGCTCCGCCTTCTCCCGAACCACGGCGACATCGTCGCCGAGCACGTTCACATGCCCGATCTTGCGGTCCGGGCGTTCGCTCTTGCCGTACAGGTGCACCCTGGCGTCGGGCATCCGGGCGAACAGATGGTGCAGACGTTCGTCCATCGACATGGCGGGCGCCTCGGGCGCGCCGAGGATATTCGCCATCACGGTCACCGGCGCCAGCGGACTCGTATCGCCGAGCGGATAGTCCAGTACCGCCCGCAGATGCTGTTCGAACTGACCGGTGCGGGCACCGTCCATACCCCAGTGGCCGGAGTTGTGTGGGCGCATGGCCAGCTCATTCACCAGCAGTTCCCCGTCGGAGGTCTCGAACAGCTCCACCGCCATGGCACCGACCACGCCCAGTTCCTGCGCCAACCGCAGTGCCATCGACTCCGCCGCGGTGGCCAGGTCCTCCGACAGATCGGGCGCGGGCGCGATGACCACCGCGCACTGGCCGTGCCGCTGCACGGTCTCCACCACCGGCCACGTCGCGGCCTGCCCGAACGGGGAACGCGCCACCATCGCCGACAACTCGCGCCGCAACGGAACCCGAACCTCGGCCAACAGGCGTACCCCGCGTCCGAGCTGTTCGGCGGCGATCTTCGCGGCCGCCTCGGCATCGGCCGGCATCCACACGCCGCGGCCGTCGTAGCCGCCGCGGATCGCCTTGAGCACAATCGGCCACCCGTGTTCCTCGCCGAACCGCACCGCGTCCGCCTCGGACTCGACCGCGGCGAAGGCCGGCACCGGCAGGCCCCGCGCGGACAGTTCGGTGCGCATGGCCAGTTTGTCCTGCGCGAAGCGCAGCGCCGAAGGCGGCGGCTGCACATTGACCCCCTCGGCGACCAGCGCCTCCAGGTATTCGGTGGGCACATGCTCGTGGTCGAAGGTCAGCGCATGTGAACCGACGGCGGCCCGGCGCAGGGCGGCCAGATCGGTGTGACTGCCAATGACGATATCGGGACTGACCTGGGCGGCGGGATCGTCCGGACGCTCGGCGAGCACCCGCAGCCGCTGACCGAGCGCCACGGCCGCCTGATGGGTCATCCGCGCCAACTGCCCGCCGCCGATCATGGTGACGGTCGGCATCGCCGCGGAATCGAAGGTACGTGCACTCACGTCGGTCAATACTGTCATGCCGGTAACCGGCCGATATCACCCAGGGCCCGTCTTCCGAATCACCACCGGAACCGCCAGGGCCTCGCCGAAACGCCGGAGCGGTATGCTCTGGCTTTGTGTCAATCGTCGACGGCGTGGTCAGCGTCCTCCCCACATCTCTACAGGAGATCGCCTACCGTCATCGCGAGCTGATCAAGTTCGCCATCGTCGGCGCGACCACCTTCGTGATCGATAGCGGCATCTTCTACATCCTGAAGTGGACGGTTCTCGCCGAGAAGCCGGTGACGGCGAAGATTATCGGGGGTGTGATCGCGGTGATCGCCTCCTACATCCTCAACCGCGAATGGTCGTTCAAGAACCGCGGCGGCCGGGAACGCCATCACGAGGCGCTGCTGTTCTTCGCGGTCAGCGGCGTAGGGGTGGTGCTCAGCTTCCTACCGCTGTACCTGTCCCGCTACGCTTTCCACCTGCAGCAGCCCACGGTCAGCTTCACCGTGGAGAACATCGCCGACTTCTTCAGCGCCTACGTCATCGGCAACCTGCTGCAGATGGCCTTCCGCTTCTGGGCGATGCGCCGCTGGGTGTTTCCGGACGAGATGGAACAGATCATGGAGGAATGGGAGGACCTCGTGGAAGAGGAACGCCGCCAGTTCGGCCATTAGCCGAGAGCACTCCTCCCCATCGGGCAGGCCCACCCGGACCCCCATTCGCACCGACGGCGTCGCCCGAAGCGGTACCGCACCACACAGCCCCACCCCCACCTCCTCGAACGCCTCGCCCCACGGTCGAGACCCGCCCCGACCAGAGCGCGACGTCACGCAGCGGCGACGCGCAGAGAAGACCCGGGTCACAAAGACCCCACAGCGCCATCACCAAGCGGCGCAATTCAACCCAGTCCGCCCGGCTCACCCGCCCGCAGCGGTGGCGCAGGAAGGCAAACCCAAGGTCATCAGAACCACAAAGGGTTGCGGCCCGTCTCGCGTTTCAGCGCCCGAAGCGCATGTGCCGAAGGCACGAGTCTCGGGCGCCGAAACGCGAGACCCGCCGGGGCCGCAACCCCGCGCCGCCGAAGGCGGCGCCAAAAGACACAGCTCAGCGCGGTTCCGTCAGCGCCGGGTTCGGCTGTCGTGTGGCCGTAGGTGTGCCCAGGAACACCGCGAACAGCGCGGGCCGCCGCCGTTGTAACTCCAACCGGCCGCCGTCGGCCTCGATAAGCGCCCGGGCCAGTGCCAGGCCTACGCCCGTCGACCCGGCGCCCGAGAAACCCCGGTCGAAGATATGCGGTGCCAGCTCATCGCTGACCCCCTCGCCCTCGTCGGCGATCTCCACGCATACCAGTGGCTCCCGGTTACCGCCCGGCCGCACCGTGCGCACCGATACGGTGCAGGTGCCGCCGCCGTGCATGAGCGCGTTATCGATCAGCACGGTCACCGCCTCCCGCAGCCGTGACCCGCTCACCGGTGCTCGCAGCGATTCGTCGCCGGTCAGCCGCAATATCCGGCCCGCATCCCGGAACGGGTGGTTCCATTCCGTGACGATGCCGCGCAACTCGTCCATGACCACCACCGGATCACGGTCGGCGGCGTCCTCGTCCCGGGATGCGCGCACCAGTTCGTCGATCGCCTCGGTCAGACGGTCGACCTGGGCCATCGCCTCCTCGGCCTCGTGCACCACCGCGGGATCGTCGTGTGTGGACAGTTCGTCCAATCGCAGCCGCACCGCGGTGAGCCGGCTGCGCAACTGATGCGAGACATCGGCGACCAGCGCGTGCTCACGCTGCAGGCGCCCGGCTATCTCCACGGTCGCCGAATCCAGCACATCGGAAACGCGGTCCAGTTCGGGAATACCGTGTCTCCGCGGGTCCGGTCGGAAATCACCCATCGCCAACCGGGCGGCGCGGGCGGCCACATCCCGGATCGGATCGGCCACCCGACGCGCGGTGAGCACCGCCACCGTGATCGCCGCGGCGAGCGACAGCAGAACCGCGAACGCCACCCCGGCCACGGCCTGCCGCTGCCGGGCCTGCATCGGCGCCTTGGACACCTCGAGCCGTAGCGACCCCGAGGAGCCCATCGACAGCGACTCCACCATCGGTTCGGAGACGGTATCGGCCCCCAGGTCCAGCTGCGCCGCACTGTCGCGGGGCGTGGGATAGACGATGGTGAGCCTGCCCGCCTCCGGGACCAGCGGACGCACCGTGCGCAGATCCAGGCCGTCGTGCACGGTGCCGTCGCCGGCCTCCTGTGCGATCAGCTCGATCGCGATCCGCTCCAACCTGTTCCGCAGATCGTTACGGGTGATGTCCTCCACCCACAACCAGGCCGTATAGGTGAGCGGCACCCCGAGCACCACAGTGGTCAACAACAGCACGGCCAGCATCGACCGCAGAATCCGGCGCCGCACGTCAGTCGGTGTTCAGCCGAAAACCGACACCGCGCACGGTGACGATACGGCGTTCGGCCATCGGCCCCTCGTCGCCGATCTTGCGGCGCAGCCAGGACATATGCATATCCAGGGTCTTGGACCCGCGCAGTTCGACATCGCCCCACACCTCGCGCAGGATCGTCTCGCGCGGCACCACCTGGCCCGCGCGATCGATCAGCACCTTGAGCAATTCGTACTCCTTATTGGCCAGCCCCACCTCGACGCCGTTGACCAGAACCCGACGGGCCGCGGGCTCCAACCGGATACCGCCCACCTCCACCGCGTCGTCACCGATACCGCTGCGCCGCAGCAGGGCACGCACCCGGGCCAGCAGTTCCGCCAACCGGAACGGTTTGCCGACATAGTCGTCGGCGCCCGCGTCCAGTCCGACCACGAAATCGACCTCGTCGGTGCGCGCGGTCAGCATGAGCACGGCCAGTTCGGCGCCGCGGGCCCGCACCTGCCGACATACCTCCAAACCGTCCATACCGGGCAACCCGAGATCCAGGATGAGCAGGTCGTATCGGTCTTCCAGGGCGCGCCGCAGCACCTCGGGACCGAAACTCTCCACGGTGACCGAGTAGCCCTCGCGGCCCAGCGCACGCGATAGCGGCGCGGCGATCGCGTCGTCGTCTTCGCCCAGTAATACGGCCATCATGGGACCAGGTTACGGTTCGTACCGATAACGACCGGGCCGCTCGCCCCCATCAGCGGGAGTCGTCCCGCGCCGCGTCGAACACCTGGTGGTACAGCAGCGCGTGCACCTGCTCCACCGCGGGAATATCGTCGTATTCGAGGGGCTCCTCCGAGGAGGAGCCGATGATCAGCGTTCCGGTACCGAGCAGCCGATCGAACAACCCGTGCCGGAACTGGACACTCGAAATCCGGCTCATCGGAATATCGATACCGGTATGCGTGAGTACACCGGCCCGCACCAGTACCCGACGGTCGGTCACGATGAAATGTGTCGACTTCCAGCGGAGCACCGGAGCGATACACCGCCACACCGCCACACCCAGCCACACCGCCAGAATCAGCAGCAGCACCGGCGACCGGACCGGCGCCTCGAGATTGCGCCAGGCCAGCCCGCCCGCGAACCCGACCAGGGCGGTGGCGACGACGAGGGTCACGACCGGCCAGAACAGCATCTTCCAATGCGGATGTCGATGCAGGATCAGCTGTTCTGAGGGCGCCAGCACATCCTCCGGATAACCCATGGCCGAACCCTACCGCGTGTGAAGGCCACAATGCCGAGACAAACCCGGGATTCGCCCGCACGAGGTCCGATTCCCCCGTGGGCTCGCACGGTTCGCGTACCGCGGCACCGGCCGGGCCGGCGACAACCCGTCACCGAGGACATATCGCAGCGCATCGCGACCGGCGAGGACCTACGCACGATCTTCCGGCGCACCCCGACCTCGTCCGACACGGTTCCGCCCGCGATCCCACGTATGCCGCGGAGTTTCCGGATACCGCCACTGGGCTGCCCGGTTTTCGACGCACCGCCGGCCGATGGCCGAGCGCGTCCGCTCCGGCCTGCGGTGCTACCCGGACGAGAGGGTGGATTCGGCGCCGAGGACGCGGAACGACTTCGACCACAGTGGTTTCGGGCCGCTCGGTGATCAGGGCCCTCAGTCCTCGGGACGCAGGTGGGTGACATCGGCGGCGGATACCGGTTCGCCGTCTATGAGCAGACGGCCGGAGGAGTCGATATCGCGGGCGGTTCCGGTGAGGGCACGGCCGCCCGGGAGGGCGGCGCGGACTCGGGAACCGAGGGTCGAGCAGTAGGCGCGGTAGGCGGCGGCGAGCTCGTCGACCGTCCAACCGGCGGCGCTCCAGGAGGTGAAGCGACGCGCGAATCCGGTGAGCAGCGAGGTCACCAGCACCGTGCGGTCATCCACCGTCGCGCCCGCCAGGGTGAGCGAGGTGGCATGCGGGACCGGGAGCTCGGCCTCGGTGAGGCTCACGTTCACCCCGATACCGACGACCACCGCGGGCGCCGCTCCGCTCGCGGCGACCTCGGCGAGGATGCCCGCCACCTTGCGGCCCTCGATCAGAACGTCATTGGGCCATTTCAAGGTCGCGGGCACCCCGGCGGTCGCGCGCAGCGCGTCCACCGCGGCCACGCCGGTGAGCAGCGGAAGCCAGCCCAGAGCGACGGGCTCGATCCGCGGCAGCCGCACCAGGATCGACATGGCGATCTGGGCGTGCGGCGGCGAAAACCAGGAACGGGAATGCCTGCCCCGCCCCCGCTCCTGGGTTTCCGCGATCAGGACGACCCGGTCGACGGCCGGGTCCGCGGCGCGAGCGATCAGATCCGCATTGGTGGATCCGGTCGAGGGCACCACATCGATCCCGGTGAAGAAACCCAATTCCGGGACCGTGGTGAGATCGCGGCGCAACTGTTCGATATCCAACGGTGGCCTCTGCACATCGGCAGGCTACTCGGCAACCGAGCGCCAGGACCCGGACCGGGGCTAGCCGGCCAAGGCATACCCGATCGGCATCGCCTCGGATTCCCCCGCTCGGCATACGAGCCCATTCCCGTCGTCGTGGCGGTCCTCGTCCGTTTCGACCGCGAACTCGGGTTCGGTGACAGTCGGCTCCGGTTCGTATTCGACCCGGGTGAAGGCCGCCGCCCGGGCGTGCTCGGCCACCCGTGTGCTCCAGTGCCACATGATATTTCCTCCCCTCGCTCGGGAAATCGAGCTATTCCAGGGTATTCCGCGGCCCCTGGGCGGGGAAAGCGATTTTCCGGCCACCGGGGTCCCGGGTCGAGGTGGTCGCGGTGGTCGCAGGCACGCGGAGCCGTGCCGCACCGGCTCCGAAGTGCACGGGCGGCCGCCCGCGAAGGCCTCGGGTGCCGCGCCGCTCATCATCGTCACCGGCTCTATGCCCGGGTTGTGGCCAGGCTCGGCGGGGCGGCCCGGGTGTCCATGGCCCGAGCCGTACCCGCGCCGGCACGGTACGCGCACTCGACCACGGCACCGCGGGCAGCCCGGCGAAGCTCCGAATGGTGGACACCCCTGTTCCACGCTGTGCCATCCCCACGGGCGACGCCGAGTACACCCCTTCACTCGGGCCCGGCAGGGACGCAGGCGCTCGGAGCGCGCCGGATCGATACGCCCGAGGACACGGCGGGATGTGGTGTTCGGACTCATGGCCCCGTTTCGGGTACCTCATCAGCATGTCGCCGGTGGTCGACGGCGGCCCGACATGTTCATCGTGAACCGTCACCATGTCGGTTCGCGGTGAACATTCCGGAGTGGACAACCTTGCCCACCTGCACTTTTCTCCACTGGGCTCTACTGATGAGTAGCCCTTCCCGGGTTAACGGAACGCATTGGCACTGGTTACACTCCGAGCCATGACGAGTGTCCAGCAGCCTACGCCGGGATCGGCGGGTGCCCCCGACATCCACACCACCGCCGGCAAACTGGCCGATCTGCGGAACCGGCTGGAACAGGCCAAGCACCCGATGGGCGAGGCCGCCGTCGACAAAGTGCACGCCAAGGGCAAGATGACCGCCCGGGAGCGCATCCTCGCACTGCTCGACGAGGGTTCCTTCGTCGAGCTGGACGCCTTGGCCCGGCACCGCAGCGTGAACTTCGGCCTGGAGGCGAATCGTCCGCTCGGTGACGGCGTGGTGACCGGCTACGGCACCATCGACGGTCGCGACGTGTGCATCTTCAGCCAGGACGTCACCGTGTTCGGCGGCAGTCTGGGCGAGGTCTACGGTGAGAAGATCGTCAAAGTGATGGACCTGGCGCTCAAGACCGGCCGGCCGCTGATCGGTATCAACGAGGGCGCGGGCGCCCGTATCCAGGAAGGCGTGGTCTCGCTCGGTCTCTACGGCGAGATCTTCCACCGCAACATCCAGGCCTCCGGCGTGATCCCGCAGATCTCGCTGATCATGGGCCCCGCTGCCGGCGGACACGTCTACTCCCCGGCGCTCACCGACTTCGTGGTGATGGTCGACCAGGCCAGCCAGATGTTCGTCACCGGCCCGGACGTCATCAAGACGGTCACCGGTGAGGAAGTCACCATGGAGGAACTGGGCGGCGCGCACACCCATATGACCAAGTCGGGCGTCGCGCACTATGTCGCCTCCGGCGAGCAGGACGCCCTCGACTACGTCAAGGACCTGCTGTCCTACCTGCCCAGCAACAACCGGGCCGAGGCGCCGCGCTACCCGGCGAGCGACCCCATCGACGGCGCCATCGAGGACTCGCTCACCGACGAGGACCTCGAGTTGGACACCCTCATCCCGGACTCGCCGAACCAGCCCTACGATATGCACGAGGTCATTCGTCGCCTGCTCGACGACGACGAATTCCTCGAGGTGCAGGCCGAGCGCGCGATGAACATCATCGTCGGCTTCGGCCGCGTCGACGGGCGCAGCGTCGGGATCGTGGCCAACCAGCCCACCCAGTTCGCCGGCTGTCTCGATATCGACGCCTCGGAGAAGGCGGCGCGATTCGTGCGCACCTGCGACGCGTTCAACATCCCGATCATTACCCTGGTGGACGTTCCCGGCTTCCTGCCCGGTACCGGCCAGGAGTACAACGGCATCATTCGCCGCGGCGCGAAGCTGCTCTACGCCTACGGCGAGGCCACTGTGGGGAAAATCACGATCATCACCCGCAAGGCCTACGGTGGCGCCTACGACGTCATGGGGTCCAAGCACATGGGTGCCGACGTGAACCTGGCGTGGCCGACCGCTCAGATCGCCGTCATGGGTGCCTCCGGGGCCGTCGGGTTCGTCTACCGGAAGAAGCTGACCGAGGCCGCCAAAGAGGGTGCCGACGTGGACGCTTTGCGTCTCGAACTGCAGAACGAGTACGAGGACACCCTGGTCAATCCGTACGTCGCGGCGGAGCGCGGTTACGTGGACGCCGTGATCCCGCCGTCGCACACCCGCGGCCAGATCGTCTCGGCGCTGCGGTTGCTGGAACGCAAGATGGTGACCATGCCGCCGAAGAAACACGGCAACATTCCCCTGTGATCCGGCGATACGCTCATTAGGCCGCACAATGCCGTCGGCGACGGTGCCGGACGGAGAGAATGTCGACAGGCACCACCGCCGCCGGGTGATGGTCGAACCGGGCGTCCCGACGCCCGATCAAGGCAAGAGAGAGGACCTGGCACCGTGACGATAGTGGCAGAAGAGGAAGTGTTGGCCGCTGCCGAACTGGACCTCACCGCCGAGCCGACAGCAAACGAGCCCGCGGGCGACGCCGATACGAGCACTGCCGCCACGACGGCCGGGGGCCGGGAGCCGTTTCTCGTGATCGAAAAGGGCGCACCGACCGACGAAGAGATCGCCGCGCTGGTATGTGTATTCGCTGCCGCCGCCGCGAGCGCCGGGACGGATACGGCACCGACCGGACCGCGGGATCTGTGGGGAATTCCGACACTGCTGCACCGCGGAACCTCGCCGTCCTCGCCCTACTCCTACCCCCACCTGTCGAATCTGCGCTACTGACCCCAGGGAGGGCAGGAATTTGATCCGGCTGGTTCTCGCTTCCGCGTCACCGGCCCGGCTGTCCGTGCTACGCGCGGCCGGAATCGACCCGCTCGTCCGGGTATCGGATGTCGACGAGGACGCTGTGATCGCAGCGTTGCCGGCGGACACCACGCCGCACGCCGTGGTGAACGAACTGGCGCGGGCCAAGGCCCGAACCGTGGCAACCGCCCTCGCCGATTCCGACGACCTCACCGGGCTCGGGGACGACCTCGTGGTGGTGGGCTGCGATTCGATGCTGCTCCTCGACGGTGTCCTGCAAGGGAAACCGCATACCCCCGAGGTCACCCGGAATCGCTGGCAGGCCATGGCCGGGCGCAACGCCGACCTGATCACCGGCCACTGTGTGCTGCGCCTGCGGGCCACGGGGTCCGCCGAACCGGCCGTTACCGCGGAGGCGGTCGACTGCAGTGCCACCACAGTGCATTTCGCCAAACCGGAACCCACGGAACTGGACGCCTATATCGCCACGGGGGAACCGCTCCGGGTCGCCGGCGCCTTCACCCTGGACGGACTGGGCGGATGGTTCGTCGACCGAATCGAGGGCGACCCCTCGAGCGTGGTGGGAATCGGTCTACCACTGTTGCGCCGACTGCTCCAGGATGTCGGCATCGGTGTCGCCCAACTGTGGCGCGCTCCCGCCTGACGGGGGAACCATCCGACCCGACGGGCCGATCAGGTCCGCCGATCGCGGAACCCCGTTCGGGGGCATAACCCCCGGATCCGCCGAAGCGCCGATGGGCTCCACTACCCGCGGCGGCCCGCCCCGCGCGGATACGGCCGAAACCACATCGGCCGCCATGGCGGGTGGGCTGTCCGGCTGTTCGCCGCACAGCCGCATACGCAGCTCGCAAACCTCGTCGGAGACGAACGGGGTCAACGCCACCTGGACGACGTCCCCGGCGCCGTTGCGGTTCAACAGCTCTTCCAGCATGCCGCGATGCACACCGCACACCACCTCGGAGTGCGTGCGAGCGAGATCCCGCAATGGACAGGCGGTCAAGGGGATGACGACCTGGTCGTCGGTATCGCGCGAGGAATCCCGCTCCGGGGCGAACCCCAGCTCCGACATCAGCGAGACGGCCAGCTCTCGGACCTCACGCAGCGTGGTGACAGGCTGGTCGGGGACATCCATCTTGGCGCCCCAGGCGCGTCCGGCGGTCACTCCGGCCGCCTCCCGGCTCGCCGGATCGGGGCCCAGCTGATCGGCGAGCATCTGGGCGAGGTCCTGGTATCCGACGGACCGCTGTACGGCGCGATACCCGATCCTGGGGCGGCCCCGCCCCCGCGGCGGCTGCTGGAACTGGCGCACCAGAGACTCGCGGGTGAGGATATCGAGGTGGAACCGGACGGTGGTGACATGCTGTCCGGTGATCCTGGCCAATTCCTGGGCATCGAGGGGCTCGCTCGCGCCGCGTAGGATCGCGAGCAAGCGCCGCCGAGGCCAAGAATCTGACATAGCTCACCCCTCCTCCGGGGAGACTTTATCGGATGCACGTGCGATTTAATCGTCCGTTCACCCGATTCGCACGGGAATCCGGTTCACTTCACGTCACACATACCATGCAGGATGCGATCCGAACCCGCTCCGTCCACTACCCATACGTGCGAAGGACCCTGAACGTGCCCGTTGCACCGGATCCACATCCCGCTTTCGCCTCCTATGCGAATCCGCACCGGCTGGTGACCACCGAGTGGCTGTCGGCGAATATCGGCGCGGCCGGTCTGAAGGTCCTCGAATGCGACGTGAATATGCACCTCTATGACGTAGGTCACGTTCCCGGGGCGGACAAACTGGACTGGCGTACCGACCTCGATGATCCGGTCACCCGTGACTATATCGACGGCACCCGGTTCACCGAGCTGATGCGGGCCCGAGGAATCGAGCGCGACGACACCATCGTGCTCTACGGCGACCGCGCCAATGCCCGAGCCGCGCACGCGCTGTGGGTGTTCGCCCTCTTCGGACACGCCGACGTCCGACTGCTCGACGGCGGACGCGACGCCTGGATCGGCGAGTCCCGGGACACCGCCTTCGACTCGCCCTGTCCGACACCCGGCCGATACCCGCAAGTCCGGCGGGACGACGAAACGGACCGCATATTCCGAGAAGAGGTCCTGGACCGACTCGGTGATCGATGTGCGCTCACCGGCGGAGTACGCGGGCGAACGCGTGAGCCCGCCGACCACCCGGGAGGACGTGGTCCTGCGCGGCGGTCACATACCGAGCCCGGTGAACCTGCCGTGGAACGAGGCGGTCGGCCCCGATGGGCGATTCCGCGACCGCGACGCGCTGGACACGGTATACGGCGAACTCACCGACGCCGGCCCGCTGGTGGTGTACAGCGGTATCGGGGAACGGGCAAGCCATACCTGGTTCGTCCTGAAATACCTGCTCGGTGCCGACTCGGTACGTAATTATGACGGGTCCTGGACCGAATGGGGAAACGCGGTCCGTATGCCCATAGCCGTGTTCGATGGCGCCGCCTCCGGCGGCGCGGGGTTGTGGCCCTGACGGGTCTCGCGTTCCGGCGCCCGAGACTCGCGCCTTCGGCGCATGCGCTTCGGGTGTCGAAACGCGAGACGGGCCGCAACCCTTTGTGGTTTCGTGAGCCTGGGGTCTGCCTTCCGCCGGGTCGCCGCTGCGCGATGTCGATGCGGATGGTCCGGAGCCGGGGCGGCCGTGTTGGACTGCGCCGCCCAGCGGTGGTGCGGGCGGGTCCTCGTGATCCCGGCGGGGCGCTCGTGACCCCGGCCCTCTCCCTACGCGAATCCGCCGACGCGATGTCGCTCCGAGCGGTCGGGAGCCGTGGCGGGTCGACCACCGGAGTGAGGCGTCCACGAAGGTGTCGACGGGGGCTGTTATCCCGGATTCGCTATCCATCCTTCGGGATGTCGCCGGTCGGGTGAAAGGGCCTTGTGGTGGCGGAGTGCGCTTGCCGGCAGTTTCCCCGCAGGTGAGGGGTGGTTTGTCGACGCGGTTCGATGCCGGGGTCGCGGGAGTGTGATCTACGACCTACTCTCCGGTAGGGCTATCCGGGTTCCGCGTCTGTTGGCAGACTGCCTACACTCGCCCGAGACGACAAATGTCGACTATGGGCGCGGAGCCCGCGCAGCGGATCCGAACCCACTTCGGCGGAACCCGCCCAGCGACCGATCCGATTCCACACCGGCCGGGGTCGCGGACTCCGCCTACGGGAGCAGGAGCCTGCGCAGCGACCCATCCCGCGAAGCGAACACAGAGATTGCACACAGGAGGCTCAGTGCCCAGCCAAGCCAACGCTCGGATCACGAAGGTACTCGTAGCTAACCGAGGCGAGATCGCCGTGCGTGTCATCCGGGCGGCCAAGGACGCCGGTCTCGGGAGTGTCGCGGTGTACGCCGAACCCGATGCCGACGCGCCCTTCGTCGAACTCGCCGATGAGGCCTTCGCCCTCGGCGGGCAGACCTCGGCGGAGTCGTACCTGGTGATCGACAAGATCCTCGACGCCGCCGCCAAGTCGGGTGCCGACGCGATCCACCCGGGCTACGGCTTCCTGTCCGAGAACGCCGACTTCGCCCAGGCCGTGCTCGATGCCGGCCTGATCTGGATCGGCCCGCCCCCGCAGGCCATCCGCGACCTCGGCGACAAGGTCACCGCCCGGCATATCGCCGAACGCGCCAACGCGCCGATGGCCGCGGGCACCAAGGACCCGGTCGCCAATGCCGACGAGGTCATCGAATTCGCGAAGAAGTACGGCGTGCCGGTGGCGATCAAGGCCGCGTTCGGCGGCGGCGGGCGCGGTATGAAGGTCGCGCATTCGATCGAAGAGATCCCCGAACTGTTCGAATCCGCCACCCGCGAGGCCACCGCGGCGTTCGGACGCGGAGAATGCTTCGTCGAGCAGTACCTGGACAAGGCCCGCCACGTCGAGGCCCAGGTGCTTGCCGACCAGCACGGCAATGTGATCGTCGTGGGCACCCGCGACTGCTCGCTGCAGCGCCGCTTCCAGAAGCTGGTCGAGGAGGCCCCCGCGCCGTTCCTCACCGACGATCAGCGCAGGCGCATCCACGAATCGGCCAAGGCCATCTGCAAGGAGGCCGGCTACTACGGCGCCGGCACGGTGGAATACCTGGTTCAGGGCGATACCGTCTCGTTCCTCGAGGTGAACACCCGCCTGCAGGTCGAACACCCGGTCACCGAGGAAACCTCCGGTATCGACCTGGTGCGTCAGCAGTTCCGCATCGCCAACGGCGAGAAGCTGGAGTTCACCGAGGATCCGACCCCGCGCGGCCACTCCATCGAGTTCCGTATCAACGGCGAGGACGCGGGTCGCAACTTCCTGCCCGCTCCCGGCCCGATCACCGTCTACAAGGAGCCGACCGGCCCCGGCGTGCGCGTGGACTCGGGCGTGGTGGCCGGCAGCGTGATCGGCGGCCAGTTCGACTCCATGCTGGCCAAGCTGATCGTCACCGGCGAGAACCGGACACAGGCGCTGGAACGGGCGCGGCGCGCGCTGGCCGAATACCAAGTGGAAGGCCTGGCCACGGTCATCCCTTTCCACCGGGCGATTGTCGAGGACCCGGCGTTCGTGGGCACCGGCGAATCGTTCGACGTCTACACCAAGTGGATCGAAACCGAGTGGAACAACACCGTCGAACCGTTCACCGGCGGCGAGCCGATCGATGACGAGGAGAAGACGCCGCGCCAGAACGTGGTCGTCGAGGTCGGTGGGCGCCGGGTCGAGGTGTCGCTGCCAGGTCAGTTCGGCATCGGCGGCGGCGCCGGCAATGCCGGCGGCGCTGTCCACAAGAAGCCGAAGCCGCGCAAGCGCGGTGGCGCGGGCGGCGGTGCCGCCTCGGGCGACGCCGTGACCGCGCCGATGCAGGGCACCGTCGTCAAGGTCGCGGTCTCCGAGGGCCAGACCGTGGAAGCCGGCGACCTGGTGGTGGTGCTCGAGGCCATGAAGATGGAAAACCCGGTCAACGCGCACAAGGCCGGGGTGATCACCGGGCTGAACGTGGAGGCCGGTGCGGCCATCACCCAGGGCACGGTACTCGCCGAGATCAAGTAGCTGTGTCTTTTGGCGCCGCCTGGCGGCGGCGCGGGGTTGCGGCCCTGGCGGGTCTCGCGTTTCGGCCCCCGAGACTCGTGCCTTCGGCACATGCGCTTCGGGGGCCGAAACGCGAGACGGGCCGCAACCCTTTGTGGGCCTCGTAAGACTCGGCATGTGGGGTGGGTGTGGTGGGGAGTGTGCGGTGGGATGGGGGAGGGTGCGTGGGTGTGGGAGTGCATCGGTTCGGGACCGATGAGTGGGTGAGCGGGGCTCGGACTCGCAGGAGCCCGGGACCGCGCGGGGTCGGTGGCGGCCTCTAGGTCGGATCTACGTTCCCGATGCTCGCCGTGGCCACGGGCTCCGCGCCCACGCCGTCGGCGGTACACCCTCAGGAGCCGAATATGATTCCCTGCGCCAACACCGGCGCGGCGGAGTAGTTGACGGTGTTGGTGGCCCGGCGCATATACGCTTTCCAGGCGTCGGATCCGGATTCCCGGCCGCCCCCGGTGTGCTTCTCCCCGCCGAACGCTCCGCCGATCTCGGCACCCGAGGTGCCGATATTGACGTTGGCGATACCGCAGTCGGATCCGTCCGCCGCGATAAAGCGTTCGGCCTCGCTCTGATCGGTGGTGAACACCGCCGACGACAGACCCTGCGGCACCCCGTTGTGCAGGGCGATGGCCGTATCGAAATCACGGTAGGTGAGCACATACAGGATCGGGGCGAAGGTTTCCTCGCGCACCACCGCGGTCTGCGCGGGCATCCGTACGATCGCCGGACGCACATAGAAGGCGTCGTCGCCGAAGCCGTCGACCCGTTCGCCGCCGCAGAGCAGTTCGCCACCGTCGGCGAGGGCACGCTCCAGCGCCTCTTGCATGGCCGTATACGCCCGTTCATCGATGAGCGGGCCGACCAGGACAGCGGGGTTCAGCGGGACGCCCACGGTCAATTGCAGGTACGCCTGTTCGAGCCGATACAGCAGGGGCCCGGCGATATCGGCGTGCACGATGAGCCGGCGCAGCGTGGTGCAGCGCTGGCCCGCCGTGCCCGCCGCCGCGAAGACGATGGCGCGCGCCGCCAACTCCACATCCGCCGAGGGGGTGACGATCGCGCCGTTGTTACCGCCCAGCTCCAACAGGCACCGACCGAACCGAGCGGCGACCCGCGGCGCGACCTGGCGGCCCATCCGCACCGAACCGGTCGCGCTGAGCAGGGCGACCCGCTCGTCGTCGACCATTCGTGCCCCCACTTCGGCGCCGCCGAGCAACAGTTGGTGGATCTGCGGATCGGCGCCGACCTCCTCGGCGGCCCGGCACAGCAGGGTATGACAGGCCAACGCGGTCAGCGGCGTGGTTTCCGACGGCTTCCACACCACGGCGTCCCCGCACACCAGTGCGAGGGCGGTGTTCCACGACCACACCGCGACCGGGAAGTTGAAGGCGGAGATCACGCCCACCACCCCCAGCGGATGCCAGGTTTCCATCAATCGGTGGCCCGGCCGTTCCGAGGGCATGGTGCGACCGTAGAGCTGCCGTGACAGTCCGACGGCGAATTCGCAGATATCGATCATCTCCTGCACTTCGCCCTCGGCCTCGGCCTCGATCTTGCCCACCTCCAGGGTCACCAGTCGGCCGAGGGCGATCTTGTGCCGCCGCAGCAGTTCGGCCAGCCGCCGCACCACCGCCGCGCGCTGCGGGGCGGGTACCGTACGCCAGGTGTGAAAGGCGGCGGCGGCGCGCCCGATCGCGGTATCGGCGTCGTCGCGGGTGTCGGCACGCAGGGTGGTCAGCTGCTCCCCGGTGATCGGGGTGCGGGCGACGAGAGCACCGGGGCCGGGGATATCGACTCCCAGGGAGTGCAGCAGGGTGTCTGCGATCGCGGGCAACCGGCGGGTGTCATGGTCGCCGAGAAGTCGGGTCATCTGACGCTCCACGGTATCGGTCGGCCGGTGTGCGGACAGCCGCCACGGCCGAAGAGTGGGCAATTGAAAGGGTATTCACGGACCGGGGCGCCTGGGTTAGCCTTCGCTGGTGGCGGAAACACCGGCGAGACCAGCCCTGGACGAGATCGATCGGCTGCTGGTCCGAGAACTGATGGCGGACGGACGCGCGACCCTGTCGAATCTGGCCGAGAAGGCGAGCCTGTCGGTATCCGCCGTGCAGTCCCGGGTACGCCGGCTGGAGTCGCGCGGGGTGATCCGCGGCTATTCCGCGAAGGTCGACCCGGAGGCATTGGGTCAGCTGCTGTCGGCATTCGTCGCCATCACTCCTCTCGACCCGTCCCAACCCGATGACGCGCCCGCATTGTTGCAGCATCTGCCCGGTATCGAGGCGTGCCACTCGGTGGCCGGCGACGAGAGTTACGTCCTGCTGGTCCGGGTGGCGTCCCCGCGACACCTCGAACAGCTGCTGCAGGAGATCCGGGCGACGGCCAATGTTCGAACTCGAAGCACGATTATTTTGCAGACATTCTACGAGAAGTAGACTCATACCGTAACAACTTCATTTAACCATAGAGTTGGCGTTAAATTTTTCGTACCCTTCGGGGTGTGACCATCGAACTGGAGCACCCCGGCGCGGGCGGTGACGCGATATCGGCCCCGGTCATCCCCGCCATCCGCGTACACGAGGTCCTGTCGGCGAGCATCCTCGCCGACGGCTTCGACCTCGTACTGGACCTGCGCACCTCACGCGGCTGCCGCCTGGTCGACGCCCGCGACGGAACCGTCTACCTCGATATGTTCGGTTTCTTCGCCTCCAACGCGCTCGGTATGAACCATCCCGCCCTGGCCGACGACGGCCGCTTCCGCGCCGAACTCACCGCCGCCGCACTGAACAAGCCGAGCAACTCCGATGTCTACACCGTCGAGATGGCACGTTTCGTACAGTCCTTCGCGCGTGTCCTCGGCGATCCTCGGCTGCCACACCTGTTCTTCATCGACGGTGGTGGACTCGCAGTAGAGAACGCCCTCAAAACCGCCTTCGACTGGAAGAGCAGGCACAACGAAATACACGGCCGCGCAACCCCTTCCGGCAGTAACCGCGACTTCGCGGTGCTGCACCTGACCGGTGCCTTCCACGGCCGCACCGGTTACACCCTGTCGCTGACCAACACCGATCCCGTGAAGACCGAGCGTTTCCCGGTCTTCGACTGGCCACGGATCGAAACCCCGCATATCGGCGCGGAGCCCGATCTCGCGACCGCCGAACGGCGCGCCCTCGACCAGGCCGCCCGCGCCTTCGCGGCGCGCCCGCACGAAATCGCCTGTTTCGTGGCCGAACCCATTCAGGGCGAAGGCGGCGACCGACATATGCGCCCGGAGTTCCTGCAGGCCGTGCAGCGGCTGTGTCACGACAACGACGCGCTGTTCGTGCTCGACGAGGTGCAGACCGGGGTGGGGATGACCGGAACCACGTGGGCCTATCGACAACTCGACCTGTCCCCGGACGTGGTGGCCTTCGGGAAGAAAACCCAGGTGTGCGGGATCATGGCCGGCGGCCGGGTCGACGAGGTGGGTGACAATGTGTTCACCGTGTCCTCCCGGCTCAACTCCACCTGGGGCGGCAATCTCGCCGATATGGTGCGGGCCCGGCGCATCCTGGAAGTGATCGAGCGCGACGGCCTGATCGAACGGGCCCGCGCGCTCGGCATCCATCTGCTGGAACGGCTGTACGATCTCGCCGCCCGGTACCCGGCCGTCACCGAACCGCGCGGACGCGGTCTCATGTGCGCGGTGACGCTACCCGACCCCGACTTCCGCGACGCCGTGCTCACCGCACTGCGGGAACGCGAACGGGTGCTGTTCCTGGGCACCGGAGAGCGCGGAATCCGATTTCGCCCCCCGTTGACCGTGCGGGCGGACGAGTTGGACGCCGCCGTGTTCGCCCTGGAGCGGGCACTGTCCCACCTGTGTTGATACCTATTTCATATGATTGTCAAGGGGTGCGGCGCGGATGCCCGATGCGCCCGCGGACGGCGCATAGGCTTCGCAACCATGTCCACTCGTCTTCACCACACACATTCGCGGGCGACGCGCGTGAACCGGCGTAAGGCGACACCCCGCGGAATCCTCGTCTCGCTCACGGTCTGCGCGGCCGTGGCCGGCTGCGCCAACAGCGAGGCCGGTACGACCGATCCCGCCGACAACTACACCAGGTCACCCACGGTGGCCACCGCACCCCTGCATCTGCAGCACCTGCTGCCCGGGATGCCGCCACCGCTGCGGCCGGACGACGTGTACGCGGCGAACCGCGAGCTGAGCCCGGCCGTGACCGGCCATCGGGAGCTGGTGTATGTCCCCAACAGCGAATCCGATTCGGTGTCGGTGATCGACCCCGTCACCTTCCGGGTGATCGACACGTTCCATTCGGGCGGGCAGGAACCACAGCATGTGGTGCCGTCCTATGACCTGCAAACCCTCTACGTCACCAACGATATGCCCGTCGGCGCCGGCAGCCTGACGCCGATCGACCCACGGACCGGGAAACCCGGCGCGTCGTTCCCTGTCCGGGACCCGTACAACATGTACTACACCCCGAACGGTGAATACGCCCTCGTCGTGGCCGAGGCGGACAAATCCCTCGACTTCTACGATCCGCGCAGCTGGCAGAAGGTGCATACGTTACCCGTGCCCGACTGCGCCGGCATCGACCATATGGATTTCACGGCCGACGGCCGACTCGCCCTGGCCAGTTGCGAGTTCATCGGCCGCATGCTGGTTTTCGACGTGGCCGAACGTAAACAGCTGAAGGTCATCGATCTGCCCACCGGCCCGTCGGGCAAACCGCAGGACGTCAAGCTGTCGCCGGACGGACGGACGTTCTTCGTCGCGGATATGGAAGCAGGCGGTGTCTACACCTTCGACGCGCTGACATTCGACAACACCGGGTTCGTGCCCACCGGCCACGGCACCCACGGACTGTATGTCACCCGGGATTCGAAGCAGATGCTCATCACCAACCGGCACGAGGGCAGTATCTCCGTCTGGGACTTCGCCGAGAAAAAGTTGGTGCGCAAGTGGTTTCTGCCCGACGGCGGCAGTCCCGACATGGGCAATATCTCCGCCGACGGACGGGTGTTCTGGGTGGCGGGACGACATCACAACGAGGTGTACGCCATCGATATCGCCGAATGGAAACTGCTGGCGCGGATACCGGTCGGGCAGGGACCGCACGGACTGGTCATCTGGCCGCAGCCCGGCCGCTACTCCACCGGCCACACGGGGGTGATGCGCTGAACGCTCACCCGGCCTGCGGCCGCAGCCCCAACGCCGCTTCGGTGAAGCGGCGGACCGCGACCAAACCCGCTTCCAGGGCTTCCTCATAGCCGGGGCGGGCCCAACCGCCCACCGCCGCGGTGGCGTCGTCACCGGGTGTCACGCCGATCTCGGCGACCATCTCGGCGGTGGTCGGCTCGCAGACCGCCCAGGAGAAATGAGTTTCGTCGTCCCATTCGGCACCGCGCCGTGCCACGTAGCCGGGATCGGTGATCCCGGCCGACGCCAGCGCGGGCCGATCATCGATTCGCTCGTCGGCGCGCAGGGCGCGCAGGTACCAGGTGCCCGCGTTGATCTCGATCGGCTCCACCTCCCCACCTTCGCACAGCGGTCCGCGCGGGACGGGCCGGGTGCGGGTCGCGCGTGCCGTGGGCCCCGGAACGGGTAGTTTCCCGTAGGGGACCTCACACTGTACGGCGACAGGGGCCGGGGATAGGGTCGGTGTACGCTCCACCGGCCGCGAGAGCACCGGACGGGTCGACGGTGATGTGGAAGGAAAAGCCCGCCATGGCGGAGAAGCGTTTGGGCCGGTATCGGCTCGATCGCCTGCTCGGTAAGGGCGGGATGGGCCAGGTGTGGCTGGCCGTCGACACCGCGAGCGATCGTCGGGTCGCGCTGAAGCTGCTGCCCGCCGAACTGGCCGGCGACGAAACCTACCGCGCCCGGTTCGAGAAGGAGGCCGAACTCGCCGCCCGCCTGCACGATCCGCATATCGTGCCGATTCGGGCTCACGGTGAACTCGACGGCCGGCTGTTCATCGAGATGGAGTTCATCGACGGCACCGACCTCGCACGGCTGCTGCACCGCGACGGCCCGCTGCCGTCGACGCGGGCCGTCGATATCGTCGCGCAGACGGCCGCCGCGCTGGACACCGCGCATCGGGCCGGGCTGGTGCACCGCGATGTGAAACCGTCCAATATCCTCGTCCGCCCCGACGGGTTCGTGTATCTGATCGACTTCGGTATCGCGCACGGCTCCGACAGCACCGCCCTCACCACCGCCGGTTCGGCCATCGGCACCTGGGCGTATATGGCACCGGAGCGGTTCACTGGGTGCACCGACGCCCGCTCGGACGTGTACTCGCTGGGCTGTGTCCTCTACGAATGCCTCGCGGGTGCCCGTCCGTTCGGGGACATCGACCCGGCCCGGCAGATGCACGCGCACCTCACCACCCGGCCGCCCAGCGCGCACGCCGCCAACCCCGCCGTCCCGGCCGGACTGGACCGGGTGATCGCGCGTGCCATGGCGAAGGACCTCGCGGCCCGGTACGGCACCGCCGGTGAACTGGCCCGCGCCGCCGCCGCGGTGATATCGGCCGGTGGTGCGGGCTCCCCCGCACCGACCCGGGCATACGAACTACCCGACCGGTCCGGCGCGGTCCCCGCCGGATCGGCCCTACCCGGGACGCGCCCCTACACCGAAGCGTATGTCGAGCAGCGACCGCTCTCCGCACCCACCGAACATCTGCGCGTTCCCGAGTATCCGCCGACCATGGCCTATACCCGGCTCGAGACGGCGCGACCCGCCGAACGGGCCCAACCGGTCGCCTATGCCCCCGCGCACCGCCCCGGACCGCCTGCCGGGTACCGCCCGGTCCCGGCCGTACCGGGACAACGCCGGGTGGTGTTCGGCGGTGGGCGGACACCACGGCCCCGTCCGGCCGTCCCACCGCGGCCGCGGCGCAAACGCCGGCCGCTGCGGACCGTCCTGCTGCTTCTGACACTGGTCGTGGTGCCGCTCGTACTGATCGGCGGATGCGTGGCGGCGCTGGTGGACTGGTCCGGCGGCATGATGGTTCGGGTCGGGGCGAGTGATCCGCAGCAGCCGATAACGGCGGCTCCGGGAACCCCGATCCGGGACGGCAAACTCGAATTCACGGTGACGAACACCGAAACGGCGGTGCAGACCGTGGGGATCGAACGCGCGGACGGCGATTTCGTCGTGGTGAGCCTCACCGTCACCAATATCGGCGCGGAACCGCACACCTACCTGCCGCTCGGGCAGGAGCTGTACGACACCGCGGGTACGCGCTACACGGCCGATATCACCGCCACCGCGCAGCGCGCCGCGTCCGCCGCCGGAACACGGACCCTGCAGCCCGGCGAAACCTTCGCCACCCATCTGGTATTCGGTGTGCCGAAACAGACGGTCCCCGACCATCTCCGGGTCCGGGATTTCCCGCTGTCGCTGGGCACACCGGTCCCCCTGCGCTGAGCTCCGGCGTTCGGTACCCGGTCCGCGTGCGGCGGCGCCGGTTCAGTTCAGCCGCAGCGTCCACAGGCCGCGGTGGTGCAGCCGGGTTCGGCCGCCCGGTGGTACATCGATCCGCCAGAAGGCCGCCGGAGTCGCCTGCAGCGTCACCACCAGCGCCGCGCGGATCACGGCGGGATGGGTCACCGCGACGGTGCGCGGGGGCGCGGTGGCGGCGAGTTCGCCCATCAGATCCCGTACGCGGTCGAGCAATTCGAGTACCGACTCCCCGCCGTGTGCACAGTATCCGGGGTCGGTGAGCCACCCGTGTGCCTCCGCGGGTGTCAGATCCGACATGTCCCGGCCGCCCCAGTCGCCGGAGTCCAGGTCCCGCAACCGCGGCTCCGGCATCGGGGCCAGACCGAGCAGTTCGGCGGTTTCCATCGTGCGACGTTCCGGGCCCGCGAGCATCCACGTATCCGGACGCGACGGGTCGTACGCCGCATCGTCCGCCTGATCCGCGACGACCGCCCGACCCGCTTCGGTCAACGGTTCGTCGACCGGGAACCGGGCCGCTCGCAGCGCATCGGTGACACCATGAGAGATGAGATCCAATTTCCGCACAGACACCAGGGCAGCGTACGCGTCGGGTTGTCGGTGCCTCGGTGCACACCGGGATCCGTGCCCGTGTTCTCTCCCGCCACCCAGGAATGGTTCGACGGCGCCTTCCCCGCGCCGACGGCCGCCCAGGTCGGCGCGTGGCGCGCCATCGCCGCGGGCGAGCACACCCTGTGGGAAATCGAATCGGTACAACGCATTTCACCGCGGCGCGAAGCCGGTGGCGTGCTAGGTTCGGTACCAATTCCACGTCACGAACAGGGGGAGTCGATGGGTGTCACACGCATGCAGGTCACGCCGATGCGACCGAAAGTCGCGAGTACGCTTCGCGACGCCGGGCCCGCAGACGTGTTCGCGGACGAACTGACGGTGAGCGGCGTCCGATACACCGGTGGGGCCTCGGGTGCCGGCGGGGGTGATGTGATCGCGGTAATCGCATCCGAGTTCTCCGGAGCGCGGATCGTCGGCGAACTCAGTCGCACCACGTTCGACAACTGCGTGTTCGATTCGTCGGATCTGTCGAACCTGCGTGCGGACGAGACGTCGTTCCTGGAATCGGCCATCGTTGGGTCGCGGCTGACCGGGCTTTCCCTGACCGACGGCGTGCTGCGTGATGTGGCGGTCGATGACACCCGCGCCGATCTGGTGTCATTCCGGGGCAGCAAGTTTCAGAAGGTGGTGTTCACCGGCTGCAACCTCGCGGGCGCGGATTTCCAGCGGGTGAGGTTCCGCAGTGCCCGGTTCGAGGGATGCGACCTGACCGGGGCGCAGTTCTCGCAGGCGAGTATCGAGCACAACACCACGTTCGTGGACTGCCGGTTGGTCGATGTGCGCGGAGTGCGTGAGTTGAAGGGCGCTCAGGTGCGCGGTGACGACCTGCTCGGGCTGGCGGGAAGCCTGGCCCGAGAGGTCGGCATCCACGTGGACTGGTGACCCAGGCCGCGACCGCGTAGGTGGAGAACTTGTTCCCAGAGATCGACTCCTCAACGTAATCCCAGTCGAGGGTGAACGCGAACTCGGCGAGCTGGTGCACGAGCAACTGCCCGTAGGGCGTGAACAGGGCACGCTTGGAATTCAGGCTCTCGCAACATTCCCGCCGGCATTCCTTATAGATTTCTTGATTCCCTGGTCAGGGCTCAATGGCGGGCTTGATTCCCGCCGGCTTTCTCGCATGAGTATGAGGGTGAGTCGGGTGCGGAGTATGGCGCATTTCCTCACCGGTGGACCTACAGCTCGGCCCATGGTTCGACGATCGTCTCCGGGTTCGTGGTGATGATCCGCACGCCGGGCCACCGATTTCCGGGTTCCAGATGGGCGAGGTCGGGCACGATGACTGCGGTTGCTTCCAGCCGGGGCAGCGCCTTGGAGAGCTTGTCGAGGGGGTCTCCGGGGTGGGCGGTGACGGTGGTCGCGAGCCGGTAGCCGAGGGCGGTGGCGCGGGCCTTGATCTGTCGTCCGACCCATTGCGCGTAGTCGGGGTTGTCTGCGACCACGTATCCGACCGCTGTTTCCGGGTCGAGCAGCGCGGGCGGTAGGCCACGGTTGTGGACTCGCACGCCCACCCATGGGCATTGGAGCGGGATGTCGCGAGCGTTGTCGCCGATCATGCCGTGGACATCGACCGGCGCGTAGTCGAGGCAGTGCAGGGAGCCAGGGCAGCGCAGATCCCGCACGGGCCCGAACGGGAAGTTGCCTTTGCGCAGGACGATCCGTAACTGCCGGGTAGTGATGTACGGGGGTTTCCCGCAAGAGCAAACGGTGTGGGTATCGCCGACGACGCGGACACCGACCCACGGGCAGGCGCCGGGCACTGTGCGGGGGTGCCGGGTAATGTGCCCGGTGTGGTCGACGGGTGCCATGTGGTGGCAGAAGTCGCTTTCGGGGCAGCGGACAGCGGCGATGCATCCGTTTCTGTCGTACCGGGCTCGCCCGAATACGCGCGCTGGAACCCAGGGACCGGTACGGCATTCGCAGTTGGCGGTGTCCTCCTCGTGCCTCATGACGTCTCCTGTCCGGTGTGGGCCAACCGGGCGCGCACTGCGGCGACACCTTCAATGGGCATCCGTTCGGCGAGGGTGGCGCGGTCGTCTGCGGTGATGACGTCGGCGGCGAGCGCTTCGTCGAGGAAGCGGGCGTATCTCTCCAGGGTGGGTGGGCGGCGCTGGTAGTAGCGCACCTTGCCGATCAGCCCGTCTGCGGCTGTCGGAGGCGGGGGGCCAGCTTCCTCAAGTTTCGCCCGGAACACATGTGTCGGGGGATAGTGCCTGCGACACCAATCCAGTCACGCATAGTACATCTGCTGTGGGGTGAATCGGTCATTCCAGTCGCTAACTTCACCCATGGTGCTGTTCCGTGGTGTGATGCAGTGCGTCGTAATAGCGTCGGCAACGGTGCGCGGCGTGCCGGCTGAGCACCTGATGGGCATGTGAGTTGCCGTTAATGGGGGCGGGGCTGCGACAGTCGTCACCATCGCCGGGTTTGATCGCTCCTCTGGTGGGGAGCCCGCTTATGGGTGCCTTACCAGCGTTGGGTCTCACGGGGGGGTTCGGCGCCCATATGCTCGACCGCATCTCGGCGGCGGGGTCAACGATCTCTGGCATGGGGGACCTCGGTGTGGTGTTGTGTGGTGTCGGCCGACCCCGCGCCGGAGTCGGTGCACAACTGCGCGGGGTGGTGTATTCAGCGTCGGCGTGGCCAGATGTGTTGCGCTAGCGTTGCAGTGTTGGCAATCCTGCAACGCAGGTAGATGGGCTCATGGGAGGGTCGGGCCATGGATCAATGGCGTTTTTTTGGTGATGAGTTGAAAAGACTCCGCGGCCAGGAATCGCTGCGGAGCCTGGCTCGCCGGATCAATTACAACGCGGGGAACCTGTCGCGGATCGAACGAGGGCTCCGCAAGCCGGCGCCGGACGTCGTCCTGCTACTCGACCGGGAGCTGTCGGCATCCGGGCGTTTGATCGAGATCGCCGCTGTGGCCTCGTTCCATCTCGACGTCGATGGGCGCGGTATGTTGGGCCACGACGATCTTCACGAGAATGGAGAAGGCTGCATGCCGCTCTCCCGGCGCGACTTCATCGCGACAGCGACGCTCGGGACTTCCGTCCCGCAGATCATGTTCAATCGCAACGCGGATATCGATTATCTCGACCACTTCCGTCAGCTCAAACGGGTGCTCGTCGACCAGGACAGCCTCCTGGGTCCGACGACCGTGATCCCGATCGTGCAGCAGCAGATCCAGGTCATGAGTCAATTGCGCAAGTTGCACGGTATGGACGCCGTCGGGTTGCTCAACATGCAAACCAACTATGCGGAGTTCGCCGGCTGGCTCTACCAGGATCTGGGGGACTTCGCGGCAGCGGAGTATTGGACAGATCGAGCGTTCCAGTGGTCCATGGCAGCCGGAAACGACGTCATGTCCTCCTACATCCTCAACCGCAAAGCACACTTGTCCGGCGACGCAGGAGACGGTGGTGAAACCGTCGCGCTCGCTGCCGCCGCGATCCGCAGGGCCCTGGGCGACGCACCGATCGAATCCCTCGCAAACATGCGGGCTGGGCACGGGCACGCACTACTGGGCGACCATAAAGCGGCAGAAAACGCCTACGACGAGGCGCTGAAATCGCTCGATGATCCTGATATGGACCCAGACCTGCCATGGTCGGGCCGGCTCGATACCTCCTATATCACCGTCCACCGAGCAGACAGTCTGTCTACACTGGGCAAATTCGACAGGGCGGTAGAGCATTTCACTCAGGTACTCGACGCTCTGCCACCGCGCTATGCCAGGGACAGGACCGTGTACACGGTACGCGCGGCAATAGCGCATGCTGGCAACAATGAGGTCGAACACGCCGCCGGACTCGGGATGGAAGCCCTGACAGCCGGGCAGGGGTCAGGCTCGGGACGGTTGGCGATGGAACTGCAACGCTTGGACAAGGTACTGATTCCGTGGCAGAGTCAGCCCGCTGTCGCGCAGTTCTGGGCAGCCCGCAGGTCGCTGCCCGTTTAACGGGCAAGCTGCAGATCGAGGCGGAACCCACCTGCCATGGATTCCGGGCCGCGTGAGATCCGCACCCGCACGGTCACCTCTTGAGGGTAGCTTGGGTCGGCTGCGCTGAAGCTGCAGTACAGCCCCTCCACGGAGGCGTGAGCGTCGCCCTCGGCGGTGGCTTCCACCATGGAGCGGCTGGTCGACGGCTCCATGGTGGTGAGGAACGCGACGTCGAAAGCGCCCGAAGGGAAGGGCTGTACCCGGATATCGGCAACCTGTTCCCCATCGTGGGTCGCCTCGATGACGGAGCCATCGGCGGCTACTACGACAGACACGTTCACGTACTCGTCGGGCATTGTCTCAGGATAGGGCTCCGGGCACTGGCAGTGCTCGTCTAGAAGAGAAGGCGGTTACGCGGCCACGGCTACGGTTGGCCCCGCCCGCCGACCGGACAGAGAACGGCCTCGTTTCGGGGTGTCAGGGTTCGGTCGTTGCCGCGACCGGCGGCTGCGTCGTATCGTCTACCGCACCGCGACACTCGGTCGGTCGGCAGCGAGGGGAAGGCTCGTTCAGTGGACGACGGAATTGACAAAGCCGCTCAGGACGACCCCGAGTGGGTGGTGTGGTCCAGCCCGCAACATATCGCCGAAGAGATAGACCGGCTGTTCACCGAAACCCTCCCCAGTGTCCCGATCGGCGGCCTCACAGGCTGGACGACTCCCGCCGGTAAGGTTGTGGGACCCATGCCGCAGGGGGTTGATCGGTACAGCAATGAGATGGCAGACCATTGGCTCAGTGACGTGTTCCGCTACTTCTTCCCCGATGAGGACGCGCTGTTTGAACCCGACAGGGCCGATGTCGTAACCCAGTTCCTCTGCTACATCGGCGAATACTTCGTGCGGTACTGCGGCGGCCGATGGATCAACGACCCTGAGGCGAGAGTGTTGCACGAGTTCGGCCCGACGATCCGCTACGACTGGGCTGAGACCGTCGACTACCCGGTCAATATGCTGTTCGATGCCGCTGAGGCAGGTTTTATATCGATAACCTTCGAGTGGCATTCACGGGCCGTCGATTACGCCGAGGCCCATGGGATACCGCACGAGGGTGTCGAGCTACGGCGGAAGCACGGACTGGCCTGACCGGGGTGCGGGGGGATGGCCGGCAACGATGAGTACCAGCGCCGAGCTGTCGAAAACGCTCGCCGTGAGCAGCGCGAAGTCTCCGAACGAGCACGCAGATCCCACGATCTCGGTCGCTGGTTCCATCGTGGGATGGCGGAGCTACGGGGTGAGACGCGCGAAAATGGGTGGCACCACGAGCAAACCCTAGATCTGGAATCGGGCCGATCGCGTAGGCACGACACCGCCCTCGCCGTCAACGAACTCGGCGGCCGGGACTTCACCGAATACAAGTGGGGCGAAAACGTCGGCGGCGAGCTCACCATGGAGCAGATAGCCAAAGATCGCGAAGCCCTCACGCTCGACCCGAACGCTCGCGGCACCTGGGTTCTCCAGCAAGGCGCTGCCGATTCGGCCACCCGCAAAGGACTCGACGCCCTCGTCCGCGACTTCCCCGGCCGATTCCATATCGAGGAGATCACCAAAGAGCAGGCCAAAACGCCCTGGAAGTAGGTAGGGACCTCGAGCGTAACCGCGACCAACTGGAGCTCTTCGACTCCCCGAAGATGCGGGGCCTGCAAAAGGCGAAAGAGCTTCGCGAGAAACGTCAGGAGAAGGAGCGCACCCAGGAGTCGGCTCGGCGTGCCGTGGAGCAAGCCAAACGCGAACGCCAAACGCGTGAGGCCCAGCAGAAACAACGCGAGGCCGCTGAGCGGCTGGCGGACCATATTCGCCGAGAACGGGAAGCCGCAGCACGGGGGCAGATACTGCCCATGACCGGTCGAGAGGCGGCGGATCTGCTGGCCGTCTCACGGCCGACACCGGGAATCGAGTCGCCGCATCGGGAACCCCCTCGGGCGGGTTCGACTCGCGGCGGCCGGGAAAGGTCCGAGAGGGAGCGGGGTATGGAGCGAGAACGTTGAAGGCTGGCTGGCCGTCGCCCTTCAACCACTCGATCAGCCGGCCACCTTGGCAGGGGAAGGAGGGTCACGAACTCCTGGTCCTCACTCCCCAGACGGCGCTGCCACTCACATGTCGAAGGCGTCGGGTCCGGTGGCGATTCCGTCGGTGATCGAGAACGGCCAGTCCGCGGTTGTGCCCACTGGCCACACGGTGTCGAAATGGCCCAGCACCAGTACTCCGGGATCGGGGGCTTCGGCCAGGATGTGCACGTTCTCGCCTGTGCGTTCCATCCGGACGGGACGCTCGAGCGCTGCCGACAACCATGGCCGGATCAACGAGGCACAGAGTTCGAGGCCCGGGCGGTAACTCGACGGCGACTCGCGATCCACGAGCACACGAAACCGGGCCGGCAGGTCGGGAAGCTTGCGCGCAGCGGTGTCGAGTACGTCGTTGCGGTTGCCCATCTGCTGATCTCCTACGCCTGGCTTCTGAGTTTTTCGTTTCGGGGTTCGTCGAGGCAGACTTCGCGGGGCCGCTCGATGCCGCACCCGCCCGACTGCGAATATGTGGCGCCTTCGTGGAGGCATGCCGACCTGTCGGTGCCTCGGTGCAGACTGGGAGCCGTGCCCGTGTTCTCTCCCGCCACCCAGGAATGGTTCGACGGCGCCTTCCCCGCGCCGACGGCCGCCCAGGTCGGCGCGTGGCGCGCCATTGCCGCGGGCGAGCACACCCTGGTGATCGCGCCCACCGGCTCGGGCAAGACGCTCTCGGCGTTCCTGTGGGCGATCGACCAACTGGCGACCGGTGTGCGACCGGAGAGCGGCGGCACCTCGGTGCTCTACGTATCCCCGCTCAAGGCGCTGGCGGTGGATGTGGAACGCAATCTGCGGGCGCCGCTGGTGGGGGTGCGGCGGACGGCACAGCGACTCGGCCTGGAACCACCGGAGATCAGCGTGGAGGTGCGCTCCGGCGATACCACCGCCAAGGAGCGCCGCGCCCTACAGCGCACCCCGCCCGACATTCTGATCACCACCCCGGAATCGCTGTTCCTCATGCTCACCTCGGCGGCCCGGGAGACGCTGCGCGGCGTGCGGACGGTGATCGTGGACGAGGTGCATGCCATCGCCGGCTCCAAACGAGGTGCGCATCTTGCGTTGTCGCTGGCCCGGCTGGATCGGCTCACCGAGCGCCCGGTCCAGCGGATAGGACTGTCGGCGACGGTCCGGCCGCCGGAAGAGATGGGGCGGTTCCTGGTGGGCTCCGCCCCGATCACCATCGTGTCTCCGCCCGCGCCGAAGACCTTCGACCTGTCGGTGCGGGTCCCGGTCGCGGATATGACCGAACCCGGCGAATCCGATCAACCCGGATCGATCTGGCCGCATGTCGACGAGGCCATCGTGGAACTGGTTCTGGCGCACCGGTCCTCCATCGTGTTCGCGAACTCGCGCCGGCTGGCCGAGCGGCTCACCGCGCGGCTCAACGAGACCTACGCCGAGCGGCTGGGCGAACCGGTGGACACCGAACACGCCCCGCCCGCTCAGATCGGACCGTCCACCGAGGTCGTCCACGGGGCCGCGCCACTGTTGGCGCGGGCGCACCACGGTTCGGTCAGCAAGGAACAGCGGGCGCTGATCGAGGACGATCTCAAGAGCGGGCGGCTGCGTTGTGTGGTCGCCACCAGCAGCCTCGAACTCGGGATCGATATGGGCGCGGTGGAACTGGTGGTGCAGGTGGAGGCGCCGCCGTCGGTGGCGAGCGGGCTACAGCGCGTGGGACGGGCCGGTCACCGGGTGGGCGAGATATCGCGTGGGGTGTTGTTCCCGAAGCACCGCACCGATGTCGTCCACTGCGCGGTGGCGGCGCGACGGATGGCCACCGGGCAGATCGAGGAGATCCGGATTCCCGCGCACCCGTTGGACATTCTGGCCCAGCAGACGGTCGCCGCCTGCGCCCTGGACACACTGGACGTGGACGCCTGGTTCGAGACGGTGCGCGGCACCGGCAGTTACGCCGCGCTACCCCGGTCATCCTACGAGGCGGTGCTGGACCTGCTGTCCGGCCGCTATCCGTCCGACGAGTTCGCCGGGCTGCGCCCGCGGCTGGTCTGGGACCGCGACGCCGGCACCCTCACGGGCCGTCCGGGCGCCCAGCGGCTGGCGGTGACCTCCGGCGGGGCGATTCCCGACCGCGGCATGTTCGCGGTGTACATGGTGGGCGAAAAGGCCTCCCGGGTGGGCGAACTCGACGAGGAGATGGTCTACGAGTCGCGAGTGGGCGATGTTTTCGCACTCGGGGCCACCAGTTGGCGGATCGAGGAGATCACCTACGACCGCGTACTGGTCACCCCCGCCTTCGGCCAACCGGGTCGGCTACCGTTCTGGCACGGCGACGGGCTCGGCCGGCCCGCCGAACTCGGCGCGGCGGTAGGCGAATTCGTGCGTCGCGCGGGCCGGGAAGGAGCAGGCGAGGAGACCTTCGCGGAACTGACGACAGCCTCCGGCCTCGACGAGAACGCCGCGAACAATCTGCTCGCCCTGCTGGAGGAGCAGCGCACCGCCACCGGCCGGCTGCCCACCGACCGGACGCTGGTAGTGGAACGTTTCCGCGATGAACTGGGCGACTGGCGGCTGGTGCTGCACTCCCCGTACGGGATGCCGCTGCACGCGCCGTGGGCGCTGGCCATCGGCTCCCGGCTGCGGGAGCGGTTCGGGGTGGACGCCGCACCCACCGCCTCCGACGACGGGATCGTGGTCCGGCTGCCCGACACCACCGATGATCCGCCGGGTGCGGAGCTGTTCGTCTTCGAACCGGACGAGATCGAGGACCTGGTCACCGAACAGGTGGGGGCCTCTGCCCTGTTCGCCTCCCGGTTCCGCGAATGCGCGGCGCGGGCGCTGCTGCTGCCGCGCCGCGATCCCGGCCGCCGCGCCCCGCTGTGGCAGCAGCGGCAGCGTTCCGCACAGCTGCTCGATGTGGCGCGCAAGTACCCCGAATTCCCCATCCTGTTGGAGACGGTGCGCGAATGCCTGCGCGATGTCTACGATCTGCCGTCCCTGCGTGATCTGCTGGGCCGGCTCGCGCGTCGACAGGTGCGGTTGGTGGAGGTTGAGACGGCCACCCCCTCGCCGTTCGCGAACTCACTGCTGTTCGAATACATCGGCCAGTTCATGTACGACGGCGACAGCCCGCTGGCCGAACGCAAGGCCGCGGCGCTCGCCCTCGATTCGGGGTTGCTCGCCGAACTCCTGGGCCGGGTCGAACTGCGTGAGCTGCTGGACAGGCAGGTCATCACCGAAACCGAACAGGAACTTCAGCGGCTCACCCCCCAGCGGCAGGCCCGCGATATGGAGGGTCTCGCCGATCTGCTACGGCTGCTCGGCCCGCTCACCCCCGACGAGGCCGCGCAACGCTGCCGCAGCGATCCCGCCGAATGGTTCACCGAACTCCTGCATTCCCGGCGCGCCCTGGAGGTTTCCTACGCCGGGCATATCTGGTGGGCCGCGGTGGAGGACGCCGCGCGGCTGCGCGACGCCCTGGGGGTTCCGCTGCCGGTCGGTACCCCGGCCGCGTTCGTCGAACCGGTCGCCGACCCGCTCGGTGATCTGGTGGCCCGGTACGCCCGCACCCACGGTCCGTTCGCCACCGAGGCCCCCGCTCACCGGTTCGGTCTCGGCACGGCCGTGGTGGCACCGGTACTGCACCGGCTGGCCGCCGAAAAACGGGTGGTGGAAGGGGAATTCACTCCTGATGCCGCCGGCTCGGAATGGTGCGACGGACAGGTACTGCGTCGACTCCGCCGCCGCAGTCTGGCCGCCGCGCGGCACGAGGTGGAACCGGTATCGATCGCCGCGTTCGGCCGTTTCCTCCCCGACTGGCAGCAGGTCGGCAGCGGTGAACTGCGCGGTGTGGACGGGGTCGCCGCCGTGGTGGAACAGCTGGCCGGGGTGCCGATCCCGGCCTCGGCCTGGGAGTCGCTGGTCCTGCCCGCCCGGGTGGCCGACTACTCGCCGGCCATGCTGGACGAGCTCATGGCCACCGGCGAGGTGCGCTGGTCGGGACACGGCGCCATCAACGCCAAGGACGGCTGGATCGCCCTGCACCCGGCCGAACTCGCGCCGACCACGCTGGCGCCGGCCGACGAGATCGAGTTCACCGAGGCCCATCTGCACCTGCTCGCCACCCTGGGGGCGGAGATCCCCACCTGGACACCCGCCCCGACACCGGCCATCGGCGCGACCGGTTCCGACGGCCACGACGCCCCGACACCCGGTGCGGACACGGCTTCGGCGAATCCCGCCACTCGCGGACCGGCGGGACAACCCGTGCGACCAGGGCCGCAGCCCGCGCCGATGGCCATCAGGCCGGGGCCCGGCGGTGGGGCGTTCTTCTTCCGGCAACTCGCCGACTCCACCGGATTGTCCGACGAGAGCGAAGTGGTCACGGCACTGTGGGACCTGGTGTGGGCCGGGCTGGTATCCGGTGACACCTTCGCCCCCGTACGGGCGCGGCTGTGCGGCGCCACCCGAACCCCCACCGCGCACCGCACACCCCGGCGCGCGCCACGTGCGCGCGCCTACCTGCCCCGGCCCGCCGCGCCGAGTCGTTCGAGCCCGCCGACCGTGGCGGGCCGCTGGTCGCTGCTCCCGGATCGGCTCGCCGACAACACGGTTCGCGCACATACCACCGCCGACCTGCTGCTCGAACGCTATGGTGTGTTGACCCGGGGTTCGGTGCAGAGCGAGGGCGTACCCGGCGGCTTCGCCCTCATGTACCGGGTGCTGAGCGAGTTCGAGGACCGCGGTCGCTGCCGCCGCGGTTATTTCGTGGATTCGCTCGGCGGGGCCCAGTTCTCCACCACCGATGTGGTGGACCGGTTGCGCTCGTTCGAGGGCGAGCAGCGCGTCACGGGCACCGCCGTCGCCCTCGCCGCCTGCGACCCGGCCAACCCGTATGGCGCCGCCCTGCCCTGGCCCAAAACCGAGGCCGATTCCGGGCACCGCCCCGGCCGTAAGGCAGGCGCTCTCGTGGTACTGGTGGACGGCGATCCGGTGCTGTACCTGGAACGCGGCGGCAAAACCCTGCTCACCTTCACCGAGGACCCCACCGTCCGCCGCGCCGCCGCCCACGCCCTCGCCGACCTCGTCCGTTTCCGGCGGGTGGACTCCCTGGTCATCGACCGCGTGGATGGCGACACCGTCCACGGCAACACCTTCGCCGACTTCCTCACCGAGGCCGGATTCAGCCCCACTCCCCGGGGGCTGCGGCTGCGTGGGCGGGTATGAGCGAGCCGATCGCCGTTCGGCCTGCGCCGACCGGCGGGCCGGATATACACACCTATTGCGTATATTCTCGGCATGGCTCGTCCGAACGTCTGCGTCCCCGACGAATTGGCCGAGCGCGCGCGAACAAGGCCTCGATGTGTTCGCCTTGACGCAGACGGCGATCCTGGCAGCTCTCGAATCGGCCCGGGGGGAATTCGCCGGTGAGCGCCTCCGGTCAGATCGTCCTCGATGCCAGTGCGATGGTCGACATCCTGGTGCAGGACGATCGGGCGGCCGCGGTAACGACGAGGATCGCGCCTACCGTTATCCATGTCCCGGCTCGTTTCGACGTCGGAGTTCTGTCGGCATCGGGCAGGCCGAACCGCGCCGGCGAGGTGACCGACGCCGAGACGGCCGTGGGACGGTCGGTTTGCGCGCCCATGACCCGTCATCCGCTCGCGAATCCGACCCGTGGCGCCTGGCATCGGCGGGCCGGGGACGTCCGTCCCGCTGCCGAAGAGCTCGGACAGTCCACCTGGTGAGGTGCGGCGATGCCCGAAGGTGATGTCGTCTTCCGTACCGCGGACAGACTGCGTGCCGGCCTGGCCGGGAAAATTCTCACCCGCAGTGACTTCCGCGTTCCGCGTTATGCCACGGTGGATCTGCGCGGACAGCGGATCGACAGCGTCGGCAGTTACGGCAAGCACCTGTTCATCCGCACCGAGTCGGTGAGCCTGCACACCCATCTGAAGATGGAGGGCAGTTGGCGGGTGTTCCACTGTGGTCAGCGCTGGACCAAACCGCGGGTCACCGCACGGGTGGTTCTGGCCACCGACGAGGTGGAGGCCGTCGGTTTCGAGTTGGGTACCGTACAGGTGTTGCGCCGCGTCGACGAGCACATCGTCATCGACCATCTCGGCCCCGACCTGCTGGGCCCCGACTGGGATCCCGCCGAGGCGGAGCTCCGGCTGGCAGCACATCCGGAGCGATCGATCGGTGACGCACTGCTGGACCAGCGCAATCTCGCAGGGATCGGCAATATCTACCGCAGCGAGATCTGCTACCTGCGTCGTGTCCACCCGGCCACCCCGGTCGGCGCGGTACCCGATCTGCTCGCCCTGGTGCACGAGGCCCACCGGGTGTTGCGCAAGGCAGCGGTCGAACCGCCGTGGCGGCCGCTGGTCTACGACCGCGCCCGCCGCCCCTGCAAACGGTGCGGGACACCGTTACGGGTGGAACTGCTCGGCGAGACCGTCCCCGGATTCGACCGGGTGAGCCGCCGCGAGCGCGGTATCTATTTCTGTCCCCGCTGCCAACCGCCGCCGGACTGATCCGCGCCGGCCCGGCCGTGGAGAGGCCCGACTCGAACCACATGTCTGCCCTCTACTTCACCGAGGTCACGTACGGGGCGGGACCGAAAACATGTGAGGTATGCCATCGACGGCTAATACGCGATATCTATCGCGCGACACACAGGATGTCCGCGTCGAGCCCCGGAGCAGGCCCCATGATTTCCCGCAGCACCCGGCCGGCCGCCATTACCGGCAGGCTACTGATCACAGCCCTGGCCATAGCGGCGACCGCGGTGTTCTGCTATTTCCTGCTGCACCCGGCACCCGCGCACCGCGCGCCCGCCACCCCGTTCACGCCGACCCCGACGCAGCAGGAACCGCCCACCATCCGGCCCTGATCCCACCCTGGCACGGTCACCGGGCGGCACCCGCTACCACGTGCTCAAGGTTCGACGGGCACCGGTTCCAGGATCTGCGGCCGCGGTTCGGGCGCGGCGATGCGCAGGGCGTCGGCCGCCGCGTCATCGGGCTGGGTCTGCGAACGCACCTCGGCGTCCACCCGCGCCCGATACGTCCGCACCTCCCGGTCGATCTCCTCCTCGTCCCAGCCCAGTACCGGCGCGACCAGCCGGGCGACCTCCTCGGCGCAGTCGGAGCCGCGGTGCGGGTACTCGATGGAGATGCGGGTGCGGCGGGCCAGCACATCGTCCAGATGCAGCGCCCCCTCGGCCGCCGCCGCGTACACCGCCTCCACCTGCAGATACGACGGCGCCTCGATGATCGGCTGCAGGAGTTCGGGGCGGCCGGCGGCCATGGCCATCACTTCGTCGATGAGCGAGCCGTACCGGCCCAGCAGGTGTTTCACGCGGTAGGGGTGCACACCGTATTCCTCGGCGAGTTGCAGTGTCTGGTTGACCAGGGCGAAGTATCCGTCGGCGCCCAGCAGCGGCACCTTCTCGGTGATCGATGGCGAAACCCGCGCGGGGATGTCCTGGGCGGCCTCGTCCATGGCGTCGCGGGCCATTACGCGGTAGGTGGTGTACTTTCCGCCGGCGATGGCGACCAGACCCGGCGCGATCCGGGCGACCGCGTGCTCGCGGGACAGTTTGGAAGTCTCGTCGCTCTCTCCGGCCAGCAGCGGGCGCAACCCGGCGTAGACGCCGTCGATATCGTCGTGGGTCAGCGGGGTGACCAGCACCTGGTTCACTCGGTCGAGCAGGTAGTCGATATCGACCTTGGTGGCGGCCGGGTGGGCGAGATCGAGGTTCCAGTCGGTATCGGTGGTGCCGATGATCCAGTGCGCGCCCCACGGGATGACGAACAGCACCGAGGTCGCGGTGCGCAGGATGACCGCGGTATCGCTGGCGATCCGGTCGCGCGGCACCACGATGTGCACCCCCTTGGACGCGCGCACGTGGAACCGCCCGCGCAGCTGCGACAGCGCCTGGATCTCGTCGGTCCACACCCCGGTGGCATTGATCACCACATGACCGCGCACCTCGGCGGTGCGGGCGTCCTCGCTGTCGCGTACCTGCACCCCCACCACCCGGTCGGCTTCCCGCAGGAACCCGACCACCTGGGTGGAGGTGCGGATCACGGCACCGTAGTGGGCGGCGGTACGGGCGACGGTCATGGTGTGCCGGGCGTCGTCGACAACCGTGTCGTAGTAGCTGATCCCGCCGATCAGCGAGGTGCCACGCAGCCCCGGCGCCAGCCGCAGCGCGCCGTGCCGGGTGAGGTGGCGCTGCCCGGGGACCGATTTGGCGCCGCCCATCGTGTCGTACAGCATCAGCCCGGCGGCGACATAGGGCCGTTCCCATACCCGACGGGTCAGCGGATACAGGAACCGCAGCGGTTTCACCAGATGTGGGGCCAGGGTGGACATCGACAGCTCACGTTCCGCGAGCGCCTCCCGCACCAGTCCGAACTCGAACTGCTCCAGATAGCGCAACCCGCCGTGGAACATCTTCGACGACCGGCTCGACGTCCCGGACGCCAGATCCCGCGCCTCCACCAGCGCGACGCTCAGACCTCTGGTGGCGGCGTCGAGCGCGATACCCGCACCCACCACTCCGCCGCCGACCACCACGACATCGAAGTGGTCCTTGTCCAACCGCTCCCACGCCGATCGGCGCTGTTGCGGTCCGAGAAACTGCGATCCCGGCTTCTTGGTCATCGGTTCGACTCCTCGAGTACGGGTGCTACGAGACCACCTGCATATCCCCGCGTCCGCCGTACAGCCTATGCGCAACCCAGCCCAACATCCCGCATCGAGTTCACCATCAATCCCGTATCGAGACCACCATCACCCCGCACCCCACGGACACCCCCGAAGGAACCAATCCCCACTGGGCTGCGCCACACCACATCCCACACTCCCCGCCCCTCGCCGAACCACGCGCCATTCCGCCCACCACACCCACGCACCCCCCACACCCACGCACCCCACGTGCCGTGTCTTACGAGGCCCACAAAGGGTTGCGGCCCGTCTCGCGTTTCGTCGCCCGAAGCGCATGTGCCGAAGGCACGAGTCTCGGGCGCCGAAACGCGAGACCCGTCAGGGCCGCAACCCCGCCCGCGCGAATGCGCGGGCAATTAAGCTCAGCCAATGCGCTATGTGGCTGCGATAGACCAGGGCACCACGTCGAGCCGGTGCATCCTCTTCGACCGTCGGGGGCATGTCGCAGGGATGGCCCAACGGGAACACGAGCAGATCTTCCCGCACCCCGGCTGGGTCGAGCACGACGCCGAAACACTTTGGCGCAATACCGAATTCGTCCTCGGCGCGGTGATGGACGAAGCCGGGGTCGATGCGGCCGATATCGCGGCGGTCGGGGTCACCAACCAACGCGAGACCACGGTGGTGTGGGATCGCGAGACCGGTGTTCCCGTGCACAACGCCATCGTCTGGCAGGACACCCGCACCGACCGGCTGTGCACCGAACTCGGCGGGTCCGTCGGCCCTACCCGGTATGCCGACCGCACCGGACTGCCGCTGTCCACCTATTTCGCGGGCCCGAAACTGCGGTGGATCCTCGACACCGTCCCGGGCGCCCGGGAGCGCGCCGAAGCAGGCCAGTTGTGCTTCGGCACCGTGGACAGCTGGCTGCTGTGGCGGCTCACCGGCCGGCATATCACCGATGTCACCAACGCGTCCCGAACGATGCTCATGGATCTGCGGACGTTGCGGTGGGACGAACGGATCTGCGCCGACTTCGGGGTGCCGATGGCGATGCTGCCGCAGATCCACAGTTCGTCGGAGGTGTACGCGGAGATCACCGCGGGGCCGTTGGCGGGTGTCCCGGTCTCCGGCATTCTCGGCGATCAGCAGGCGGCCACCTTCGGACAGGCGTGCCTGTCGCCCGGCGACGCCAAGAACACCTATGGCACCGGCAATTTCATGTTGCTGAACACCGGGAACACACCCGTGTTCAGCAGTCACGGACTGCTCACCACCGTGTGTTATCGGTTGGGCGACCAGCCCGCGGTCTACGCACTGGAGGGCTCGATCGCCGTCACGGGTTCGCTGGTGCAGTGGTTCCGCGACAATCTCGGCATCATTTCCGATGCCGCCGAGATCGAAGCGCTGGCCCGCACCGTCGACGACAACGGTGGTGCCTATATCGTCCCGGCGTTCTCCGGTCTGTTCGCTCCCCGCTGGCGCCCCGACGCCCGTGGCGTCATCGCCGGTCTCACCCGTTTCGTGAACAAGGCCCATCTCGCCCGCGCCGTCCTGGAATCGACCGCGTTCCAGACCCGCGAGGTCATCGACGCCATGCGCGCCGACGCCGAATCGCAACGGCTGGAATTGGAACTCGGCACTCTCAAGGTGGACGGCGGAATGGTCGCCAACGATCTGCTCATGCAGTTCCAGGCCGATATCCTCGACCTCCCGGTGGTTCGTCCCTCGGTCAACGAGACCACCGCGCTCGGCGCCGCCTACGCGGCCGGTCTCGCCGTGGGCTACTGGTCGGGGCTCGATGATATCCGCGCCAACTGGTCCGCCGACAAAACCTGGCATCCCGATATGTCGGCCGAGGACCGCAAGGACCACTTGACCGCCTGGAACAAGGCCGTAGAACGCACCTACAACTGGGCGGATTGACACGGTATGTCACAGATCAACCGTGCTGCGTCGGTCGGCCGTTTCAGGGGTAACAACCCACTGGGTGAGTTGCCCGGTGATGTCGGCGATCATGTCGTGGTCACTGTCGTAGTGGAGCACTGTGACGCGGCACCGAACCGGCGTGGCACGTCTCATCCGAGGGCGCGGCCCAGTCGGGCGACCGCCTCGGTGAGGGTTTCCGGGATGGCCGTGGTGAAGCACATGCGGAGCGAATTCGAGTATCCCGCGCCGACCGCGAATGCCCGGCCGGGCACATAGGCCACACCGGCGTCGAGGGCGCGCGGCAGCAGGGTTTCGGTATCGGTGCCGTCGGTGAAATCGGCCCAGACGAACATACCGCCGGAGGCGTCGGTGCAGGCCAGTCGGTCGCCGAGCTGTGCGCGGACGGCGTGGACGAGCGCCTTGGCCCGGTCGGCGTAGGCGCCGCGGACGGTGTCGATATGCGCGCGCAGCCAGTCGGTATCGGCCAGTAGGTCGGCGGCGATCTGCTGGGTGAGCGCGGATCCACACAGATCGGCACCCTGTTTGAGCAGTTCCACCGCGCGGCAGACCTCTTCGGGTGCGTTCATCCAGCCGACCCGCAGGGTGGGGGCGATGATCTTGGATGCCGACGACAACCGGATCACGTGACGCGAGTAGGCGGCGACCGGCGCCGGGGCGGGACCGTCGAACCAGAGTTCGCCGTACGGGTCGTCCTCGATCACCCAGAAGCCGTGGGTTTCGGCCAGTTCGGCGAGCGCGCGGCGTCGCGCCGGGCTCATGGTCACTCCGCCGGGATTGTGGAAATTGCTCACGGTGTGCACCACGGCGGGTTGTTCGCCGCGGGCGAGCAGCTCGGCCAACCGATCCACCCGCAGCCCTTCGGCGTCCATCGGCACTGCCGTGATCCGGGCCCCGGCCGCACGGAAGACCTGGAGTGCGCCGACATAGGCCGGGTCCTCGACCACCACCGGGGCACCCGGGTCGAGCAGCACCTCGGCCAGCAGCGACAGCGCCTGCTGAGAACCGTGGGTGACGAATATCTCGGCCGTATCGACGGGCCGACCGAGTCGCGTCGATTCCCGACCGGCGAGCACCTCCCGCAACGGGCCCCAGCCGGGCGATTCGGTGTACTGCAGGCTCGCGCTGTCGCGGAGGGCGGCTTCCGCGGCGGCCGCGATCCGCTCGCCCGGCATGAGGTTCGCGTCGGGCAGGCCGCCGGCGAGGCTGATGATATCCCCGCGTGCGGTGAGTTTCAGCAGGTCACGAATGGCGGAGCTGGTGAGTCCGGAGAGTTTGCCGGCCAACCGTGGGCGATGCGGGGACATGGGACCTCCGGGATAGCGGAGCTGCGCGTTACCCCACTGTCTCATACGCTTACCATAATATGAAATTGTTGTCTCATATTTTGAGAAAGGTCAATTCCGTACCCGGCCATCACCGCGCTCCCACACCGGCCTCGCTCCGACACGGGTGGCTCGCCGTTTCGCCCTCACACGATTCGACCCCACCCGATTCCGAGATGGGGTCGAGTTACCGGTACGCCCAACCCGGACCGCGAGGGGACCGCTCGGAATTCGGATCTATCGAGGGCAGTCCGTAGCGACACTCGGCCGGCACCGCGGCGAGGCGTGTCGGTGCGGTTCGTCGATATACCCGGCCGACGGGGAGCGACCACGGCAATACTCCGCATGAGCGATACCGAACCGGCCGGCAGACGGTCGATTCCGGGAGCAAGGAACGAATCCGTCCCGTCCCGGGCACAAAGGGTTGCGACAGCCTGCTACGAGCAGTGCTCGTTACTACTCGTACGGGTCGATCAACTGGATAAGGGTCCGCCCGTCCCGGTTCACGGTCGTGACGCCCTGCCAGTACACCAACCGGGTACCGTCGGGACGAAGCTCGGTGATCTCCACATTGAAGTGATCCGGGGCCGTTTCCACGATGCGCAGACAATAGGTCGTGCCCTGCGGGATCTGCTCGTCGATGGCCTTCTGCAGTTCGGCGGGCGCCAGCAGGTTCGCGCCCGATGCCGCGAACGTATGCGCCAGGGTCGCGTCACGATCGGAGTAGTACGCATGCTGGAAACCGAGGATCGCGCCCGCCCCGCTGGCGGTGTCCCCCGGGCCGTTGCCGGTGGTCATTTTCCCGTCCTGGGTGGCCGGGCAGTCCAACGTGGCGCCGCCGGCGGGAGGCGCCGGGGCGGCGGTGCTATCCGTGCCTGTGCCCCGGATCAGCGCCCACACCCCGGCGGCGACGGCGAATACGGCCACGACCACGGCGGCGATCAGGACCAGTCGGTTACCGGTCGAGGTGCGGCGCTTGGCCGGGGTCAGCGCGCTCGCCACGGACTGCGGCGTGAGTTGCTGCGCGATCGGGTCGTTGTCCCAGGACAGGCCGGACGGTGAATGGCTCTCGGCCGATCCGGACCGCTCGGTCGACGACGCCGACGTATCGGCCGAGGAAGGACTCCACCGGGTATCCCGGTCGATCGGATGGCGGACGGTGGTGTCCGCGTCCTGTTCCCGCGGCGCGGGACGAAACACCGGCGACGACAACTCTGGACCGAAAGTCGACTCTGGAACAGGCCGGGATACCGGGACCGACAGCTCCGGACCGAAAGCGTCCGGGGCAGGCCGAAACACCGGCCTGGACATCTCCGGCGTGCCGCTGTCCGGCGCCCGGAACTGCGGTGCAGGGGCGGGCACCGACGGGGACGGCGCGGATTCCATGGCCGGCCGCCAGGTGAGCTCGGAATTCTCCGGTGCCGACTCGGGCTGCCATCCCGGGACGGGCAGTTCCCCCGTCGGTGGACCGAAATCGGAAACCGGCGGACCGAACTCACCGGTCGGCGGACCGAAGTCGGCCTTATCGGAACCGCTGTTGCTGCCTTCACCCTCGCCCGTCACAGCCCATCCCTTTCCAGGACACACGGGTGGGGCGGCCGCACACAGCAACCGCCCCACCCGTCCGATCTGCCCATGTCAGTACTGGAGTGAACCACCCCACTGGGTGGTGGCGCCACCGAGGTTGATCGTCTGCGGCCCGAAGTCGCCCGCGGGGAACACCGGCGGCGGCTTGATCTGCGCCGCGGCATCGAGTGCGGCCTGACCACCCGGCTGGGTGGCGATCCACTGTTCCACGGCCGCGCGAGCGGCGTTCACCTGGGTGGTGTCGATCACGGTGCCGACCTTCTGGTCCGCCAGACCCGGTCCGCCCACGAAGGCGTCCACCTTGATGGTGTTCACATCGACGAACTCGACCGACACCCCGGCCTCGCCGGGGCCGTCCGGCGTCCGGTAGCCGACGGTGCCGACATAACCCGACTCGTTGGTGAAGTGGTGCGTATTCGCGATATGGCCGGGAAGCAGGCTGCCACCGTCGACGCTGGCGCCGAACTCCGCGTGCGGTCCCTGCATCTCGACCACCGGCGCGGCGGGGGCCGATTCGAAGCGGGGAACCCAGGCCTCCGGCTGGACCAGGGTGTCCATTTCCGGAGCGGGGGCCTCGGAACCGGGGGCCACGGCACCGTCGGCACCCGGAGGCGGGGTCCGCGGAGCCGCCCCCTCGGGAGCGGGCGCTCCCGGCTCGCGCGGGGTCAGCGCCGGATCCGTGGGACCGGGCTGACCCGGCACCGGCAGCGGCGCCACGCGCGGCGGGGTGACACCCGGCTGAACGGGCCGGGTCGGCTTCTGGCCCTCGGGTCCGGAATCCTGCTCCGGGGTCACAACACCCGGCTGGCTCGGTGTCGGCGGGTTGTTCTGCCCGTCCTGCCGGTCCCGCGGGTCCTGCACGCCCGGCTGGCTCGGGCTCGGCTGCGTGGTCTGCGGACCCTGCTCAGGATCGGTGGTACCGGGCTGCACCGGAGCCGGAGTGCTCGGCGTGGCCGGCTGATCGTTCGGAGCGGCCCCCGCGGGCGACGCGAAGAGCGTGGCCACAGCGGCCGCCGCGGCCAACGGCAGCGAGGTACTCACCGCGGTGCGCTGCGCCCGATTCGGCTTATGATGTCTCACTTCTCGCCCAATCCCTCTCGAATGCGGCCCTACCGACCCGCACCCAGTCATCACACTGACGAGATACGCGACAACGGAACGACCCGGGGCCGTTCGCCGTTCGCGCCCGGATAGGGCGAGCCCCCCGACAACAAACCACGCGACCGCCCGCCGATCGCATCTCTGCCCCGGAAGTGAATCACACCCGGGCCGATACGGCAACGCGGCGAAGGCATCCCACCAGGAGGAAGACCTACCGGTCGAAGGGGGTATCGGAACCGCCTGCGGACAACAGGTTCCGGCGCCTGCGGAACCACCTGCGCGTATGCCCCCGGCGCTCAGCCCAGGTCGTCGTGCCGCATGAGCTGCCGCGCGGCCTCGGTCACCGAGCCGGTCAGCGACGGGTACACCGAGAAGGTCTGCGCCAGGTCGGTGACCGTCAAATTGTTCTGCACCGCCAGCGCGATCGGCAGAATCAGCTCGGAGGCGATCGGCGCCACCACCACACCGCCGATCACCACACCGGTGGCGGGACGACAGAAGATCTTGACGAACCCGCGCCGCAGGCCCGACATCTTGGCCCGCGGATTGGTGTTCAGCGGCAACATCACCGTGCGGGCGAGCACTTCACCATTGTCGATGGCCGTCTGGCTCACCCCGACCGTGGCGATCTCCGGACGGGTGAACACCGCCGACGCGACGGTCTTGAGCCGAATCGGACTCACCCCCTCGCCGAGCGCGTGATACATCGCGATCCGCCCCTGCATAGCGGCCACCGACGCCAACGGCAGCAGTCCGGTGCAGTCGCCCGCGGCGTAGATACCGGGCACAGCGGTGCGGGAGACCCGGTCCACCCGCAGGTAACCGCCGCGATCCAACTCGATACCCACCTGCTCCAGACCCAGATCGGTGGTGTTCGGGGTGGAGCCGACGGTCATCAGGGCATGCGAGCCGGTCACCGTGCGGCCGTCGGCCAGCATCACCTCGACACCGCTGTCGGTCCGCCGCACGGAATCGGCCCGCGCGTTCCTGATCAGCTCGACCCCGCGTTCGGCGAAGGCGTCCTCGAGCACCAGGGCGGCGTCGGCGTCCTCACCCGGCAGCACCCGGTCCCGGCTGGACACCAGCTTCACCTGCACGCCCATCTCGGTGTAGGCGGAGACGAACTCGGCGCCCGTCACACCGGAACCCACCACCACCAGTGTCTCCGGCGGTTCCGTCAGGTCATAGAGCCGGCGCCAGTTCAGGATGCGTTCCCCGTCCGGTACGGCTCCGGGCAGCACCCGCGGACTGGCGCCGGTCGCGATCAGCACCACTTCGGCCTCGACGATCTCCTGCGTCCCGTCGGCGAGCCGTGCCTCGACCCGGTGCGTCACCCGCCCCGCGCCGCCGTCCAGCAGCCGCCCCCGACCCGCCAGCACCCGCACTCCCGCGGTCTTCAGCTTGGAGCTGATATCCGATGACTGGGCCAGCGCCAATGCCTTCACCCGCTCGTGCACCTCGGGCAGCCGGACCTCCGCCTGGCTCGGATCGAGCGTGATCCCGAGGTTGCGGGCGCGTCGCAGATCGGTGCGCACACCGGTGGAGGCGATGAACGTCTTCGACGGCACACAGTCCCAGAGCACACAGGCCCCGCCGATACCGTCCGAATCGATCAACGCGACCTCGGCCCCGTGTTGAGCCGCCACCAGCGCAGCCTCGTAGCCGGCCGGTCCACCACCGATGATCGCAATACGGGTCATGCACCCCTCCGCTCGAACAGTTCGGACCGGGATCTCCGGCACTCGTCAACGTTATCGGTCGTGACGAACAGGTGCGCGTGCGCGGGTCGCCGCTGCTCCGACTCCGCCGCGACCGGCGGCGGACCAATGTCCGGCCGCGCCCATCGACGCGGCGACAAACACACTCGATGGGGTACCGGCTACCCTTTCCTACCGTGCCGATCTACGCCGCTTACGGGTCCAACATGGACTCGACCCAGATGCTCGAGCGCTGTCCGCACTCCCCCATGTTCGGAACAGGCTGGTTGGAGGGCTGGCGACTCACCTTCAGCGGAGACGATATCGGCTGGGAGGGCCCGCTGGCCACGGTGGTGGAGGAACCCGGCTCACGCGTCTTCGTCGTGCTCTACGACGTCTCCCCGGAGGACGAGCAGCGGCTGGACCGGTGGGAAGGCTCGGATTTCGGTATCCACCGCAAGATCCGACTGCGGGTGACACCGAATCCCGGCAGCGGGACCGAACCGATCCTGGCGTGGCTGTATGTGCTCGACGCGTACGAGGGTGGTCTGCCGTCGGCACGGTACATCGGCGTGATGGCGGACGCGGCGGAGAAGGCCGGAGCGCCGGAAGACTACGTGCACGCCCTGCGCACCCGCAACAGCCGCAACGTAGGCCCCGGCAACAACTTCACCTGAGTTCCCGGCCCGAAACCGATCGGGCACCCACCCCACCGCCCGTATCAACCGAGATCCCCAGACCCCACCGTCCCCAGGTGCCAGGTGCCGAGTCTTACGAGGCCCTCAAAGGGTTGCGGCCCGTCTCGCGTTTCGGCCCCCGAAGCGCATGCGCCGAAGGCACGAGTCTCGGGGGCCGAAACGCGAGACCCGTCAGGGGCGCAACCCCGCGCCGCCGGAGGCGGCGCGATCGAAATCGAACACAATATTCGTGAAGGTGCGCACACCGACGGCGAGGGCGCGTTCGTCCAGGTCGAATGTGGGCTGGTGCAGGTCGAGCTGTTCGCCCTGACCGGACCACACGCCCAGGCGGGCCATGGCACCGGGGACTTCTTCCAGATACCAGGAGAAGTCTTCCCCGCCCCCGGACTGCGGGGTGTCGGCGAGCGCGTTGGGACCCAGCTCGGCGATGGCCCGTTCGAACATGCGGACCGAATGCTCGTCGTTGACCACCGGCGGCACACCGCGGCGGTAGTTGAGCTGGTAGCGGACGCCGGTGGGGGCCAACAGTCCGTCGACGATCTCGTGCACCATCGGTTCCAGCAGCGACCAGGTGGCGTGGTCGCCGGTGCGGACGGTGCCGGTGAGCATGCCGGTCTGCGGGATCGCGTTGGGGGCCTTACCGGCGCTCACCGCACCCCACACCATGACCGTACTGGTGCGCGGGTCGATACGACGGCTGAGCAGCCCGGGCAGGCCGGTGATGACGGTGCCGATGGCGTAGACCAGGTCGCTGGTCAAGTGGGGGCGGGAGGTGTGGCCGCCGGGCGAGTCCAGCACCAGTTCCACGGTGTCGGCGGCGGAGGTGATGGCGCCGACCCGGATACCCACCCGTCCCACTTCCAGACGCGGATCGCAGTGCAGCGCGAAGATGCGCTCGATACCCGCCAGGGCTCCCGTGTCGACCACATCCAGCGCGCCGCCGGGCATGACCTCCTCGGCATGCTGGAAGATCAGTCGGATACCCACCGGTAGATCCAGGTCGGCCAGCGCCAGCGCGGTGCCGAGCAGAATGGTGGTGTGCGCGTCGTGGCCGCAGGCGTGCGAGACACCGGGAACGGTGGAGGCGAAATCGTGGCCGGTGAATTCCTGCAGCGGCAAGGCGTCCATATCGGCGCGCAGGGCGATCCGTGGGCCGTCGTCGGGACCGATATCACAGATCAGACCGGTGCCACCGGGTAGTACCCGGGGGGTGAGCCCGGCCTTGGTCAGCCAGGTGCCGACGAATTCGGTGGTGGCGAATTCGGTGCGGGAAAGTTCCGGGTTGGCGTGGATATGCCTGCGCCATTGGACGAGATCGACCGTGTGCTCGGCCAGCCACGCCTCGACCGCGTCCTGTCCGCTGCGCACCGAACGGCCGCTTGTGCTCACCGAATATCCTCCTGTCGTCGAACGACCCCCTGCAACAATCTCTCCTTGTGCATTTCATCGCCGGCGACCGCGATTGCGGTACGCGCGAGCGCCGTCGCCCCGTCCAACACGGCGCGATCGGCCGAGGCGTTCACACTTGCCGCCGCGAACCCGGGCTGATGGGTCACCGAGCCACCGGCATCGATGCCGATGACGGGGTGAATCCCCGGGAGGACATTGGTCACATTGCCCATGTCCGTACTGCCGAGCGGTCGCTGCGCCTCGAGCTCGGGTGCGATCGGCACCCGGCCCAGTCCGGCGATCTGCTCTCGATAGGCAGCCAGTAGTGCCGGGTCGGGCGTGAGCTCGGTGTAGGTCGGAGCGAGCATCCGTATTTCGTGGGTGCAGCCGGCCGCGAGGGCGCCCGCCTCGAAGCAAGCCGACGCACGTCGCATCAGATCGCCGAGGGATGCGGAGTCGACTGCGCGTAGGTAGTACAGCAGTTCCGCACGGCCGGGCACGATGTTCGGGGCTACGCCGCCGTCGCCGACTATACCGTGAAGTTGCTGGCCGGGCCGCAGGTGCTGCCGCAGCAGGCCGAGAGCGACCTGCGCGATCGTCACCGCGTCGCCCGCGTTGCGGCCTTCTTCCGGGGCGGCGCTGGCGTGCGCTTCCCGACCGTGGAAAACCACGGACAGATCGGCCAGCGCCAGGGACCGCGCGCCGGCGATATCGTACGGGCCCGGATGCACCATCATGGCCAGCGCCGCATCGTCGAAGGCACCGCGTTCGAGCATGAGCACTTTGCCGCCACCGCTCTCCTCCGCGGGGGTGCCGAGTACCAGGACGGTGATATCGAGCTCGTCGGCCACCTCGGCCAGCCCGAGTGCCGCCCCCACCGCCGCCGCGGCGATGATGTTGTGCCCACAGGCATGTCCCAGTTCGGGGAGCGCGTCGTATTCGGCGCACAGCCCGACCGTCAGCGCCCCGCTGCCGTAGCGGGCCCGGAACGCCGTGGGCAGTTCGGCGACCCCGCGCTCGATCTCGAAACCGCGTTCGGCCAGCGGTGCGAGCACTTTCGCCACACTGCGGGTCTCCTCGAAGGCCAGTTCGGGTTCGCGGTGGATATCGTGCGAGAGCGCGACCAGGTCACCGCCCGCCGCGGCGATCGCGGCATCCGAGCGCGCGACCCGATCGTCCACCGACCGGACCCCGAACTCACCGGAGCCACCGATAACTGCCATAGCCCCCAGTCTGGCACCACTTTGCCCCGAACCCGCTCACCCACAACCCCCTGTCGCGACACGCCGGACCCTTCATCACCTACCCACCGCACCCCACCAACCCCCCATCCCCGACGCGCACCACCGAACAGCGACCCGAAACCCACCAAGCCCTCACCCCGAAAACGCCGCGACCTCTACCGATTCATCTCCCCGTCTCTACCGATTCATCTCCCCGTCGGGGCTGCGCCGTCGCGGCCCCGTTCGCGGCCGTCTCGTGTTCCGGCGCCCGAAGCGCATGCGCCGAAGGCGCGAGTCTCGGGCGCCGAAACACGAGACCTGAAGGCCGCGAACACGCCGCGCCGAAGGCGCGGCCTCAA